>CAVFNN010000075.1:0-2224 GCA_963623925.1 bacterium | reverse complement strand
ACGTCAACAAAACGAGGGACGGTCCCATAAGACCGTCCCTCGTTTTGTCGCTATGGCCCCGTCCTGCGCGGATCCCCGGTGGATTTAAGCCAGCTTCTTGCCGAGCTCCTGGCAGTTTGCCAGTGCATCATCATCCGGTGCATCCTGACACATTACGCTGTCTGCCGCCAGAGTAATGCCATCCTCCTGGCATCTGCTCTCCCACTCCTGCATCCATACACCGTCGCCCCAGCCCCAGGAACCGAAGAGCGCAACCTTCTTGCCGCCCAGAGAATGCTCAACATCGGTGAACATAGGCTCAAACTCGGACTCCTCCAGCACCTCAGCACCCATGGCCGGGCATCCGAAAGCAATGGCATCAAACTCAGCCACTCTGCCGGCATTGAAGTCTGCAGCACCGATCAGCTCTACCTCTGCTCCGGCTGCCTGTGCGCCCTCCACAACAGCGTTTGCCATTGCCTCTGTGTTGCCTGTTCCACTCCAATATACCACTGCTACCTTGCTCATTTTCTTTCCTCTCTTTCTTCTCCAGGTAATCTATAGTATCTAGCCGACTTGCGGATAGTTACCAACTTTTTATTCACTGCATTTACTTCGTACACACGGCCAGCCTGTCCAGAGATGTTCCCCGCTCAAAGCAGGCATCGTAAATCCGCGTGCACTTCCGATAGGAATCGAAGGTTCTTTCTGCCGCCTGACGGTCTCCATAAACCTTCCAGAAACCCGTACACTTGCAGCCCTCATCCTTATGCTCCATAAAGCCCTTCACGTCCTCCGGCGGATAGCCAAGAAAGAGGCCGATTTCATGGGGGAAATGCTCCCGGTCCGGACACTGCTTCATCCGCCAGGCAAGCTGTGCCACGCAGCGATCCGCATTTTCCGGCTTATAGCCGAGACTCCGCAGAATCGACGCCGCTTCGCTGTCCAGAATGTCCTGCTTCAGGTACTTGGGACGGTACAGATACACATTGGCTCTGGTCTTCGTGTAGCTCAGAAGCGTGAGCCGCAGTCCCTTCTCCCGGAAGCGCAGATTAAAGCGCCGGATTTCCTCCGTCAGCTCTGCTTTCGTTCTGTACTTCGCCGTAAACAAATTGCCGGTCTTGATTCCCGCCAATGTCGGCGAGCAAAAGGCGATGAATTCGTGCTCTGACATCCGAAATGCTCCTCTGATGCATACAATGCTTAGTGATAAAAATGCCTGTGGTTAGTTTTTGTTAACTAACCACAGGCATTAGAATAAACTAACTCCCGAAATAAATCAAGCCATTTCTGCACACTTCCCTGACAAGCTTTTCACAATGTCCTTCGTCGTTTTAATTGCAATCAATATATTAAATGTATTGATTGCATTAATTATATTATATCATGAAAGCCTGTAGCCTCGCTCCGTGATGAGGTTTCCCTCCCGCAGATAGCTCTGGGAATTTCCGATGAACACCGTTGTAAACATATTTACTTCCGCATCGCGAAGCGCTTCCAACGTGCAGACCGTCTTCCGGGTGCCCTCCCGACCAATGTTTTCCACATAGCCACAGGCCCGGTCCGGCTTTGCGCCGGCAGAAAGGAGGATATCACAGGCCCGCTGCAGATAGTCCTTCCGCTTATGACTTGCAGGATTGTAGAGCACAAGGGCAAAGTCTCCCAGCACTGCCGCCCGGAGACGCTTTTCAATGACCTCCCAGGGCGTCAGCAGGTCACTTAAGCTGATCACCGCAAAGTCATGGTTGATGGGTGCGCCCAAGAGCGCCGCACCACTCATCGCCGCCGTGATGCCCGGCACCACCACAAGCTCCGTTTCCGGATATTCCGGGAGCAGAGTGAACATAGGTGCCGCCATACCATATACCCCGCTGTCGCCGCTGGAGACGATGGAGACAACATTACCCTCGTTTGCCAACTGAAAGGCCATACGGCAACGCGCAATCTCCTGCCGCATCGGCGTCGCCTGGAAATTTTTGTCCGGCAGCATTTCCCGGAGAAGCGCAATATAGGTCGTGTAGCCGACGATCACATCGCTGGCCTTCAGCGCATCCATGGCCTCCGTCGTCATTTGCCTCTCGTTCCCGGGCCCCATGCCCACGATATAAATGATGTTCTTTTTGTTCATTTTCCAAGTCCTTTCCGACCGCCGCTCTCCCACGCAAAACACGACGGCTTCATTTTTATCTTACCTTATCTTATCAGAGAGAATCGACATTTCCCAGAAAATAAACTATAATTGCCT
>CAVFNN010000074.1:0-2339 GCA_963623925.1 bacterium | reverse complement strand
ATGAGTCCTTCCCCACCTTCTACCAGCCGGATGTGATCCGGGTCATAAAGAACGCAATCTACTGGGCGAAGCCAGTCTACCGCGCTAAGGAGCTGACCTGCCCGAATGTGAAGAAGATTCAAGAGGTATAATAATATGAAGAAAAGAATTGCTGTGATCGGCTACGGCGGACAGGGCTCCTGGCACTGCACACAGCTGTTAAAAAGTGACGTAGCGGAGCTTGCCGGCATCTTTGACATTGCCCCTGCAAGGCAGGAGGCAGCAAGAAACAACAACATTTTTGTGTACGGATCCGCGAATGCGCTCCTTGCAGATGAGACGGTGGATGCCGTCGTCATCGCGGTTCCCAATGACAGCCATAGAGAGCTGACCGAGAAGGCCCTGGAGGCCGGGAAGCATGTCATCTGCGAGAAACCGGTGGAAATGTCGGTGGCAGCCTTCGATGAGATGACGGCATGTGCAGACCGGACGGGTAAGCTGTTCACCGTCCATCAGAACCGTCGTTTTGACGTGGATTACCTTGCAATAAAGGGCATTGTGGCAAGCGGCGAGATCGGCGAGCCCATCTGTATCGAATCCAGGGTTCACGGTTCCCGCGGGATTCCCAGCGACTGGCGCTGCGAGAAGGCCCACGGCGGCGGAATGATCCTGGACTGGGGCGTACATCTCATCGATCAAATGCTTCAGATCCTCCCGGCCGAGATTGTTCGGGTTTACTGCACTACCTCCCACATCACCAATGAAGAGGTGGATGACGGCTTCAAGCTGTCGCTGTATTTTGCAGATGGAAAAAGCGCCTATATCGAGGTAGGGACTTACAACTTCATTGCTATGCCGCGTTTCTATATGCAGTGCAAGAACGGCACCGCGCTGATCACCGACTGGCGTCAGAAGGCGAAGGTCGCCCGTATGAAGGCCTGGAACGAGAAGGATGTACTGCCTGTGCAGACCGCTGCGGGAATCACCAAGACCATGGCTCCGCGAGATGAAGTTACTCTGGATGAGTATGAGATCGAACGGCCGATCAGCGATGTCCATGATTTTTACCGGAACTTCTGTGCCGCCCTGGACGGCAAGGCTGATCTCATGATAACCCACCGGGAAGTACGCCGGGTGATGCAGGTGATGGAGGCCGCTTTCGCCTCCGACGCGGCAAAGCAGGCTGTTGAAGTTTCCATATGATGATTCAAGACTCAAAAATCAGAAATCATTCCCACTTGTGGGAAAATATATTATAGGAAGGAGGAGCTATTACATGAAACTTGGGATTGTAAGCGCAATCTATGACGGGTTTACCTTCGAGGAGATGATCGACCATGCATCCGCCTGCGGCTATGAGTGCGTGGAGGTAGCCTGCTGGCCCCAGGGCAAGGCGGAGCGCCGCTACGCCGGTGTCAGCCACATCGATGTAGACAACACATCCGAGGAATACTTAAGCTACATCAAGGACTATTGTGCCGGGAAGAATATCACCATCTCCTCACTGGCCTTTTATCCCAACACCATGGACGGCGACCTTACCAAGCGCGCCGCTAACATCGACCACTTAAAGAAGGTGATCCACATGAGCGCACTGCTGGGTGTGAACATGGTTACCACCTTCATTGGCCGGGATCAGACCAAGAGTGTGGAGGAGAATCTGGAACTGGTACAGGAACTGTGGCCGCCCATCATCCGCCAGGCGGAGGAAGAGGGCGTAAAGATCGCCATTGAGAACTGCCCCATGCTGTTCGGAAAGGAACAGTGGCCCGGCGGACAGAACCTGTTCACCACCCCGAAGCTCTGGCGGGAGATCTTCCGAATCCTGCCAAGCGACAATCTTGGGATCAACTACGATCCCAGCCACTTCGTATGGCAGCACATCGACTATGTGAAGCCGATCTACGAATTTGCGGATAAGATCTTCCATGTCCACTTCAAGGATATCAAGCTGTTTCACGACAAGCTTGACGACGTTGGTATCATGGCTTATCCCCTGGAGTTCATGAGTCCGAAGCTGCCTGGCCTTGGCGACGTGAACTGGGGCCGTTACGTCTCTGCCCTCACCGATATCGGCTACGATGGCTGTGCCTGCGTTGAGGTAGAGGATAAGGCATTTGAAGGAAGCCGGGAGAAGATCCTGGATTCCGTGATTTTAAGTTATCGTTATATGAGGCAGTTTGTTATATGATTCACAAGGGGACAAAGTTCCAGATGCCGTTCATGCTTGCGAGAGTTGCATAGCAACGAAGCAATTCGTGAATCAATTTTATAAATCAAAAACAATAAATTCTTAGAGGAGGATTTTAAAAATGGCAACACTTGATATGAACAATTTTTCTACAGACATGAGCGAAAAG
>CAVFNN010000073.1:0-2582 GCA_963623925.1 bacterium | reverse complement strand
GGCGTAGTTACTGGGCTAAACGGCATTTCTCACCCACAAGGATGCCCGAAGAGCCGAAAAAAGCGCCATAGGTTCAACCGCCCTATGGCGCAGCACTGTTGATCAGTATAATCTTTTCAAGAGACAATCAGCTTTTGTCCTGATCCGCTGCATGAATATAGGACTTCCCGTCATTCAGGATATGCAAGGGATCCAGCGCATCCTTGATGCTGTTCATAACCGCCAGATTCTCAGCCGCCGTTTCCCGGAGGAAATACCGCCGCTTGCCTAGGCCGATGCCATGCTCACCGGAGGCTACGCCGCCCAGACGATAGGCTTCTCCGTAGGCTTTGTCCATATTTTCATGCAGTTCCTTCTGCCAGGTTTCCTCATCGCGGTCACCGCGAACAACGCAGAGATGCACATTGCCGTCTCCGGCATGACCAAAGCTGACCATCTGCATGCCGGTCTTCGCCTCCAGTGCATTGATAAACTCGATGAAATCCACGGTATGACTGATGGGCACCACGATATCCACCGGTTCCTGTTCAGAAACCGCTTCCACCGCCTTCACCAGAGCGCCCCGCACCCGCCAGATCTCGGCAGCCCGGGCCGGATCTGTCAGCACAATATAATCCAGCGCACCATTCTGCAGCGCCAATTCCCGGACTCTGGCGGCGTTGGCATTAACCTCTGTCTCATGACCGTCAAAGGTCAGAAGAATGTAGGAACCGGCCTCCGGACAGGGATACTTAACACCGGAGAAATTCTCGCCCAGCGCCACCACCTTCCGCTCCATAAACTCCACCGCCGTGGGGTTAGCATCGGCACGGAGAATGGTCAGAACGCTCTTGATGCCGGTATAAAGATCCGGATAGGGCACCAAAACGCTAACGGAGCTCTCCGGCTTCGGCAGAAGCCGCAATGTGCACTTCGTGATGACCGCAAGGGTTCCCTCTGAACCGATCATGAGGTGCTTAAGAGACAAGCCGCTGGCGTCCTTCACCTGCTTGCCGCCCACCTGTAAAATCCTTCCGTCTGCCAGAACGATCTCCAGGCCCCGGACATAGTCCCGGGTAACACCGTATTTCACGGCCCGCATGCCGCCCGCATTGGTGCTGATGTTGCCGCCGATGCTGGAGGCCTTTTCTCCCGGATCAGGCGGATAGAAGAAGCCCCGGGCTTCCACATAGGCTTGTACATCCTGCAGAAGAATGCCCGGCTCCACCGTAAGCGTCATGGTGTCCTCATCCAGCTCCAGCACCCGGTTCATACGGGAAAGATCCAGGATGATGCCGCCCTGCATGGGCACAGTGGAACCCACCAGATTGGTTCCCGCGCCTCTGGGTGTCACCGGAATCCGATGGGCATGCGCATACTGCAGTACACCGCTGACTTCCTGGGCGGAGAGCGGAAATATCAGCGCCTCCGCTGTTCCTTTCCGTCTGCCCAATGCGTCGCTCAGGTATTCCTTCGGGATCTCCTCGTCAAACAACAGGCGATCCTTATCCCCGATCAGGTCCTGCAGTGTCTGCTTGTCTATGCTCATTCCTCATCCTCCCATGTTGTCCGGTTTTTGGCTTCCCACAGTATAACTGTTTTTTTCTCAGTCTGCAAACAGCGGTGTGGAAAGATAACGATCTCCGGTATCCGGAAGAAGTGCCACAATGGTCTTTCCCTTGTTCTCCGGCCGCTTTGCCAGCTGGATGGCAGCCCATACGGCAGCACCGGAGGAAATGCCCACCAGCACACCTTCCTTCTTGCCGATCAGCTTGCCTGTCGCAAACGCATCCTCGTTCTCTACAGCGATGATCTCGTCATACACCTTGGTGTCCAGTACATCCGGCACAAATCCGGCACCGATACCCTGGATCTTATGGCTTCCTGCTGTACCCTTGCTGAGCACCGGAGAAGTTGCCGGCTCCACAGCCACTACCTTCACGTTAGGGTTCTGCGCCTTCAGGTAGCTGCCCACACCGGTCACGGTTCCGCCGGTACCAACACCTGCTACGAAGATATCTACCTTACCCTCTGTGTCCTCCCAGATCTCCGGTCCTGTGGTTGCTCTATGCACCGCCGGGTTTGCCGGGTTCACGAACTGGCCGGGAATGAAGCTGTTGGGAATTTCCTTTGCCAGCTCGTCGGCCTTGGCAATGGCGCCCTTCATGCCCTTGGCACCCTCGGTCAGCACCAGCTCTGCACCATAAGCCTTCATCAACTGACGGCGCTCCACGCTCATGGTCTCCGGCATCACGATGATGATGCGGTAGCCTCTGGCAGCTGCCACGGAAGCCAGACCGATACCGGTATTTCCGGAAGTGGGCTCGATGATCACGGAACCCTCCTTCAAAAGTCCCTTCTGCTCTGCATCGTCAATCATTGCCTTGGCGATACGATCCTTGACGCTGCCGGCCGGATTGAAATATTCCAGCTTACCGAGAACCTTGGCCTCCAGATTCTCTGCCTTCTCAATATGAACCAGCTCCAGAAGCGGTGTCTTTCCAATCAACTGGTCTGCGGATGTATAGATCTTACTCATAGCGGCTACCTCCTAAGGGATGAACGAATTACCAACTTTTCTTGTAGGTTTATACGGATTATAG
>CAVFNN010000072.1:0-2832 GCA_963623925.1 bacterium | reverse complement strand
GTCATTGTTTCCATTCGGTCCTCGTGTTTTGCTATATTTTTTATGCCATCACCAGTGACTCCGACAGCCACTCCTCAACCTGTCGTACAGATACCTTAACCGCCTTGGCAATTTTCTCCACCGGCAAGCCCATGCGAGACAATTCTGCCGCTGTTTCCCTTGCCTTCTGACGCTCACCTTCCGCAAAACTCTCTTTTCTCATTTCTTCTATCACAGCACACATCTCTGCCACCCCTTTCGGATTTTCCTTGAAATACCTCGTTCGTTCTGCCATAAGCGGAAGCACCATATCCGATGCTGACGTACAGCTCATGTCATGCATCAATTGACCAATCTGGTCATTGCCCCGATACACACCATTCACATACAGAATATGTTTTCCATCCTCTCGGACCGCTCCTGTGTCCAAGTCGGTCAGCCCCATCCTGTAAACGGCGCGGCCTTCCTTAAACACATCACTCTCTGTCACAAATATCACGTATACATCCGGCAGTTCTGAAAAGTCCTGACCCTTGTCCAGATTTTCAACATCCATGACACTGGCATGATACCGCGCTCTGTGGAGACTGGCACCTTTGTCCGCTCTCTGTATCTCAATGTCGTATTTCTTTCCCTGGGCATCCATGGCATAGGCATCCAGACAAATTGATCTCGCCCCGGTCACCCGTTTCATATCTGCCTGCGTTTCACAACTCAGCAAAACCAGATCCGGCTTATCCATAATGATACGTACCAGAAGCTCCGCCAACGGCAGATTGTTCTTCAGCAATACCCTCATGAAATCATCGTCAATGGGTCTTAATTTGCGTAGACGCTCCAGATCTTTCAGATGTTCCTGCTCACTATTTTCCATCATGCACATTGGCATCGCCTCCCCTCCGCACTTGCTCTAATGGCGCTACTTTTGTTCAGGATAATGTCTCCGCGTCTCCTCCCACCGAAACCTCCACGGACTTTCCGCTGAAGGCCACTCCATATTTTAGGATTTGCTGAACACCCTTCATGCGTAGCTCCGCGTCATATCCCTTGCTTTCGATTTGTGCCAATGCCTTTTGCGATAATTTTCGCAGCTGTTCCTTCGTGCATCCCTTTTCCGCCTTCAGTTCTATAAGAATGCCCGGTCGCCGCTCCTCCTTCGGAAGGAGCTGGATGTCATAACGACCATTGCCGGATTCTCGATTCGAGGTGATATACATATTGCCAAACAATGCACAGAGCCCCAACAGGAAACCATGATAGAAATTTTCACTCGCGGTATCAAAAGCACTGACAGACTGGATCAGGAAAAGCTGCAGCTGCTTTTTCAGCGTCTCATGGTCACCTGAAAAAAGCGCCTCCTGAATGCCCGTCGCAGAGGATTCCATGATCGATCCCTTCAACCTGCTCAGTATTTCTTTGTTGTAGACATACCTGATTTCTCTATTGGGAATGGCTACCCGGCAAAGGTATTCACCTCCGGCAGACAACTCCGTCCTGATCGGCTTCAGATATCCGGAGACCAGCAAAAAGCTATACACCGAGGCTCTGCTCTTCTGCAGCTCCGGGTAAATGACACTGGTGTCAATGCAGCTCGTCACGCTTTCTCCCTGCAGCAGCGCCAGGAGTTGCCGGCATATCCCTGCATCCGCCTGGGACAACACTTCCGAGATAATGTCGTTGCTGCTGGTGGACAGCCAATAGGGCCGGGGTTCACATCCAGCACTGAAATAATTGACCACAGACCAGGGATTGTAGATTTCGGTTTCTCCAAAACGGTAGCCATCATACCAGTCCCGCAGCTCCGGCAATCGGTCCTCTGCCCCATAGTACGCCGCCATCTGCATTACCTCCTCCTCGGTAAAGCCGAAATAGCTGCTGCAGCACTTGTCCAATACAGAATTCACCACAATGTTATTCAAGCCGCTGAAGATGCTTTCCTTGGCAACGCGCAAAATACCGGTCAGAAATCCGAAGGCGAGGCTTCGGTTGTCCTTCAGTCCGCCGGAAAAGAAGCCGCGCATAAAGGACACTGCCTCATCATAGAAGCCCATAAGATGGCCCTGTTGAATCGGCGTATCATACTCATCGATGATAATCACCGCCGGGCAATGATAGTGCTTGTGCAGCATCTGAGAAAGCAGCTTCAGCGAAGAAAGGCAGTCTGTTTCATCTGCTGCACCGGAAACGATGCGCTGATATGCTTCTTTTTCTGCTTCGTTGCAAGCCGCGCTCCCGGCAAGGTCACTATGGCGTAGAAATTCCTCCCCGATCAAGCGCTTAAGATGCTCATAGCTTTCCTGCCAGCCGGAACGCTTCACATCCTTAAAGGTCAGAAAGATCACCGGGTACTTCCCCTGGTACTTCCGGTAGCTTTCTCCGCACTGCCATATCTTCTTGTCCCGGAAGTAGACGGAGCTGTCCTCCTCTGTCCGCTCGAAGAAGGTCCGCAGCATATCCATGTTCAGGGTCTTGCCGAACCGGCGGGGACGCGTATAGAGGGACACCATGGGCCGCTGGTCCAGAAAATCTCGTATCATCAGGGTCTTGTCCACGTAGTAATATTCCGTTGAGGCCAGCCGATAATCCGATATGCCGATGGGCAGCGGCAGCCGCCGGATCTGTTCTGTTGTTCTTTCTTGCATCACTGTCGCCTCCTCTCCGCACTTGCTCTTACGCCCATCTTAACACAGAAACATTCATTTGCATATACCCCAAAATGAGATAAGAAAGAATGTGCCTTGGCACATTCTCCGCCTGCGGCGGGTCGCGAATGCGACATGCTTCTTTGCCGCCGCAGTGCGATCCGCGCGGAGCGTTTTTTGATTCATAGGATGCACTTTCCTATGAATCAAA
>CAVFNN010000071.1:0-3026 GCA_963623925.1 bacterium | reverse complement strand
GCCGTGGTCCGCTGCCGGAGCTTCAGCCGGGCCGCAGAGCAGCTCTATCTTTCCCAGCCCACTGTCAGCACCCATGTGCGCCAGCTGGAAGAAGAATGTCAGTCGCGGCTCATTCTCCGCAGCACCAAAAGCATTGAAATCACACCCCGTGGACAGGAATTATACGACTATGCCCGCAGCACGCTGGACAAACAGGCCAGGCTCCTCCGCCGGTGGACACTGGAGGATCAGAAACTCATCCGTCTGGGTGTTTCCACCATTCCCGCTGACTATATTCTCCCGGAGCTTCTGCCCGCTTATCAGAAAACGCATCCCGAAATTCATTTTGATATCCAACAGGGAGACAGCGCCGAAATCCTGAACGGAATTCTGGAGGACAACCTTCTCCTGGGACTCGTGGGCATGCCCAGTACGGAGCATGCCGTCATTACTCTCCCCTTCTACGACGACCGCATGGTGATGATCGCGCCAAACACGGACGAATACCGTCTGGATGAGCAGGATGACATTGCCTTTCGGGACTATGTGCTGCAGAAACCGGTGATCCTGCGGGAACAGGGCAGCGGCAGCAAGAAATGTATGGACGATTATCTGGACCAGCAGGCCCTGTATCCGGAGAATCTTCATGTGGCCGCCCGGCTCAACGATCAGGAATCCATCAAGAAGCTGGTGGCGGCAGGTTTCGGCATTTCCTTCATTTCCGAAAAAGCGGCCATGGATTTCGCAAATGACGGTCGACTCCGGATGTATCAGCTCCCCGGGAAAAGCGCCACACGATCGCTGTATATTGCATACCGGCGGGATTTCATTCTTCGGAAGCACATCCAGGATTTCATTGCCTTCACGCAGGCATACTACCGGAACCCGGCCCGACAGGACGGCCCGAAGACATTGTCCTGATGCAACGCGCTATGCCATATGGTATAAAAGGACGGAAAAAAGGCTGTACAAAGGGAATCCCTTCGTACAGCCTTTTTTCAATTCATAGGAAAGTGCATCCTATGAATTGAAAAACGCTCCGCGCGGATCGCACTGCGGCGGCAAAGAAGAATGTCGCTTTCGCGACCCGCCGCAGGCGGAGAATGTGCCTTGGCACATTCTTTCTTGTATCGCCTAGCCGGCGGAAGTTTATTTTTACAGCTGAGGTCCTGCAGCTACCAGTGCCTTACCGGCCTCGTTGCCCTCATACTTCTTGAAGTTCTTGATGAAGCGGGAAGCCAGATCCTTTGCCTTCTCCTCCCACTGTGAAGGATCAGCATAGGTGTCTCTCGGATCAAGAATCTCTGTTGCCACACCGTTCAGCTCGGTCGGTACCTCGAAATCGAAGTACGGGATCTTCTTGGTGGGCACGTTCTTGATGTCGCCGTTCAGGATAGCATCGATGATGCCGCGAGTATCCTTAATGGAGATTCTCTTGCCGGTGCCGTTCCAACCTGTGTTCACCAGGTAAGCCTTAGCGCCGCTCTTCTCCATCTTCTTTACGAGCTCCTCAGCGTACTTTGTCGGATGCAGCTCCAGGAAAGCCTGGCCGAAGCAAGCAGAGAAGGTCGGTGTCGGCTCTGTGATACCACGCTCTGTACCAGCCAGCTTTGCTGTGAAGCCGGACAGGAAGTAGTACTGTGTCTGCTCCGGTGTCAGGATAGATACTGGAGGCAGTACGCCGAAAGCGTCTGCGGACAGGAAGATCACGTTCTTTGCTGCCGGTGCAGAAGAAATCGGGCGAACGATGTTCTCGATATGATCGATCGGATAAGATACACGAGTGTTCTCGGTTACGCTCTTATCAGCGAAATCCAGCTTGCCGTCCTCAGCCACGGTTACATTCTCAAGGAGAGCGTTCTTCTTGATGGCATTGTAGATATCCGGCTCAGACTCCTTATCGAGGTTGATAACCTTTGCATAGCAGCCACCCTCGAAGTTGAATACGCCGTTGTCATCCCAGCCGTGCTCGTCATCACCGATGAGGAGACGCTTCGGATCTGTGGAAAGAGTGGTCTTACCAGTTCCGGAAAGACCGAAGAAGATAGCGGTGTTCTCGCCGTTCATATCGGTATTTGCGGAGCAGTGCATGGAAGCCATGCCCTTCAGCGGAAGGAAGTAGTTCATCATGGAGAACATACCCTTCTTCATCTCTCCGCCGTACCACGTATTTACGATTACCTGCTCGCGGCTTGTGATGTTGAACATAACAGCGGTCTCGGAATTGAGGCCCAGCTCCTTGTAGTTCTCAACCTTTGCCTTGGATGCGTTGTAAACCACGAAATCCGGCTCGAAGGTCTCCAGCTCCTCTGCTGTCGGCTTGATGAACATGTTGGTAACGAAGTGTGCCTGCCAAGCCACCTCAACGATGAAACGGATGGCCATTCTGGTATCCTTGTTGGCACCGCAGAAAGCATCAACCACGAAAAGTCTCTTGTTGGAGAGCTCCTTCTTTGCCAGCTCCTTCACAGCAGTCCAAGCTTCCTGTGTTGCGGGATGGTTATCGTTCGGATACTCCTCAGAAGTCCACCATACAGTGTCCTTGGAATTCTCATCCATCACAATGAACTTATCCTTGGGAGAACGACCTGTGTAGATACCGGTCATAACATCCACAGCGCCCAGCTCGGTGACATAACCCTTCTCGTAGCCCTCAAGCTCCGGCTTGGTCTCCTCATCGAACAACATATCATAAGAGGGATTGTAAACAATCTCGGTAGTTCCTGTAATGCCATACTTTGTTAAATCGATTTTTGCCATCTTGCAGTAACCTCTTTTCCTTTTTCCAACTCTGCAGTAAAAGATCCCGGAGCGACTCAGTCGTTCCACTCATATATTTATACATACAAATTGAATAAAATCAACCGGAAATTTTTGTGGTTTTTTGATGGTATATTTTCAGCCTTTTCAGAGTATAGATTTTTGCTATAGGAAGCCCACCGGTTGTGTTAAATTTTTGTCGAAATTGTTAATATTTCTACAAATCAAGTCCTTTTTTCGCTGTTTTGCGATTTTATTCTAATGGATCTATTAGAAATATGATGACT
>CAVFNN010000070.1:0-3067 GCA_963623925.1 bacterium | reverse complement strand
CATCGCCGTCATATTTCTTTTCTTCATCTCTTTTTCCCTTCTACACTTATAAATCACAAGTGGTTTTTTGTTTTATATGCAGATTTTATACTACCCCCCAGCTTTCACAAGCAAAAACATTGACAAAGTTTTGTAAGTTTTTTGTGCTTATTTCAATTTTTCTTTCCATAATAATTAAGCGAATTACGAAAACTTTACGCTTTTCCTGTTCCCATTTCCGGACTTGCAGAGTATAATAACGGGGCTTAAGTCCATCCCGGGTGTACAGTGTATGGAAAAATATGCACTGCAGGTGAACAGCGGGAGGTACGCAGCAGAATATTAAAGGAAATGGAGGTACATGCTATGACCAACACAAGCTTCAACGACAACAGAAACTATCAGGAAGAGCTGCTCACCCTGATCCGGAGCGGAATCCCGGATGATGAGCTGAAGGACCGTCTCTCAGACTATCACGAAAAGGACATTGCAGAGGCGCTGGAAGCTCTGACGGATATGGAACGAAAACGGCTGTACCTCCTTTTATCGCCGGAGGAACTGTCCGAGATCTTTTCCTATTTAGAGGACGCGGAACCCTATATCCAGGAAATGAACGATGCGCTCGCGGCTGCCGTCATTTCCGAAATGGATGCGGATGACGCGGCGGACATCCTGGAGGATCTGGAAGAAGAAAAGCAGTCCCAGCTGGTCAGCCTCATGGACAGTGAGTCCAGCGAAGACGTTAAGCTCCTGCTCTCCTATGATGAAGACGAGATCGGCAGCCGCATGACCACGAACTTCATCCTCATTCAAAATGACCTCAGCATCCGCCAGGCCATGAAAGAACTGATCAACCAGGCAGGTGAAAACGACAACATTAACACCATCTACACGGAGGACGAAAATCATGTCTTCTATGGTGCCATCGAGCTGAAGGATCTCATCACTGCCCGGGAGAACGACAGTCTGGAGGATCTGATCATCCGCTCCTATCCCTTCGTGAAGGACCACGAGAAGACGGCGGAATGCATTGAATCCCTGAAGGACTACTCCGAGGACTCCATTCCGGTACTGAATGAGCACGGCGAGGTTATCGGCGTCATCACGGCGCAGGACATCACTGAGGCCGTAGACGAGGAGATGGGCGACGATTACGCAAAGCTGGCCGGTCTCTCCTCCGAGGAGGATCTCAATGAGCGCACGGCAGACAGCATCCGGAAGCGTCTGCCCTGGCTTTTGATTCTACTCTTCCTGGGCATGGGTGTCTCCTTCGTGGTGGGCATCTTCGAGGTGGTGATTGCCGCATTGCCCATCATAATGAGCTTCCAGTCCCTGATCCTGGACATGGCCGGAAATGTGGGTACCCAGTCCCTGGCGGTGACCATCCGTGTGCTGATGGACGAGAATCTCACCGGACGGCAGAAGCTCGGCCTCGTGGTGAAGGAAATGCGGATCGGCTGCTGCAACGGTCTGCTGCTGGGACTGATGGCCTTCGTCTTCGTGGGCGCTTATATCTTCTTCCTGAAGGGAAATCCGCTGCACTATGCGCTGCTGATCTCCGGCTGTGTGGGCTTCTCTCTGCTCACCGCCATGGTGATCTCCAGCCTAGTGGGTACCGTGGTGCCCATGTTCTTCCGGAAGATCCACATCGATCCGGCGGTGGCTTCCGGCCCGCTGATCACCACCATCAATGACCTCGTGGCCGTGGTGACCTACTACGGACTCAGCTGGCTGCTGCTGATTCATGTGTTGCATCTGGTTTGATGAAGGAATATTTAAAAACCCCCGTCCGATGACGCTTATCGTCATCGGACGGGGGCTTTTCTTAACTATACTATTCTGCTCACTCCATCACAACTTTTTCCGGTGTGATCGGCAGTTCATAGAAGCGTTTGCCCACGGCATTGTATACAGCATCCGCGATGGCCGGGAGGGGCGTGTTGATCACCACCTCGCCGATGGACTTCGCGCCGAAGGGGCCGCTGGCCTCGTAGCTGTTCTCAAATGCCACCCGGATCTGCTTCACATCGAGGCGGGACGGAATCTTATATTGCATAAAGGAATTCTGGGCCAGTCGTCCCTCTGCGTTGTAGGTAACGTCCTCCATCAGCGCCATGCCGATGCCCTGCAGAAGACCGCCCTCCGCCTGTACCCGGGTCAGCGCCGGATTGAGGGAGGTGCCGCAGTCCACGGCAGCCACATAGTCCAGCACCTGGATTTCGCCCGTCAGGGTATCCACCTCCAGCTCGGCAGCGCCCACCATAAAGGGCGGCGGTGACAGCTTCGAGCTGTGGGTCACGGTTTCCTCGAGGGCGATTTCATTGCCGCACATGGACGCCGTCGCGATGTTCACGAGACTAATGCTCTCACCGGCCCGCGCGCCTTCCTCGATATAGACCTTTTCGCCGTCAAAGCCCACGGCTTCCGGCGTCACATCGAGCTTCTTCGCACCCAGTGCGCAGATCTTCTCCCGCAGCTTGAGGGCACAGAGCTCCACGGCCTTGCCGGTCACATAGGCGGTACTGGAGGCATAGGAGCCGGAATCATAGGGCGAGGTATCCGTATCGGCCCCCGTCACCATGATGTTCTCCAGGGGGCATTCCAGCACCTCCGCCGCAATCTGCGACATGGTGGTGTCACAGCCGGTACCCATGTCCGCCGCGCCGATGGCCAGGGTGTAGAGGCCGTCATCATTAACCTTCAAGGTCGCACTGCCGACGTCCACAGAACCGATGCCGGAGCCCTGCATGGCCATGCCCATACCGACGCTCCGCACCTTGCCGTTCCCCATGTCCCGGCAGGGGTACTTGTGATCCCAGTCGATCATCTCCCGCACCTTCTGGAGGCAGCGGTCCAGCGTACAGCTGGTGTTCACCTGGCCGTAGTAGGCCGGCATCACATCGCCTTCATGGATAATGTTTTTCTCCCGCAGTGCGATCGGGTCCATGTGCAGTGTCGCCGCCAGTTCATTGACCGCGGATTCCACCGCAAAGAGTCCCTGGGTCGCGCCGTAGCCCCGGTAGGCACCGGCGGACATAACATTGGTATAGACCACGTCACTCACAAAGCGGAAGGCCTCGGCCTTGCC
>CAVFNN010000069.1:0-3728 GCA_963623925.1 bacterium | reverse complement strand
CAACCATGAAACTGATTTCCGATAACGTACCATACGAAACGGTAAAACAGAATTATATTGATTTGGTCAGGGGCATATTAAAATAAGAAAACAAAGCCAGGAAAAGAAGAGAGAAGAGTCATGATCTATATTACAGGCGACACACATGCTGAGCCGCAGAAATTCGTAGATGATGCATTCCCGGAGCAGAAGGAAATGACAAAGGATGATTACCTCATCGTTTGTGGTGATTTCGGATTCCTCTGGAACAAAGGTGAAAGCCCGCACGAAAAGAAGATCCTTGACTGGATGGAGAAAAAGAACTTTACCATACTGTTTGTCGATGGAAATCACGAGAATTTTAATCGACTGAACAGCCTTCCCGTGGAAGAGTGGCATGGTGGAAAGGTCCACAAGGCGCGGGAGCACGTGATCCATCTCATGCGCGGAGAAATGTTTGAGATCGACGGTCTTAATATCTTTTCTTTTGGAGGTGCGCAGTCTCACGATATCCAGGGGTTTGCGACAGACGAGATGCTTAAGAAAGACTACACTGCGGGAGTCCTTCAGCAGAATGACCCTCATCTCCGGGAAAAGTTAAGACTTCTCGACGATGTGGGGCGTGTCACAAGAATTGAGAATAAGTCCTGGTGGCGGGCAGAAATGCCGACCGAAGAAGAAATGCAGCACGGGCGGGATACGCTAGAAAAGCACGGGTGGAAAACCGATCTTGTGATAACGCACGACGGGCCCGCGTCGTCCATTGCGCTCCTTACCGGAGGTTGGATGAAGCCTGACCCGCTTCGGATGTATTTTGAGGAAATCCGGCAGAAGCTTGATTACAGAAAATGGTTCTTTGGTCATCATCACATGGATCATCAGATTAACACGCAGGATATCGTTTTGTTTGATCAGATTGTGAGAGTACATTAAGAAATTATACATCATGGGAACCTTTATCATATGGGCTTCGCGACAGCTTGGCTGGCGGGTGCCCATATGATGCCTTAGCGGCGAGCGTATCAAAGACTTTGCGGGAGCAAAGTCTTCCTTGCCCCTGACGGGTAAATTACAGCATCTCCAACTCCGCCAGCGCGATGAATTGCTTCATTTCCTCGGTGACCCACTTATCTTTATGGTAGAACACCTGCCGGTACATGTTCATTTCAAAGTCGCTGATCCGCAGCTGTACCAGCTCTCCTTTCGCGATGGAGTCTGCCACAGCGAAGTAGGGGAGGAAGGAGAGTGCACGGTTTTCCTTGATCAGGTGGATGATGACCTCGGTGTCTCCGGTCTCGAAGAAGGGCCGGATGGACATGCTCTGGGCCGCCAGGCTCTGCTCCAGCGCATAACGGTAGTTGGAATCCCGCTCGGTGAGAAAGAAGGGCTGATGGATCAGGTCAGCGAGCTTGAGACAATGCTTTTTCACGATTTCCGCGTCCGGCGCGGCCACAAAGACGACTGGCTCCGGTTTTTCCAACGTTTTCTTCCAGTTCTGGTCATAGACCCGGCGGTCCAGAAAATAAGCGATGTCGATCTGGTTGTGCTCCAGCATTTCCGTCAGCTCTTTGGGAGAACCAGTTTTGATCTCCAGGGAAACCTCCCGGTGATGATCATAGAAGTACTTGATGATGGCGGGAAGCTTGAAGGTCAGCAGGGATTCCAGGGTACCGATGCGGAGACGGTGTTCCTGCAGCTGGGGATTGCCCAGGGCGGCATGCACATCGTTGATTTTCCGGAGAATTTCCTGGGCATAGACCAGAAATTCCTTTCCCGGCGGTGTCAGCTCCACCCGGCGGCCCACGCGGTCAAAGAAGCGGGTATTGAATTCCTGCTCCAGCTGACGGATCTGTATGGTGACGGCGGCCTGGGTATAGCCCAGCGCCTCTGCTGCCCGGGAGAAGCTCTGGAGTTCTACAATTTTAATGAAGGAGTTTAACTGTCTGATTTCCATGGATCCTTGCTTTAGCCTTTCTTGTGACGATCTGCAATGAGGGCTGCGGCAGCCTTGCGGCCGCAGGCCGCTCCGGCTTGGGAAGCATAATCCGGCAGGACATGCCGGTGCAGACAGTCGCCCACAAGATAGAGGCCGGGCAGCGGCGTGTCTGTGGGCTCTGCCCCGGACAGCAGGTCGGAGAGACAGGAAAGGCTCTCGGCACCGCCGGCGAAGATCAGCTTCCGGCAGAGATACTGTGGGGATTTTCCTTCATTAATATAAAGGGCGAAGCTGCCCTTCTCATCCTTTGCGATGCGGACAACGGACTGGCCCGCCATGGTGGGAAGGTCATAGATGGACAGGGTTTTCAGGAAGTGCTTCAGATAGGCAGCGCTGCCCAGCATTTTCTGAAAAATCACTGAACCGGCAGCGGCTTCTTTCTTTCGTATGAGGCGGCCGCCCAGCTCCGTTTCCTTTTCCAGGAGAAGACAGTTTTCAATGCCCAAGTCAAAGGCGGACAGGGCAGCAGACAAGCCGGCGGGACCGGCACCGATCACCAGAAGATCATAGATATGCATAAGGGACTCCATAATTAATAGGAAGACTTTGCTTCTGCAAAGTCTTTGATACGCTCGCCGCTAAGGCCTCCTATGGGCACCCCGCCAGCCAAGCTGACGTTGAGTCCATAGGATAAAAATGCTTCGCCGAGCAAGCTCGGCTCTGTATTTTATGGATTTTTCGGTGGTGCTAAACAAAAACAAAAAGGACTACACAGTGTGTCACCGTGTAGTCTATCATAAAAATATTTAATAATAAATGCAGGAATTGGATTTAAGCGTGTGCATCGCTGATCATGAAATCCACAACCTTCTTCATATCAGCAGGCTCGTGCACGATGAGCTCCAGCTCCTTGATGTAAGCCTGATCCAGCATCTGGGACATCATCAGCATCTGGGACAGCTTGGACTTCAGATTGATGCGGTCGCCCTCGGCGGATACCAGCTCTACCTTGCCTGTGCAGGCATTCAATACGTTAAACAGGCCTTCTACATTGTTTACATTCTCGATCTTCATAGTCTTCGTCTCCTTTCATCCTCGCTTCTCTCTCAACACAGTTACAGCATATCAGAGCTTTTAAAATTTGCAAGTGGAAATTGTCAAAAATTTAACACAAAAATGGTACGAAATTCTGAGCAAGGGATGGGCAAAAAAGTTGTATGCAGGCATTTTCCGATGTGATAAACTGATGAAAAGCCCGGAGGACGGGAGATGAATCTAAGCAAAATGGTGCAAAATATGTGCGAAACAACAGCAGGGGGAGACAAAATGAAGATTGCAATCGGAAATGATCATGCAGCAGTGGAAATGAAGAAGGAAATTCAGCAGTATCTGGAGGAGAAGGGCATTGAAGTGATCAATGTGGGAACCGATACGCCGGAGCGCTACGATTATCCCATCGCCGGCTATCAGGTGGCCACACTGGTGGCAGAGGGAAAGGCAGACTGCGGCATCGCCATCTGTGGCACGGGCATCGGCATTTCCCTGGCAGCCAATAAGGTGAAGCACATTCGGGCCTTCGCCTGCAGTGATCCCTATTCCGCAGCCATGGCAAAGCGCCACAACAATGCCAATGTGCTCTGCTTCGGTGCCCGGGTGGTGGGCATTGAGGTGGCCAAGTGCATCGTGGATGCTTACCTTTCCGCAGAATTCGAGGGCGGACGTCATGCCGAGCGTGTGAACATGATCATGGAGATCGAAGAGACAGGAAAGCTGGAGCGGTAATAGGATATTAAAAAGGCTACCCTCTACGCCA
>CAVFNN010000068.1:0-4049 GCA_963623925.1 bacterium | reverse complement strand
TGCATCCTATGAATCAAAAAACGCTCCGCGCGGATCGCACTGCGGCGGCAAAGAAACATGTCGCTTTCGCGACCCGCCGCAGGCGGAGAATGTGCCAAGGCACATTCTTTCTATAAAAGTGATTGCAATGGTGGTCTTATAATCCTATACTATAGGAATGCGTTTGTTTGAGACTTTAAAGTGCTAAAGGAGAGAAATAAGGAGATGCAGGAATATCAATGGCCCTATGCCAATGAAATCGGCCGGGAGGAGCGGCTCAGCTGTGATGTACTGGTGCTGGGCGGCGGTCTCGCAGGCTGCTATGCCGCCATCGCGGCTGCCAGAAAGGGGAAAAGTGTGATCCTCGTAGAGAAGGGGACCACGGCCCGGGCCGGTGCTGCCGGCAGCGGCTTCGACCACTGGGAGTCCGCCTGTACCAATCCCTGCTGCAAGGTGAGCCCCAAGGAACTGGCGGAGGCCTATATCGATGAGCAGGATCATTACAGCAACGGCATTGCCCACTATATCGAGTGCCGGGAGGGCTGGGACCGCCTCCTGGATATGGAAAGCTTCGGCGGCAAGATCCGGGATACCGAGGATGAATTTGTCGGTGCGGATTTCCGGGACGAGAAGACGAAGCTCATGTTCGCCTATGACTATACGAATCGCTATACTCTGCGGATCTGGGGCAGCGGCTTCAAGCCGGCATTGTACAAGGAATGTCTTCGGCTCGGTGTGAAGGTGCTGGACCGGACAGAGGCTACCGCACTGCTGACAAAGAAGGAAAAGCAGGCAGACGGCAGCGAGAAGATCATCGGCATCGGTGCCTGCGGCATGAATGTACATACGGGCAAGTTTTATATCCTTTCGGCAAAGGCCACAGTGATGGCCATGTCAAGACCGGCCAGAGTCTGGCTGTTCAATGCGGATCTGCCGGGACTTTGCGAGTTCCGGCCCATGAACAGCATCGGCAGTGGTCATGCCATGGGCTACCGGGCAGGTATGGAATTCACCATGATGGAAAAGTCCGTCCGGGGTGAGTTTTCGGCTGCCGGACGGAGTTTCCCGCCCTACAGCACCGGCAACAACCACAATACCTGGTATGGAGCCACCATGGTGGATGCCCGGGGCGTGGAGATTCCCTATCTGGATCGGGATGGCAAGGAATTGAAGGATGTCCGGGACCGTTTCCATCCGGCACCGGGGCAGAAGTTCTTCCTGAAGGGCGGCGTCATTGATGAACCGAAGTATGCCTACCGCGGACCGGAGACCATGTCTTTCGCAGAACTGGACAAACGGGGCTATAAATTGCCTTTCTATGCGGATCTTAGCCGCATGCCGGAAAGTGAGCGCAAGGTGATCTGGGGCATGATGGTGGGCGAGGAAGGCCGCACCAAGGTGCCGGTACTTCAGTACTACACGGAGAAGGGATTTGATCCGGAGAAATATATGCTCCAGAGCTACGGTACCGGCTGGCAGTCGGCGAATTTCCTGGGGCAGGAGCGACAGCTCTTCGGTGCGCCGGGCGGCATCATTACAGACTGGAACCTGATGACGAATATTGACGGTGTCTTTGCAGCAGGTGACCAGCTCTATGCCATGGATTGCGGCGGCGCGGCTTCAGCCACCGGCTATTATGCGGGCCGGAAAGCAGCGGCCTATGCCGCGGAAACTGCGCTTTCTGATTATGACCGGGAGCAGGCAGCAGCAGAGAAGGAGAGACTGCTGGCACCCTTAACGAATGAGGGGGACATGAACTGGAAAGAGCTGAACTTCGCCATTTCCAAGTGCATGCAGAACTACTGCGCGGAGATCAAGTGCGAGGAGCTTTTGACAGAGGGACTCGATCTTTTGCGGAGTTATGAGGAAAACATGGTGCCGCAGCTCCACTGCGAGAATCCCCATGATCTCATGAGAACCCACGAAGTACTGGACATCCTGGAGGTGGCTAAGATGATCTTGGAGGCCTGCCGGATGCGGAAATCCAGCTCCGGCCCCCTGTCCTTCCAGCGCAGCGACTATCCGGAGATGGACCCGGCAGTGGACAGAAAATACATTACCATCCGCCAGGTGGACGGGAAGCCGGTGCGCGGCGAGATTCCTCATGACTACTTCGGGGATGTGGAAGCTATGTATGAAAAATACAATCAGGACTATATCAGAGAGGAGGCACCGAAATACTATGAAGGATGAGCAGCTTTATGCCAGTGTGGTGCCCTGCAGCGCCCGGCCCATTCGTTATGACGCGGAGAAATGCATCGGTTGCGGCCGCTGCGCGCAGGCCTGTCAGATGGACGTACTGATTCCCAGCGTGCAGAAGGGAGAGCATCCCATCGTGATGTATCCCGGCGAGTGTATCTACTGCGGTGCCTGCGTGATGGATTGCCCCATACCCGGTGCCATCCATCTGGAGCATCCGCTGATGAATCGAACGAAGTTTGTTCCTGTGAAATAAAGGGGGATTGGATATGAGTCAGAATACGGTGATTATTGCATTCTGTGTACTGTATTTTTTGTTGATGATCGGTGTAGGCGTCTATGCGGCGGCGAAAAACCGGAAGACATCGGATTATCTGGTGGCCGGCCGGAACCTGAATGTGCCCATGACGGCATTGACCATGGCGGCGGTGCAGATCGGCGTGGGCATCGTCCTGAGCGGTGCCACCAACGGCTATAACCTGGGCATGTGGCCGGGCATCTACTATTCCATCGGCTGCGGCGGCGGTCTGATCCTGGCGGGCATTCTGGCCTGCCGGAAGCTTCGGGCCCGGGAAAGCTACGTGCCGCTGGATTTCTTCGCCCAGCGTTACGGCGACAGCCGGGGCATCCGCTTCTGGGCGTGGCTCTCCAACGTGCCCAGTCTTCTGGGCATCTTCATTGCGCAAATGTTGGCGTGCGGCAGTATTCTGTCCGGTTTCGGCATCCCTTTTAACGTGGGTGTGATCGCGACCGCAGTGGTGATTCTGGTTTACTGCACCATCGGCGGCATGTGGGGCGTGGTCTTGACGGATGTGGTGCAGACCACCATTATCATGATTGCCATTCCGATCCTTACGGTGGCGGTGGCGCTGCGATATACGGGAGACGGCGGTTCTATGGCAGCGGTGTTCAACACACCTTTCCTGCCGAGCGGTATGCTGAGCCGTTTCATTTATCTGGTGCTCCCCTTTTTCCTGTCCATTTCCATGTCCTATGATGCCTACTCCAGAATTCAGTCGGCGAAGGATGTGAAGACGGCTCAGAAGGGCTGCATTTACGGCGGCATCATCGTCATTATCATCGGCAGCATGTGCTCTGCCATCGGTGTCATGGCGGCGCGGCTGTTCCCCGGTGTGGAGGACGGTATTTTCACCATCACAGCGATCAACGTACTGCCGCCCTTCCTGGCCGGCATCGTGATCGCGGCGATTCTGTCTGCCGCCATGTCCAGTGCCAACTGCGTGATCCTGTCGCTGGGATCTTCCTTCTCCAGAGACCTGTACAACAAGGTACTGCACCCGGAGGTGGAGGATATGGATTCCCTGCCGAAGTCCAAGCTGATTTCCCAGGCCACCGTGCTCATCGGTTCCATCGTGGGCATCATCTTTGCCTTTAAGATGACAGACATTCTGGATGCCATGATCATCTTTAACTACCCCTACATGGGCTCCCTGCTGATTCCGCTGCTTGGAGGTCTGTTGTGGAAGGGCGCCACCCGGAAGGGCGCCTTTGCGGCAGCTATTGCCGGCGGTATCGTGGGTGTGATCTCCTTCCTCATCGGCATCCCCGTGGGACCCCTCAGCGGCCTTATGAACACGGATCTTTCCCTGCTCATCGCCTATGCTGTTTCCCTGGTGGTGCTGGTAACGGTCAGTCTTGCGGACCAGAAAGGCCGGAAGACGGCATAAAGGGACCTGGGGTCCATTCAAGCTAAGTATATAAGAAATATGAAACCAAGGGCGCGACCGGAATGGTCGGGCCCTATTTTGATTCATAGGAAAGTGCATCCTATGAATCAAAAAACGCTCCGCGCGGAGCGCACTGCGGCGGCAAAGAAACATGTCGCTTTCGCGACCCGCCGCAGGCGGAGA
>CAVFNN010000067.1:0-4686 GCA_963623925.1 bacterium | reverse complement strand
CCGCCGTGCTCGCCGCAGATACCGCAGTGGAGAGACGGATTTACCGGCTTGCCGAGGTCGATGGACATCTTCATCAGCTTGCCTACGCCGTTCTGATCCAGCTTAGCGAACGGATCCTGCTCGTAGATCTTTGCATCATAGTAAGCATTCAGGAACTTACCGGCATCATCACGAGAGAAACCGAAGGTCATCTGTGTCAGATCGTTGGTACCGAAGCAGAAGAAGTCAGCTTCCTTGGCAATCTCATCAGCCGTCAATGCTGCTCTCGGGATCTCGATCATGGTACCTACTTCGTACTTCATGTCCACACCGGCTGCAGCGATCTCTGCATCAGCAGTCTCTACAACGGTCTTCTTAACGTACTTCAGCTCCTTCACCTCGCCAACCAGCGGGATCATGATCTCCGGAACCACCTTAAACTCCGGATGCTTCTTGTTTACATTGATGGCAGCACGGATCACTGCCTTGGTCTGCATCTCTGCAATCTCCGGATAGGTAACGGTGAGACGGCAGCCTCTGTGACCCATCATCGGGTTGAACTCATGGAGAGAGTTGATGATGGCCTTGATGTCCTCAACGGTCTTGCCCTTGGCATCGGCCAGCTTCTTGATCTCCTCCTCTGTGGTCGGAACGAACTCGTGAAGAGGCGGATCCAGGAAACGGATGGTCACGGGATCACCCTCCATAGCCTCGAAGAGTGCCTCGAAATCTCCCTGCTGATACGGCAGAATCTTGTCCAGAGCTTCCTTTCTCTCCTCAACAGTGTCAGAGCAGATCATCTCACGGAAAGCTTCGATTCTCTCCGGATCAAAGAACATATGCTCTGTACGGCAGAGGCCGATACCCTGTGCACCCAGCTCTCTTGCCTTCTTGGCGTCTGTCGGTGTATCTGCGTTGGTTCTAACCTCCAGCTTTCTGTACTTGTCAGCCCAGCCCATGATACGTCCGAACTCGCCGGCGATCTGTGCATCTACTGTAGCGATCACACCCTCATAGATGTTACCGGTAGTACCGTCGATGGAAATGAAGTCGCCCTCGTGGAAGGTCTTTCCAGCCAGCGTGAACTTCTTGTTCTCCTCATCCATGTTAATGTCGCCGCAGCCGGATACGCAGCACTCACCCATTCCACGGGCAACCACAGCTGCATGGCTGGTCATACCGCCGCGAACGGTCAGGATACCCTCAGCAGACTTCATGCCGGTGATATCCTCCGGGGATGTCTCCAGACGAACCAGGATAACCTTCTCGCCTCTCTCATGCCACTCTACAGCATCATCAGCGGTGAAAACAACCTTACCGCAGGCAGCACCCGGAGAAGCACCCAGGCCCTTTCCAAGCGGTGTAGCGGCCTTCAGTGCCTTCTGGTCGAACTGCGGATGGAGAAGTGTATCGAGGTTACGAGGATCGATCATAGCAACGGCCTCTTCCTCGGTTCTCATGCCCTCATCCACCAGGTCGCAGGCAATCTTCAGTGCAGCCTGTGCGGTCCTCTTACCATTTCTGGTCTGCAGCATGTACAGCTTGCCGTGCTCAACGGTAAACTCCATATCCTGCATATCTCTGTAATGTGCTTCCAATGTCTGGCAAACCTTCTTGAAGTCCTCGAAAGCCTCCGGGAACTTGTTGGCCATCTCGGAAATCTTCATCGGTGTACGAACGCCGGCTACTACGTCCTCGCCCTGTGCATTGGTCAGGAACTCACCGAACAGACCCTTGCTGCCGGTGGCCGGATCTCTTGTGAAGGCAACACCGGTACCACAGTCATCACCCATGTTACCGAAGGCCATGGACTGTACGTTTACGGCAGTTCCCCAAGAATACGGGATATCGTTGTCACGACGGTAAACGTTGGCACGCGGGTTGTCCCAGGAACGGAACACGGCCTTGATGGCGCCATACAGCTGCTCCTTCGGATCATCCGGGAAGTCGCTGCCGATCTTTGCCTTGTACTCAGCCTTGAACTGCTCAGCCAGCTCGTGAAGATCCTCAGCGGTCAGCTCAACATCCAGCTTAACGCCTCTCTCCTCCTTCATCTTGTCGATGAGCTGCTCGAAATACTTCTTGCCCACCTCCATTACGACGTCGGAGTACATCTGGATGAATCTTCTGTAGCAGTCCCAAGCCCAACGGGGATTGCCGGACTTCTCAGCAATAACCTTCACCACATCTTCATTCAGACCCAGGTTCAGGATGGTGTCCATCATACCAGGCATGGAAGCCCGTGCACCGGAACGAACAGAAACGAGAAGAGGATTCTCCTTGTCACCGAACTTCTTGCCGGTGATCTCTTCCATCTTGGCGATGTGCTCGTTGATCTGACCCATGATCTCATCGTTGATCTCACGGCCGTCCTCATAGTACTGTGTGCAGGCCTCTGTTGTGATGGTAAAGCCCTGCGGTACCGGAAGACCGATGTTGGTCATCTCTGCCAGGTTTGCACCCTTTCCTCCGAGAAGCTCACGCATGTTGGCGTTGCCCTCTGTGAATAAGTAAACCCATTTCTTGCCCATTGTGCTAATCCTCCTCAATTCTCTCGTTGTCGCCATCCTGCCATAGGCATCTATGTCAAAAGCACGCTGCTGAACAGGTACGCTGATGGTGAATTCAGATTGTATGTGATTTAGAAATTCACCATAGATGATTATATATGATGAAGTTTTTTTAGTAAAGAGCAACAATAGGAGAAAGTGCAATTTCTTTCCTGTTTTTTGCAGTTTACTGCGTTTTTACGAAAATTATTTCCATTTTTGTAGCTATGTATACAAAGTCCATAAAACACAGTGCTACACGATCCATCCTCTCAGAGCTTAAAACGATAACCAACGCCCCAGATGGTTTCGATGTACTGGGGCCGCCCCACACCGGCCTCGATTTTCTCCCGAAGCTTCTTGATATGCACCGTGACCGTGGCGATGTCTCCTACGGAATCCATCTTCCAGATTTCCTTGAACAGCTCCTCCTTGGTGAACACGCGGTTGGGATGGGACGCCAGGAAAAGCAGCAGCTCATACTCCTTGGTGGTGAAGCTGACCTCCTCGCCGTTCACAAAGACCCGGCGAGCCGTGCTGTCGATGCGGATACCCCGAATTTCGATAATGTTATTCTCCTCCCGCCCCGTGCCGAGCAGTCGCTCATAACGGCTAAGATGCGCCTTAACCCGGGCCACCATCTCCGACGCCGAGAAGGGCTTCGTCATATAATCATCCGCCCCCAGGCCCAGGCCCCGGATCTTGTCCATGTCGTCCCGTCGTGCGGAAATCATCAGAATCGGTATGTTCTTTTTCTCCCGCACCTTGCGACAAACCTCAAAACCGTCTTCCCCGGGCAGCATCAGATCCAGCACCAAGAGATCATAGTCCTTCTCCAACGCCTGCTGCAGTCCCCGGCTGCCGTCGGTTTCGATGTCCACCTCGAAATCGGAAAGCTCCAGATAGTCCCGCTCCAGCTCCGCAATAGACAGCTCATCCTCAATGATGAGAATCTTCTTTTTTGTTGTTTTTTCTTTTTCCGCCATAATCTCAGCTCCCTTCTGTTTTCTGGGGCATTACATACTTCCGCAACACAAAATGAATCGTGGTGCCTTCTCCCTCCGTGCTGCTGGCCCAGATCCGGCCGCCGCTGTCCTCGATGATCTTTTTCACGATGGAAAGCCCAATGCCGGAACCGCCGGCCCGGGAATTCCGGGAGGCATCCGCCCGGTAAAAACGCTCGAAAATGAGCGGTATATCCTTTTTCGCAATACCTTTTCCGTTGTCCGAAAGATCCGCTTGCACAAAATCCCCTGCATCCCGGATATGAATCTCCACGCGGGGCTCCTTTTTGTCCATGTATTTCACAGAATTGGAGACGATGTTACTGATCACCTTCCGGAGCTGCTCCGGATCCGCGATCATCTCCACACCCGGCTCGACAGCATTATCATAGGAAAACCGGAAGCCCCGGGATTCCAGATCCAGGCCGATTTCATCCACGCAGTCCGAAAAATACTCCTGTACATCGATGTGGGCGAAATTATAGGGAATCTTGTTGGTCTCGATCTTCGCATAGTAGTTCAACTCGTCGATGAGACGGTTCATCTCATTGGCCTTGTTGTAAATGGTCTGGATGTAGCGCAGCTGCTTCTCGGGACTGGCGGCAATGCCGTCCAGTATGCCCTCAGAATAGCCCTTGATGGTGGTGAGGGGCGTCTTCAGATCGTGGGCAATATTGGAAATCAGCTCCTTGTTTTCCCGATCATTTCGCACCTTCTCCTCCTGCGAGGTCTTCAAGCGGATCCGCATCTGTTCAAAGGCCTGCATCAGCTCTCCGAACTCGTCATTGGTTTCCGCCTCCAGTGTGAAATCGAGGTCCCCGGATTCGATGCGCTTCGCGGCGGCCTTCAGCTCGTCCACCGGCCGCACAATGCCGATATAGATCCAGCCCACCAGGAAAATGCCGGCCCAGAAGAGGATCACGATATTGGTCTGGATGCTGGTCTTCCCCAGCACCGAAAGATACAAAAGTACGATGGGCAGTACCGTACTGATGATGAAGCTCATCACCACCCGGCCCATCAGCCCGATATGTCGCATAGGGGCCTCCTTATCCTGCAATCAAAATAGGAAGGCTTTGCTGTCGCGAAGCCCTTTATACGCTCGCCGCTAAGGCATCATGCGGGCACCCGCCAGCCAAGCTGTCGCGAAGCCC
>CAVFNN010000066.1:0-4782 GCA_963623925.1 bacterium | reverse complement strand
CATAGCGACAAAACGAGGGACGGTCTTATGGGACCGTCCCTCGTTTTGTTGACGTTAGTTTTGTGGTTGTAACATGCCGTTTTCGTCAACCGCGACATCAAAGGAAAGTTCTGTCAGCTTCTGGTAGAGCTCCGAAGGATTCTCCAGTTCCTTCAGCACACCGCCACTGCGCTGGCATGGAATCAGCTTTACGGTCGGCGGATTCTCGTCGGCAAAGCGCGTTTCCAGCAGCACGGTCTGTCCGGTGCGGTTGTCGAAAAGGTAGTTCCCGAGACTATAGATGATGGGAACCCCCTTATAGTATTCAAAGCCCTGCAGGACATGGGGATGACAACCCACCACGAGGTCGGCACCGGCATCGATGTAGCCCCTTGCGAGGGTTCGCTGGTATTCCTCCGGCGTTTCGTTCTTTTCAATGCCCCAGTGCACAAAGACAATCACATGATCACAGCTCTTTTTCGCTTCCTGGATGGCGGCGTTGAGTTTCGCGGGATCATAGGTCTGGAAGAGACCGGATTGCGCGTCACCGGCATACCAGTCGGCGGAGGGGGAGACCCGGGTCGCGCCGAAGATGGCAAAGCGCTGGCCCTGCACGGTACAGAGGGCCGGTGCGGCTGCTTCGCTAATGTTGTAGCCGCCGCCGATGCGCTGAATGCCAGCCTGATCCAAGGTCTCCAGGGTGTCCTCGAAGGCATCCCGGCCGTAGTCCAGGGCATGGTTGTTCGCCAGAGTCACAATATCTGCGCCTAGTTCCTTAAAAATGCTGACATACTTCGGATCCGTGCGGAAAGTGAACTGCTTGTCCGCCATGGGTTCGCCCCGACGGCTGAAGGGAAACTCTTCATTCAGGATGAAGAGATCCGCATTTTGCATGTACTGCAGCATCGTGTCGTCTGCAATGGCATGGATACCGGACTGCTGGTATGCCTTCAGGTATTCATCCGAAAACATGACGTCTCCGGCGAAGGAGAGAAGTGCAGTGCCGTTCTCTGCAGCTTCTGTTTCCGCGCTGCCGGAAGTGTCTGCCGTATCCGAGTTTTGGGAGCCGATGACATTATCCTCTGCAGCAGTAGAGGTGACCGTTTCCGGGGGTGTTTCTTCCATATGTATGGTCGGCGCTTCCACGCGGGACGTGATCTCGCGGGGCAGGAGATTCTGCAGAATGGCAGGCTGCCCGGTAAAGAGAAACACCAGAACCAGAAGAAGCAGAAGGGGAATACCGACACTGAGGACCAAAATAAAAGCTTTAATAAAATTTCTCATAGCAGGATAGTAAGCTTTTTCAAGGGGCTTGTAAAGGGGAATCCGCCTGCGGCAGCTGTTCCCGGACAAAGCGCAGGAAGGCTTCTGCCACGGGAGAGGGAGCATCGGTGTAGGCAAGGCCCAGCTCGATCCGCTCCGGCGGGTCCAGGGAGACGTGGCAAACAGACTTGTCATTGAAATTACAATTGATGCGGTTGCTGATGGTATAGCCGAGGCCCACGCCCACCATGGCATAGGTGGCTTGAATGTCGATGGTGGAAAACTGCATATTCGGCTTCAGCTTTCGATGGGCAAAGAAGCGGATGCTGTCGATGTCTTGTCCCGGGCAGGTCTGGATATAGGGCTCCGGGAGCAGGCTTTCCAGAGGAATGCTTTCCTGTTCGGCCAGCGGGTGCTTCGCGGGCAGCACGGCCAGCAGCGGATCCTGACAAAGGGGAATCCATTCGTGGTTTCCTTCCCGGGCGCTGATCAGACAAAAATCAATGCCATGGTGTGCGAGCTTCTGGGCAAGCTCTGTGCTGGTGCCGTGTACGATATGGAACTGCACACCCGGGTGCAGTGCGTGGAAACGGGAGCTTACCTCCGTGATCCAGGGGTAATAACGGCGATATGCGGTGCCGATGCCGATGGTGCCCTGTTCGAAGCCCAGAATCCGGGTTGCGGTTTGTTCAATTTTTGCTTGCGAAAACAGCAGCTCCCGCACCGCGGGCAGAAGCTGTTGGCAGGCCTCTGTCGGCGTGACGCCTTGTTTGCTGCGGTAGAGCAGGGGAATGCCGATTTCCTTTTCCAATGCAGCGACACTGCGGCTCATGCCGGAAACCGTATAGCCGAGCTCTTCCCCGGCGGCACCCAGACTGCCCCGTTCAATCGCTGTCAGAAGAATTTTCCAGTGTTCCGTATCCATCTGTACTCCTTGTGCCTTGCGTGTTCGTCAAGATAAACTTGAGACATTCTCGTTTTTATCAAGGATAGGCTGGTGCTATGCTCTTGTCAATGCGAAAATGAAAGAAAAGAGGATAGACAATGACAGCACAACATACACAAGATCTTACCCAAGGGAATATTTCCCGCCATCTCGTTCGGCTGGCCGTGCCGCTGGTATTCGGTAACATTCTACAGGAGTTTTACAACACCATTGACGCCTTCGTGGTTGGCCGCTTCGCCGGGCAGGCGGAATTTGCCGCCATCGGCGTCGCCGGTACCGTCATGAATTTATTTTTATTCGCACTGGTCGGCTGTTGTGCCGGATTTTCTGTTCTGTTTGCCAGAGCCTACGGAAAGGAAGACATGCAGGATCTCCGGCGGCAGGAGGTTTCCGCGCTGGTGATCGGGATGGCCTGCACAGCCGTGTTGATGCTGTTCGGTTTGCTCGGCATGCGTCCGCTGCTTTCGCTTTTGCAGACACCGTTGGAGATTCGCGATTATACGGCATCGTATCTCCGCTGGATTTTCATCAGCTTGCCGGCGGCTTTTTTCTATAATTTTTTTGCGTCTCTGTTGCGCGCCTCCGGTGACACGAAGGCAGCACTGATGGTGCTGGCCGTCGCAGTTGGGGCAAACCTTGTGCTGGATTTTCTGTTGGTGGCCGGACTTTCCGGCGGCATCGAAGGCGCAGCTGTGGCGACGGCATTGACCCAGCTGTTTTCTGCCATCGTCTGCTTTTTCTATTTGCGGCACACGCATCCGGAGCTGTCCCTGTCCAGGGCGGATTGTGAAATCCGCTACGCGCGCCTCTGTACCTCGCTGAAATTCGGACTGATCAGCAGCATGCATAACTGCAGCCTTTACCTTGGGAAAATGCTGGTGCAGGGCACGGTCAATACGGCGGGCACCGATGTGATTTCTGCCTATACTGCAGGCACACGTATCGAAGGATTTGCCAATTCTTTCGGGAACAGCGGTTCAACGGCCACGTCCATTTTGACGGCGCAAAACCATGGCGCGGGCAAAGCGGATCGCGTACAGGCCATTTTCCGCTGCAGCTTGTGCTGGCTGGCCGGATTGGGCATTCTCTCCGCGGCTGTCATGTATTTTTTTGCGCCCCATACGATCGGGCTTCTCCTCGGCAGCGGTGCGGGTAATGCCTTCACGCCGGCGGTGCAGTATCTGCGCCTCGTTTCGCTGTTCTATGTTTTTTGTTTTACCGGCAATACCTTCACCGGCTACTACGATGGCACCGGACGGGTCATGCTTCCCTTCCTCGGCGCCCTCGGGCATATCACGATTCGTGTGATTTTTTCCTGGCTCCTGTTCCCCTATATGGGCTTGAACGCGGTTGCGCTGGTCACCGGCATCGGCTGGATCTGTGCCAATGCCTTCTGGGGCGGGATGAAGGTGGTGAAGCGGTGAGAACGGGACATACAATTTGATGCTTCGCTGTTCCCGTGGTAAAATATTTCTTAAACTTAAAGGAGAAGAGACATATGCTGAAGATACGAGATGCTGCGATGGAAGAGCTTGCGCAGATTATGAAGATATACGCGTGTGCGCAGGAATATATGATCAAGAACGGAAATCCGACGCAGTGGGGACATTCCTATCCGAGTGCTGCGCTGGTTCGTTCCGACATCGAAAAGAAAATCTGCAAGGTGATCTATGATGAGCAGGGCGTACATGGTGTGTTTGCGTTGCTTGCGGACGGGGAACCGGATTATGACGATATCGAAGGACAGTGGCTGAATAACGACCCGTACCTGACCATTCACCGGGTGGCGGGAGACGGTCAGGTACACGGTATTTTTCGCTGTATCGTTGAATATTGCAGCCGCATTTCCGGAAACATCCGCATAGATACCCATGCGGACAATCTGACCATGCAGCGACAGATTGAGAAGAACGGGTTTACGCGCTGCGGCGTGATCTATGTGGAAGACGGCAGCCCACGATTTGCGTACCAGCGGGTGGAGTAGTGGTGCCTGTATTGGCTCAATCCTCCCACGGACGGATCCGGTAGGTGACGCCCAGGCCTTCACAGATCTGGCGGCACTTGGCTTCCTCTTCCTTGGTGAGGGTTGTGTCCACCGTGGTCAGAACGACCGACGGCACATACTGACGGACATTTTTGGCAAAGGTGAGCATGGCATCGAAGGACTGTATGCCGAAACGGCTGCGGACGAGGGCTTGGTACTTTTCAGGATCAGGTGTGTTGAGGCTGATGGAGATGGTGTCCACGAGCCCGTCGAAATCTGGTGAGGTGTCCCGGTTCCAGAGGAGATCAGACATGCCGTTGGTGTTGACGCGGATCTTATTGCCGAAGTGTTCCTTGACATAGGCCGCTACCTTACACAGCATATCGAGGCGTTCTGTGGGTTCGCCATAGCCGCAGAAAACCAACTCGTTGAATTGGCTCATGTCATAGTCGGAAAATGCCGCGATGATCTCTTCATAGGTCGGTTCGTGCTCCAACCAGAGAGGACGCGCATCCTCATGGGATACAGTATCCATATTTTGCCGTAGGCAAAAGGTACAGGCGCAGGGGCAGCGGTTGGTGAGATTCACATAGAGGTTGTTGTGCACCTG
>CAVFNN010000065.1:0-5385 GCA_963623925.1 bacterium | reverse complement strand
GCTTTGATTGTCCGGCCATTCTGGAGAAAAACCGGAAGCTGACCTTTGAAAATCCTGAAAAGGGCATTCGTTACTTCTGGGTGAAGCCCTCGGACGTTTCCATCTATGTGGAGCGGGGTGCGGCAGACATCGGTGTCTGCGGTGAGGACATTCTACTGGAATATGAACCTCAGATTTACGAGCTTCTGGATCTTGGTATCGGCAAGTGTCGGATGTGCGTGGCAGGCCCCAAGGATTTCTATGATGACGAGGAACGCACCCTGCGGGTGGCCACCAAGTTCCCGAACATTGCGGGAAAGTATTATGAGAAGGCCGGCAGAGACATCGACATCATTCATCTGAACGGTTCCATCGAGATTGCGCCCATTTTGGGGCTCTCCGATGTGATTGTGGACATTGTGGAGACGGGAAACACGCTGCGGGAGAATGATCTTTCTGTGCTGAAGACTGTGGTGCCCATCAGCGCCCGTCTGATCTGCAACCGGGTGAGTTACCAGTTTAAGCATGAGGACGTCATGCAGATTCGGGACGGTCTGGCAGAACTCATCGCCTCCGGCGAAAAGGTCGAGACAGTGAAGCTAGAACACTAAAAAGAGGAAAAATTATGATAAAAATCTATGAAATGGGAAAGCTGAAGGACGAGGAGATCTTCGCCCGGAATGAACCCACCAGCAGTGTAGCGGATGTGGTTTCGGAGATCATTGCCAATGTCCGGGAAAAGGGAGACGAGGCGCTCCGGGACTACTGTCAGCGCTTTGACCACGTCGAGCTCAGCGATTTTCTGGTGAGCCCGGAGGAGCTCACGGCAGCGATCGAGAAGGTGGAACCGGAATTCATTTCCATTCTGGAGGAAGCAGCCAGGAATATCCGTGCCTTCCATGAAAAGCAGCTGCGGCAGAGCTTCATCATGACTGAAAAGCCCGGCGTGGTGCTGGGACAGCGGGTGATTCCGCTGGAGAAGGTGGGCCTCTATGTGCCCGGCGGCACGGCTGCCTATCCCAGTACCGTATTGATGGATGCCATTCCGGCCCAGATTGCCGGGGTTTCCGAGATCGTCATGGTGACACCGCCTTCTAAGGAAGGTTCGGTCAATCCCTATATCCTCGCCGCTGCCCATGTGGCCGGTGTGGGCCGTATCTTTAAGGTGGGCGGCGCCCAGGCGGTGGCAGCCCTGGCCTACGGCACAGAATCCATCCCCCGGGTGGACAAGATCGTGGGACCCGGCAATGCCTTCGTGGCAGAGGCCAAGAAGCAGGTTTTCGGTCAGGTCAACATTGACATGATCGCGGGACCCTCTGAGGTACTGGTGCTGGCGGATGGTGCTTCCGATCCCCGTTATGTGGCAGCAGACCTTCTGTCCCAGGCAGAGCATGACAAGAATGCCTCTGCGGTGCTGGTGACGGATTCTCTCGCGCTGGCGGAGCAGGTGCAGGCGGAGATCGAAGCGCAGCTCAAGACCCTGAAGCGGGAGGAGATCGCCAGGACCTCCATCGAGAACAACGGCAAGATCATCGTCTGCCGCGACCTTATGGAAGGCGTGGACACCGCGAACCGCATCGCGCCGGAGCATCTGGAAATTTGTGTGGATCAGCCCTTCGACTATCTGGGACGCATTAAGAATGCGGGCTCCGTTTTCCTGGGACGCTACAATCCGGAGCCCCTCGGCGACTACTTCGCAGGCCCCAACCATACCTTGCCCACCTCCGGCACGGCCCGTTTCTACAGCCCCCTGTCCGTGGATGACTTCGTGAAGAAGCTGCAGTACAGCTACTATACAAGGGAGGCGCTGGAGAAGGATTACGACAAGGTTTCCTTCTTCGCCAACAAGGAGGGCCTCACGGCCCATGCCAGAGCCGTGGACATTCGATTCGGAAAAGAGGACAGAGATTAAAGCAGGCAGCAGGAGGTCAGTATGACAGCAATCATTGATTATGGCGTAGGCAATCTTTTTTCTCTGAAAAGCTCCATGGCGGCCATCGGCGCAGAGGCGGTGGTGACCCGGGATCCGGCGGTGATCGCGGCAGCGGATCACCTGATTCTGCCGGGTGTCGGTGCCTTCGGTGATGCCGCAGAAAAGCTGAAGAGTGCCGGTATGTTTTCTCTGGTGCAGGAGGAAGCGAAGAAGGGAAAGCCCATGCTGGGCATCTGTCTCGGCATGCAGCTTCTCTTTGACCGTTCCAGTGAATACGGTATTCATGAGGGACTCGGCCTCGTACCGGGGGAGGTGCGGGAAATTGAAGGTGTGATTCCGGCGCATCTCGACATTCCCCACATGGGCTGGAATGCGCTGCATTTCCTGAAGGAAAGTCCTCTTTTCGAGGGTCTGCAGGAGGGCGCACATGTATACTTTGTCCATTCTTATGCAGCTTTTGACTGCGATGCCCACCTTCTCGCCACGGCGGAATACGGCGTTCCGCTGACGGCAGCGGTCCAGAACGGCAATGTCTTCGGGACCCAGTTCCACCCGGAGAAGTCCGGTGAGACGGGCCTCCGCATTCTTAAAAACTTCACCAGTCTGCAGTAAGTGTACAGCAAAGGAGAAAATATGCTGCTGTTTCCGGCAATTGATTTATATGACAAAAAGGTAGTGCGCCTTCTGAAGGGAGACTACAAGCAAATGACCGTCTATTCCGATGACCCCGTGGCCACGGCAAAGGACATCGAAGCAAAGGGCGGCAAGTGGCTCCATCTGGTGGATCTGGAAGGCGCGAAGGACGGCACCACCCCGAACTTTTCTGTGGTGGAAGCGATCTGCCGGGAGACTGGACTTTCGGTGGAGATCGGTGGTGGCATCCGTTCTCTGGAAACCATTGAGAAGTACCTGGCAGCCGGTGTTGAGCGGGTGATCCTGGGTAGCAAGGCCGTCACGGATGAGGCTTTTCTGAAGGAGGCTCTGGCCCGTTTCGGAAAGTATATCGCGGTGGGCGTGGATGCGAAGGACGGCAAGGTGGCCGTGCACGGCTGGCTGGACGTTCTGGATGTGGATATGTTTGATTTCCTGCAGCATCTTGTGGCTTTGCAGGTGGATACCGTCATTGTCACTGACATTGCGAAGGACGGCGCCATGCAGGGCACGAACCTCGCGCTTTACGAGAAGCTCAGCAAGCTCCGGGGCATCAACGTTACGGCTTCCGGCGGTGTCTCCAGTTATGAGGATATCCGGGCGCTGAAGAAGCTGGGGCTCTATGGCGCTATTCTGGGAAAAGCGATGTACCAGGGTGTGGTGGAGCTTGCAGAGGCGCTTCGCATTGTGAATGACGAAGCAGCGGAATAAGGAGGGAAGGACATGATCACAAAGCGCATCATTCCCTGTCTCGATGTGCGGGACGGCAGAGTGGTAAAGGGCGTGAATTTCGAAGGACTCCGGGACGTTTCCAGCCCGGTGGCACTGGGGGAGTACTATTCCCGGGCCGGTGCCGATGAGCTGGTGTTTTATGACATTACCGCCTCTTTCGAGGGACGGAAGCTGTTCACGGAGATCCTCACAGAGGTGGCGTCGAAGATTTTTATTCCCCTGACGGTGGGCGGTGGTATCAATACCGTAGACGATTTTGACCGGGTGCTGAAGTGCGGTGCCGACAAGGTTAGCGTCAATTCCGGTGCCATCCGGAATCCCGATCTCATCAATGCGGCAGCGGAGAAGTACGGCAACCAGTGCGTGGTGCTTTCTGTGGACGCAAAAAAAGTGGGCGATGCCTACCATGTATTCCAGAACGGCGGCCGTATCGACACCGGCATGGATGCACTGGAATGGATCAAGGACGGCGTTCGGCGCGGTGCCGGTGAGGTGGTGCTGAATTCCATTGACACAGACGGTGTCAAGCAGGGCTTTGACCTTCCCATGCTGGCGGCGGTGAATGCCCTTGTGAAGGTGCCGGTGATCGCCTCCGGCGGTGCGGGTTCCATGGAGGATTTTGTGACACTGTTCCGGGAGATTCCGGATATCTCTGCAGGCCTTGCGGCCAGCATATTCCATTTTGGCGAAGTCAGCATCACGGCGCTCAAAGAGCGTCTGCGGGCAGAAGGCATTGCCGTACGCATCTGAGGGAGGAAGGGCATGGATACATCAAAAATCGATCTTTCCTGTATACGTTTCGATGAGAAGGGACTGGTGCCCTGCATCGTTCAGGACTACGAGACAAAGCGGGTACTGACACTTGCGTATATGAACCGGGAGTCGCTGGAAATCACGCTGGAGCGGGGACTCACCTGCTTCTGGTCCCGGTCCCGGCAGGAGCTTTGGCTGAAGGGAGAGACCTCCGGCAATTATCAGCATGTCGTGACACTGGAGAGTGACTGCGACAACGATGCCATTCTGGTGCAGGTCCGAAAGGACGGTCCCGCCTGCCATATGGGCACGGAGAGCTGTTTTCAGAGTGGAGAAATTTGCATCAAGCAAATTTCGTAACGAACTGACAACTGCCCCTGCAATGGGGGAGTTGCTCGCGAAAGCGAGTTTGCTGAGAGCGACAAGCTCGAAGCAAATCCAGTGGCAGAATTTGCATTCACCTTACACCAAATGAGGACTGACATGGAATTTATCGACATTTATGACGAAAACCGCCACCGTATCGGTCAGCCGGTGCCCCGGAAGGGCGCGTTCATGCAGAAGGGGCAGTACATGCTCTATGTGCTGGCGTTGCTGGAGGACCGGGAGGGACGTTTTCTGATCACAAGGCGGGCGCTGGACAAGAAATGGGCAGCCGGTTCCTGGGAAGTGCCGGGCGGCGGTGCCCAGGCAGGAGAGGATGCCTTCACCGCGGTGACCCGGGAGGTACGGGAGGAAACCGGACTTGTGCTCACGGAGCATGGTCTCATGGAAATCGACCGAAAGCCCATTTACAGCTATGCCAATGTGGACGAGGCGCGGGGAGACAATTACTTCGTGGACATCTTCCATTTCCACCTGGATTTCACAGAGAAGGACATCACCATTGAGGAAGAGGAGTCCATTGACGGGCGTCTCGCGTCCATCGGTGAGATTGCGGACATTCACAAGGAACAGGGCTTCCTGCATTACGAGCGGATCCTGGAAGCGCTGGCCGCGGAGGAATAAAGTATGAAAGCGATTCTTGCAAATTATCATACCCACAGCACGTTTTGTGACGGCAGCAACACCCCGGAGGAGATGGCGGAAGAAGCCCTTCGCCGGGGCTTTCATACATTGGGCTTTTCCGGGCACATGGACCCGGATGTACACATGGATTTCCCGGCCTATGTGCAGGAGATTCGTCGCTTGCAAGAGAAGTACAAAGGGCGGTTGGAAATTCTGCTCGGGGTGGAATTGGACAATGTCTACGATCCCCATTGTGCACCGGAGGCGGAATATTTGATCGGCTCCACGCATTTTCTGGATGTGCCGCCCATTGACGGCGAATACTGTTC
>CAVFNN010000064.1:0-6014 GCA_963623925.1 bacterium | reverse complement strand
TTAAACATTCGTATCGAAATAGTAGCTCTCCAGAATTTCCTTCACGGAATCGCTGGTGACGTAGTCGATGAAGTCCTTGGCGGCTGCCTTCTCCACATCATCGGCCTCATCGTTCTGTACCTGTGCGATGGGATAGATCACATTTCCGGTGAGATCATAGGAAACCTTCTCCAGAATGTCAAGCTGATCCTCATAACCATAAGTATCGGAATAGTAAGTGGTACCTACCTCGCAGGAGCCCTCTACCACAGCTGCCAGCACCTTGGATACATTGGACTGCTCGGAAATCTCCACACCGCCGAGGGCATCGGAAACCTCCTGGGTAGTGATCTTCGATACATCCTCAGCCTCCGGCAGGATACCGGCCTTCACGAGGGCCTGTCTGGTGTACTTGCCCACCGGCACAGAGCCGTCTGCCAGCGCGATGGACTGGGCATCCTTCAGAGTCTCAAGGCCGGTCACCTTGGTGCCGCTGTCCTTCCGGGTAACCACCACCACCTGGTTGTTCAGCACATCCTTGCGGGTGCCCTCTACCACCAGTTGGTCATCGTTCTCCAGTGTGTTCATCTGCTTCTGGGCAGCGGAGAAGAAAACGTCGCAGGCATATCCCTCTTCAATCTGGGTCAAAAGCTTTCCGGAGGAATCCGCATTGAAGGTGATCTTCACATTGGGGTGGATCTCATTGTAGCGGGCTGCCAGATCGGTCATCACGGTGTTAAGGGATGCGGCGATGAAGACCTGAATCTCGGTCTCCTCATCGTTGTAGCCGCTGTCTGAGGTATAGACCGCATCGGAAGAAGCTTCCTCCACCGCTGTCTCCTCTGCTGCCGCCTCGGTGGCTGCCTCAGTTGTCGCTTCTGTGGCTGCCTCGGTAGCTGCTGCCGTGGTGCTTGCCGTACTGCTGCCGCAGGCGCTCAGTCCCACTGCACATGCTGCTGCACATGCCGCAGCGGTCACTCTGGTCCAGATTGTCTTTTTCATGTTCTTTTTCCTTTCACTTGCTTGTTCCGACAGGCCGTTAGCCTCCGGCACAATTATGTATTCCTGGTTATTTAGAAAACACCGCATCATTTCTGGCAAGAAGATACACACAGTACTGATTCATACTAATTCCCTCTCTCTGAGAATGTTCTGCCAGTGATCTGTGCAGGCTTCGTGGAATTCTCAATTTAAACTGTCCGGAATAATCTTCCAGACTGTCGGGTTCGTGAATTTCCACCCCCTCTTCCAATGCCGCCTCAAGCCATGCTTTTTTCGCATCCCGCGCATTTGCTGCCGCACTCTCCACAGTTTCACCGCAAGTTATGCAGCCGGGCAGATCCGGATAAGAAGCCACAAATCCGCCTTCATCCTTATCTTCTACAATTTCCATACGATAGGGCATTGCCATATAATCATTCAGCGTCTTCATTGTCCTTCGCCTCACCTTCTACAATGTGCCTTACCATTTCTACGTATACTTTCTTGATTGGTTCATGCTTCGGTATCGTAATCGGCATACATCCTTGCTTTCTGAAGGTGTAATGACTGCTTCCACTTCTTGGTGCATTCATTACATATCCATAACCTTCCAATACCTTCCGTAACTCATCAAAGCGGAGGTCTTTCGATAAAGTGCATATACGTGTGATCAGCTTATCCCACTTTGACATTCTCCATTCCTCCTATCCGCATTATACATGGTGTCACATATGGTGTCAATCGTTCCCGTTCTAGTCCGTTGCCGTCCCCCGCAGTATCCCGAGGCCGTGGGGCAGTACCGGGAGCAGAAACTCTAGGTCTTCACGACAGGCCTTGGGGCTGCCGGGCAGGTTGATGATGAGGCTTTTCCCGCGGATTCCGGCGGTCTGGCGGCTCAGAATCGCATTCCTCGTGAACTGCAGGGAATAGGCCCGGAGCGCCTCACCGATGCCGGGCACCTCCCGCTCACAGGCCGCCTTCGTGGCCTCCGGCGTCTGGTCCCGCTCCGAGAAACCCGTACCGCCGGTGGTGAGAATCAGGTCGATCTGCCGCTGGTCCGCGAGACGCCGCAGCTCCTGCGCAAGCTTCTCTTTGCCGTCGGGAAGCAGCAGCGTCTCCTCCACCCGGTAATTTGCCGCCGAAAGCATTTCCCTGAGCAGCGGGCCGGAGCGGTCCTCGTAGCTGCCGGCAGCCGCCCTGTCTGAGAGGGTAATGACAGCGGCGCGAAATGGCCGATCGGGGGCCGCAGGGATCATCTGCGCCACCATACCGGGACGGATCTCGCCGCCTTCCAGCACCACGGCGAAGATTCCCTCCCGGGGCATGATGCAGTCGCCCATGGTCTTGAAAATCGCGCAATGGCTGTGGCAGGCCTTCCCGATCTGGCTGACCTCGAGGAGGCATTCCTCGATACGAAGTCGGGTGCCCACCGGCAGTGTCTTCAGGTCAATGCCGGAAAGCACGACATTTTCGCCAAAGGCACCAAAAGCGATATCTGCGCCCTTTTCCCGGAATTTCTCGATTTCTTCATAAGAAAGAAGGCTCACCTGCCGGTGCCACTTCCCCGCATGGGCGTCCCCCTCAATGCCGTAATCCGGCAGGAGCCGAATGCTGTCCCTGGGGGTCTTGCCGGTGCCCTTTTCGGGGCTTGTGCAAACGGCCATCACCTTTCCCTGCATACTCATCCTCCGATTTCTACCATTTCCTTTCCTTCTGTTACCGCCGCGAGATCCTCAAAGCAGTGGGCCCGGGGCTTCTGCCGCACCGCTTCCCGGATGCTTTCCTGCAGCAGTGCCGCATTGCTGTCCGGGCGGCGCAAAATTCCCCGGAGATCGACGGCTTCCCCGTAGCAGAGGCAAGGCTTCAGCTGTCCCTCGGCCGTGAGCCGGAGGCGGTTACAAGTGCTGCAGAACTTCTCATGCACCGCGCTGATGAAACCCACACTGCCGCAAAATCCCGGGATGCGATAGTATACCGCCGGTCCGTTGCCATGCTGCCGCGGGTCCCGCGCCATGCCCGGGTAAAGGGCGGCCATCGCCGACAGCAGTTCCACATTGGAAATGCCCCTCTGCGCCCGGCCGTAGCCGATGGGCATGAGTTCAATGAAGCGCACGTCCAGCGGCCGGTTTTTCGCCAAAGCCAGAAGATCCTGCCAGGCATCGGCATTCCCTTCTATCAGCACCGCATTGATCTTCACGGGCAGCTCCGCCGCGAGAGCCGCCTCCAGACCTGCCAGTACCTTCGGCAAAGCGTCCTGGCCGGTGATCTCCGCATACCTCCGCGGGTCCAGTGTATCCAAACTGATGTTTATTGCATCTAAACCCGCCCGGCACAGCTCCGGCAGCGCCTCCTTCAGAAGCACGCCGTTTGTGGTTAGGGTCACCTGCTCCACCCCCGGCAGCTGCTTTAAGCTGCCGATCAAGGCGGCGCAGCCCCGGCGACACAGCGGCTCGCCACCGGTAATTTTGAAGCGGTTGATACCCAATTTCGCCGCTGCCTCAGCCACACGCAACAGTTCCTCGTAAGACAGAATTTCCGCCATGGGCAGCTTCCGTCCTTCGAGTCCCCGGGGCATGCAATACTTGCAGCGCAGGTTGCAGCGGTCCGTGATGGACAGCCGGAGATAATTGATGCGGCGTCCAAAGCTGTCCGTCAGTACAGCGGGGCAGCTCACGACAGGTCCTCCCGCTGCGCGGTATCTTGCGCCTTCGCAGACATTTGCCCCTCTGCCGCCGCGGCCGATGCAGCCGGAATCCGCTCCAGCAGAACCTCCACCTTGCCGCCGCAAACCATGCCCTCATCACTGGCCATTTCCGCCGTGAGGTCTACAGTGAAGAGGTTTGCATCAGGCAAACCTCGGAACAATCTGACATGCATCGAAGATGCATGCTTGCCGGAGGCAAGTTCATCGAGAGCTTCAGGCTCGAGATGAATCCTGTCCGAATGCCCAAGATGATCCACCGGGTTTGCATCAGGATTCACAAGATGATCCACCGGGTTTGCATCAGGATTCACAAGATGATTCACCGAGTTTCGCCTTTCCTCGTCTTCGGCTGCCGCCAGCATTTCCCGGCCCCGCCGAACCACTTCCGCTTCAATGCAGCCGCCGCCGATGGTACCGATGCAGCGCCCGTCCGAAAGCAGCAGCATTTTCGTGCCCACCTGTCGGGGCGCGGAGCCCTTCCGCCGGACAATGGTGCAGAGCACCTTGTCCCCGGCTTCCTTTTCCCGGTGATGGCCGCCGATCACCGCCCGCAGGATCTCCTCCGGGATGCCGACATTGCGCTGCGCCCCGTTCTTCACTTCGATGATCTCCGCCATCACGGAAACCGCGATTTCCTCCGGCGTCTCAGCACCGATGGCGAGACCGATGGGCGTATGCACGCTGTCCAGCACCTCGCCGCTGACACCCTCCTGCCGCAGGCCCTCCTTCACGAGCTGCACCCGGCGCCGGGAACCCATAAGCCCGATATAGGCGTGTTTTTTTCCGGCAATGGCCCGCAGGCAGTCCCGATCATATTGATGTCCCCGGGTCACGATCACGAAATAACTGTCGCTGTCCCCTTCGATCCCGGACAGGGCCGTCTCAAAGGTCTCACAAATGACCTGATCCGCACCGGCCTCCCGGGCATGATCCGCAAAGAGCGGACGATCATCGATGCAGGTGACATGGAGCGCCAGCAGCTTTGCGATTTTAATGATGGCGATGGACACATGTCCGGCCCCGCAGATGATGAGCTTTTTCTCATGGCCCAGGCGCTCGACATAAAACGATTCTCCCGCCAACGAGAAAATGCCGCAGCCACTATCCAACGGGTTAAGCGCAAGCTTGGCTTGCGGGTACCCGTTGGATATGTCCCTATAGGCCCACTCACCTCCGGCCCAAATGACTTTCTCCCCGAGATGCTCCGGTGAAAGGCAGGTAAGGCTGTAGCTCTCGACATTCGGATCCAGCGCCTCCAAGGCAGTAAAAAATTCTTCCTTCATTGCACTCAGCCCTTTCCGAAGCCGCAATTCGGGAAGGTACAGGTAGGACAGTTCAGACAGAGTCCCCCGTTCCCGAGTCGGTCAATGCTTTCCTTTTCCACGATCTCTCCTGCCATAAGCCGCGGCAGAATCAGGTCAAAGATGGTGCGTTTTGCATACATCACACAGCCGGGAAGGCCAAGAATCGGAATCTCATCATGCGCCCCCTTATAGGCCAGCATGAACATGGCCCCCGGCAGCACCGGTGCGCCGTAGCTCACCACCCGATCCGCCGTCTGCCGGATGGCATAGGGCGTGCGGTCGTCGGGATCCACAGACATACCACCGGTGCAGATCACCATCTCTGCACCTGCCGCGAGCACCTGCCGGATGCCGTCCAATTCCATCTCTGTGTCGTCACTGCTGTATACATGCGCCACGATTTCGCCACCGTAGGCCCGGAGCTTCTCCGCCACCACCGGCGTGAAGGTATCCTCGATACGATGGTAGTAGACCTCATTTCCCGTGGTGACAATGCCGACCTTCCGCGGCCGGAAGGGCAGGAGCCGCAGAATCGGCGCGCCGTTGACCAGTGCCTGTACCCGCTCCATTTTTTCCTTCTCGATGATGAGCGGGATAATGCGGGTGCCCGCCAGCTTGTCGCCCTTTTTCACAGGGAAGCCGTCATGCCGGGTGGCGATCATCATTTCGCCGAAAGCATTGACCTGCAGGAGCCGCTCCCGGTCCACCCGCAGCAGGCCGTCGCAGTCCGCGATCAGTTCCACCTTACCCTCGGAAATGTCGGAGGCATGCATATTTTCACTGCGGCAGAGCTCGTAAAGCACCATGGCGGCATCGTTCTCGTGCATCATGCCTTCGCTCACTTCCCAGATATAGATATGATCCTTGCCCACGGAAAGCAGCACCGGAATGTCCGCTTCTGTGATAATGTGTCCCTTCTTGAATACCGGGCCCTTCTTCACGCCCCGGATGATCTGGGTGATATCGTGGCAGAGCATCTGCCCTACCGCTTCCTCTGTCCGCATGAGCTTCATTGCCGTCCCGCTCCTTTTACCGCTGTTATGTTG
>CAVFNN010000063.1:0-6248 GCA_963623925.1 bacterium | reverse complement strand
TCTCAATAGAACAGATCTCACTGGCAACCCAAAAGAGCACGAGTGAGATTGAGAAAATCATTAAAGATAATGAGCTTGTCATAGCATAGATAACAAGCAGGAATTACAAATCTGAAGGCGATCAACCGTAAAAAGTTGGTCGCTTTCGTTTTGTCCTTTACAGAGAAAGCAGCATCTCGGCGGTCGCCCGATCGGTGATCAGCTCGTTGAAATAGCGGTTTTTCATGCAGGCGGCCAGGATGTCAACCTTGTGACGGCCGGTGGCCACGGCAACCTTGTGCGGGGTGGTGAGGATATCCTGCAGGGAAGCGGACACAAGCTTTCGGTTCAGGCTAATGTTGGCGAGGCGGCCATCCTGGTCGATGACATGACCGTAAATGCTGCCGAGGCAGTTTGCTTCCTCTGTCCAGTCCGCCTCTGTGATGTAGGGCTTCAAAACCGGATTGTTGAAGGGCAGGCTGGAAGTGCTGCCGACGCCGGTCAGTACCACATCCATTTTCCGTGTGGCGTTCAGGGTGTTTTCCACGAGCGGTTCCCGCAGCACGGCATTTCGCGCCGGTTCATCATTGATGTAGATGGGCAGGTTAATGTAGAAATATTCCCCGTTGAATTTTGTGGCAATGGTGTGGGCAATGCTTCTGGAACCATCTGAAGAATTCATGTGCTGAAAACAGCCGCAGAGCTGCACGGCCTTGACCGGATTCTGGGTTTTCGGATCAAAGGCAGAGACGATGCTGCGGATGGTTTTGCCCCAGGTTACACCGATGGTGGATCCTGGGGAAAGCAGGTGCTCCAAATACAGGGCGCCGGCTTTACCGATCATGTTCATGGCCTCGGAGCGGGAGAAATCCCGCGCATCCAGAACGATGGCATTGGAAAGCTGGAAGTTTTCCATGAGGGATTTCTCCAGCAGCCGGTGTCGTTTGCAGGGCTTGTGGATCGTGATTTCCACAATGCCTTCCTCCCGGGCATTCTGTATCATTTTTGCGATTTTGAAGCGATTGCAGTCATAGCGACTGGCGATTTCCTGCTGGGTCAGCCCCTGATTGTAATAGAGATCGGCAATCTCCGACATGAGGGTTGAGGAATCCTCTTCAAAAGTGTTCTTGATATTCATAAGAGTGCGCTCCTGCATCTTGAATCTGTAAATAAGCCCATTATAGCAGAAAAACGAGGAAAAGGCATTGGAATAACAAAAGTGAAAATCACTAACAAATGTTACAAAAACAAAGTGAAAATACTGTGCATTACGAACATGGTATTTTGGAAATAGATATTGTATGATGACAGAGCGAATCCAAGATAAATAAGTATTTATGAAGCTAAATGCAGCATTCAATATCGGGAGGAAAAGATCATGAAAAAGTTCAAAACGGTATTTATGAGAGGTGGTACATCCAAGGGCTGTCTTTTCAAGAAGGAGGATCTCCCGGCAGATCGTGCAGAGTGGGATGACATTTTCATGCAGGTTATGGGATGTCCGGATCCGAAACAGATCGACGGCATGGGCGGCACCGTTTCTTCCAACAACAAGATCGTGGTGATCTGGAAATCTGAGGAGCCGGGTGTAGACATTGAGTATCTGGTGGGTCAGGTCATTGTCGGAAAGCGTCAGGTGGATTACAAGTCAAACTGCGGAAACATGACTGCAGCGGTTCCGGCCTTTGCCGTAGAGGAGGGCATGCTTCCCATCACGGAACCGGTGACCACGGTCCGCATGCTGAACAAGAACACCGACAAATATATCAATGTGGATGTTCCGATCGATCCGGAGACGCATACCTTTGCGAATGATGGTGATTGTGAGATTGCAGGTGTAGACGGTACCGCAGCCGAGTTAAAGGTAGATTTCCTGAATCCGGCAGGCGCCAAGACCGGAAAGCTCCTGCCGACCGGAAAGACAAAAGATGTGCTGGACATTCCGGGATTCGGAAAGCTGGAGGCAACGATTCTGGATGTTTCCAACCCGATCGTTCTGGTTCGGGCAGAGGACATCGGTATGAAGGGAACAGAGCTTCCGGAAGAAGTCAACGCCAACAAAGCGGTATCCGATCTTCTGGAAAAGATCCGCGGAACAGCTTGTGTCATGATGGGATTTGCCAAGGATCTGCAGGATGCCACGGATCATCAGCCGGGCGTTCCGAAGGTTGGCTTTGTGACCAGACCGGTAAGCTATACTGACATTGAAGGCAAGCAGACCGAGGCGGAGAAGATGGATGTCTGTGCAAGAGTCATTTCCGTATTCAAATGCCACAAGGCCTGCCCGCTGACGGCAGCAAGCTCCATCGCGGTAGCAGCAAAGTTGGAGGGAAGTCTGGTGGCAGAGGTTGTCCGGGATTCTGCGGCAGCCAACATTCGCATCGGCCATCCGAGCGGCGTGATGACCATGGTTCCGACGGTAGAAAAGCAGGGCGAGGATCCGGCAGAAGCGAAGGTGCCGGGCGTGGCTGTGCAGAGAACCGCACGCCGCATCATGGACGGTTACGTATACGTTCGCTGATGAGCGAAAATGCGCATTCCCCTTGTGGCTCATCATGCTGTACTGGTGATAAAAGGCCTCGAGTTTTCTCGAGGTCTTTTTGATTCATAGGAAAGTGCATCCTATGAATCAAAAAATTGTGTGTCTCTTGTGTGCCCTTTCGAATGCTATACTCAGCGCAGATTTTGGAAATACAACACACATACTTAGCGGATCAGAGAAATACACGGTACAAAAGAAATGGGAAGGAGAAAACGCATATGTGGTATACAGTTCCCCAGGCTAAAGAGGAGCAGAAGCAGGCTTTTGCGCTGTTTAATGAGTCATTTGAGGCGGATACATATACAGATGAGGTTCGTCAGAATATGGAAACGCTGCTGGAGGTTTACAACGGAGAGCGTCCCTTCGATGCAGCGTCAGACTATGACAAGCTGTTTACCGTTTATTACGAAATGGGATTGACCAATGCAATGGACCGGGAAGCGCTCTTCGGAGAGAAGAACAGTCTGAAGGACTTTAAGAAGGATTTTCTGGAGGCATGGCGATCGATATCGTACAACGCGCTGGCGTTTACAAGCGGCATTGAGTTTACGAAAAGAGTGCGGGATGAATGTCTGGAGGCTTTCGATGCGCTTCACGCCAGTAAGAAGATGCCGGATCAGGAGATCACGAACTTCGCCAGAAATATGAATCTTGTGCTTGATGCTGGGGAGAAGCAGTATGTACGGGATGGCATCAAAGAGATCGAGAATACGCTTGGCAACGGACAGAATGCGGATGAGATCATTCTTGGTGTGCGGGACAGTGAGGATAGCAGATACCGCTACGTGAAGAATCGTCTTCAGCTTCTCCGGCAGTTTGCCGATGGAGATGTGCAGGAGCTTCGTGCCTATATGCCGTTCTATGATACACTGGACAAGATCCGGGCAGGAAAAGCGGCACCGGAGGATGCGGTAAAAAAGGCCAGTGAGGCGATGCATGACGCCGGTCTTCAGGATATCAGAAAACAGGTCACGGAAGCCTTTGCGCAGAATGCGCTGGATCCGGTGCATGAAAAGATCAGAAGCATTGATAACGACAACGATAAGGCTATACAGAATGCCCTGAATAATGCAAAAGTGCGTTTCAAAGAAGCTGTGGACAAGGAAGAACGGAGAAAGGACGGCTTCTTCCAGTATGCAACACAGTCCTATGATAGGGAACTGCAGTATTTGCCGAGGCGAGTGAAGCAGATGTCGGAATATGAGACTATGCTGCAGGAAAACCAGAAGATTCTGCAGGATATCAAGGCGAAGCTGCAGTCAGATCCGGATATTGCCGACTACGAGGAGCAGCTGAACGACAAAGTTGCAGAGTTTGAGCAGGCGCTCAATGATGAGATTGCGAACAATAAGGTTCCCAAGCTGGATGTAGAAGCGCAAAACAGCTATGCACAGGCCTGGACAGAATATAAAAATGTGATAAACCAGGGTTATATCCGCCTGAAGCAGGAAGAGAAGAAGTGGTCAGCGGAATATGATCAGTATGGCGCGAGAGAACGCGAACTGGATCAGAAACAGGAGGCGCTGGTTCGACAGAGCAAAAATCTTGATGTGATGACCAAGGAGCAGATGGAGCAGCTTCTTCAGGATAAGGCAAAGCTGGATCTGGAGCGGAAGGCAATGCGGGAGAATACGCTGGTAGTGTGTGAGAACCGTAAGAAATCGATTGATGCGCTGCTTGCACCGCTGGCACAAAAAGTAGAGCAGGCCGAAGATGCGTTGGCTCCTCGGATCAGAAAGAGGGATGTTGAGTTTACGCCGGAGCAGCTGGAAACGATTGGGAACAATTATCAGACCGGTAAGGATAGCCTGAAGGCGCTCAACGAAAAGTATGCGACGTATTTCCAGGATGTAACGAAGCGATATGATCATGTCGTTGAAGGAATGAAGAGGTCTAGCGAAGGTCGCCAGAAGCTGCAGGAGGTATATGAGGCGGCAGGAGATATCACAAGAAAGAAGGGCTTCTTTGGCAGAGATAAAAAGAATCCGAAAATTTTCAACGATACGATGCATGCTGTCGGCGAGTATCTGCAGGACAGCAAGGATCTGAACAAAGCAAAGAATGCCTATGATGCATGCCGTACCTATGTGGCAAACTACATGAAGGCAGATCAGAGCGGATTAAAATCCGGCTCCACCGCGGGAAATACACGTCGTCAGACCGTTGTACGGATGCTGGAGCTGATGGAGGAGATTCCTGAATTCAATAGCCTGACGGAGCGGGTGCAGGACGATTGGGTGGTTGTGGAAAGTAATACGCAAAATAACAAAAAAAATGTTACTGAAAAGTATACCAAGCTCGATTACAAGAAGCTGGAGCAGTCACTGGCAAAGCACGCCACCAAGCAGAAGCATCAGGAAAAAAACGCGTTTGCGGATATTGACAAGCTGATCAACAAGAAAAAGGAAAAAGGTATGTAGGGAAAGAAAAAAAGAGAGCGTCGCGAAATATGCGGCACTCTCTTTTCCTATGTTGTGAATGAAGCACAATCACTTCATGGTGATCAGTTCATACTCCCGGGTGCCGAGGCCGATTTTTACGGCGTGCTCCAGGGTTTCCTTCCAGGCGGTGTTCGGGTTGCTGTTCTGCCATACATTGCCGTGGTCATGGAAATGCGGATCATGCAGATGCTCGCCCAGCTGGCTGTTGGCGAAGGGCGTTGCCTGTTCACAGAGATCCACGCAGGCCTGATCCAGCGCCACCGGATCGAAGGAAGCCAGCATGCCGATGTTCGGCAGGATCGGGGCATCGTTTTCGCCGTGGCAGTCACAGTTCGGGGAAACGTCCGTGATTAGGCTGATGTGGAAGCAGGGACGTCCATGGCAAACCGCTGCGGTATACTCGGACATCTTGCAGCCCAGAAGCTGCGGTGCGTTCCAGTTCTCGTTTTCGATGGCATCGAAGGCACAGGCACCGATGCAGCGGCCACAGCCCTTGCAGAGTGCCGGATCAATGTAGGCCTTCTTCAGGGTCTTGCCGTTCGCATCTGTCTTGTCTGTGTAGACAATGGCGTCGGAACCACATTCCTTGGCACAGCGACGGCAGCCGCGGCACAGCTCCTCGTGCACCACGGGATGACCGCTGTTGTGCTGCTGCATCTTTCCGGCACGGCTGCCGCAGCCCATGCCGATATTCTTGATGGCGCCGCCGAAGCCCGCCTGCTCATGGCCCTTGAAGTGGGTCAGGGAAATGAAGATGTCCGCGTCCATCACGGCCCGGCCGATATAGGCCTCCTGGCAATATTCGCCGTTGGGTACCGGAACCGCCACGTCATCCGTGCCCCGGAGACCATCGCCGATGATGATTTGACAGCCGGTGGTGACCGTATTGAAGCCGTTCAGGTTGGCACAGTCCATGTGCTCCAGCGCATGCTTTCGGCTGCCCGGATACAGAGTGTTGCAGTCGGTCAGGAAGGGAAGTCCGCCCTGCTCCTTCACCACATCAGCCACAGCCTTTGCGTAGTTCGGACGGAGAAAGGCCAGGTTGCCCAGCTCGCCGAAATGCATCTTGATTGCCACAAATTTTCCGTCCATGTCGATTTCGCCGATGCCGGCCTTTTTAATGAGCTTTGTCAGCTTCATGGGGAGACTTACTCCCAGATTGGTGCGGAAATCCGTAAAATAAACCTTTGATTTCTCCATACTTTTCTCCTGTATTTTAGACATCAGTGCAAGGCAATTATAGTTTATTTTCTGGGAAATGTCGATTCTCTCTGATAAGATAAGGT
>CAVFNN010000062.1:0-6729 GCA_963623925.1 bacterium | reverse complement strand
GCCTTTTCCGAGGCGAATATCTGCCGCTTGTTTCATATCAGCGGAGAGCAGTATCGTGTGTACATGTGAAGATTGTTATTGAATTATCAATGATTTTTACTATAATGAGCATGGAAGCACAACGAATCACGGAAGTCTTTCGCAGGACATAACAGGACAAGCAGCAGGAGGCAAAACATGAACGAAGTGATCAAAGCAATGGAAGAGAGAAGAAGCATCCGGGGATACCTGCCGGAGATGCCGAAGCAGGAAGATATCGACAGCGTCATCGAGGCGGGACTCTATGCGGCGAGTGGCATGGGACAGCAGTGCCCCATCATCATTGCCGTTACCGATCGGGAAGTGCGGGATCAGCTGTCGGAGATGAACCGGAAAATCGGCGGCTGGGACGAGGGCTTCGACCCCTTCTACGGCGCACCGGCTGTCTTGGTGGTGCTGGCACCGAAGTCCAGACCCACCTATGTCTATGACGGCAGTCTCGTCATGGGAAATCTAATGCTGGCGGCCCATACACTGGGGCTGGGTTCCTGCTGGATTCATCGCGCGAAGGAAGAGTTTGAGAGCGAGGCGGGCAAGGCTATCCTGCAGAAGCTCGGCATCGAAGGTGAGTACGAAGGCATCGGCCACTGCATCCTGGGCTATCCCAAGGAGGCAATACCGGCAGCACCGGCGCGGAAGACCGGACGGGTGTATAAGATCTGATTGCAGTCGAATCAACGCAGCAGGAAGCATTTCTCTGCTGATCAAAGGACCGTCATTGTTGTATAGCGACAGTGACGATCTTTTTGCATTTTCCGGGGATGAGATGACAGAAAAGACGGATGCGGTTAGCATGTAAAATTAAAAATCTATAAACTTTTGCGGAATGGCGTGACAAACATGTGTTGCTGTGTTATTTTTTATTCAAGAACATATGGTCTTGCGCGGATATGGAGTAAGCAAAAGGAGGTAGAGAATGGGCAGGAAAGACATAGGAGAGAAGATTCTGGAATCCTACAATGATGTGTTTGCGGATATCGTGAATGTGCTTTTATTCCATGGCGAAAAGAAACTGGCTGAAACAGAGCTGGAGGAACAGGGACCGCGGGATACATACAAAGCGGATGGAAAACTGCGGGAAATGGAGCGGGATGTCATCAAACGATGGAAGCGCGGGGAACTGCGGATCGCCAGCATTGGCATGGAAAACCAGAGCACACCGGATTCTGCGATGCCGCTGCGGGTGCTGGCCTACGATGGGGCGGAGTACCGGGCGCAGTTGCTGAAGGGAAATTCGCAGAAATCGCTGTATCCGATTGTGACGATTGTGCTATACTTCGGATATGAGAGGGAATGGAAGCAGAAGCTTACGTTGAAGGACTGCCTGACAATTCCGGAGGAACTGCAGCCCTATGTGAATGACTACCGGATGAATCTGTTCCAAATTGCGTTTCTGGAGCAGGAACAGGTGGATTTGTTTCAGAGTGATTTTAAGGTAGTGGCGGATTACTTCGTGCAGATGAGAAAGACGCATGATTATGTGCCGACGGCCCAGGAACTGAAACATGTTCAGGAGACTTTACAACTGTTGAGTATCATGACGAATGATCACCGCTTTGAAGAAGTTTACAATGAAGACAAAGTCAGTAAGGAAGGGGGCGCAAGAAACATGTGCGAAGTATTGGATAGAATTGAAAACAGAGGACTTGAAAAGGGTATGATGACAACATTGGCATCCCTTGTGCGGGATGGCTTGATCACCGTACAGGAAGCCGCTAAGAGATCCCACCTTACGGTGACGGAGTTTGAGACACGGGCCAAGGAGCTGCAGCTGCAGTAACACCGTACAACAGCGGATTACTTTGACTTGGGAAAAGTCCTCGGTACTATGTTTTCTCCGCTTCTTGCTGTTTTGCGAGAAAATCTTCTGCGATCTCCGGGAAGGGGCGCACCGGCAGGGGTTGTGCGGTGTGCCTGCCGATGAACTTCTCCATCCAGACGATGCCGTACCAGCGGCGGAACTTGTAGACCACCTTATGGAACTTTGCCGCCTGCTGGAAGCCCATGTGCTCGTGGAAGCAGAAGGAATTTTTCGTGAGGTATTCGTCCTCCGCATCCGGGTAGCCGATGCAGGCGTTCATGTTTAGGATGTTCTGCAGCTGCAAGGCGCGCTCCAGGGCCTGGTAGAGTTCCTTGCCGACACCGTGCTTTTGGGCCTGCCGGTCCACGTAAATGCTGGTCTCCACCGCCCAGCCGTAGGCAGGCCGCACCCGGAAGGGACCCGCATAGGTATAGCCGCAGATTTTTCCCTCATGAATGCTGACAAGATAGGGATAGCGTTCCAGTGTCCGGCGGATCCGTTCCCGGAAGACCGGCAGAGACGGCACCTCATATTCGGTTGTGATGGCCGTATGCAGCACATATTCCCGGTAGATCCGGATCAATTCCTCAGCATCTTCAACGGTGGCAACTCTGATCATGGCTCTGCTTCCTTCTGCTTAAATGGTATCAATCGTCCCATCATTATAGTGCATACAAGGAAGCTTCATCAAGCGCTTCCGGCAGAAAGCTACAGTGCAGCCATCCTTTCTATCAAAAGGCCCGGCCGGGATACCGGTCGGGCCTTTTACACGCGCTTGTTTTTTTACTTCTTATACCGCTGGATCACCTCAGCCAGATGCTGGGTCAGCTTCTCGTTCTCGCTGTAGTCCACAGGGCATTCCACCACAGCGGGCTTGCCGCAGTTGAAGGCCTGCTCCAGGGTCGGGATCAGCTCTTCGGTGGAATTTACCCGGAAACCGGCAGCATGCATGGACTCCGCCAGCTTTACGAAATCGGGATTTGTGAAATCCACATGGAAGTGATCGTGGAAGCGGTCATCCATCTTCCACTTGATGAGACCGTAGCTCTGGTCGGTCAGCACCAGCACCACGATGGGCACGTTCAGACGAACCGCCGTCTCCAGCTCCTGATTGTTCATCATGAAGCCGCCGTCACCGGTGATGGAGAGCACTCGGCGCTCCGGATACATCATCTTCGCGGCAATGGAGCCGGGGAGAGAGATGCCCATGGTGGCGAAGCCGTTGGAGATGAGACAGGTATTGGGTTTGTGGCAGTCGTAGTGACGGGCAATCCACATCTTGTGGGCGCCGACGTCGGACACCACGATATCGTCCGGTCCCATGATCTTCCGTACATCATAGAGGAGCCGCTGGGGCTTGATGGGGAAGTTCTCATCGTGGGCGTAAACAGCATTTTCATCCCGGAATGCCTGACGGATGGCGAAGAAATCCTCCGGCTCAGCCTTGGGATCGCAGGCCAGCATGATGTGCTCCAGAGAGTGGCTGATGTCGCCCACCACCTCTACATCCGGCTGGTAGAGCTTGTTGATGTGGGCCATCCGGCTGTCGATGTGGAGGATGCGGTGGTTGTTCTGGCTGTTCCATTTGATGGGGGCCAGCTCCACGATATCGTAGCCCACACAGATCACCAGATCCGCCTGATCCAGCATCACGTTTGCATAGTCCTTTTGGGGAATGCCGATGGTGCAGAGATGGTAGGGATTGGTATAGGGGATAATGCCTTTGGCCATCATTGTATTGATGACCGGGATTCGCAGCTGCGTGGCAAACTCGGTCAGGGCTTTCGCGGCATGGGAGCGGACGGCAGAGTGACCCACCAGCAGCACCGGATGCTGTGCCCGGTTGATCTCGGCAATGGCAGAAGCCAGCTCATCTGCGTCGGCGTACTCCTTACCAAGGGTAGGAATCTTGATGAGCTTCTGAGAAGCACCTGCGGGCACCGGCATACCGGCCACATCCTGGGGCACGCAGATATGGGTAGCGCCGGGACGCTCGCTCTCTGCATACTTGAAGGCCAGACGCACGATCTCGTTGACGGAAGAGGGAGACATCACCATTTTGGTACGCTTTGTGATGGGCTGGAAAAGGGTCTCCAGATCCAGGTACTGGTGGGAGGTCAGCGGCATCTTATCGGTAGAAACCTGTGCGGTGATGGCCACCAGAGGTGCGCCGTCGCCGTTGGCATCGGCCACGCCGGTGATCAGGTTGGTGGCACCGGGGCCAAGGGTAGAGAAGCAGACAGCGGCTTTTCCGGTGAGACGTCCGTAGACATCGGCCATAAAGGCAGCGCCCTGCTCATGACGCACAATGATGGTTTTGATTTTCTTGGATTCATGAAGTGCCTTCATGAAGTCGAGGTTCTCCTCACCGGGAATACCGAAGGCATACTCAACGCCTTCATGCTCCAGGGCCTTCACCAGCATTTCCGCAACGCTGATCTGCTGCTGTTCTTCATTGTTTTCCATAAATAATGTTCCTTCCTTTCATGGATGCTTATGTGCATCGGGTCATAAGGGACCCGAAAAAGACTCACGGATAACACATAGGAAATATGTCCTTTGTATTTCCTTGAAAAATGGGGCCAAGAATAAAGACACTAGCGTCCCTTATTCTTACCCCCATGTAAGTCCTTTATTTGGTTTTCTGCATAGTAGCACAGGGAAAAATCAAATGCAAGAGGATTTCTTTCATATAAATATTCAACAATGTGTATTGAATTTGTCTATGCGCCCCATAGGTGAAGACATGGCAAAATGCACAAAAACAGATCCGATATTTCTGAAACAATAGAAGAAAACACCATATTAGTTAGCTTTAACTAATTGCTGATATAAACAAAGATATGCATAAGAGATATCTTCCATAACCGAGGGTTATTTGTGGACACGGAATGTGCATGCTAAGTTATGGGCAATTCGAGGACGTACCCAAGAGACGTTTCTCATTCCGGATTTCGATTCCCGGGATTCGGAGAGAGACAACCTGCTATCTGGCGGGTGGGTCGGAGATTCATAGTAGAGTGCAACGGGGCAGGCGTTTTCCGGGCTTTTGACAGAAGGCTTTGAGGAAGACCCTGCCCTTTGCGTATACAAAAGGAGGAGTCTGTTATGAAGAAGAAATCACAACAAGTACTGGCCATGGGCCTGGCGGCTATGATGGCCCTGACGGCCTGCGGCGGCAGCGGCAGCAGCACAGACGGCGGTAGCACAACAGCGGCCGGTAGCACAGAGGCGGGAACAACGGCAGAAACCGCTTCTTCCGGTCCGGCGGTCAGTGAGAGCGGCAGCTTCCAGGATACTTTGCATATCGCGGTGACCCAGCAGCCACCTTCCCTGGATCTTCATAAGAACAGCTCCCTGATCTCCCGGCAGATCATGGACGGTGCGGTATTCGAGAAGCTTGTGACATTGAACAGCAAGGCAGAAGCGGTGCCGGAGCTGGCAGAGTCCTACAGCTTAAGTGAGGATGCGAAGACATTAACGTTTAAGCTCCGGAAGGGTGTCAAGTTCCATGACGGCAGTGAAATGACGGCGGACGATGTGGTGGCTTCCATGAACCGCTGGATCGAAGGCTTCAGTACAGCAGCCACGATGCTGGGAGATGCCCGCTTCACAAAAGTAGATGATGAGACAGTAGAGATTACGGCAGAGACTTCCCTGCTGCTGCTTCCTTCCATGATCGCCGGTTCGGCACAGCCCGCGGCCATCACCACCGCCGCTGCCTGCGGCAATGAAGACGACAATGGCTTCCTGAAGGAATACATCGGTACCGGCCCGTACAAGTTCTCTGACTGGCAGCAGGATCAGTACATCAAGCTGGAGAAGTTTGATGACTATGTTCCCTACGGCACCGAGGGCAGTGCAGACGATGGCTGGTCCGCCTACAAGACGGCGCCCACCAAGACCCTGGAATACGACATCGTACCGGATCAGGCCACAGAGACTGCCGGTCTCGAGTCCGGTCAGTATGATGTGATCTGGAACGTCACCAGTGATGATTATCCGCGTCTCGAGGCAAATCCCGACATTACTACCACTTCTTCGCAGATGGGCTCCATTGCATTGATTTTCAACCATAAGGAAGGTCTGGGTGCCGAGCAGTACATCCGTACCGCAGTGAACACCGCTGTGAACTGTGATGAGATCTTGACTGCGGGCTATGGCAGCGGCTATGAGCTGGGCTCCTGCTACATGGATGCCGGACAGGCCAGCTGGCAGAGTGACGCCGGTTCCGAGAACTACAACATTCACGACACCGAGAAGGCAAAGCAGCTGCTTGCCGACGGCGGTTACAACGGAGAGACCTTCCGCATCCTGGCGGCTTCCCTGAACGGCATGGATAAGATGGCTGTGGCCCTCAAGTCCGAGCTGGAGGCAATCGGCATGACCGTGGATCTGAATATCGTAGACTGGGCAACGCTGACCGACTACCGGAAGGATTCCAGCCTCTATGATCTGTATGTCACCACCTTCGCCGAGGTGCCGGTGCCGTCACTGAAGCTCTACTACGGCACAAATTATCCGGGATGGTCCGTGGACGATAAGCTGCAGAGCCTCTTTACGGATATGACCAGCGCCACCAACATGGAGGATGCAAAGGCCGCCTGGGACGAGCTGCAGGGCTATTCCTGGGAGTATCTGCCCCTCATCTGCCCGGGCCACTACCTTGGTATGTTCGCCTGGAAGAAGGATCTTCAGGGTGTAAACATGTACAGCGGCGGACCGAAGCTCTGGAATGCAGGAATTCCGGCATAATCTATCCTGTGGGCTTCTCGACAGCTTGGCTGGCGGGTGCCCACAGGATGCCTTAGCGGCGAGCGTATAAAGGGCTTCGCGACAGCTTGGCTGGCGGGTGCCCACAGGATGCCTTAGCGGCGAGCGTATAAAGG
>CAVFNN010000061.1:0-6912 GCA_963623925.1 bacterium | reverse complement strand
AGATATCAAAATCGATATCCCAGAAAAACAAATATGGATGGGTTCCCGAGTGGCCAAAGGGGACAGACTGTAAATCTGCTGTCAATGACTTCGGTGGTTCGAATCCACCCCCATCCATTTAGGGGTCTTAGCTCAGCTGGGAGAGCATCTGCCTTACAAGCAGAGGGTCACAGGTTCGAGCCCTGTAGGCCCCACTTCTATGAAAATAGAATACATTATCGCGGGATGGAGCAGTCTGGTAGCTCGTCGGGCTCATAACCCGAAGGTCGTTGGTTCAAATCCTTCTCCCGCAATCTTGAAGAAGTCTTACTTATGCGTAAGGCTTCTTTTTTTGCATATCGATCGGAAGCAGCACAGCATTGTTCCATACTATCTTTTTCTTGAAACCCCCTTTGCGACACAGTATAATCCTAAAGGTAAACGAAGCTGATAGGGGGCATCCCGGAAAGGACAGTTATGAGAGTTGGTTTCTTGACAAGCGGAGGCGATTGTCAGGCCTTGAACGCCACCATGCGGGGCGTAGCCAAGACCTTGTACGGCATGTATGATGACCTGGAGATTTATGGATTTCTGGATGGCTACAGGGGTCTGATCTATGATGAATACCGGAAGATGGAAAAGCGGGATTTCTCCGGCATCCTGACCCTGGGCGGCACCATTCTCGGCACCAGTAGAACACCCTTCAAGCTGATCCGGGAGCCGGATGAGAATGGTCTGAACAAGGTAGAGGCCATGAAGCATACCTATCGGAAGCTGCGCCTCGATTGCCTTGTGGTGCTGGGTGGAAACGGCTCGCTGAAGACCGCAAATCTCCTTTCGGAGGAGGGACTCAATGTCATCGGCTGTCCGAAGACCATTGACAATGACCTCTGGGGAACGGACATGACCTTCGGCTTCTACTCTGCCGTACAGGTGGCCACCAACGCCATTGACTGCATTCATACCACAGCGGCTTCCCATGGCCGAGTATTCATCGTGGAGATCATGGGACACAAGGTGGGACTCCTCACATTGTATGCAGGACTTGCCGGCGGTGCCGACATTATCCTCCTGCCGGAGATTCCCTACAATGTGGATTCTGTCTGCAAGAAAATTGCAGAGCGGCACAAGAACGGCTCCCGCTTCTCCATCGTGGCCATCGCCGAGGGTGCGGTGTCTCAGGATGAGGCGAAGCTTGGTAAGAAGGAGCTGAAGAAGAAGCTGGCAGAGGATATGAAGACCTATCCTTCCGTGGCGTATAAGCTGGCGGACCAGATTCAGCAGAAGACCGGTTCCGAGGTGCGTGTGACGGTGCCGGGCCATACCCAGAGAGGCGGACAGCCGGTGCCCTATGATCGTGTATTCGCTACCCGTATCGGTTCCGAGGCAGCGAAGCTCATTCAGGAAGGTCGTTTCGGTAACATGGTGGCGCTGAAGAACAATGAGATCACAGCCGTACCGCTTTCCGAGATTGCCGGTAAGCTGAAGACCGTGGATCCCCAGTCCAGCATTGTCCAGGAGGCCAGAATGGTGGGCATCTCCTTCGGTGACGAGAAGTAAAGATAAGGATGCAACAATAAGAGGGACCGGCTTGTCCGGCCCCTTTTGTAAGGTGGAAAGAAATCTTGAGTTATACAGCATTATACAGAAAATGGCGTTCCCGGACCTTCGATGAGATCAAGGGGCAGGAGGCCATTATCGAATCCCTGAAAAACCAAATCAAAACCGGCCGTATCGGCCATGCCTATCTCTTCACCGGCACCCGGGGAACCGGAAAAACCTCGGTGGCGAAGATTCTCGCCCGGGCGGTGAACTGTGAACATCCCGTGGACGGCAGTCCCTGCAATGAATGTGCCTCCTGCCAGAGCATTCTGAAGGAATCCAGCATGAATGTGGTGGAAATGGATGCGGCTTCCAACAACGGTGTGGACGATATCCGGCAGATCCGCTCCCAGGTGGAATATCCGCCGGTGGAGGGCCGTTACCGGGTCTATATCATCGACGAGGTGCATATGCTCAGTACCAGTGCCTTCAATGCCTTTCTGAAGACCCTGGAGGAGCCGCCCAGCTATGTGATCTTCATCCTGGCCACCACAGAGCCCAATAAGCTCCCCATCACTATCCTGTCCCGCTGCCAGCGCTACGATTTTCGCCGCATCGAGACCCCGGTGATCGCCGGGCGGCTGTCGGAAATTGCGGCGGCGGAAAACATTGACGCAAGTCCCGAGGCCCTGCAGTATATCGCCCGGGTGGGAGACGGCTCCATGCGAGATTCCGTGAGTCTTCTGGACCAGTGCGCGGCCTTTCAGTTCGATCGGCGCATCGAATACGAGGATGCCCTGGACATTCTGGGCGCTGTGGATACTTCGGTTTTTTCAGAGCTGATCCGAGCCCTTTCTGCACAGGATATCCAGAATATGCTGGGACTTGTGCGCAGCATGGCGGAGCAGGGACGGGAAATGTCTCAGTTTGCCGCGGATTTTCTCTTCTATATTCGGAACATGCTCATGGCGAAGAAGGTGGATAAGCTGGATGGCATTGTGGATATGTCCCGGGAAAATCTGAAGCGTCTTCGGGAAGACAGTGAACTGCTGTCCTTGGATGAGCTGCTGCGTTATGTCCGGATCCTGTCGGAGCTGGGCAACCAGATGAAGTTCTCTACGCAGAAACGCGTCCTGCTGGAAACCACCTTACTGCGCCTGGCCTATCCCGAAACCGATGTGACACCGGAGGGCGTGAATGCCCGCCTCGCAGAGCTGGAGCGCAAAATGGCCGCCGGCGTGGTCCCTGCGTCAGGGCAGAAGACATTATCCCGGGAGACGGTAGGAGAGGATAATGCTGTCGCCCCAGCACCCCGGGAAGAGGCCGTCAAACTTCCGAAGGCCCAGTATGAGGACCTGCAGCTTCTGAAAAAGGAGTGGAAATCTCTGGCATCGCAGCTGACCAACGGACTGGTGCGGATGGCGGTGCTGAATTCCTGGGTTTATCCGAACCGGGAAAATACAGGAATGACAATTGCGACAAAGAGCAAAGCAGGATATAATACTATTTCTGATGCCCGCACCCTGGAGGAGCTGCATCAGCTCGTGGCCGAGAAATACGGCAGGGACATCAGTTTCCAGGCGGTATACTCGGAAAAGGACGAGGGAAAAAATACCATATATGTGGCAGATGAGGATTTAAAGAAAATAAATTTTCAGATCGAGACGGTGGACATGGACGCACCGGAAGAGAGCTAAGGAGGAAAGCATGGCAAGATATGGCGGTTTTCAGGGCGGTATGCCCGGTATGAACATGAATAACCTGATGAAGCAGTATCAGAAGATGCAGCGAAAGGTGACAGAGACCCAGGAAGAACTGGCGAAGAAGGAGTACCTGGGACAGGCCGGGGGCGGCGCTGTGAAGATTACAGTTTCCGGCGAGAAGAAGCTCACCAAAGTAGAGCTGGATCCGGCTGCAGTGGATCCTGAGGATGTGGAGACCCTGGAGGACATGATTCTGGCAGCTGCCAACCAGGCACTGGCCGACATGGAAGCGGATTCCCAGAACGAAATGGGCAAGCTCACCGGCGGTATGGGTCTGGGCTTCTAAACCATGGAATATTTTTCAAAGGATATTGCACGGCTGGTGGCGGAGCTGTCCCGGCTGCCGGGCGTGGGTCCCAAGAGTGCCCAGCGACTGGCCTTTCATATCATTCACGCACCCCAGGAGCAGGCGGAGGCCCTGGCTTCGGCCATATTGCAGGCCCGTAGCAATGTGCGCTACTGTAAGTGCTGCTGTACCCTGACGGATGAGGAGCTTTGCCCCATCTGTGCATCACCGGAGCGAAACCACCGGCAGATCATGGTGGTGGAGAATACCCGGGACATGAGTGCCTATGAGCGCACCGGAAAGTACGAGGGCGTCTATCACGTGCTCCATGGGGCCATTTCTCCCATGCTGGGCATCGGACCGGATGATCTTCGTATGAAGGAACTGATGCAGCGGCTGCAGGGCGAGGTGGATGAGGTGATCATCGCCACCAACTCCTCTCTGGAGGGAGAAACCACTGCCACATATCTCACCAAGCTCATCAAGCCATTGGGCGTACGGGTGAGCCGCATTGCCTCGGGCGTGCCGGTGGGAGGCGATATAGAAAATATTGATTCGGTGACGCTGCTGCGGGCCCTGGACGGCCGGGTGGAGCTCTGAGCCGCAATGTAAGGAAGGGATAAATCCAATGGATAAGTATGAGTTTAATATCAAGGCGGAGCAGATCTCCCGGCTCGTGGATGAGGGAGACTACAGTACCGCCATGCAGATTGCAGATACCATTGACTGGCGTCGGGTGCGGAATGCGAATCTTCTGTCATCCATCGCGGACATCTATGATCGAAACGGCGAATATGAGGAAGCCAAGGACATTCTGATGCTGGCCTTCGAGCGGGCACCGGTGGGCAAGCGCTTCCTGTTCCGTCTCAGTGAGCTTTCGCTGAAGGCTGGCGACATCCCCGCGGCCCAGGAGTTCTACAATGAATTCTGTGATGTGAGCCCGGACGATGACCAGCAGTATCTTTTGCGTTTCCTGATTCTGCGGGCCAAGGGCGCGAAGGCAGAGCAGCTGGCGGGCGCACTGGAGATGTATACCTCCACAGAGCTGGACGAGAAGTGGCTCTATGAGCTGGCCCGACTCTACGCGGAGGCAGGCAATCCGGCAGCAGCGGTACAGACCTGCGACAGAATCGTACTGATGTTTGGCATTGGCGACTACGTGCAGCGGGCACTGGAGCTGAAGCAGCAGTTCCAGGCGCTGAGTCCCGAGCAGGAGGCGATTCTTTCCCGGCGGCAGGAAGTCCCCGCGGTTTCTGCTGTTGCGCCGGCAGCAGCGGCTCCGGAAGAAGCGGTATTCGTTCCGGCAGAGGAAAACGATGCGATAGAGGATAATGTCTTCGCGCCGGAGGTGCCTGTTGCAGAGCGTTATGTGGAGGCACCGGTTGAAACACGTGTCGCGGCTGCTTCAATGGAAGAGGCAATGGAGACCCCGGCAGCAGTGAATGAAGTACCGGATACCATGACGACGCCGGCGGCAAAGACGGTGGCCGACGACATTTTCGAAGAGCTTTCGGAGACGGAGGAAGTGCCGACATTTGACACCTATCACATGATCATCGAAGCTAAGTCTATGGAGGATGGATTCCGGATCGCGAAGGACGAAATCAAGTATTTCCATGAGAAGTACGGCGTCAACTATAAGGTGGCCAAGACCAATGCCGAGAAGCTGAATGCGCACGGCTTCGCCGCTTTTGTGGACAAGATTGCCGGAAAGGATCTCATCATTGAGAATGCGGGCTCTCTGACCTATGCTGTGGTGGACGAGCTTTCCGCATACATCGAGCATCCCAAGGATTCTGCCTCCGTGGTGCTGGTGGATACCGTGGATCGCTTTGACCGCATGGCAGAGGACCGTCCTCTCTTCATCAAGGCTTTTGATCTGGTGTCTGATGTCGAGAAGAAGGACGAAATCGAGGATGTGGATCTGGAGCAGGAGAGTCCTGCACAGACGGTTGCGGCAGCAATCCCTGTTCGGGAAGAACAGCCGATTTCCGCCGCTGTTTCCGGGGAAAGACCCGAGAAACCCTATGATGCCCAGACAGAGGACGATGCTGTGTCTGCAGAAGAGAAAGCCGCAGACACAGTACCGGCAGATACGGAAGAGGATGACGATGCCGCAGAGACGGCAGCAGAAGCTGCGACCGAGGATATGGCAGAGGAGTCGACAGTCGAGCAGGAGGGAGGCTATTCTCGTCTCAGCGGTATCCGTCTGGACGTGGATGCCTTTGCAAATTACGCGCAGGCGTATGCGCACCGCATTGACTGTGTCATCCCCGGAAAGGCCGTTTTGGCCCTCTACGAGCGCGTGGAGATGATGGAGGAGGACGGTGAGCCGTTGACCCGGGAAAACGCGGAGCGACTCATCGAGGAGGCCGCTGATCTGGCAGAGAAGCCCTCTCTTGGGCGGAAGCTGTTCCATCACAAGTACGATAAGGAAGGCAAGTTGATTTTGCGAGAGGAGAACTTTCTGAACGCATGAGTGATTTCGCATCTGTCATAAACGATATAAAGATGAATTGGCTGCAGCTCGTGGTGGGGGCCTTTATGCTGCTGATGCTGCTTTGCGGCTACAAAAAGGGACTGATCCGCATGTCGGTGTCGCTGGTTTCTTTTCTGCTGTCTGTTGTACTCACCAAAATTCTGCACCCCTATGTCCTTTCCTGGATGCAGGGCAATGCGGCACTGCAGGCCATGGTGCAGAAGCGGGTGGCGGCGGTCTTTACCGAGAGCACAGCTGCTGTTGTGGGTAGCACGGATACCGGATTGAACGGCGTCTCTGTGGGTGTTGATACCACGGCGGCGCAGGTGGATAACCTGTACCGTCTTTTGGGACTTGATCATCTCAGCAACTACCTTTCTGAACAGCTTACGGGGCTCATCATGACCGCACTCTGCTTTCTGGTGCTGCTGGTGCTGGTGAACGTGGTGGTACGGATCGTTTTCTATATCCTGGATCTCATCATGCGCCTGCCGGGCCTGAGTCTTATGAATCGTCTCAGCGGCGCAGCCCTGGGCCTGGTGGAGGCCGTTTTCTATATCTGGGTTGTACTGATCCTGGCGGCAATCCTGCCGGACAATGCCCTCACCACCTGCATAGCAGAGCAGTTCAGCCGGGAGGGGAGCTGGCTCTGTTACCTGAAAGAAGCAAACCTTCTGGTGCGGATATTCACCGGCATTGTCGGCTGAAAAATCCGGGTAAAAATCTGTCAAAAAAATTTTTGAAAATTGCTTGACACTTTATTTACAGAGTGCTATATTAAGCAAGCTGCTTCAAACGAGCGGCGCACAAAGAACCTTGAAAATCAAAGATCGAATAATACACAGACCCTGAAGATTCTTTAA
>CAVFNN010000060.1:0-7659 GCA_963623925.1 bacterium | reverse complement strand
CGTTTTTTGATTCATAGGATGCACTTTCCTATGAATCAAAAAAGCCCCTGCAAGCAAGCTTGCGGGGCTATTTTCGCTTTGATTCCCTTGGATTATATAAAGTGCTTTTTCTGAAACTCCAACCTCGACAGGGCTCTGGCCAATGACGCCTCGGACATCTTGTACTCGGCAACACTCTGCTTCTGCCTAAGCTGCTCCTGGGCACGCTCCTTGGCTTCCTCGGCACGGCGGACATCGATTTCCTCCGCCGTCTCCAGGGTATCCACCAGAACGGTCAGTCGATTGTTGGCAAACTGCAGAATGCCCTTACCCACTTCCACGGAGATCATCTCTCCGTCCTCCTTACGGATATCCATCTCACCAATCTCGACGGCTACCACGATTGGTGCATGATGGGCCATAAAGCCGATCTGACCGTCCAGCGTCTGTACCCGGAGGTACTGCGCCTTCCCGTCATAGAAGGGCTTATTGGAGGCAACGACCTTCAGACTGAAGAGTGCGGTCTCAGCCATTGCTGTCCGCCTTCTTCTTCACATCCTCAATGGTGCCGGCATTGAAGAAGGCGCTCTCGGGATAAGCGTCCATTTCGCCGTCGATAATGGCGCGGAATCCCCGAATGGTATCTTTCAGCGGCACATACACGCCGGGGATACCGGTGAACTGCTCGCCCACGAAGAAGGGCTGAGACAGGAAATTACGAATCTTACGGGCACGATATACCGTCTGCTTATCCTCCTCGGACAGCTCCTCCATACCGAGAATCGCAATGATATCCTGCAGTTCCTTGTACTTCTGGAGAATCTGCAGTACCTGCTGGGCGGTCTCATAGTGCTCCTTACCCACAATGGACTCCTCCAGAATACGGGAAGAAGACTCCAGCGGATCCACCGCCGGATAAATACCCTGCTCCACGATCTTTCGAGAAAGCACCGTAGTGGCATCCAAATGAGCAAAAACGGTCGCCGGTGCCGGGTCGGTCAGATCATCCGCCGGTACATAAACTGCCTGCACGGAGGTGACACTTCCCTTCTTCGTGCTGGCGATTCTTTCCTGGAGCTGACCCATCTCAGTGGCCAGTGTGGGCTGGTAACCTACCGCAGAGGGCATACGTCCCAGCAGGGAGGAAACCTCGGAACCAGCCTGCACGAAACGGAAAATGTTGTCAATAAAGAGCAACACATCCTTCTTCTCCACATCCCGGAAATACTCCGCCATGGTGAGGCCGGTCTCTGCCACACGCATTCTGGCACCCGGGGACTCGTTCATCTGTCCGAATACCAGCGCCGTATTCTTAATGACGCCGGATTCCGTCATCTCGGAATAGAGATCATTACCCTCCCGGGAACGCTCGCCGACACCGGTGAAAATGGAATAACCGCCGTGCTCTGTGGCAATGTTCCGGATCAGCTCCTGAATGAGGACGGTTTTTCCGACACCGGCACCGCCGAAGAGACCGATCTTACCACCCTTCGCATAGGGGGCCAGCAGGTCAATGACTTTAATGCCGGTTTCCAGCACTTCCTGCACCGGATTCTGCTCTGTAAAAGCAGGCGGCTTCCGGTGAATCTCCCAGCTCTCCTCGGTTTCCGGCTGTTCCTTACCATCGATGGCCTCGCCAAGCACATTGAACAAACGTCCCAGGGTCTTCTCGCCCACCGGTACGCTGATGCCATGCCCCTGAGACACCACCTCCATGCCTCTCGACAGACCTTCGCTGGCGGTCAACATGATACAGCGCACAGTATTGTTTCCCAGGTGCTGAGACACCTCCATCACGCTGTGCACACCGTGATTATCTACCTCGAGGGCCGTCTTCAGAATGGGAAGCGGCTCCTCCGGAAATTCTACATCTACAACAGGTCCCATGACCTGTACGATTTTTCCGTTCTTCATTTATCGTCCTCCATATCGCATGGGCGCAGCAGGGGTGCCCATGCGATGCCTTAGCGGCAAGCGTATCATAGACTTTGCGTCAGCAAAGGCCCCCTTATATCGCATGGAGCCTGCCATCACGTGGGCACCCGCCAGCGAAGCTGTCGCGAAGCCCACGTGATAAACTATATCGCCCCCTGCTGGGCCCGGGCACCCGCAGCCACCTCGGTGATCTCCTGGGTGATCTGGGCCTGCCGTTCCCGGTTGTAAAGCGTCTTCAGAGACTGCTTCAGCTCATTGCCGTTTCGATTGGCTGCGTCCATGGCGGTCATACGAGCATTCTGCTCCGAACAGAAAGCTTCCACCAGCGCACTGTAAATAAAGCCGTTCAGATAGTCCGGAACCACATTTTCAATAACTGCCTTGGGAGACGGGAACATGGTGAAATCCTCCATGTTGGCGGACAGGGGCACCTCCGTGAAGGCACTGCCCTGCACCTTGTCCAGCGGCAAAAGCTGCTGCATCTCGGTCTCCATCTCCAGCGAATTCTTCATTCGCGTGTATACAATATATACCTCATCGATCTCCCGGGCAGTATACAAGTCCAGCATACGTCCGGTGATCACCCGGGCCCGGTGCAGCGTGGGATTCTGCGCCGTATAGTGGAACTGCTCCTCAATCGGAATGTTCCGGGCACGAAAATACACACGTCCCATCTCGCCAACCACGAAAAGCTTCGTCTGCGGGTGCGTTTTCAACATCTCCTCCGTCTGCTTCAGGACGTTATGGTTGTAGGCGCCGGCCAGTCCCTTGTCCGCCGTGATGCAAATGATGGCGGTGCGACTATCCGTTGCCTTCATATCCCGTCGTCTGTCCAGATAAGGATGTGTGAATTCCTTCGGCAGATGCCGGTTGATTCGCTGAATCATGGCCTGCAGCATGTAGAAATAGGGTTCCGTCTGCTGCAGATCCTGCCGGGCCTTGCGAAGTTTCGTGGAGGAGATCAGGTACATGGCGTTGGTGATCTTCATCGTGTTATCGATGCTGTTGATTCTATCCCTGAGCTCCCTGATTGTTGACAAGACTTACCTCCTTCTCATAGATCGGCTTGAACTCCTCTACCACATCCAGAATTTCCTTCTTGGAATCATCCGTCAGCATGCGGGAGATTTCGATATTCCGGCCGATTTCCGGATGCCGCTCACTAAAGTAGCGGAGCATCGCCAGCTGGAAGTCCTTCACCTCGGCGGGGTTCACATCGATAAGCTTCTTGTTGAGCGCTGCCACCAGGGTGATGACCTGCTCAGACAGCGACAGGGGACGCCCCAGCGGCTGCTTCAAAAGCTCCATCAATACCTTACCCTGCTTCAGAAGGGTCTTCGTGTTCTCATCCAGATCGGAAGAGAACTGGGTAAAGACTGCCATCTCCCGATACTGGGCCAGATCGATACGCAGAGAGCCGGATGCCTTCTTCATGGCCTTGGCCTGGGCAGCGCCGCCCACACGGGATACGGAAATGCCGACATTCACGGCAGGCCGCTGTCCCTCGAAGAAGAGACTGGACTCCAGGAAGATCTGTCCGTCAGTGATGGAAATCACGTTGGTGGGAATATAGGCCGACACATCGCCGTCCTGGGTTTCAATGATGGGAAGCGCGGTAATAGAGCCGCCGCCCAGTGCATCATTCAGGCGGCAGGAACGCTCCAGCAGCCGGGAATGCAGATAAAAGACATCACCGGGGTAAGCCTCACGTCCGGGTGAACGTCCCAGCAGAAGGGACAGGGAACGATAAGCCACGGCATGCTTGGACAGATCGTCATAAACGATCAGAACATCTTTTCCCTTGTACATGAAATACTCTGCCAGAGAAGTCGCCGCATAGGGCGCGATGTACTGAATGGGTGCTGCTTCACTGGCGGTGGCCGCCATAACGGTGGTGTATTCCATGGCGCCGTGCTTCTTCAAATTCTCCACGAGAGACGCCACGGTGGACTGTTTCTGGCCGATGGCCACGTAAATACAAATGCAGTCCTTGTCTTTCTGGTTAATGATGGTGTCCACGGCAATGGAGGTTTTTCCCGTCTGCCGGTCACCAATGATGAGCTCACGCTGGCCACGGCCAATGGGGAACATGGAATCGATGGCCAGAATACCGGTCTGCATGGGTTCGCTGACGGGCTTTCGGTCAATGATACCGGGCGCCGGCTGCTCAATGGCACGGTAGTCATCTGCGACGATGCTGCCGTTGCCGTCGATGGGCTCGCCCAGGGCATTGATCACACGTCCCAGGAAGCCGTCACCCACCGGAATGCCGGCGCGTTTACCGGTTCTGACGCCCCGGCTGCCTTCTACGATATCGCCTTCATTATCAAAAAGGATGACACCCACGCGATCCCGGGCAATGTTCTGCACCATGCCCTTCACGCCGTTGTCAAACAGGATCACCTCACCATACATGGCATGATCCAGGCCGTTCATCTGAACAATGCCGTCACCCACGGAGATGACAAAGCCGATTTCCCGCTTCTCCGCCTTCAGGTCGAAGTTGGAAATAGAGTTCCGCAGGATGGTGATAATGTCGGCATCGCTGGTGAGGGATGACTTCGTATCCGCAATCTGCTGGATAAACTGCTCTCTTCTTCCCTTGGTGGACCAGTCGTACTGATCGTTGCCCACTTCCAGAATGAAGCCGCCGCCCAGATTGCTGTCTTCCTGCATTTCGAAGCTGTAATGATCTGCCTGGTAACGGTCGGAAATGAATTTACGGATCTTGATCAGCTGCTCCTCGGTGGGCTTCGTCACATAGCGAAGCCGCACGAAAAGCTCGCGGTTCTTTTCATCCGTGGTCTTGTAATATTGCTCCGCAATTTCCTTCCAGAGGGAAAGTGCATTGTCATCGCAAAGCACCTTCAGGATATCCCTTACCTCATTGGGAAATATGCGGTTGATGATCTCATGTCGCTGCTCCAGCGGCACAGAGAGATCCGAAAGCTGGGACGAGGTCTCCGGAAGCACATCGAAGATACGTGTGGTTTCATCGATGACATTCTTCGGAGTCTGCATACGCACCAGCTGCTCGGCGTAATCTTCTACTTTATGAATCATGTATCTCCTCGGTTCTCTTTACTCCGCTTTATGGCTTCCCTGATCGTTCAGGAACTTGTCGAAAAGCTGCTTGTCGTTCTCACTGGAATCCTTGGCAGCCGCAATCTTGTAGGCAGCCTGTGCCACCAGAACGGCCATCTGCTCCTGCATCTCATGCTGCTTGACGCTGGCCTCCCGGGCAGCCTCTTCCTCGGCATCCTTCAGAAGCTTGTCGGCCTTCCGGTGCGCATTCTGAATGATCTCGTCGTACTCCTTCGAAGCCTCCATCTTGGATTTTGCCAGGGTCTCCTGCCGCTCTGCCTCAATAGAAGCGAGGCTTTCCTTGTACTGGGCCTTCAAAGACTCGGCCTCCTGATTGCTCTCCTCTGCCTGCTGATAAATCGCCTGGATCTCCGCATCCCGCTTGGCCAGAACGGCCCGCACGGGCTTAAAGAGAAAGCGCTTGATCAGAACAAAGAGGATCAAGAGGTTGATCACCGTGAAAACGGTATTGATATCCAATCGTAACATGTCAGTATCCTTTCCTGCTGAACCAACGCAACCGTCTTACTTCAGGAAGAAGATGATCAGGATACCCAGAACGAAGCCGTAAATTGCAGTTGCCTCGGCCAGGGCGCAGCCCAACAGCAGCATACGCATGATCTTGCCGTCTGCCTCCGGCTGTCTTGCCACGGCCTCCGTGGCCTTACCTGTGGCAACACCGATACCGATGCCGGCGCCGAGACATGCCAATGCTGCGATACCTGCTCCCAATGCTGTTAATGTCATAGTAATTCTCCTCTCTGCCGCTCTGCGGCCAAACCCTTAGTCTTCAACGGCCTCTTTGATAAAGAGACTGGTCAGGAACACGAATACATACGCCTGGATCAGACCGTCAAAGATATCAAAATATAAGCTGAAAATAGCCGGTATACCTACCGGAACCACGAGCTTGATGAGCTCCATAATCACAAATGCGCCTAAGACATTACCGAAGAGTCGCATACAGAGCGACAGGGGTCGGATAAAAATCTCCAGTACATTGATGGGGGCCACAATGGCCACCGGCTGGGCGAAGCTCTTCAGCCAGCCTCCCACACCTCTCTTTCTGATGCCGGCATACTCAATCAAGAGAATGCTCATCACCGAGAGGGCTACCGTTACGTTCATGTCCTTGGTCGGCGGCTTAATGCCGAACAGTCCGATGACATTGGAGAAGCCGATGTAGAGCAGCACCGTAGAAATGTAGGTACTGTATTCCTTAGCGTCCTCTCCCAGCATGCCTTCTGCAAAGCCGTCCAGCCATTTCACAATGAGCTCGGCACATTGCTGCCGTTTGCCGGGATTCCGTACCTTCAGGTTCGAACCCAGATACACCGCAAGGGCAGTCAGCACCGCCATGATGAGCCAGGTGATCACCACCGACTCGGCCACTTCAATGCCGCCAAGCACCGGAATGGTAAAGGCTGTTTTGACGTTCAGCTCTTCCAGCAATTCCGAAGCGAGCTTGTCCATGCTATTTCCTCCTTTTCAAATGATTGTGAGAGATTTCACAAAATCCCACCGAAATAGATTATAGGACGCCACCAGCAATATTCAAGCGGTATTTTTGATATGATAGCTATGTCATTTTCATATGATTTGTGCTATTCTATGGATAATTGTATGGAAATGAGGACAATTTATGGTTACTTTTGATTACTATCGGATTTTTTATTATGTGGCTTCCTACCGGAGCTTCACGAAGGCCGCGAAGATGTTGAACAACAACCAGCCCAATATCACCCGCTGCATGAACAACCTGGAATCGGAGCTGGGCTGCAAGCTGATGATCCGGGGAAACCGGGGTATCCGTCTGACGCCCAACGGTCAGAAGCTCTATGAGCACGTGGCGGTGGCCTATGAACAGCTGAAGACCGGTGAGGAGGAACTGCTCCGGGAGGTCAACCTGCAAAGTGGTCAGGTCAGCATTGCCGCATCGGAGGCGGCGCTCCGGGTACTGCTGCTGCCGGAGCTGACCATTTTCAAGTCAAACTTCCCCGGCATCACCATCCGCATCTTCAACCACTCCTCGCCCCAGGCCATCAAAACGCTACAGAGCGGTCTCGCAGACTTTGCCCTGGTGACGACGCCGCTGAACATTCCGAAGCCGCTGGTGTCCCAACCCCTCTTTGCCTTCCGGGAGATTCCCATCGGCGGCCGCCGCTACTTCGACTACGCGAAGGAGACCCACTCGCTCTCCGATTTCATGACGCAGCCCATCATCTCCGTAGGCCGCGATACCGGTACCCGGGAACTCTATGTGCAGTACTTCATGAACCACCACCTCACCTTCCAGCCCCAGCTGGAAGCGGCCTCCACAGACCAGATCCTGCCCATGGTGAGCTACAACCTGGGCATCGGCTTCTATCCCGAGGCACTGGCCCAGACCGCCATCAACCGCCAAGAGGTGGTGCGGATCCCCATCCGGGAGGAGCTGCCGGAGCGGCTCTTCTGCCTCGTCACCGACCAGAACCGTCCCCTCAGCACCGCTGCCCGGCGTCTGATCCGGGATTTTGAAAAACTGAAGCACTAAGAAAGAATGTGCCTTGGCACATTCTCCGCCTGCGGCGGGTCGCGAATGCGACATGCTTCTTTGCCGCCGCAGTGCGATCCGCGCGGAGCGTTTTTTGATTCATAGGATGCACTTTCCTATGAATCAAA
>CAVFNN010000059.1:0-8097 GCA_963623925.1 bacterium | reverse complement strand
TCGGCAAGCCGGTAAATCCGTCTCTCCACTGCGGTATCTGCGGCGAGCACGGCGGCGATCCTTCTTCCGTGGAGTTCTGCCACGACATCGGACTGGATTATGTATCCTGCTCACCGTTCCGTGTACCGGTAGCAAGACTGGCTGCTGCACAGGCCCAGATCAAGAATCCGAGAAAGTGATAAACAGCTAAACGATAAAAGATGAAAAAGAGGTGCCAGAGAAATCTGGTGCCTCTTTTTGATTCGGTGGTGGAAGATATTTCGGGGCTATACTAAACAATTCTCCGTGAATGTGATATGATCAACAGAAAAGAAACGTTAGTTTTTTGAAAGGAGACCTGAGATGAGTACCTATGAGGCAACGATTGAGATGCTGAATTTGCTTTCTGATGATGATTTGGAAGCGATAAACGGAATTGTAAAGAGACTCGTTTTTAAGTCACAATCGGATCATTTGAATAAAAGAATGACAAAGGACTCGGTCCTTTCGGAATTGGCCATTTCGAGAAAACAGTATGAAGAAGAAAAAGTGCAGGGGATCAATGAAGCTCTGGCGGAAATAGGAGCTAAATATGGTTTCTGAAATTTTGATCACAGATTTGGCCAAACAAATGCTTGATGACTATATTGCTTATCTTGCGCTTGTGAAAAATAGCCATCAGGCGGCAAGGGCGGTGTACCAAGACGCAAAGGAGACCGCGCTGAGCTTGTTGCTGGTAGCCGAGAGCCTGCATTATTGTGCAGACGAAGATTTAAGAAAAATGGGATACCGGTATATACAATTTAAAAGGCATAGGTATCTTTATATCTATAGGGTTATTGGAAACGTAGTTTCCGTAGATGCTGTATATCACGAAAGTCAGGAAGCGGAGAGATTGTTTAAACAATCGTTGTAAGTGTTCTTTTTTACTGGTCTACATTCGCCCGCCCCCCATTTCGTAGACCTGAAGTACTGCATTTTGGGTCCCACCCCAGCTCATCCTATCATAGCAGGCATGCGGAATTGTTATGGAGGCAGAATCTCGGGAGGCTTGACGGGAATGCTTTAAAGTGGTAAAAGTGTAAACAACAGAAAAAAGAAACCGTTGAGGCGGAGATAACGGCAGGTATGCTCTCACAGAGAGCCCGGGCAGGTGCGAGCCGGGCAGAAATACAGCTTGTCAAATGGACCGCTGAGGGCGCAGGGAAAGGAGCGGGTCTCCGAGTATTCTGCGACGTGTGGGGATACGTCAGTTTCCGGAGATATGTTGGTATCTCGCAGAGCAGCACGCACAGCGTGAAGCAGGGTGGCACCGCGAAAAATTTCGTCCCTGGCAGAGTACAGTTGTATTCTGCCGGGGACTTTTTAATTGCTATCATGAAAGGAGAAAACCATGAGCTATCCCGCCTTTGAAGAGGCAATGAAATATGCAGAAACCGGGGAGTATCAGATCATGCCGGTGACGAGAAGCTTTCTCTCGGATTTCACCACACCCATTGCGGTGCTGCAGGTTCTGAAAAATGTATCGGACCATGTGTTTCTGCTGGAGTCTGTGGAGGATCGGGAGCGCTGGGGCCGCTATACCTTCCTGGGTTTTGATCCCAAGCTGGAGATCACCTGTCAGAACGGACAGCTGAAGGCCGGGGCACTGACCATCGAAACCGCACACCCGGATGACTACATCCGGCAGATTCTCCGGGAATACCGGAGTCCCCAGATCCCGGGACTACCCTCTTTCACCGGCGGTCTGGTGGGATACTTCTCCTATGATTATCTGAAATACTATGAGCCTTCCCTTCGCTTGGATGCGGAGGACACGGAAAACTTTAAGGACGTGGACCTCATGCTCTTTGATGAAGTCATCGCTTTTGACAACCTGCAGCAGAAAATTATTCTTATTGAAAATATGAAGCTGTCAGAAGGAGAGGCCGGCTATCATCGGGCAGAGCTGCGGCTCCGTCATCTGGAGGAGCTGCTTCGCAGCGGTGAGAAGAAAAAGGATGTGCCGGGCAGACTGCTGAGTGAGGTGACGCCCTTCTTCAAGGAAGCCCAGTACTGCAGCATGATCGAGAAGGCGAAGCACTACATTCACGAAGGCGATATTTTTCAGATTGTGCTGTCCAACCGTCTGGAGGCGGAATATGAGGGCACGTTGCTGAACACCTACCGGGTACTGCGGACCCTGAACCCCTCTCCCTATATGTTCTACTTCTCCAGCAGCGATATGGAGGTGGCCGGGGCCAGCCCGGAAACCTTGGTCAAGTTGGAAAACGGCGTGCTCCATACCTTTCCGCTGGCGGGCACCCGTCCCCGGGGAAAAACCGAGGCCGAGGACAAGGCATTGGAGGCAGAGCTGCTGGCGGACGAGAAGGAGCTGGCGGAGCATAACATGTTGGTGGACCTCGGTAGAAACGACATCGGACGGATCAGTCGTTTCGGCTCCGTGAAGGTGGAAAAGTACCATGAAATCGAGCGCTATTCTCATGTGATGCACATCGGTTCCACCGTGCGGGGCGAGCTTCGGGAAGACTGCGATGCCTTGGATGCGGTGGGTTCCATCCTGCCGGCGGGCACCCTGTCCGGGGCACCGAAGATTCGGGCCTGCCAGTTGATCAACGACCTGGAAAACAACAAGCGGGGCATTTACGGCGGCGGCGTCGGCTATATCGACTTCAGCGGAAACCTGGATCTCTGCATCGCCATCCGACTGGCCTACAAGAAGAACGGACGGGTATTCATCCGTTCCGGCGCCGGTATCGTGGCGGACTCCGTTCCCGAGAAGGAATACCAGGAGTGCATCAATAAGGCAGCGGCTGTGGTAACCGCTCTGAAGAAGGCAGAGGAGGCAGATTTATGATTCTTCTCATCGACAATTATGACAGCTTTACCTATAACCTCTACCAGATGCTGGGGGAAATCACTCCGGAGCTGAAGGTGATTCGTAATGATGCCATGACCGTGGCAGAAATCGACGCACTGCGGCCCGAAGGCATTATCCTGTCCCCGGGTCCCGGAAGGCCGGAGGATGCGGGCATCTGCCCGGATGTGATCCGGGAGCTTCGCGGCAAGTATCCCATGCTGGGCGTCTGTCTCGGCGAGCAGGCCATCTGCACGGTTTACGGCGGCAAGGTGGGATATGCGACCCGGCTCATGCATGGCAAGCAGTCCCTGGCGAAGCTGGATCTTGAGAGTCCGCTGTTCCGAGGCTTGCCGGAGGAGATTCTGGTGGCCCGATACCATTCCCTTGCGGCGGAGGCAGATACCCTTCCCGGTACGGGACTTCTGGTGACGGCGGAGACCGCAGCGGGTGAAGTGATGGCGGTGGAGGACCGGGAGAGAAATGTCTTCGGCGTCCAGTTCCATCCGGAATCCATCATGACACCGGAGGGCGGACAGATCCTTCGGAATTTTGTGGCACTGACGAAGCAGGGAGACGGAGATGCAGAACATACTGGATGAAATCGCGGCATACGCCCGCTTGCGGGTGGCCGAAAAAAAGAAGACACTACCGTTTGAAGAACTGCGGCGGCAGGCAGAGGCGCTGTCGACAGACACGGGATTTCCCTTTGAGGTGGCGCTGAAGAAGCCGGAGATCAGCTTCATTTGCGAATGCAAGAAGGCGTCCCCTTCCAAGGGACTCATTGCACCGGAATTTCCTTATCTTTCCATCGCGAAGGAATATGAAGCTGCCGGGGCCGCCGCCATTTCCTGTCTCACGGAGCCAAAGTGGTTTTTGGGTCAGGATCAGTATCTCGCGGAAATCGCGGCGGCGGTGCAGATTCCGGTGCTGCGGAAGGACTTCACCATCGATCCTTACATGATCTACGAGGCCAAGTGCCTGGGGGCGAGCATCGTGCTCCTCATTGCGGCATTGCTGTCGGAGGCAGAGCTTCGGGAATACATACAGATTGCTGACAGTCTCGGTCTTTCCGCCATCGTGGAGGCCCATGATGAAGAAGAAATCCATCGCGCAGCGGCGGCCGGGGCCCGGATCATCGGGGTCAACAACCGGAATTTAAAGGACTTTACGGTAGATATACAGAATAGCATACGGCTTCGGCATCTGGTGCCCGACAGCATTTCCTTCATCGCGGAAAGCGGCATCCGGACACGGGAGGATGTGGAGACCCTGCTGCAGCATCGGATCAACGGCGTTCTCATCGGGGAAACCCTGATGCGGGCAGAGAATAAAAGGGAAATGTTGGCGGCCCTCAGGCCACTGGCAGGCGCATAAAAAGGGAGGCAGAAAGATGATTAAGGAAGCCATACAGAAAATTGTCGGAAAGGGTGATCTCGGTTACGAGGAGGCCTACGGCGTCATGAACGAGATCATGAGCGGGGAAACCACACCCACGCAGAACGCGGCCTTTTTGGCGGCGCTGTCCACAAAATCCACGAAGGCGGAGACCATTGAAGAAATCTCCGGATGCGCGGCGGCCATGCGCGAGCATGCCACACCGGTACCGCACCCGGGCATGGAGGTGCTGGAAATTGTCGGTACCGGCGGTGACGGCGCGCATACCTTTAATATCTCCACCACCAGCGCCATGGTGGTGGCGGCCGGCGGCGTCAAGGTGGCCAAGCACGGAAATCGCGCGGCCTCATCCCTTTCCGGCACAGCAGATTGCCAGGAGGCCCTGGGCGTGAACATCCAGCAGGATCCCGAGAAGGCACTGCAGCTTCTGCAGGACGTGGGTGTCTGCTTCTTCTTCGCCCAGAAGTACCATGCGGCCATGAAATATGTGGGTGCAATTCGTAAGGAACTCGGTTTCCGCACCGTTTTTAACATCCTCGGCCCGCTGACGAACCCGGCCTGCCCGGAGTACTATCTCCTGGGTGTTTATGACGAGTATCTGGTGGAGCCGGTGGCGAAGGTGCTGGACAAGCTGGGCGTAAAGCGTGCCCTGGTGGTTTATGGTCAGGACAGACTGGACGAGATTTCGGTTTCCGCGAAGACCACGGTCTGTGAGCTGAAGGATGGCTATTACCGCACCACGGAGATCGCACCGGAGGACTTCGGCCTCGAGAGGGGCAAAAAGGAAGAACTGGTGGGCGGCACGCCGGCGGAAAATGCGGAGATCACTCGGCAGATTCTCGCCGGTACGCTGCAGGGCAGCAAGCGGACGGCGGTGCTTCTGAATGCGGGCGCTGCCCTCTATGTGGGCGGCAAGGCGGAGAGCATCGGTGCGGGCGTGAAGCTGGCCGCAGAGCTCATCGACAGCGGCAAGGCAGCAGCGGTGCTGGAGCAGTACATCCAGGCGTCCAATGCCTGAGAAAGCAGCGTTATGACAAGGATCAAGCTCTGCGGCATTCGCAGACCGGAGGACGCGGTGATGGTGAATCGCCTGCGTCCGGACTATGTTGGCTTTGTGTTCTGGCCGAAGAGCAAGCGGGCGGTGACGCCGGAGGAGGCAGCCCGTATACGGAAAATGCTGTCGCCGGAAATCCGTACCGTGGGGGTGTTTGTGGATGAGGCTCCGGAAAAAATCGCGGCATGGATACAGAAGGGCATCATTTCCGTTGCGCAGCTCCATGGGCATGAAACGGAGAAGGACATCCGCGCGCTGCGGGAACAGCTCCGGCGGAATGGCGCCCGGGAAGGCGAAATCTGGCAGGCCTTTGTGCTTCGCTCCCGGGAGCAGTTGCGGGCAGCGGCGGCAAGCAGCGCGGATTTTTTGCTGCTGGACGCGGGCCGGGGCGAAGGCGGCAGCTTTGACTGGGGCTGGCTCAGGGATTTTTCCCGTCCCTATTTTCTGGCGGGCGGTCTCACGGAGGATAATGTAGGCCGTGCGGTGGAGAGCATTCGGCCTTACGGGGTGGATGTGAGCTCCGCCATTGAGACGGACGGGGTGAAGGATTTTCGGAAGATGGCGGCCTTTGTGCAGGCGGTGCGCCAGACGGAAGGAGAGGAGAAGATATGACAAATCAGGAAGGAAGATTCGGCGTACACGGCGGACAGTATATCCCCGAGACGCTGATGAATGCGGTGATCGAGCTGGATGCCGCTTACAAGAAGTACAAGGATGACCCGGATTTCAACCGGGAATTGACAGAGCTTTTTAATGAATACGCCAACCGGCCCTCACGGCTCTATTTTGCCCGGCGTATGACGGAGGATCTGGGCGGCGCCAAGATCTACCTGAAGCGGGAGGATTTGAACCACACCGGCGCCCACAAGATCAACAATGTGCTGGGACAGGCATTGCTCGCGAAGAAGATGGGCAAGACTCGGCTCATTGCCGAGACCGGTGCCGGACAGCACGGCGTGGCCACTGCCACTGCAGCGGCGCTCTTCGGTATGGAGTGTGTGGTCTTCATGGGAGAAGAAGACATTAAACGACAGGCGCTGAATGTATACAAAATGCGGCTTCTGGGCGCGGAGGTGGTTTCCGTGACGAGCGGCACCGGCACCCTGAAGGACGCGGTTTCCCAGGCCATGCGGGAGTGGACCAGCCGGATTGCGGATACCCACTACTGCCTCGGCTCTGTCATGGGTCCGCACCCCTTCCCGACCCTCGTGCGGGACTTCCAGGCGGTGATTTCCCGGGAGATCAAGGCTCAGCTCTATGAGAAGGAGGGCCGACTGCCGGATGCAGTGCTGGCCTGCGTGGGCGGCGGTTCCAATGCCATCGGTGCCTTCTATCATTTCATTGACGATCCCACTGTACAGCTCATCGGCTGTGAGGCAGCGGGCCGGGGCATCGACACCTTCGAGACGGCAGCCACGGTCAATACGGGACGTCTGGGTATCTTCCACGGCATGAAATCCTATTTCTGCCAGAATGAGTACGGCCAGATTGCGCCGGTATACTCCATCTCCGCCGGACTGGATTATCCGGGTATCGGACCGGAGCATGCCTATCTCCACGACATCGGTCGGGCGCAGTACGTGCCGGTGACCGACAGCGAGGCGGTGGAAGCCTTTGAGTATCTGTCGAAGATCGAGGGCATCATTCCGGCGATTGAGTCGGCCCATGCCGTGGCATATGCCATGAAGCTGGCGCCCACCATGGGAAAGGACAAAATCATCGTTGTGAACATCTCCGGCAGAGGAGATAAGGACTGTGTATCTGTAGCACGTTTCAGAGGAGAGGAGCTGGTAGAATGAGCCGCATTCAGAAAGCCTTTCAGGGGCATAAAGCATTTATTCCGTTTGTAACCTGTGGTGATCCGGATCTGGAGACCACAAAGGAGATTGTCCGCGCCATGGCGAAGAACGGGGCGGATCTCATCGAGCTGGGCATTCCCTTTTCGGACCCGACGGCGGAGGGACCGGTGATCATGGAGGCGGATCTGCGGGCATTGCAGTCCGGCACCACCACGGATACGGTTTTTGAGATGACAAAGGAGCTGCGGGCGGAGCTCGACATTCCCTTTGTCTACATGACCTATGCCAATGTCGTCTATTCCTACGGCACGGACCGGTTCATGGAAAGGGCTGCCGCGGCCGGGATTGACGGGCTGATCCTGCCGGACGTGCCCTTCGAGGAGAAGGAGGAGTTCCAGGGACCGGCAGAGAAGTACGGCATCGATCTCATTTCCATGATTGCGCCGACCTCTGAGGACAGAATCGCAGAAATCGCGAAGGATGCCAGAGGCTTCATTTATGTGGTGTCCTCGCTGGGCGTGACCGGCGTGCGTTCGGAGATCACCACGGACATCGGCGCGATGGTGAAGCTGGTGAAGTCCGTTACCTCTGTGCCCTGTGCCGTGGGCTTCGGCATTTCTGACCCGGCCCAGGCGAAGAAGATGGCAGACCTCAGTGACGGTGCCATCGTGGGTTCTGCGGTCATGAAGATCGTGGCCAGGGACGGTAAGGAAGCACCGGCGTCTGTGGGGGCGTATGTGAAGGAGATGGCGGCAGCTGTACACAACTGAACGGAATCATGTCGAAGGGGGCTCTGCGGTAGCAGAGCCTTCCTTGCTTATCCTGCCCGGGGTCAGCGATAGCTTGGTTATCGGGGGCCCCGGGCACGATGCCTTAGCGGCGAGCGTATAAAAGGCTCTGCGGTAGCAGAGCCTTCCTTGTTTGCGGAAAACGTTTATTGCCATAATGGTTATACACTCCATAACGAAAATGAATAAAGACTTGATTGACATGTCCCTAAAGACGGTATA
>CAVFNN010000058.1:0-8136 GCA_963623925.1 bacterium | reverse complement strand
TGAATGCGGATGAAAGTCACTATACAGAAGAAAACATCCGGAACTTCGCGGAGAAGGTATTCCGCACCAAGTCCGGCCGCGAGCTGCTCCGGGCGGTGTACGGGGTTTAATGCTTATATAACTCGCTGACGCTGCTTCACATACTCCCGCGGGGTGCAATTGTACAGCGTTTTGAATTTCTTCGTGTAATAGCTCGGTGAGTCAAAACCGCATCTACCGGCGATTTCCGCAATGGATAATGACGGCGTTCCCAACAGCATACCGGCGCTTTTCATAAGTCGGAACTTCGTCAGATACTGCATCGGTGATTCGCCGACGGTTCGTTTGAAGCAGCGCATCGCTTCTCGCTTGCCGATGTAGGCGGCACCGCACAGGTCGGCGAGCGTTATGTTTTCCGGGTAATGCGCTTCTATAAAGTCCAGCATCTGGGTGAGACGGGTGGAATCGAGGTTCTTTCCTTTTTCGGGGGTCACGATGGATTTTTCGTATTTCCGATAGGTTTCGACGAGGATGCGGGAAAGCACGTCCCGAACCGTAAATTCGAACGCAAACGCCCCTGTTTTGAGCGCCTGAAAAGCGGATTGATAGTCGGCAATCAATGGATCTGCAGCGGGCAGGATCAGGCAGGAAAAATGGCTGCATTCTGTCAGAGGTGTGATGTATTTTTTCGCAAGGTCTGAATCTGCATTTCCCGTGATCAGGAGCGGAGAAAATACCATGGATTCCAGGTGGCAGTAATCCGCAGTGTCTCCATAATGCAGTGCGCCGGAATTCATGATCGCCAGTTCACCCTGTTTGAGCGTGTAGGTCTCCGATAAAACCTTCAGGCGGAGCGTGCCTTCCCGGACCAATATCATCTCGAATTCTTCGTGCCAGTGCCACGGGATCACATCATCGGGCGACGCGATACGCTCGGATTCATATCCGGCGCATGGAAACGCCTCTGTTCCATGTGGCCGGAGTTCTTTTTGTGCATTGTTTGTATTCAGTCCGCATTCCTGCAGTGCCATATTCGTATATCCCTTCAAAGTCGGTTTTGTTATATTGTACGGCGGCATTTGCCTTCTTTCAAGAGCATGAAGTCGTTATTATAAAAGTATGAGCGATAACGCACTACTTGAAAGGCAAACCAATACGGAGAGGACGGTAGGAAATGAAGATTGAACATGTTGCACTGTATGTGAATGATTTGGAGAATGCAAAGGCTTTTTTTGTGAGGTATTTTGCTGCAAAATCAAATGATGGCTATCACAATCAAAATACAAATTTTCGATCCTATTTTTTGTCATTCGATGATGGCGCACGGCTTGAAATCATGAATAAGCCGGAGATGTCGGATTTGCCGAAGGATTTGGCACGTACAGGATTCGTACATCTTGCATTTAGCGTTGGCAGCAAGGACAAAGTGAATGCTTTGACAGAACAATTGAGGGAAGAGGGTTACAAAGTGATCAGCGGACCTCGGACAACGGGTGATGGCTATTATGAAAGCTGTGTTATTGCACTGGAAGGCAATCAGATCGAAATTACGGTATAAGCTTTTAGCCCATCCTAATAAGGTTTTGTTGGCGCTAAACCGAAAATGGTGTACACTAAGGATGTCAGAAACACAGCGGCTGCAGGAGTGCAGCAGCTTTTATCAGGATATCTTTAGGAGGTAAGAGGATGTTCGCTTATAAGAAGGCATGTATGTTTGTTGGTGGTCTGCTTTTCGGTACAGCAGGTGTTTCCATTCTGAAGAGCCAGGATGCAAAGAAGGTTTACACAGAGTGTACAGCAGCGGTTCTGCGGGGTAAGGATGCTGTGATGGCAACCGGCACAGCTCTTCGTGAGAACTGCAATGACATCTATGAGGATGCCGTAGACATCAACGAGAAGCGTTATCGTGCAGCGGATCAGAAGAAGCTGGAAGAGGCCAGAGCGCTGGTGGCTGAGTACGAGAAGAAGACAGCAGAGGACGCTGAGTAAGCAGCTTCGGCTAAGGCATGGAGGGGGATGTGCTTCGGCATCCCCCCTTTTGTATGTATTAGGAGATAACAAAGACTATGAAATATGTGATTCGACATGAATCCTCCCGGAGGCTGCGGGTGCATATGGCGGATGTCCGTATGTCCATGGGACAGGCGGATCAGCTGGAGTATTTCCTGAAGAACAAGTCCTTTGTGGAGGATGTAAAGGTATTTGACCGTACCGGTGATGCCGTGATCCGCTATGCGGGCGGCCGACTGCAGCGTGAGAAGGTTCTGGAGGCCCTGACAGCATTTTCCTACGATGCGGAAGAGGTGCTGGCACTGGTGCCGGAGCAGACCGGAAGAGCGCTGAATCGGGAATATCAGGAAAAGCTGGCCATGACAGTACTCGGCAGAGGCTTCCGGCAGATTTTCTTCCCGGCGCCGTTGCAGATTGCATGGACAGTGGTGAAGAGCGTGCGCTTCATTCTGCAGGGCATTTCCTGTCTCCTGCGCGGAAAGATTCAGGTGCCGGTACTGGATGCGACAGCGATCCTGGCGTCCATGCTGCGGAGCGATTTTGCGACGGCTTCCTCCGTCATGTTCCTGCTGGATATCGGTGAGATTCTGGAGGAATGGACGCACAAGAAGTCGGTGGGCGATCTGGCAAGATCCATGGCCCTGAAGGTAGATAAGGTATGGCTCAAGACGGAGGGTGAGGACGTCCTTGTGGATGTGAATGCCGTACAGCCCGGCGACCGCATCGTCGTGCGGACCTCCAACATTATCCCGCTGGACGGTGTGGTGCTTTCCGGTGAGATGAGCGTAAACCAGGCTTCCATGACCGGTGAATCCGTGCCGGTGGTGAAGACGGAGGGTGGCTATGTCTATGCCGGTACCGTGGTGGAAGAGGGCGAGTGCGTGATCGTGGTCAGCAAGGCAGCCGGTTCCGGCAAGTACGACCAGATCGTGCGGATGATCGAGGATTCCGAGAAGCTGAAGTCCAATACGGAGTCCAAGGCCTTCCATTTGGCGGACAGTCTGGTGCCCTATTCTCTGGTGGGCACGGCGCTGACCTATCTTCTGACCCGGAATGTTACGCGGGCGATTTCTTTCCTGATGGTGGATTTCTCCTGTGCGCTGAAGCTTTCCATGCCGCTGACGGTGCTGTCTGCGATCCGGGAGGCCGGAGAGTCTGACATTTCTGTGAAGGGCGGTAAGTTCCTGGAGGCTGTGGCCCAGGCGGATACCATTGTCTTTGATAAGACCGGTACGCTGACCCATGCGACACCGCAGGTGGTGCGGATCGAGACCTTTGACGGCGTGGACGAGGCAGAGGCGCTGCAGCTGGCGGCTTGTCTGGAGGAGCATTTCCCCCATTCTATTGCCAATGCAGTGGTGCATGAGGCTGCAAAGCGGGGCATCGAGCATGCGGAGATGCATTCCGAGGTACAGTATGTGGTGGCTCACGGCATTTCCAGCCTGGTGAATGGCAAAAAGGCCATCATCGGAAGCTACCATTTCGTGTTTGAGGACGAGGGAACCGTGATTTCTGCGGAAGATCAGGAACGGCTTGCGGCCCTGCCCGGTGAGTATTCCCAGCTCTACATGGCCATTGACGGCAGACTGAAAGCCGTGCTCTGCATCTTTGATCCGCTCCGGGAGGAGGCCAAGGGCATCATTGACGAGCTGCATGCGCTGGGCATCACAAAGGTCTGCATGATGACCGGTGACAGCCAGAAGACGGCGGCTGCTGTGGCCCGGAGCCTGAACATTGATGAGTTCCATGCGGAGGTGCTGCCGGAGGACAAGGCCGGCTTCATCCGTGAGGAGCATCTGCGCGGCAGAAAGGTCATCATGGTGGGTGACGGCGTAAACGATACACCGGCGCTTTCTGAGGCAGATGCGGGAATTGCCATCAGCGACGGCGCGGCCATCGCCCGGGAAGTTGCCGACATTACCATCGCATCGGAGAATCTGGCGGAACTGGTGACGCTGCGGCGTCTCAGCATGGCAATGATGAAGCGGATTCATTCCAACTATCGTTTTATCATTTCCTTCAACGGACTGCTGATCGCCATGGGCGTGCTGGGCGTGATTCAGCCGGCAAGCTCTGCGCTGCTGCACAATACTTCTACGGTGGTGACAGGACTTCGCAGTATGACGAATCTTTTGCCGAAAGAAGAGTAAAATAAGGAAGGCTTTGCCGATGGCAAAGCCTTTGATACGCTTGCCGCTAAGGCACCCAACGGGCGCCCCGCCAGCGAAGCTGTCGCTGAGCCCGTTGGGTTATGTGTGTCTCTTTTGTGTCTCTTTGTGGTATATAATGAGCACATCATTAAGGAAATCAATTCAGAAAGCGATGAATTCAGAAAAGAGGTATATTATGAAATTAAGAACAAAAAGCGCGGCACTGGTGATGGCAGCGATGGTGATGGCTGCCGGATCTTCCATGACAGCATTTGCAACACAGACTTACATGGACTGGTATTACGATAGACTTGGTGAGTATCCCACCGGAAATATCAGTGAGTGGGAGAGGGATCCGGTATACTGGAGTTATCTCCAGGAGAATGATGTGGAGGCGTATAATAAGCTGAAGCAGAACTATTCAGATGCGGGCAGCACAAGCACATCCAGTAGCTCAAGCTCCTCGAGTTCTTCAGCAACCGTTACCTATGCGTATCCAGACGATCCCTACTGGAGCGGCAATACCGCGAAGTGGGGCGTGAGCGGCAAGGCCAGCAAGTACCAGGTGCGGGTTTATCGTGACGGCTCCAAGGTGGATACAAAGAACACCACAAGCAAGAGCATCAGCCTGTCTTCTGTGATCACGAAGACCGGTTATTATACCTTCGAGGTGAGAGCTTATAACAGCAGCTCTGGTTGGTCAGACTGGGTAGAGTCCGATGACAAGTACTTCACGGTTTCCAGCACCAGCAACTCCAGCTCTACAAGCACCACGAAAACAACCACAAGCTCCGGCGGTCCCGGCGGAACCGTTTCCACCGGCACAACGACGGCAGCAGCGCAGTGGCTCAGAGCGGCAGACGGCAGCAATAAGTGGTGGTACAAGCATGCCGATGGCAGCTATACCAAGAACAACTGGGAGCTTATCAACAGTAAGTGGTATTATTTCGATGAGTCTGGCTGGATGAAGACTGGTTGGCTTAATGTTGGCGGCGCGACTTACTACCTCGGCGCAGACGGTGCTATGGTGACCGGACTGAATTTCATTGACGGTGCCACCCACAGCTTTGACAACAGTGGTAAGATGGTCAGCTAAGAACAATAGAATATAGATTTTTGCACTCTCTGGGTACCCGGCAGATCATATCTGCCGGGTACCCGTTTTTTTGTATCTGCCGGGCATGATGCCTTAGCGGCCAGCGTATAAAAGGCGCTGCGATAGCAGAGGCTTCCTTGCACAATACTCTTGACAACTCATGAACATATGATAGAATACTCATATGAACGAAAATGAATATGAAGGAGGGCGGATGTCGGAAGAAAAACAGTATGATGCCGAGAAAATCGACCACATCATTTCCAATGTCAGCGAGGATGAGCTTTGCGAGCTGGCGGAGCTCTTCAAGATCTTCGGGGATTCCACGAGAATCCGGATCTTGTACGATCTGTTTGACGGCGAAAAGGGTGTGACGGAAATCTGCGAGGATCTGGACATGAATCAGTCGGCGGTTTCTCATCAGCTGAAGATCCTGCGGGTATCCAAGCTGATCAGCGCACGCCGGGACGGCAAATCCATGATTTACGCACTGGCGGATGATCACGTGAAGACCATCATCGCGATGGGCAAGGAACATATAGAAGAATAAACCAATTATTAAGCGAAAGAGGACAGCCATGAAAAAGAAATTTAAGTGTGATATCGATTGTGCAGCTTGTGCAGCAAAGGTGGAGGACGCTATCAAGAAGCTGGAGGGCGTGACGGATGCGAAGGTGAACTTTATGATGCAGAAGTTCACACTGGAAGCAGAGGACGAGCGATTTGAGGAGCTGTTGGCGCTGGCCATTGAAACCGGAAAGAAGATTGAACCGGATTTTGCCGTAGAGATGTAAAAACCGGAAAGCCTTTACAACAGATACAGCGGGAGCATTCTGTCTTTCGCTGTATTAAATTTATCTATTTTCAGGAGAAAACACATGAGCGAGAAATTAAAGAAGGAGCTGAGTCATATCCTGGCAGCGCTGGCTATTTTTGCGATTTTTATGATTTTCGATAAAACCGGTGCGCTTCCGGTGATCTTTGAAAACCGGCTGCTGAGCCTGGTGGTCTATTTGCTTCCCTACTTTATGGCCGGTAAGGATGTGGTGCGGAAGGCCCTGCTGGGCATCAAGAACCGGCAGCCCTTTGACGAGTCCTTTCTGATGCTGGTGGCCACCGTCGGTGCCTTCGCCACCGGCGAGAATTCCGAGGCCTGTGCGGTGATGCTGTTCTACCAGGTGGGAGAGTGGTTCCAGAGCTATGCCGTGGGTCGTTCCCGGCAGTCCATCACGAAGCTTATGGATATCGTGCCGGAATATGCCAATGTTGAGCAGTCCGACGGCAGTGTGGAGACCATGGATCCGGATGATGTGGAGATTGGCGATATCCTGGTGATCAAGCCGGGAGAGAAGATTCCCGTGGACGGCAGCGTGGTGAGCGGTGAAAGTCTGGTGAACACGGCGGCGCTGACCGGTGAATCCGTGCCCAGGACCGTGCGCACCGGGGATCCGGTGATTTCCGGCTGCATCAACGGTGAGGGAATGCTGCGTGTGCGGGCAGAAAAAGCCTTCGAGGATTCCACAGTGTCCCGGATTCTGGAGCTGGTGGAAAATGCCTCGGAGAAGAAGTCTCAGACGGAGAATTTCATTACCCGCTTCGCCCGCTGGTACACGCCGGTTGTGGTGTACGGTGCGGTGGCGCTGGCCATCCTGCCGTCGCTGATTCTGGGAAATCCCTTAACCTGGATTTATCGCGCCTGCACATTTCTGGTCATTTCCTGCCCCTGTGCGCTGGTGATTTCCATCCCCCTTTCCTTCTTCGGCGGCATCGGTGCGGCCAGTCAGAACGGCGTATTGGTGAAGGGCTCCAATTACCTGGAGCTGCTTTCGCAGTTGGATACGGTGGTGTCGGATAAGACGGGCACCCTGACGGAAGGCAGCTTCCGGGTGTCGTCTGTATTGCCGGCCGAAGGCATTAGCAAAGAGGAACTGCTGCGAACAGCAGCACTGGCGGAGGGCCTGTCCACCCATCCCATTGCCCGCTCCATCGCGGAGGCCTATCGGGAAATGTCCGGTGACGGGGAGCTGAACACGCGGCTTCTATCCGATACGGAAAATGTTAGCGGCCAGGGCTTGATCGCTACGGTCGAGGGGGTGTGTGTGCTGGTGGGAAATGAAAAGCTCATGACCGCCGAGGGGATTGCCTTTGAGAAAGCGGAGGATCCGGCAGCAACGGTCTGCTATGTGGCCCGCGCCGGGCGTTTTCTGGGTGCTATCCTCATCAAGGATCAGGTGAAGCAGGAAGCGGCAGAGGCCGTGGCCGCCATGAAGAAGGAGGGCGTGAAGCATATCGTTATGCTCACCGGTGACCGCCGCAGCGTGGGTGAGGCTGTGGGAAAGACACTTGGGCTGGATACGGTTTATGCGGAGCTCCTGCCCCAGGACAAGGTGGACAAAGTGGAGGAGCTGCTTTCTGGGCTGGAGAAGCAGGGCAATGAAAAGAAGCGGCCCCGGCTCGCCTTTATCGGTGACGGCATCAACGATGCGCCGGTGCTGAGCCGCGCGGATGTGGGTATTGCCATGGGTTCCATGGGCTCGGATGCCGCTATCGAGGCCGCCGACATTGTCATCATGGACGATGACCTGCGCCGCATCCCCGGCACCATCCGCATTGCCCGGAAAACGGTGAGAATTGCGACGGAGAATATCGTGTTTGCGCTGGTGATCAAGGCGGCCATCCTGCTGCTTGGCGCCGTGGGACTCGCCAACATGTGGGCAGCGGTCTTTGCGGATGTGGGTGTTGCTGTGCTGTGCATCCTGAACGCCATGCGGCTGCTCAGGTATAAGGGGTAGGATTTGCTGTCGCTTAGCCTGTGAGATAAGGACCAGTCGGTTTCGGCTGGTCTTTTTTTTGATTCATAGGAAGGCTCTGCTATCGCAGTGCCTTTTATACGCTCGCCGC
>CAVFNN010000057.1:0-8567 GCA_963623925.1 bacterium | reverse complement strand
AGAATTTGCCTTACTTTACCACCATTTTCCTACTACGTCAATGGTTTTTCTGCTTTATTGTTTTCAACAATCACATGATCACATACTCCTTATACCTCTGCAGCAGCTCCTGGTTCAGGCTGGCGCGAAGGTAAATCCCCTCGTCCTCGTACTTGGTTTCGAGCACCTGAGCCCGCTCCCGGAGCACATTCTCCACGCCACTGTCCCGGTAGGGGATACGAAGTTCACAGGTGAAGTAATCGGCGAAAAGCTTCCCGTCAATGGCCTGCAGCAGTTCTTCCATGCCAATGCCTTCGGCTCCGGAGATATAGAGCTTGTCCCCGCGGACGATGGGAAGCTCTGCTGCATCGTAAACCTTATCCGCCTTGTTCATGAGATACAGCACCGGAATGTGTCCTGCGCCCAGCTCCTTCAGCGTTTTGGCCGTCACATCCATGTGCATCCGGTAGTTCGGGTCAGAATAATCAATGACCTCCAAAATAAGGTCTGCATACAGCGCTTCCTCCAGCGTGGACCGGAAAGCCTCCACCAGCTTGTGCGGAAGGTCATTGATGAAACCCACCGTATCGGAAAGCAGAAAATCCCGATGGTCACCGGGACTGATCTTTCGCACAGTGGTGTCCAGGGTCGCAAAGAGCATATCCTGCACCAGCACATGCTTCTCCGTGTCCTCGGCGCAAATGTCAATGAGCCGGTTCATCAGCGTGGACTTACCGGCATTGGTATAGCCCACCAGCGCCACGAGAGGCAGTCCGGAACGCGCCCGCTTCTTTCGCTGGGTACTGCGGTTCTGCTCCACCTCCCGGAGTGCCCGGCGCAGCTCCGCCATTTCCTTCTGGATGTGCCGCCGGTCCAGCTCGATCTGGGTTTCACCGGCACCCTTGTTGGACATGGAGCCACCGGTGCCGCCCTGTCGAGAGAGGTTCTGCCGCAGTCCCACGAGACGTGGCAGCATATACTGAAGCTTCGCATACTCCACCTGCATCCGGGCCTCTGCGGACCGGGCCCGCATGGCGAAGATGTTCAGAATGAGATTGGTTTTGTCAATGACTTCGACCTCGAGATCATGGGCCAGATTCGCAAGCTGGGAGGGCGACAGGGTATTGTTGAAGATCACGAGATCCGCCTCCAGGAGGTAGACCTGGTTCTTCAGCTCTCCCACCTTGCCGCTGCCGATGTAGTAGGCAGAGTCCTCCCCGGCGAGGTTCTGCGTCAGCTCTCCCACCGCCTCAATATGACAGGCCTCGCAAAGCCCATGCAGCTCCGCCATACTCACTTCAAAGGCGTCCGCCGACATTACCCCGGAGATACAGGCGCCGGCCAGTACCGCGCGGCGCGACCGATTCATAAAATCATTCTCAAACATCATATTTATAACCCCACTTCTTTGCAAATTTAGTGAAAATCCCCGCCGGAATAAGTAGTACGACGATGGAGCCCAGGAAAGTAAGCAATATCCGCAGGGCCGTGTCACTGAAAAAGCCCTCCGGCAGCATATTGATCATGCGACTCTCCCGTGGATCGAACATCCAGTTTCCCTGGCTGAAGAACAGCTCATGGAAGAGGGTAAAGTATTTGGTGAAATCCGTGGCCGCCAGCAGGCCGAAAAGGGCCGCCAGGATGCCGATGGCGAGGCAGACCCGGAGAAAGCCGCTGCCCAGCCAATAGAAGGCCCGACCGTGCTCCAGGATCAGCAGCAGCCCGAAGATAGCGAGAATGGCCAGAATCGCCAACGCCCGCAGTGTGACGGCATGCACAAAGAGCACCCGGACATCCGCCATATGACTCTTCTCGTTTTCATTGTAGAATTCCGCCTGTCTGCCGCTGATTTCCGTCTCCACGATCAGGTTCTCCCGGTCGCCCCGGAGATAAACCATGGTCTGGTGCATCACTGCGGAGAGATCCTCCATGGACATAGTCTCGCCACGCCATGCCTGCAAAGAATCCAGTACATCATATTTTTCGAATTCCGCCTCATAGTAGCCCGGATTCCAATAGCAGACCGCCTCGAAGGAGGTGATCAGCAGCGTAAAGATCAAAAAAAAGGAAAAAATCACGGCCAACAGCCGGTAAAAAAGTGTTTTCATGGTGTCTCCTCCACGTCGGTACTGCTCACCAGCCGAACCCGTTTTTTGTAAAAGCTGATGCCGATTTTGAGGAAGTGCACTATGCCGTCCTGTCGCATAGAATTTTCATAGTTTCGTTTTTCAATCTGTGCCAGCGCTTCCTCAGCAGACCTTTCCAATTCCCTTTCCACATGCTCCTCTGCGATGCCATTCCGCAGCACCTTCAGCTCAATCAAAATTCCCGGCAATTTTTTGTCCAACGGTTTCAATTGTATGTCATACCGGCCATAGCCGGACTCCCGATTTGAATCTACATGATACAGATGATTCATCACTGCACAGATTCCCAAAAGGAGTCCGTGATAAAAATTTTCATGGGCATAATCAAAGGCACTGATGGAATTCCGCAACAGCTTCTGCAAATTTTTCTGCAGCGCCGGAATATCCTGCCGTAAAATAGCCTGCTGCACAGAAACCGCCGTGGATTGCGGAATCACAGCCGACAATGCGGACAGGATCTCTCTTTCATACACATAAAAAATTTCCCGATTGGGTATGGCCAGATCACAAATAGCATCCCCATCATACAAGCTATCTTTTCGCACCAGTTTCAAATATCCGGCAGCCAGCAGAAAACTGTAAATCGTAGTGGGATTGCTTCTGATTTCCGGATATATGACAGAACTGTCCACGTAGGTAGAAACGGTCTGTCCCTGCATCAAAACACGCAAATGATCCGCTGTTTCCTCATCCGCCTCCGCAACGATTTGTCGGATAATACTGTTGTCGCCGGTGGACTGCCAATAAGCTCCGGCAGAACAGTTATTATAAAAGTAATTGATCACCGACCAGGGATTGAAAATATCCTCTCCGCCGAAGCGATAGCCATCGTACCAGGTACATATTTCCGCATACTTACCTTCCGCATGATAATAAGCAGCCATTTCTTTGACTTCATCCCCGGTGAAGCCGAAATACTCGCTGTATTTCTCGTCCATCACAGAATGTATCGTCAGATTGTTCAGGCCGCTGAAAATGCTTTCCTTCGCCACGCGCAATATCCCCGTCAAAAAGCCATACGCCAGTCCGGAATTATCCTTGAACGCTCCGGAAAGAAGATTCCGCATAAATCCTGTGACCTGCTCATAGTAGCCGGATGTATAGCCCTGTTGAATAGGAGTATCATACTCATCCAGGATAATGACGGCGGCACGACCATAATGCTTCTGCAGCATGCGTGACAGCTCTTGAAATGCTCTGGACATGCTGACCTCTGAAATCGATCCATCAACCACACGGCGAAAATAGTCTTTTTCATAATCATTGCACTTTGTGCTGTGCAGCAAAACATCATGGCGCAAATATTCATTGGCTATGCTTTCCCGAATTGCTGTGTATGTCTGTTCCCACTGCGGAAACTTAATGTCCTTAAAAGAAACAAAAATCACCGGATACTTTCCCTGCTCCCGGCGATATTTTTCTCCACAGTACCAGATTTTCTTGTCTCTAAAATACCGAGCCGTATCCTCGTCGCTGATCTCAAAGAAGCATTTCAGCATATCCATTGCCAGGGTCTTTCCAAAACGTCGAGGCCGTGTAAAAAGCGAAACCTTGGGGCGGGAATCCAGAAAGTCCCGCAGCATCAGCGTCTTGTCTACATAATAATAATTCGTTACCAGTTCTTTGAAATCGGACACACCGATAGGCAGCGGAAGCACCGCAGCATTGACTGCACCGACAAATTTGTTGCTGCGTCCATCTGCCGGTTTCACTGCATCATCAGGAATCAGCCAGATTCCCTTTTCCTTCTTACATCCGGCAATGCGACCGTCTCTGCAAAGCGTTGTTACTCTTCTTTGTGTCAATCCCCATCGTTCTGCCGTGGTTTTGACATCCATATACCGCATCCTCGCACCTCCTGTACACTACTGCTCTTGTCAGCATAGCAGAGTATCAGAACAATGTCAAAGTGCATGTCACATTCAAAAGAACAATACAAAGAATACTGTCCGGAAGATTTACCGTTGTCTCTGGTATCTCTTCATTCAACGTGCTAAAATGCTCTGCAGCAGGAGGCATTACCATGGCAAAAAAGGAAAAGGAACAGAAAACGAATGTGATGCGTCTTCTCGATAAGGCGAAGATTCCCTATGTACACCGGGAATATCCGGTGGATGAAAACGATCTCTCCGGCAGTCATGCGGCAGACGCGTTGGGTGTGGATCACCGCACGCTCTTTAAAACGCTGGTGCTGCACGGCGACAAGACCGGCTACCTGGTTTGTGTGATTCCGGTGGATGAAGAGATTGATCTGAAGAAGATTGCGAAGGTTTCCGGGAACAAAAAGACAGAGATGATTCCCATGAAGGAGCTGCTGCCCCTGACCGGATATATCCGGGGCGGCTGCAGTCCCATCGGGATGAAAAAGGCATTTCCTACATACATAGACAAAAGTGCGGAAGATCTGCCGGAAATCGGCGTCAGCGGCGGCCAGCGGGGCGTGCAGATCCTGCTCGCGCCGAAGGCATTGGCCTCCTATGTCCGGGCAGAATTTGCCGATGTGACTGCGGAACGGGAGGCAGAATAGCCCTGGGATTCCTTTCCGGGAAGCTGCTGCGCAGGCATGTCCCCCTTCGTCCCTCCGCTCAGATGAATCTCCGGCAGTGGACGAAGAGACGGCCTTTTTTGGTGCGTTTTTCCTCGCCGTCAAAGATGAATTTGCCGTAGCCGCGGAGAGAAATGCGATCCCCGGGCTGTAATACGTGACCGGCACTGAGGCAGGCGCTGCCGTTTACCGCTGCAAGCTCTCGCTCAATGAGGGTCTGCGCCGTCCCCCGGGAAAGGGAGAAGACCATGGCCAGCAAGGCATCCAGACGGCAGGAAGCGACAGAGCCGCCCAATTCCTGAAAGCGGGGCTTGATATCACACTCTCCCGGCGGCAATAAGCTGCAGTGGACGCTGGTGTGCTTCACCCGGCTGAGCTCCTCTGCGATAATTCCGGACAGGGAAGACAGCACAAAAATGCAAGTCTCCGTCTCACTCACCAGGATGTCCCCGATGCGATTTCGCTCAATACCGAGGTTCATGAGCGCACCGAGAAAGTCCCGGTGACTGAGTTCCTCGGCAAAGCGACGGTTCACCGGCTGTACCCGCAGCATTTTCAAAACCTCTCCGCCAGCCTCTTCTCCGGCCAGGAAGTCCGCAGGACGCAGCCAATCCGGTAGGAAGCAGAGCACATTCCGCTCCGCCTCGCTATGACCGCCATAAACGAGAAACGGAACCCCGTCCAGGGTTCCGTTTTTTATATTTAGAGAACTTGCGGAATCATCCGTCTCCATCGGACGCTCCGCTAAGAATCCACCCGGCAGGCGCCGCAATTCTGTATAAAAGTCAGAAAGCTCCGACGCGGACAGAAATTCCGTATGCGTGAGATAGGCATTCTGCCGGGTTCTTTCCGCCAAATCCCGAATATGGGCCATCATACATTTTCCCCCTCGTCGCTGTTCTCTCCTTCACTGGAAGGCAGCTCCGCAAATTCCATAAAGCCCTGCATCCAGATACGCCCCTTGAAGCGGCGTCCCACAGCGGGCACGCCGACGAGATCTGCCTCATTGATGCAGACATGAAAAATCGCGTCATTGCAGCGCAGACGGAGATCGACAACATTTTCATGTGTATACACGTTGGTCTTCACCCGGATACCGGTGATCTCGCCCAATACCGTATACTGGTCGCACTCCACGCCTGTGGGCATGAAGCTGGACTCCACCACGGAATAGAGATCCTCGTGCTCGATGCGGGCATTCACCTCGGACATGAGATTCATATCCGTCTCCGTCAATGTCTCAATGGCATCCTCGTCGCCGTTCCGGGCCGCCTCATAGAGGGCCTTCTGCTCCCGCAGGCGACGCTGGCTGCTTTCCTCATCCTCCCGCCGTTGCGTCGGCAGCAGGATCTTTCCTTCTGTGGCCAGTCCCGTGAGGAAGGCCTGCCGGATCCGTACCGGAATCTGCGCCTGGGCGATACCGCGCATTTCCACCGAATTGCAAAGATAGAAAATCAGGGTGATACCGGAGCGAAAATCCTCCAGAACGCCTTCGTAGGTTTCCCGTTCTGCATGCCGTTCGAGGGAGCCTTCCTCCGTCAGCGTACCATCAAAGCTCCGAACAAAGGGGAAGTAATAGTCCCTGTGGAAAATGTCGGCGCTGTCCCGGTGTCCCACCACCATGATGCCCATGGAGGGCGCCACCTGCATACAGTATTCCTCCAGCCGGCTTTCCGGGCTCAGCATCAGAATCTCACTTCTGTACTTTTCATTCACCGCACGTTCCAGGTAAACCTCTGCCTCCTGGTCTGTTTTGATGCCGGAAAAACCGATCGACCTCAAAAATCTGTGCATGCCTTTCCTCCGTCTGCTTCCTCAAGTCTTACTTCTATGTAGCTTCCAATGATAAACGAATCCACATTCGATTGCAAGTACTCCACCGGCCTCCGGGCCCGGATTTCTGCGGAAAATGCATTTGCCGCCGGGATTCATCTCGCGTCGGACTGCCACCGAGGACTCCGCTGGCGCAGCTTATCCACAATTTCCCTCAGATTGTCCACCACATAATCCGCATCTTCCATGGTGGTTTCCGCGCCGATACTGAGGCGCAAGCCGGAAAAAGCGTCTTCGTGGCCAATGCCGATGGCCCGAAGCACATGGCTCGGTTCCAGGGAGCCGCTGGCGCAGGCACTGCCGCTGGCAGCGGCGATGCCCTTCTGGTCGAGGAGCAGCAGGAGGGACTCGCCCTCCACACAGGGCAGAAGCACATGCACATTGTTGGGAAGTCGCTTCTCCGGATCCCCGTTCAGGCGACACTCCGGAATCTCCGTCGTAAGCCGTCGGATCATGTAATCCCGGATTTCCCGCTCCCGGGCCGTGCGCTCCGCCATGGTCTCCATGGCCAGCTCCGCCGCCCGGGCAAAGCCCACAATACCAGCCAGATTCTCCGTCCCGGCCCGTCTGCCCCGCTCCTGGGCACCGCCGTGGATCAGGGACGGCAGCTGCAGTCCCCGGCGAATGTAGAGAAGTCCCACCCCCTGGGGGCCGTTCAGTTTATGGGCGGACGCCGAAAGGAGATCCACCTGCAGGTCCTGCACATCCAAAGGGATCTGGCCGAAGGCCTGCACCGCATCGCTATGGAAAAGCACGCCCGCTGCCCGGCAAATATTGCCGATTTCTGCGATGGGCTCCAGGGTGCCGATTTCATTGTTCGCACACATCACCGAAACGAGGGCCGTTTCCGGCCGGATCAATGCGGCAAGCTTATCCGGATCCACCAGACCTCTTTCATCCACCGGAAGATATGTCACCTCCACGCCCTCCGCCGCCAGTGCTTCACAGGTGTGGAGCACTGCATGGTGCTCGATGGCAGAGACAAGGATATGCTTTTTTTCGATGCCGGCAGCCGCAGCCTTCTTCCGAGCGGCCGCAAGGCCGCAGCGCAGCGCCATGTTGTCGGACTCGGAGCCGCCGCTCGTGAAGCAGATTTCCTCCGGCCGGGCATGCAGCACCGCCGCCAGGCGACGTCTGCTATCCTCTAGGGCCATCCTGGCCCGCTGCCCCCGGCGGTAAACCGTAGAGGCATTGCCGAATTTTTCCCCGAAATAGGGCAGCATGGCTTCCAGCACTTCCGGGGCCAGGGGTGTCGTGGCCGCATGATCCATGTAGATTTCCTTCATCACTTCACCTCATCAAACACAAAGGCACCGCTCTTTCCACCGTCCTTCTCCAGGAGGTGGATGTCCTTGATGACCATCCTCTTGTCAATGGCCTTGCACATGTCATAGATTGTGAGAAGCGCCACGCTGACACCGGTCAGCGCTTCCATTTCCACGCCGGTCTTGCCCTCGGTCTTCACCTCGCAGAGGGCTTGTATACAGTTTTCCTCCGGGCAGAATGCAAAGCGCAGCTTCGCATTGGAAAGGTTCAGAAGATGGCACATGGGGATCAGGTCTGCGGTGCGCTTCGTCCCCATGATCCCGGCCACCTGGGCCACCGTCAGCACATCTCCCTTTTTCACGGTCTTCTCCGCGATGGCCTGATAAACCGTCGGTGATACTTGTATTTTTCCCGTCGCCAGAGCCCGCCGATGGGTCTCCGCCTTCTCCGAAACATCCACCATGAAGGCATTGCCCTCCGCGTCAAAGTGTGTAAAGTCTGCCATGCTGTTCGCTCCTGAAAAATGGTTTAGGAAACAAGGAAGGCTCTGCTAACGCAGAGCCTTTTATACGGATTTATCTCGAGCTCGTAGCTCTCGATAAACTTGCCTTCGGCAAGCATGCATCTTCGATGCATGTTGCGCTAAACAGGTGCCACTGGCACCTAGCGCCGTTACGAAGTTTGCATAATGCAAACTTCTTCACTCTCGCCGCTAAAGCATCCTGACCCCAGGCAGGATATTTTAAACATTCGTATCGAAATAGTAGCTCTCCAGAATTTCCTTCACGGAATCGCTG
>CAVFNN010000056.1:0-9346 GCA_963623925.1 bacterium | reverse complement strand
TGTCGCTTTCGCGACCCGCCGCAGGCGGAGAATGTGCCAAGGCACATTCTTTCTTATATCACGTGGGCTTGGAGGAAATTATGTCAGAAAAACAAATCTACAGCGGTATCGGTGGTCAGGCCGTCATCGAAGGCATCATGATGAAGAACGGCAGTCACTATTCCGTGGGTGTCCGGAAGCCGGACGGCAGTATTGAGGTGAAAAAGGAGGAATATGTTTCCCTGACAGACCGCTATCCCATCCTGCGGCTTCCTCTGATTCGGGGCGTCTTCTCCTTTGCGGATTCCATGGTCCTCGGCATGCGCTGCTTAAGCTACAGCGCTTCCTTTTTTGAGGACGATGAGGATTCGGAGCCGGGACGTTTTGAGCAGTGGCTGGACCGGGTATTCGGCGAAAAGGTGGAGACCATTTTGAGCTCTGTGGTGATCGTTCTGTCCTTTGTGGCAGCGCTCCTCATCTTTGTGGTGCTGCCCACCTTCCTTTTGAGCTTCCTGAAGCCCCTGGTGGCCTCGGAGACCCTCATTGCCCTCCTGGAGGGCATGCTGCGGGTGCTGATTTTCATCATCTACATCAAGCTCATTTCCCGCACCAAGGACATCGCCCGGACTTTCCAGTACCACGGCGCCGAGCATAAGTGCATCAACTGCGTGGAGCACGGCCTGCCGCTGACGGTGGAAAACGTCCTGGCCTCCTCCAAGGAACACAAGCGCTGCGGCACTAGCTTCATCGTTTATGTCATGATGATTTCTATTCTGCTGTTTATGCTGCTCCGCTTCGATGTGCTGTGGATGAAGCTCCTGTCCCGGATCGTGCTGATTCCCGTCATCGCCGGAGTCAGCTACGAGGTACTGCGGCTGGTGGGCACCCGGGACAATTTTCTGACCCGCCTTCTTTTTATCCCGGGCATGTGGATGCAGGGACTCACCACCAGCGAGCCGGATCGGGAAGAGGTAGAAGTGGCCATTGCGGCCGTGGAGGCAGTCTTTGACTGGAAAGAATTTGAACAAGAACATTTTGGAAGAGGATAATGTCTTCGGCAAAAAAGCACTGGCTGCGGGCGAGGTGACTCTGCGGGCACTGCTGCAGGCGGGAACAGCGCGGCTGCAGGCAGCAGGCATAGAGGAAGCCCGGCTGGATGCCCGGCTTCTGCTGCAGGAGACATTGACGGTGGATGCGGCGCATTTTCTGCTCTGGGAACGGGAAGCCATCGAAACGTGGCTGCCGGATCCTTCCGTGCGGCAGGAAAAGCTTGCGCTTTGGGAAGAACGGCTTTCCCGGCGGGAAAAGCGGGAACCACTGCAGCAGATTCTGGGAGAAACGGAATTTTACGGGCTTCCCTTCCGGGTGACAAAGGATGTGCTCTGTCCCCGGCAGGACACAGAGACCCTGGTGGATAAGGTGATAGCTGAGCACGAAAATGTGGATAAGTCCCGGCTCAGCTTCCTGGATCTCTGTACCGGCAGCGGCTGCATCGGCATTACCCTCAGGAAAATCGGGGGTTTCGGCCGTGGGCTCTGTGTGGATATCTCTCCTGCGGCGCTGGCCGTGGCGGAGGAAAATGCGGCGCGGAACCTGGAAAAGGACGAGAAGCTTTGCTTCCGGCAGTCCGATCTCTTTGCGGCGGCAGGACCGTATCTCCGGGAAAAAGGACTGACAGGCTTTGATTTTATTGTGTCGAATCCGCCCTACATCCGTAGCGCCGAGATTTCGAAGCTGGAGCCGGAGGTGCGGGACCATGAGCCGCATCTCGCGCTGGACGGAAAAGAGGACGGCCTTTATTTTTATCGGAAGATCACCGCAGAGGCAGCGGAATACCTAAAGCCCGGCGGAAAACTGTATCTGGAAATCGGTTATGATCAGGGCGAAGCGGTACGGGAGCTGCTGCAGGCAGCGGGCTTCACCGACATTAGCATCGACAAGGACCTGGGCGGCAATGACCGGGTGGCAGCAGGAAGGAGAAAAGAGGGTGTTTGAAAATCTTGAAGATATGCGGCGGCACTATGAGGAGCTGATGAAGTCCCTCACCATGCAGGAAATTGTTTCCGACATCAATAAATACCGGAAGCTGATCCGGGAGCAGTCAGAGCTGGAACCCATTTATAAGGCCTACCTGGCCTTCCGGCGCGCGGAGCAGAGCGAAAAGGATGCCCTGGAGATGCTTTCCGGTGAGCAGGATCCAGAGCTTGTTCAGATGGCCAAGGAGGAGCTGGCGGAGGCCAAGAGCGAGCAGGAGCGCCTGACACAGGAGCTTCGGCTGCTGCTTTTGCCGAAGGATGAAAATGATGACAAAAACATTATCCTGGAGATCCGGGGCGGTGCCGGCGGCGAGGAAGCGGCGCTCTTTGCGGCGGAGCTGTACCGCATGTATACGAGCTATGCGGAGCGGCGGGGCTGGCGGACAGAGCTGGTGTCCTTCAATGAGACCGGCCTCGGGGGGCTCAAGGAAGTGGTGTTTATCGTGAACGGCCAGGGTGCGTATTCCCGGCTGAAATATGAGGCCGGCGTGCATCGGGTACAGCGTGTGCCGGAGACCGAAAGCGGCGGACGGATCCATACCTCCACGGCCACGGTGGCGGTGATGCCGGAGTCCGAGGACGTTGACGTGGAGATCAACCCGGCGGATATCCGGATGGAGGTTTTCCGTTCCTCCGGTGCCGGCGGACAGCACATCAACAAAACCTCTTCTGCCGTGCGTCTCATCCATGAACCCACCGGTATGGTGGCGGAGTGCCAGGAGGAGCGTTCTCAGGTGCAGAACCGTGAAAAGGCCATGCGATTGCTTCGTGCAAGACTCTATGAAATTGAGTATAATAAGAAGCACGAGCAAGAGGCTCAGGAGAAGCGGGCGCAGCTGGGCAGCGGTGACCGTTCGGAGAAGATCCGTACCTATAACTTCCCCCAGGGACGTGTGACGGATCACCGGATCAAGCTGACCCTGTACTGTCTGGATCAGATTCTGGGCGGGGATCTGGATCAGGTGATCGATCCGCTGATTCAGGCCTCCCAGGCAGAGAAGCTGGCACAGTTGGAAAGCGTGTAAATAATGCTGCGGTCACGCAGCGACTTTGGAAGTAGAGGGGACGGCGATGGCAGAGACAGGAAAGAAACCCGGAAGAAGAAGCAGAGCGGCGGAGAGAAGGCGGAAACGGTCTTCTCTTCCGGCGGTGCTGGCAGTGCTGGCGCTGCTGCTTCTCCTGGGCGGCATCGGTGGTGGCATCTATGTGGAAAAATACATGCCCACCCGTCAAATGGCAGAGCTCTCGGAATACTTCGATGTGGCCGGTGACAATGTACAGGTCTATCTCAACAATGAGAAGCAGCGCACGGAGAAGGACTATCTGGTGGTGGGGCGGTACCGGGATGGACACGTCTACCTCCCCTATGACTTTGTGCTGGACAAGCTGAATGAGCGCTTTTACTGGGATGCGGAGATGACAGCATTTCTCTATGCCATGCCCACGGAGCTCCTGGAGGTCCGGGAGGACAGCACGCTTTCTGACGGCACTGCCGCGTTTTTTTCCGATGGCGACAAGCATTATCTCAATGTGGACTGGATCGCAGAGCATACGGCCCTTTCCTACCAGCAGTATACCGAAGGCGAGTACAAGCGAATCTTCCTCTACAATGCGAAGGGCGAAGTCACGACAGCGAAGCTTCGGCGTAAGGAGGCGGTACGCCTCAAGGGCGGCGTGAAGAGTGAAGTTCTGACCAATCTCACTGCGGATGCCGAGGTGACCATTCTGGAAACCATGGACAAGTGGACGAAGGTGGTGACCCCGGATGGCTTTATCGGTTACCTCCGGAACAGCCGTCTCGCGGAGCGGGAAACGGTGCAGAGAAGTTACGACTATACAGAGCCGGAATATACCCACCTTCTGTCGGAGACAGAGCAGAAAATCGGTTTCTGGCAGGTGACGAACCAGAGCGCCAACAGTACCTTGACGTCTGCGTTGGACGGTACCCAGGGGCTCACGGTACTGGCACCCACCTGGTATGCCCTGGAGGGTAATGACGGCAATTTCCGGGATCTGAGCACTGCGGCAGCTGTGAATGAAGCCCACAGCCGGGGACTCAGTGTCTGGGCCACGGTCAACAACTTTGACAGCGGCGAGGTGGATGAAGAAGCGATTCTCACGAAGCGCAGTGTCCGGGAGAAGCTCATCAGCAGTCTGATACAGAGTGCACAGAGCGTCGGTCTGGACGGACTGAACATCGACTTTGAGAGTATCCCGGAGTCCCTGGGACGGGACTATGTGGAGTTCATGCGGGAAATGTCCATCAGCTGTCGGAATGCCGGACTTGTGCTGTCTGTGGACTGCTATGTGCCCTACAATTACAATAAGCATTATGATATCGCAGAGCTGGGCAAGTACTGCGACTATGTGATCATCATGTGCTATGATGAGCACTATGCCGGCTCAGAGACTGCCGGCTCCGTCGCGTCCATCAGTTATGTGGACAGGGGCATAGAGGAGGCCACGGCGGTCATCCCGAAGGAACAGGTCATCATTGCCCTGCCCTTCTATACCCGGGTGTGGATCACGGCGGCAGACGGCAGCCTGCGCTCCGAGGCCATGGGCATCGCGGCGGCGCAGAACTGGATTTCCCAGAAGGGCGTGAGCCTCAGCTGGGATGAAAGCATCGGTCAGAATTACGGCAGTATCGAGGACGAGGACGGCCGGAAGGAGATCTGGATGGAGGATGCAGAGTCCCTGACGCTGAAGCTTAAGCATGTGCGGGAAGCCGGTGCGGGCGGAACGGCGTACTGGAAGCTGGGACAGGAACCGGCGGAAATCTGGAGTGTCCTGAACGGTACGGCAGAAGAGACCGGAGATGACGCACAGGGATGAGCCTGGGCTTTCCGGCATGATTCGATGCTGTTGAACAATGATAAGGAGAAATAAAGATGGAAACGATAGTGAAGGGCGCAGAAGGCATCGCAGAGGCCGCCGACATTATCCGAAAGGGCGGGCTGGTGGCCTTCCCCACGGAGACGGTCTATGGTCTGGGCGGCAATGCGCTGGATCCGGCGGCTTCCCGGAAAATTTATGCCGCGAAAGGACGGCCCAGTGACAATCCGCTGATCGTGCATGTGGCATCGGCGGCGGAGGTGAAGCCCCTGGTGGCGTCGCTTCCGGAAAGGGCAGAGAAGCTGATGGAGGCCTTCTGGCCGGGACCGCTGACATTGATTTTACCGAAGGCGGAGATCGTGCCGAAGGAGACCACAGGCGGATTGGAGACCGTGGCGGTGCGCTGTCCCATGAATCGTCTGACCCTGGACTTCATCCGGGAGACGGGACTTCCCATTGCGGGGCCTTCGGCCAATACCTCGGGAAAGCCTTCGCCCACGGAAGCGGCACATGTCCGCCATGACCTGCAGGGACGGATCGACATGATACTGGATGACGGACCCGTGGGGATCGGCGTGGAATCCACCATTGTGGATGTCACCGGCGAGGTGCCGACACTGCTGCGGCCCGGCGCTGTGACGCTGGAGGAGCTGGAATCTGTGCTGCAGGAGAAGGTGGAAGTGGATCCCGCCATTGTGGCGGGCGGTGTGCAGGAGGGCATCCACCCGAAGGCACCGGGCATGAAGTACCGGCACTATGCGCCCAGCGCAGAGATGACACTGGTGACCACTGAGCCCATGAAGGCGCTGGACTATCAGGGGTCTGAGGATATGCTGCGGAACGAATATCACCGGGTGGCGAACTATATCGCCGGAGAGGCGGAAATCGCCGTGCGGGAAGGCCACAAGGTCGGCATTCTCTGCTGCGAAGAGAGTCGGAGCCAGTACAGAAGCCGTTATGGTGGGCAGGAGATTGACATTCAGGTCATTGGTTCCCGCAAGGATCCCCTGTCCATGACCCGCAATCTGTTCCGGGTGCTCCGGCAGTATGATCTGGACGGCGTGGACCGGATTTTTTCCGAGAGCTATTCGGATCGGGGCGTCGGCTTCGCCTTGATGAACCGGCTGCGGAAGGCCGCGGGCATGCGGGAAGCCGTCATTGAATAAGAAACGATTGTGCATTGCTGTGTGATGAAGCGGAAATGGGAAAGGAGACAAGATGAGCGACAGCGGAAAAAGAGAGGATTATATCACCTGGGATGAGTACTTTATGGGCGTGGCGGAGATGTCTGCCCGCCGCTCGAAGGATCCCAGCACCCAGGTAGGGGCCTGTATCGTGTCCCAGGAGAACAAGATTCTGTCCATGGGCTATAATGGCTTTCCCAAGGGCTGCTCGGACGACATCTTCCCCTGGACAAAGATCCATGAGAAGGAGGATCCCTTCAATGCGAAGTACTTCTATGCCACCCATGCAGAATTGAACGCTATCCTCAATTACCGGGGCGGTTCCCTGGAGGGCGCGAAGATTTTCGTGACCCTCTTCCCCTGCAATGAGTGCGCGAAGGCCTTGATTCAGGCGGGCATCAAGACGCTGATCTACCGGGAGGACAAGTACTGTGATACGCCGGCGGTGAAGGCCTCCAAGCGAATGCTGGATGCGGCCGGTGTGCGTTATTACCAGTACCAGCCCAGCGGCCGGGAGATCCGGCTGACGCTGTGACGGCATAGAGAGGAAGAAGTGGATGTTTGCAAAGGAAAGTCCTGCGGACAGAGAGCAGCGGGTGCGGGAAATCATGCGGCGTCTGGACGCGCGCTACGGCGAGGAGCCGCCCATTTTTCTGAAAAGTGAGAATCCCTGGCAGCTGTTGTTCGCCACCATTCTCAGTGCCCAGTGTACGGACGCGCGGGTCAATCAGGTGACGGCGGCGCTGTATCAGAAGTACCGGAGCCTGCAGGATTTTGCGGACTGCAGTCAGGAAGAGCTGGAAAATGATATCCGTTCTACCGGTTTCTACCACAACAAGGCGAAGAACATCCGAGCCTGTGCGGCGGCCCTGCTGGAAAAGCACGGGGGCGTGGTGCCGGATACCATAGAAGAATTGACCGCCCTGCCCGGCGTAGGCCGAAAAACCGGAAATCTGATCCTTGGTCATGTCTACGGCAAGGCGTCGCTGGTGGTGGACACCCATGTGAAGCGGATTTCCAATCGCCTGGGCCTCGCGGACAGCAGCGACCCCACGAGGGTCGAGTACCAGCTGCAGGAGACGGTGCCGGAGGAGTACTGGATTCGTTGGAACACCCACATTATCTCTCTGGGCAGATCCTATTGCACTTCCCAGCGGCCGCGTTGCGCGGAATGCTATCTCCAGGATCTCTGCCCCAGTCGGGACGGGGACCCGGAGACCTGGCGCCCGGGGAAAACAGGAGAAAACGGAAAATGAGTGAATGTGAGCTTTGTTCAAACTATACCTATGATGACGAAACGGATGACTGGGGCTGCGAGGCCTATATGGATGAGGACGACATGGCGCATCTCATGCTGCAGCGCCGGGCGCATTGCCCCTACTGGCACTCCAACGATGAGTACCGGATGGTGAAGCACCAGTCCATCGGGCATTTGCCGGGCTATTCCGACAGCGGTTACTTCCGGGAGAAAGAAAAGACAGATTATGACGGGGAGAGATAAATGATACAGTTGGTATTGCTGGAGCCGGAGATTCCCTTCAATACGGGAGCCATCGGCAGAACCTGTGTGGCGACCAATACGCCGCTTCATATGATCAAGCCCTATGGCTTCATTCTGAACGACCGGAACATCAAGAGGGCCGGCATGGATTACTGGCCGAAGCTGAAGCTCAGTGAATACATGAGCTATGAGGATTTTCTCGCGCAGCATCCGGAAATCACCTTCAGCAACGGGGATGCGCAGGCAGCAGAGGAGGATAATGTCTTCGGCGGGAAAGCCGAAGACATGCCTGCATCTGCCGAAGCGCCGCGGCTCTGGTACGCCACCACGAAAGCACCCCACTGCTACAGCGATGTGCACTTCGGCCCCAATGACTTCATCATGATGGGCAAGGAGTCTGCCGGCATTCCGGAAAGCATTCTGCGGGCCCATCCGGAAAACTGCATTCGCATTCCCATGTGGGGCGACATGCGTTCCCTGAACCTCTCCAATGCCGCTGCCATCGTGCTCTATGAGGCCCTCCGGCAGAACGGCTTTGAGAAGCTGGAGAAAATGGGAATGCTGGGGAAGGAAAATAAAGAATAATGTCCGATGCGCTACCGCTGGTTGATTGCCTCTATGAAGCAAAGGTAGGCGGCGAAGTCACCGTATCGTTTGCGCATGGCGGGATTTTTTTCGACGTCGCCGAGCATCGCGTACCATGATGTATCTTTTCCGTCAGCGGCGCAAAGTCGGTACAGCATATTAAAGCTTGTCAGAAGACTATCGTGTTTGCCGGTTCTGTCCTTGTCGGCAAGCGCTCTTTCGTGGATATCCTGCTTGGCCCAGTGAAAACGGATTGTTGTATATACCAGAGCCTTGTCCAACAGCTCCCGGTAAATATCATCTGCGTCTTCGTCCCCCTCGCCAATTGCAGCCACCATTCGTCTGTGGATTTCTGCACATTCGTCAAGGGTAAGGGCGTCATTGTTTTTTCTGTAGGTATCGTATGTGTTTTGCATTCAAGCCTCCTTTGGCGTATGCTAACATAACATTCGATTCTTGACAAGAATCGAATTGGTCCAGACTTACGTGACAGGTACCAAAGCTCCCAATTTTTATTTCAAATCACGAAGCAGCTGCCTTCTATATAAAAAACCAACCAGTGGCACCATAAACGCCGGACATGCAAAGGCGAATGCCAGACCCGCTATAGCGCCCATGAGCTTTGCGAACAAGGCCACAAGGATTGCAACGTATCCAAGCGGTGCACAGAAGAACGCCAGTATTTTGTAGCACCAGGTAAAAGCAGCGAATACACCACGAAATCCGGATAAACCACCAGCGATCAGATAAAGAAAGATCAGCGCAGGAATGCTGAGGATAAACAGCCAGTTATACTGTGTGCTGTAATATATGGCGATGTTCACAACAATGGCGGCCAGGTACACCACCAGTCTGAACTTGATGTTGGTTACAAAGTTTACTCTAAGATTCTCAATCATAATTTTCTCCTTCTCTTTTCAATCTGCGTATCTCTGTCAGGATATTTTGCCAGATTCTTTCTATTCTTTCTTCTTCAGTTTCTTGCTTTCTGCCGGGGAGGGTAATGATGGCTGTCCCCGGTTCCCGCGGCTTCCGGTAGTGCTTATGCCTATAGCCATTTATGGATATCACTTTCACTAGGATATGCCCCCTTTCTTAACCTTTCAGTTATTGGTAGGAAAAGATTCCGAAAAGGTTTGGGGTGTTTCGAATTTTTTTAAAAAATTTTTTATTCGTAGATGAGGGGGAATCGACGCTTGCATGCGCCAGGTGTAACTAGCTGCTTC
>CAVFNN010000055.1:0-9788 GCA_963623925.1 bacterium | reverse complement strand
ACGTACAGCACCTTGATATACCAAAAACTCTCTTCTTGTTTTCATTATAAGCGAGAACCTTGTTGGAATCAAATAATTTTTCCATGAACATTCTTTCGCTTTGATAGTGTAAAATATGTTGTGTATTTTCTAGATGTAAATGCACTTTCCTATGAATCAAAAAGGTCTCTGCTAACGCAGAGACCTTTTTACGTTCGCTATGAAGATATCGTTCCCGGGCACATCATCACGCGGGTACATCATGCCCGGGGCTCCCATCACGCGGGCACCCGCCAGCCAAGCTGTCGCGAAGCCCGCATGATAAGCATTACTGAATCGTGATGTACTTATGCTCAGGCTGCTTCGGCTGCATATCCTTTTTCGGCACCTGCAGCTTCAGGACGCCGTCGTTGAAGGTGGCCTTGATGTCCTCTTCCTTCAGAGTATCGCCCACATAGAAGCTCCGGCTTACGGTACCGGTATAACGCTCCCGGCGGATCACTCTGCCGTTCTTGTCCTTCTCGTCATTGTTCTGGGTCTGGGCAGCGGTGATGTTGAGATAGCCTTCCTTCAGCTCCAGCTGCAGGTTCTCCTTGCTGTAGCCCGGAAGCTCCACATCCAACTCATAGCTGTCGGAGGTTTCCACAATATCGGTTCTCATCAGACCGCTCTGGTTCTTGCTTCTCTGATTTGCTGCATAGCAGTCATTAAAGAAATCTTCCATCAGTCCATCATTGAAAATACTCGGCATATACAACATAATTCATTCCTCCTTATAGTGTTCCGCGGCGGCTGATCCGCCGCTTTATGTCTTTCGGATTCCTTGGATCCGAAGCCTTTTTTTCTTTACACTGTGTATTATAACACGATTGTTAGCACTGTCAAGCGATGAGTGCTAATGATTATGTGAACTTTTGATGACCATTCGCCTGGGCTCAGTGATAGCGTGGCTATCGGGCGCCTAGGCGATGAAAGTAAGCACTGCGATTCCCATAAACGGCTCTGACCTAACGTGCGAGCAATGAAAAAGGAGCCCACGCGGACTCCTCTTCTCCATACCATATTTCACATTTCTTATTTTGTCAGCTCCGCAGCCAAAGCATCCAGCTGTGCCCGGGAAGCATCGTTCAGGGTAGAACGAATCGTCACCACCGGCTCCACCATCTCGATGTTCTTGAAGGTCTCCACAATGGCCTTCATCTGCTTTGCTGCCATCGGTGCCCAGCTGCCGTTCTCCATAAAGGCCACTTTGCGCTTCTGGTAAGCCTTGGACTTCAGGTGATGCAGGAAATCCTCCATGGGCGGGAAAATACCGCCGTCATAGGTGGAGGCGCAGAGCACAAGGCGATCATAGCGGAAGGCATCCTCCACCGCCTCTGCCATATCATCCCGACAGAGATCCGTGAATGCCGTCTTCACACCGGCCGCCCGCAGCTTCTCCGCGAGTTCCTCCGCTGCCGCCTTGGTGTTGCCGTGAATGGACGCGCAGGCCACAAGAATGCCCGGATCCTCCGGCTCATAGCTGCTCCAAACCTTATACTTATCGATATAATAGCCCAGGTTTTCCTTGAGAATCGGTCCGTGCAACGGGCAGATGGTCTGAATGTCCAGTCCTGCCGCCTTCTTCAGCACAGCCTGTACCTGCGCGCCGTACTTGCCGACGATATTAAAGTAGTAGCGTCTCGCCTCGCAGGCCCAGTCCTCATCGGTATCCAATGTACCGAACTTGCCGAAGCCGTCCGCAGAGAACAGCACCTTGTCGGTGGACTCATACTCCATCATTACCTCAGGCCAGTGCACCATCGGTGCCATAACGAAGTGCAGCTCATGCTTTCCGAGGGAAAGGCTGTCTCCCTCTGCCACCACCAGCTTCCGGTCTGTGAGATCCAGATCGAAGAACTGGGCCATCATGGGGAAGGTCTTCGCATTGCCCACAATGGTCATCTCCGGATACGCCTCTGCTACCCGCTGGATGTTGGACGCATGATCCGGCTCCATATGGGAAACCACCAGATAATCCGGCTTCCGGTCGCCCAGTACTTCCCGGAGATTCGCAAACCACTGCTCTGTCACCCGGGCATCCGCCGTATCCATGATGGCGATCTTTTCATCCATGATCACGTAGGAATTATAGGAAACCCCATTGGGCACCACATACTGACTCTCAAAGAGGTCAATGTCTTTGTCATCCACACCGATATAAAAAATGCCATCTGTAATCTTCTTATCCATTTCAGCATCCTCCTGATTTTCTGCCGCTGAACGCAGCAACGACTGTCTCCGTCTATGTATTCCAGTATAGCCTTATTTACAGAAAAGTTCAATATCAAAAATAATAATTATTATTGATTTTTGCCTTCTCCAGCAAAATACTCCTTTGTGAGCTTCGCCACCGTACCGGAAAGAAGCAAAAGCGCAATAAGGTTCGGTATGCTCATCAGACCGTTAAAAGTATCTGCAATGTCCCAAAGCAATCCCAGATCCACCGTAGCGCCCAGAATGCAAACAAAGGAATAGGCCACAAAGAAGGGCTTCACCACCTTGCTGTGGAAGAGAAATTCCACGCAGCGGGAACCGTAAAGTCCCCAGCCGATGATGGTGGAGAAGGCGAAGCAGCACAGAGAAATGGCGGTAAAAATGGTTGCCCAGCTGCCATAGGTCACCGTAAAGCCGGAAATGGTCAGCTCAGCACCGGCGGCCTGTCCGTAGCCCACTGTGGTGCCGCTGCAGAGGATCACCATGGCGGTCAGCGTACAGATCACAATGGTATCCGCAAACACCTCGAAGATACCGGAAAGCCCCTGCTTCACCGGCTTCTTCGTCTCTGCACAGGCATGGGCAATGGAGCCGGTACCGAGACCTGCTTCATTGGAGAAGATGCCCCGGGATACGCCCTTCTGCATACTGATGAAAATGCTGCCGATCATACCGCCGGTAAAGGCCTGGGGATCAAAGGCCCCGGCAAAGATGGACACCACCACTTGAGGAAGCCGGGGCAGATTCATAAAGATCACACCGAAGGCGAGGATCACATAAAAGAGCGCCATAAAAGGCACCAGCTTCGCAGTCACACTGCCAATACGCTTGATACCGCCCAGCAGCACCAGCGCCACCAGCATTGCACAAAGAATACCAATGACGAGATTCACAGAGGAAAGCTGCTCGTTTCCCATAAGACCGTACTCCAGCGCCGCCGTATCTATGGCCGTCACGATGGTGTTGACCTGGGTGGCATTGCCGGTGCCGAACACCGTCAGTGCGCCGAAGAGAGCGTAAAGCACTGCCAGGAACTGCCAGTTTTTGCCGAGACCGTTTTTGATGTAGTACATGGGACCGCCGACCCACTCTCCCGCTTCGTTCTTTTCCCTGTAAAAAATGGCCAGTGTCACCTCCGCAAACTTGGTGCACATGCCGAGAAGGGCTGAGCACCACATCCAGAATACGGCACCCGGGCCGCCGATGGCGATGGCTCCCGCCACCCCGGCAATGTTGCCGGTCCCCACCGTACCGGCCAAAGCCGTACAAACCGCCTCAAAGGGCGTCATGGAGCCATCCGTGGACTCCTTCTTCCGGAACATCCGCCCGATGGTGGTCTTCATCACATAGGGGAAGCGCCGGATCTGCAAAAAGCCTGTGCGGATACTGAGCCACAGGCCCACACCAATGATGCATACCATCGCCGGGACGCCCCAGATAAAACTGTTGACCGCCTGGTTGACGGCTGTAATCATTTCAATCATAAATTATCTTTCTCCAGTCATTATTACTTCTTCGGGAAGGAACTGTACTGCTGTCCCGTGCCCAGCTGATAGCCCCGGTACTGCACAAGCTCGGACACCGTCACAAGCTGGAATCCCTGCTGCACCAGTGCCGGAATGATGGTGGCCTGGGCTTCTACTGTGGAGGCCCAGATCTCGTGCATCAGGACAATGTCGCCGTCCTTCACCTTTCCCACCACAGCCGCTGCTGTCTTCTGAGCGCTCTTGGTCTTCCAGTCCAGTGTGTCGATGGACCAGTAGATCATGGGCATGCTGACATTGGCCCGCACCGTGCTGGTGATGTTTCCACCCGGCAGACGGCACAGAGTCGGCGTCACGCCGCTCACTGCCGCAATGGCTTCATTACACTTGGAAATCTCCGCCCGGATGGCTTCCGCCCCCAACTTGTTGTAATAGCTGTGGTCATAGGAGTGGTTCGCCACCTCCATACCGTCCTTCACCATCCGCTGCACCTCGGCCGCATTCTTCGCTACCCGGTTGCCCACCAGGAAGAAGGTGGCTCTTCCGTTGTACTGCTCCAGAATGTCCATGATCCGGTTGCCCTTGGCGCTGTCCGGTCCGTCATCGTAGGTTAGTGCCACCATGGGCTTCGTGAGGTCCAGCTGTCGACCGTTGCTCATGACAAGATTACTGTTTTCCGTGTTCTCACTGGCCGCTGTCGTTTCCTGGGCAGCGCTCTGGTTCTCGGTCGAAGCCGTCGTGGCAGCACTGCTTTCCGCTGTCTGACTGCCGCCGTCTGTGGGCTGCGCAGCGGTCTCCACGCCGTTCGACACCTGCTGCTCACCGGCAGGGGCCGCGGTACCATCCGGTGCTGCCTGGCCTGCCACAACCGTCACCTTTTCGCCGCTGTCGCTGGTCCAGACCGCCTCACCCGGCCCTGTCCGCTGGTATGTCCAGCCCGCCAGTGCCTCCGTGGACAGCAGGACACACAAAAGTCCCGTCAACATTCCCTTTGCCAGTTTTCCTCTCACTCTCATTTCCTATACTCCTCTCTATCGCTTCCCGATGGCGAAGCAGGCCACCGCACTGGCCGCCGCCACATTCAGGGAATCCACCCCATGGGCCATGGGAATCTTCACCGTATAATCACACGCCGCTATAGTTTCCGCCAACAAGCCCTCGCCCTCTGTGCCGAGGATCAGGGCCAGCTTCTCCGTTTCCCGGAGGCACGGGTCTTCTATGCCAATGCTGTCGTCCCGCAGTGCCAGGGCAACCGCCCGGAATCCCAGTTCGCGCAGCGTTTCTATGTCTGCACCATTCTGCGTTCCCTTTTTCTTCGGAAAAATAGTCCAGGGAATCTGGAACACCGTTCCCATGCTGACCCTGGCTGCCCGCCGGTACAAGGGATCGCTACAGCCGCTGCTGAGCAGCACCGCATCCATCCCCAGAGCCGCCGCCGAACGAAAGATGGCACCCACATTGGTGGGGTTGACGACATTTTCCAAGACGACAATCCGGCAGGCATCCTTCAGCACCGCTTCTACGGAAGGAAGGGGACCACGACGCAGGGCACAGAGCAGACCCCGGGTCATGGGGAAGCCCGTCAGCTGCCGAAATACGTCCGCAGAAAGCACAAAGGCCGGAACATCTCCGACCTTCTCCAGCAGCGCCTCCGCCTTTGGAAGCTCACTCTCCTCCACTAAAAAAGACATGGGTGCGTAGCCCGCCTGTAGCGCCCGCTGAATCACATTGGGGCTCTCCGCAATGAAAACACCGGGATCCGGTTCGTAAATATGCTGCAGTTGATTCTCATTGTATGCCGTATACAAGGAAAGCGCCTCGTCCTGAAGTATCCCGGCTCTGATGATCTCTGCCATCACAGAAACTCCACCTTTCCGGTTTCAATGTCATATACCGCACCGACGACCTTGAGTCCCAGCTTTTCCTCGTCCTGCTGGATTTCAAAGCTCTCCTCTACCCGGCGGATGCTGTGCTGTACGTTTTTCACGCAGGCAGCATGGGGATCCTTTTCCTCACCGATGGCCTCAGCAATGTCGTCCAAAACATAACGGATGAAGCCCTCGTCCTCGCGGTTGTTTGCCATCACTGCCCCGACGGCACCGCACTGGGTATGTCCCATGATCACCAGCAGAGGGCAATGCAGGTGATGCTCCGCGTATTCGATGGAACCCAGCTGATGCTTATCGATGACATTCCCCGCGAGGCGGATCACGAAAAGCTCACCGATGCCGGCAGAAAAGATGCTCTCCGGAATCACCCGGGAGTCGGAGCAGGTAATCACGATGGCGCAGGGCTTCTGTCCCTTCACCGCTGTTTTCAGCCGCACCGCCGGGGAAATGTCGCCGGGGTTCTGCTCTGCCGTCATGTAACGTTCATTGCCCGCCTTAAGCTTTGCGAGCACCTCGTCCGCCGTCCATTTTCTATTCTCCATTCTTTGTCTCCTTTAATAATTATCATGCGAGTACATCGTATAAGCTTCGCGACAGCAAAGCCTTCCTCTATGCCGCACCCTTCTCTTTTCCGGCGCTGCCCTGCCGCTTCAGCCAGAAAAAGGCAATGAGGCAGATGAAGTCAGACAGCAGTGAACCGCAGGCCGAAGCGAATCCCATGGGGAACAGCGTGCCCACCACCTTCGAGGCAAAGTATGCACCGGGCAAACGCACCATCAGGATGGACAGGAGGTTATGCAGGAAGGAAAGCTCCGACCGTCCCAGGGCACAGAAGTAGCCGCTGAAGCTGAACTGGATACCGCCGAAAACGCCGTCCCAGATGTAGCTGCGCAGATACTGGCCCCCCGCAATCTGCACCGCAGTATCCGTGGTGAAAAGCCCGACAACATTTTCCGCCGCCAGCTGAAAGCTCACCGCAAAGCAGAGGCTCAGTGCCACCGCCATGATGATGGCACAGCGCAGCACAGAAACCGCTCTTTCCGGCTTTCCGGCACCGATGTTCTGGGCGCCCAGGGCCGACACGGTAGACAGCATGGAGGACGGGATCAGGAACACGAAGCTCATGATCTTTTCCACGATGCCCACCGCTGCGGCATCCGTCAGGCCTCTCTGGTTTGCAAAGATCGTGATCAGCACAAAGGACACCTGAATGAAACCATCCTGCAATGCCACCGGAATACCGATTTTCAGAAGCTGGTGCAGCACTGCCGGTAGGGGGCGGAAATCCTCCTTCCGCACCGCCAGCATTTTCCTCTTCAGAATGACGGTAAGAGCTGCCGCTACGCTGACGGCCTGGGCCATGGTGGTGCCCAGTGCCGCACCGGCCGGTCCCATGTGCATGGCCCCCATAAAGAGGTAATCCAGGGCGATATTACATGCACAGGCAATGGCGATGAAGTACATGGGGCTCTTGCTGTCGCCCTTGCCCCGGAAGATAGAACTCAGCACATTGTATGCAGTAATGAAGGGGATGCCCAAGAAGCAGATCCGCAGATACTGCCGGGTTCCCGCCACTGCCTCCGCCGGGGTGGACATGATGGACACGATGGGCCCCACCAGGAAAAAGAGCAAAACAGTCAGCACAAGCGCAATGCCGGTGAACAAGATTGTGGTATTGCCGATGGCCTGACCACTCTCCCGCTCCCGCTTGCCGCCAACCGCCTGCCCGATGCAGACGGTTGTGCCCATGGCCAGGCCCACCAGCATGACCGTCAGCATGTGCATCACCTGAGAACCGATGGAAACCGCCGTGGTGGAAGCCACGCCATCGAACTGTCCGATGATAAAAAGATCTGCCATTCCATACAGAGTCTGCAGGAAGTAGGAAAGAAAGTACGGAAGAGAAAAAAATACCACACCCTTCCAGACACTTCCCTGCGTCAGATCATTTTCCATACGTTTCATGTGATGCTACCTCCTATATGTATATTTTTTCTAGTATACACTAAGGCTATAGATTTCGCATGAAGTTTTTCACCTTATTTCTCTGGCTGTGCTATAATGGTAAAATGCGTGTAAAGCATAAACATACTACTAATGGAGTCTATACTATGGAATATAAACATGCGGATCGTCTCGATCACTTCTCCACCGGCATTTTCGCTGCCATGGATGAAAAGAAATCCGAACTACTGAAGGCCGGGCGAAAGGTCTATAACCTTTCTGTGGGCACACCGGATTTCCGGCCCCCGAAACACGTCATGGAGGCAGTGGAAGCTGCTGTCCGGGACCCAGAAAACTACAAGTACTCCCTGGTGGACAGCGAAGAGCTGCTGAACAGTGTGGTGTCCTATTACAAACGGCGCTACGACGTAGAAATCACACCTTCTATGGTTACCGGTGTGCACGGTACCCAGGAGGGTATGGGCCATCTGGGCATGGCCCTGCTGAATCCCGGTGACTGTGTGCTGCTTCCGGATCCCGGCTATCCCATCTTCGAAGCCGGCTCCTACCTCGGCGGTGCAGAAATACACTACTACGAGCTGACAAAGGCGAACCATTTCCTGCCGCAGCTTTCGGAGATTCCGGAGGAGGTTCTGCAGCGCACGAAGTATATCGTGCTCTCCTATCCCTCCAATCCGGTGGGTGCCGCCGCACCGAAATCCATGTATGAGGAAATGATCCGCTATGCGAAAAAATATCATTTCCTGATCATCAACGACATGGCGTATTCCGACATTATCTTCGACGGCAGAGAGGGATTTTCCTTCCTGTCCCTGCCCGGTGCCATGGATGTGGGCGTGGAGTTCTTCTCCCTGTCCAAATCCTTTAACCTCACCGGCTTCCGTCTTTCCTTCCTCGTCGGCAATCCGTCCGTCATCGATGCCCTGAAGCTGCTCCGCAGCCAGTATGATTTCGGCATTTCCTACCCGGCGCAGAAAGCAGCCATTGCGGCCCTCACCGGTCCCCTAGACATGGTGAAGGCGCAGTGCCGGGAATACGAGGCGCGCCGGGATGCCATCTGTGGCGGTCTCCGGGAAATCGGCTGGGACGTTCCGAATTCCGAGGGCACCATGTTTACCTGGCTGCCGGTACCGGAGGGCTACACCAGCATGAGCTGCATTGAAACTCTGATGGACAGCTGCGGCGTCATTGGCACACCGGGTACTGCCTTCGGACCGAAGGGCGAGGGATATATCCGCTTCGCGCTGGTGAAACCGGCAGAGGAGCTCCGGGAAATCGTTTCCGTCATCGGAAAGAATTTCCCTTTCAAGCACAAAAAGAACGCTGAGGGATAATCACCTATCCCCATCATTTATGACCCGTCTGCGACGGGCCTCTTTATCAGGAGGCATACCATGGCTCGAAATTTAACACTGCTCACGGACTTCTATGAACTGACCATGATGCAGGGCTACTACAAATGTCAGAAGATGGACCAGGAGGTGATCTTCGACATGTTCTATCGGAAGAATCCCTGCGGCAACGGCTTCGCCATCTGCTGCGGTCTGGATCAGGTCATCGATTACATCCGGAATCTGAACTTCAATGAGGACGATATCGACTACCTGCGCTCCCTCGGCACCTTCGATGAGGAATTCATTGATTACCTGCGGGGCTTCCACTTCACCGGCTCCATCTACGCCATCCCTGAGGGCACCGTGGTGTTCCCCCGGGAACCTCTGGTGAAGGTCATTGCCCCCGTTGGTGAAGCCCAGCTGGTAGAGACTGCCATTCTGAACATCATCAACCATCAGTCCCTCATCGCCACCAAGGCCTTCCGCGTCTGTCACGCGGCCCAGGGGGACGGCGTCATGGAGTTCGGTCTTCGCCGTGCCCAGGGACCGGATGCCGGTATCTACGGCGCCCGCGCCGCTGTGATCGCAGGCTGTGTCGGCACCTCCAATGTGCTCACCGGCAAGCGCTTCAACGTGCCGGTGCTGGGCACCCATGCCCACTCCTGGATCATGTCCTTCCGGGACGAGCTGACCGCTTTCGAAGCCTTTGCCCGGATTTATCCAAACAATTGCATTCTTCTGGTGGACACCTACGACACCCTGAAAAGCGGCATTCCCAATGCCATCCGCTGCTTTGACAAGATGAAGGAAGAAGGCATTACCCTGACACGCTATGGTATCCGCATGGATTCCGGCGACCTGGCCTACCTGTCCAAGAAAGC
>CAVFNN010000054.1:0-9870 GCA_963623925.1 bacterium | reverse complement strand
CTATTACAGCGATCTGAACCGGTCCTATGCCGAACGGATGCAACGTGGCTTCTGCCAGGCTTCTGCTGAAATACTGCAGATGTTTGAGGACAGGCTTGATGCTGCCAAGAAACAAGATGCTGCCTGATTAGCACGCGGCAGGAAATCAAATACGTTTACACAAAATACTTGACACAATCAGAACAACAGCTTATTGCCTGTAAACTGCAGATAAAAGAAAAAAATAGTCTTGTAGATTATATCTCAAAAGAGAGGGATGATGCAGTAGCTTGCAAAGTTGCGATTGAAACAGCCACTTTTTGGATCGCCTCAGAACGTCTTCGCAGTTTACTTGATAAAATAAGAGGTATAAATCAGGGGAATGATATTCAAAATGAATGTGCTGATCAGCCCATTCATATATCTTCATTTAAAGAACTGGTTTCATATTTTGAGAATGCAGTTGAGGATAAAAGAGAATTATGCGGAAAGAAGCTGTTATTAAACTATGATAAGGACAAGCAGCTTAGAATACTGCTTGTAACGCATAGGCTTGATTATTCAGGGGCCCCTATTGCATTGTTATATTATGCGACAATGCTAAAGGAACAGGGCTACAGACCTGTTTTTGCTGCGAAAGAAAACAACAGTCTTATAGACGAATGTGAAAAAAACGAGATACCGGTGTTGATTGATGACGCAATTAATGATGATATCAGAAAATATGCTGGTCTCTTTGATGTGGTTATTGCAAATACAATTGTTACGGCTCCTGTTATTAAGCAACTGGATGGAACGGATATACCGGTTTTATGGTGGATACACGAGGCGGATCTAATATACAATATAGATGAAATTATTCAAGAGGTTCCTCAGCGGCTTCCAGCCAATGTAAGTGTGTATACGGCAGGTCCTTATGCGTATGAGAAGCTTTTGAAGTATAGACCATTATATAAAGCTAAGCAGCTTTTATACTATATTCCGGATATAAAAACGTTAAAGGAATATAGTAGTGAAGAGAAAAGATTTAAATTTGCACTGGTTGGCATGCAGGAATATAGGAAGGGGCAGGATATTCTTGCTGATGTAATCAGAATGTTGGATAAAGACCATTTAGCCAACTGTATATTTGTTTTTGTTGGAATAAAAAGTGATGAGTCAATTTATAGAAAACTTAATGAATTGCAGACGGATTATCCGGATAATATAACGATTATTAATCAATTAGATAGAGATGAGATCAGTGCGTTTTATGAGCAAATAGATTGTCTTATATGCCCAAGCCGGGATGATCCGATGCCTGTTGTTGTGGCTGAGGCTATGCAGCATGGTAAGCCGGTAATATGTTCTGATCATACAGGAAGTGCTGCCATTGTAGATGAAATGAAGTGTGGCATTACCTATTCATGTAGCAGTAAGGAACAACTTTCGGAAGCCATAAAGCATATGATGAATGATGGACAGTTAGCTAAAGCTTATGGCAAGAATGCTTTGAAAGCATACAAAAAATATTTCGCAAAGGATGTATTTATTGTTAATGCACTGCAGTCCCTAAGCGAAACGATTAGTGAAGTTATAAACTAACGTTGTAACATCACCAACCATATAAGCAGAAAAACCATTGACGTAGTAGGAAAATGGTGGTAAAGTAAGGCAAATTCTAGTAGGGAAGTAGGAATTAAGGTTTCGGAGGAAGTTTGCATGACGTTCACAGGCATCAGAAATGCAGAGTGTTGCTGTTGCTGTATGGGTAACCATAGGGCGTTTTTGATGTGTGATTGAAGATCTTCGGAAGCATAGAAAGCAGAACGTAGAGGACTCGCACATCGCGGGTCTTTTTTAGTAAGCAAAGGAGCAACAAACTTGGATTTTGCGTTTATACAACAATACATTCCCATGTATGCGGAGGCCGCCCGGCTGACACTGCTCATCGGTGTCCTGGGCATCGTGCTCTCCCTGGCCGTAGGTATCATCTGCAGCGCCATCGAGTATTCCCGCATCCCCGTGCTGCGGCACATCGTTTCCGTCTATGTGGAGCTCAGCCGCAATACACCGCTGCTGGTCCAGCTCTTCTTCCTTTACTTCGGCCTGCCGAAGCTGGGCATTCGCTGGTCCTCTGAGCTCTGCGGCGTCATTGGCCTTGCCTTCCTGGGGGGCTCCTATATGACAGAAACCTTCCGGGCAGGACTGGAAACCGTGGAACCCATTCAGAAGGAGTCCGCGCTGAGCCTCGGCATGACACCCCTGCAGACCATGTGGAATGTGATCCTGCCCCAGGCCCTGGCGGTTTCTGTGCCGTCCCTGGTGGCCAATGTCATCTTCCTCCTGAAGGAGACCTCCGTCTTCAGCGGCATTGCCCTGGCGGACCTCATGTACGTGGCGAAGGACCTCATCGGCCTCTATTACAAGACACCGGAGGCCCTCGGCATGCTGGTTGTTGCTTATCTCATTATCTTGCTTCCGATTTCCATCATCGGAACCTTGCTGGAAAGGAGGCTGCGCCATGCCGGCTTCGGTACTTAATGTCTTCGCTGGCTTTGCAGCCAGCTGCCGCGGACTCGCTGTGAAGGTTCTGGCCGCCGCGACACCGGAGGCCATCGCCGCCGCCCAGGCTGCGGCAAGCCAGGAAAAGGCCCCGGCCATTTCCATCCTGTTTAAAGGAAACAATTTCATCCGGCTTCTGGGCGGGCTTTGGGTCACCATCCGCATTTCCCTCATTGCGGTGGCCATCTCCATCCCCTTGGGCATCCTTTTCGGCATGCTCATGACCCGGAAAAACCCATTGATTAAGGCAGTGAGCCGCGTCTATCTCGACTTTATCCGGATCATGCCGCAGCTGGTCCTCCTCTTCATCGTTTACTTCGGCACCACTCGGGCCTTCGGCATCAACCTGTCCGGCGAACTCAGTGCCGTGATTGTCTTCGTGCTCTGGGGAACGGCGGAGATGGGCGACCTGGTCAGAGGTGCCCTCATTAGCATTCCGAAGCACCAGTATGAAAGTGCGGCAGCGCTGGGCATGACCCCCCTGCAGACCAGCATCTATGTGGTCATCCCCCAGACCCTGCGGCGACTGATTCCGCTGGCCATCAACCTCATTACCCGTATGATCAAGACCACATCTCTGATTGTGCTGATCGGCGTGGTGGAGGTGCTGAAGACCGGACAGCAGATCATAGACGCGAACCGCTTCGAATATCCGACGGCAGCATTGCCGATCTACGGCGTGGTATTCTTCCTCTATTTCTTCTCCTGCTGGCCCATTTCCCTTGTGGCGAAATATCTGGAGAAGCGTTGGAAAAACTGAGGAAAGTACGAGCGGGAAAAATATAGAACACTTATAGAGTTTGGGAGGCATTATGGCTGAGGTACAGCTTTCAATCAAAGATTTACATAAATCCTACGGCGACCTGGATATCCTGAAGGGCATCAGCCTGGAAGTGAAGAAGGGTGAGGTTGTGGTATTGCTGGGGCCCTCCGGCTGCGGCAAGTCCACACTGCTTCGCTGCATCAACGGACTTGAAGCCATCAACAGCGGCAGCATTGCCCTGGACGGCGAGGTGATTTCCGGAAAGCGCAGCGGTGAAATGTCTCAATATCGTCAGAAAATCGGCATGGTTTTCCAAAGCTATGACCTTTTTCCGCATAAAAACATTATCGACAATATCACTATGGCGCCCCAGAAGGTGCAGAAACGCCCCAAGGCCGATGCGGAAAGGGAGGCCCGGGATCTTTTGGCCCGGGTAGGGCTTCTGGACAAGGAAAAAGCCTTCCCCCGGATGCTGTCCGGCGGACAGAAGCAGAGAGTGGCCATCGTCAGAGCCCTGGAAATGCACCCGGAAATGATGCTTTTCGATGAGGTTACCGCCGCCCTGGACCCGGAAATGGTCCGGGAGGTGCTGGACGTCATGCTGGAGCTGGCGGAGCAGGGACTGACCATGCTGATTGTTACCCATGAAATGGCCTTTGCCAGGGCCATTGCCGACCGTATCATCTTCCTGGATGAGGGTCATATCGTAGAGGAGGCCGCGCCGGAGGACTTTTTCGAGCATCCGAAGAGCGACCGGGCGAAGGAGTTCCTGGAGAACTTCGAATTCGTTGCCCGCAAACGGAAGGGCAGCGATAACGAGGCCTGATCCTGCCGCTGCTGTCCGGAAAGCAGCCGCAGATCAAGATATACAAAGTGTTACAAATGTTAAAAAAGAGGAGAAAAATTATGAAAAAGAACATTTTCGCAGCACTCACTGTTTTTGCCGCAGCCGCAGCGCTGACTGCCTGCGGATCATCTAACACAGCCGGCACCACAGCAGCTGCTGATGCAGCGACCACAGCTGCCGCAGAAGAGGCTGCAGACACCGAGGCCGCTACCGAGGCTGCCGGGGAGACCACTGCCGCAGACGGCACCTTCCGCACCCTTGACGAGATCAAGGCATCCGGTACCGTGAAGATCGGTGTGTTCTCCGACAAGGCTCCCTTCGGTTATGTGGATGACCAGGGCGAGTACCAGGGCTATGATGTTTACTATGCCCACAGAATCGGCGAGGATCTCGGCGTAGACGTAGAATTCACATCTCTGGATCCTGCTTCCCGCGTAGAGTATGTGGCAACCGGCAAGGTGGACATCGTACTGGCTAACTTTACGGTTACCCCGGAGAGAGCAGAGCAGGTGGACTTCGCGCTTCCTTACATGAAGGTGGCCCTGGGCGTGGTTTCTCCGGATGGCGCTGTGATCAGTTCTGTGGACGAACTCGAGGGCAAGACCCTGATCGTGGCCAAGGGAACCACTGCAGAGACCTTCTTCGAAAAGAACTATCCGGATGTGAAGCTGCAGAAGTATGATGCTTATGCAGATGCTTACAATGCCCTGCTGGACGGCAGAGGAGACGCCTTCTCCACCGACAACACGGAGGTGATCGCATGGGCCAAGGCAAATCCTGGCTTCACAGTAGGTATCGAGACCCTGGGCGACTATGACACCATCGCCGCTGCTGTGGCCAAGGGAAACAGCACTCTGCTGGACTTCCTGAACGATGAGATCGCAACGCTGGGCGAGGAGCAGTTCTTCCATAAGGACTACGAAGAGACCTTGAAGGCTGTCTACGGTGAGGACACCAACCCGGATTCTATGGTTGTTGAGTCTGGTGTGGTAGAATAACGACTAGGTGAAGAAGCTGTGGACTTTGCTTCGCAAAGTCTTTGATACGCTCGCCGCTAAGGCACCCCACGGGCGCCCCGGTAGCCAAGCTACCGCTGAGCCCGTGGGGTAAGGGAGTACTTATGGAAATTTATCTGGTGCGGCACGGGGAAACGGCGTGGAACCGGCAGCGGCGTCTGCAGGGGCGCACGGACATCCCTTTGAATGATACGGGGCTGGCGGAAGCGCGTAAGGCCGCGAAAGCCCTGCAGGATGTGGCCTTTGACCGCATCTTCACCAGTCCCCTGCAGCGGGCCCGGAAAACGGCAGAGATCATCCGGGGCAGCCGGGAGATTCCCATCACGGCGGAGGACCTGCTGACGGAGGTTTCCTTCGGTATCGGTGAGGGCATCTGCCTGCATTCCGTGGCGCTGGGCGGTGGGGATTCTCCCACGCAGGCATCGCAGGGTAATGCAGGCGCTCCGCAGACATCGGATCCGGCGGAAGAAAAGCTGCGGCTTGCCGTGCTTCGCTTCTTCCGGGATCCGGGGCATTACGAGCCCGTGGCGGGCGCAGAATCCATCACAGAGGTCAAGGCACGTGCCTTGGCCTTTCTGGACGTTCTGCGGTCTCTGGAGGGAAGCTGTGAACATGTCCTGGTGACGGCCCACGGCGGCATCATCCGGGCCATTCTGGATGTGATTGAGGGCTTGCCGGACGAGGATTTCTGGCACGGCACCTTGCTGCCGAACTGCGGCGCAGCCGTGGTTACCCTGAATGGCGGGAAATTCAGGGTTGACGGTACGAGAGAGCTATCACGTGGGCTTCGCGACAGCTTGGCTGATATCGAGCGGGATTCGCGATAGCATGGCTATCACGGGACCCGCTCGATGAGGTGCCCACGTGATCTTAACCAAGCTATCTAAGCTATCTATCATTGAGCCCGTGGGGATAAAGGAGAGAAGATGGACAAAAAAGCAGTAACGGAAATCAAAAAGTGCTTCCGGAAGACGGACTGCCACATCGATCGGATGCGAGGCTGTTATGTGGATGAAAACAAGGAGAAGATCAATACACTGCACGACACCTTTCTGGCGCTGCAGGACGAGGAGATGTCCAAGTATTGTGAGCTTTTCAAGAAGTCCATGACGGGACGCTTCGGGCGGAACCTGTTCAATGCCGCCTTTCCGTTGGCGGAGGAGCAGCCCGGGGGACACCAGGCCATGCTCTATGCCCTGCAGCAGTCAGCGCTGAAGGACGATACACTGGTGGAGGACTTTTTTGACCGGGTGATTGCCAACTACAATTTCCCCGGAAAGTACCTGATCCTCCTGTCCCACGGCGTCTATGATATCCCGGCGAAGACGAAGGACGGCATCATGCTGGACGATGCGTCGGACTATGTGTATTCCTTTATTCTCTGCAGCATCTGTCCGGTGACCCTTCTCAAGGAGGGACTCTGCTACGATGCGACTGCCCGCACCTTCCTGTCCCGCAGCGATGACTGGGGCGTGCAGAAGCCGGACACGGCCTTCCTTTTCCCGGCCTTTAATGACCGAAACACGGATCTGCATGAGCTTCTCTACTTCACAAGGGATGGCGTAGAGCGGCATGAGGAATTGGCAACAGAAGTGCTGGGCGTCGAGCTTCCCAGAGCAGAGAAGGAGCAGCAGGATGTCTTCCGTGCGGTGATCGAGGAGACACTGGGGCGAGACTGTGACTTCGAGGCAGTGAAAAATATTTCCGATTCTGTGAACCAGCTTCTGAAGCAGGGAGAGGATGCGGAGACGGAGGTCTGCCTCACGAAGCGGGACATGCGGGTTCTGCTGGAGGACAGCGGTGCCTCAGAGGACCAGATGCGGAAGTTCGAGGCGGTCTATGACGAGGCCGTGGGCGAGGACGATGCGCCGATTCCGGCGGAAAATGTTGCCGATACCCGGAATCTTGTGATCAAATCGGACAATCTGCGGATCAGTGTGAAGGCAGAGGTCAGCGAGATCGTAGAGACCCGGATCATTGACGGCCGGGAATATATCCTGATTCCGGTGTCGGACAACCTTGAATTGAACGGCATCCGGATCCGCAACAAGATGAAGGATGAACAATAAAAAACGCCAAAAGGTACCCGACTGAACGGGTGCGCCGGGCATGATAATGAAAGAGCTTGCTGCGCGAAATCATAGAGATTTCAGCGCAGCAAGCTCTTCTTCTGTTAAGGCACGATATTCGCCCGGGGCCAGCGCGGGATCCAGCGTTAGCGGTCCCATGCTGAGGCGTTTGAGATAGACCACCTCACGCCCGTTTCCGAGGGCCGCAAACATTTTCTTGATCTGATGGAACTTTCCTTCCTGGATAATGGTTTCTGCTGTGGAAAATTCGCTGCCGCTTTCCAGAATCCGAAGCTTCGCCGGCATGGCCGTCAGCGTTTCATCATACTGGATGCCCGTGGCAAAGCGCTGTACATCTGCGTCGTCGAGGGATCCGGTCACCCGGACGAAATAACATTTGTCCACATGGTGCTTCGGGGCCAGGAGCCGGTGGGCCAGCTGGCCGTCATTGGTGATGAGCAGGAGTCCCTCGGTGTCCCGGTCCAGACGTCCGGCGGGGAAGAGATCCTTCCGCTTTCGGCTGTCCATGAGATCCAGTACGGTTTTCTGTCGCCTGTCCTCGCTGGCGGAGATGACACCGGCGGGCTTATTCATCATGTAATATTCAAAGCTCTGGTAGAGGATGGGATTGCCGTCGAAGCTGATTTTTGCAGAGTTGTCTACGTCGGCCCCGGGATCCTTCTCGACCTGGCCGTTGACCATGACCAGGCCCTTCCGGATGCTGCGCTTCAGTTCACTGCGGCTGCCCACGCCCATATCCGAGAGAAATTTGTCCAGTCTCATGCGCTTTCCTCCGGCATGGCCTTGAGCTCCGCCAGGAACATGGCATAGAAGTCGTCCTGACCGGCCAGCTTGGGAGAATTTTCTCCGCCGCCGTTGGTGCTGCGCTTCATGTTTCCGTACATTTCCTCTCCGTAGGTGAGGACATCCATTTCATAAAGGGGATAGCCCAGGTGTGTGCTGAGGGCACAGAAATCCCCGAGGGGGGTGGCAGAAGCCTCTGTTTCCAGAAGCTGTCGGCGTATGCCGGGATCCTTTTCCGCCAGTTTTTTCAGCTGTTCCAGAATTTCTGCAATGTTCATGATTTTACCTCCGTTATCGACGATCATAGGGGATGCTCTGCAGGAGCAGAATGCCCTGTGAAGCCTCAGTGGTAATCGGCCGCGCCTTTCTCTTAGCTTGTGCTTTCACTGATTGTCATTTCAGTAACGTCCGCGGAACTGCTCTCGCTGCTGGCTGTTTCAACACCATCGGCTGCGCTGCTTTCCGCGGCTGTGCTTTCGGCCTCGGTTTCTGCGGCACTGGTTTCTGTCGGCGGGAAGCTTTGGTACTGCACGCCATTGTTGCCCTCTACCGTCGCGTTCCGGAACTGGATCAGCTCGGAGACGGTCACCAGCTGGAAGCCCTCGTTATGAAGTCGGGGAATGATTTCCTGACAGGCCTCCTCGGTGGAGCTGTAGAGCTCGTGCATCAGGATAATGTCGCCGTCCGTCACATGGCCGTCTACCTTAGCCTCTACGGCCTGTGCGTTTCTGGATTTCCAGTCTTCGGTATCCAGAGACCAGTAGATCATGGGTTTCGAGACAGCGGATTTCACATCATCGGTGATCTTGCCGCCGGGGAGACGCACCAGTGTGGTTTCGATACCCACCAGCTCCCGGAGCTTATCGTCGGTCTTCGAAAACTCGGAGCGGATGTAGTCCACACCCTTGTTGGTGAGGGACAGGTCGTGATCCCAGGAGTGGTTTGCGATTTCGTGGCCATTGTCCACCATACGCTGCAGTTCTTCCTTGTGTTCTTCCAGGCGTTCGCCCACGACGAAGAAGGTGCCGCGGCCATCCACGGCTTCCAGTGCGTCCATCAGGGCATTTCCCACGTCAGACTTGGGGCCGTCATCGAAGGTGAGGGCCACCATGGGCTTCGTGAGATCCAGGTAACGGCCATTGGAGAGAACGTGCGTGGGATCGGTGATATCCGCGGTTGTCTCGGCCTGGCTTTCCAGGACACTTTCGCCTGCCTCTGCGGCGGCTGCCACATCCAGTCCGCTGGTTTCCTGCACAGTCTCGATTTCGCCCCGCTGGGCGGCCCGGCTGCTTTCAATGAAGTTCAGTGTGCCGCTTACCAGCCGGAAGCTGAGGTAGCACAGGAACACCAGTACGAGTAGTGCCGCCATGCGGCGCTGCTGCAGCCGCTGCTTCTTTTTCCGGCGTACCTGCTGCTGGTGACGAAGGTAACGAAGCTCCTCCTCCGTGTAGCGGCGTCTGCCGTTGCGGCGCTGCCGTTGTGTGCCGCTTCCGGCGCGGGCTGCACTGTTTTTTCGTCCGCTTTGTGCGCGTTTGCTGCCGCGCTGACTGTTTTCGCTGCGGTCGCTGCGGCGCTGGCGCTTGCCTGAAGATGCATTGCGTCCCGTCGACCGGCTGTTCCTTGTTCTGTTGTCGGTTCGTCCGTTTCGGCTTCCGGTTCTCCCGGTCCGACGGCTTCTGTCATCCCTTCGCATACGCTGTTACAATCCCTTACACTTTATAATTTTACTCTAAAAGTCCCGGACTGCGGCTGTGAAGATAGGCAAGCTTGCTTGCCAAGCTTCACAGACATTGGACGGGCTGCCCTGTATGAGCGATGTAGGGCGATAGCCCGGAATGCGAATACAGG
>CAVFNN010000053.1:0-10606 GCA_963623925.1 bacterium | reverse complement strand
ATCCGCGCGGAGCGTTTTTTGATTCATAGGATGCACTTTCCTATGAATCAAAAAAATGAACCCTTCAAAAATGGCGTAAAAACGTCATTCTGAAGGATTCATAAACACAAACACGAATCGAAGCGACTGGATTCGAACCAGCGGCCTCTGCGTCCCGAACGCAGCGCTCTACCAAACTGAGCCACGCTTCGAGCTTGCAGGCATTTCGCTTGCAACAGGCGTTATATTACCGGATATTCGAAGAAATGTCAAGAGGAAATTTGAAAAGCTTGTATTTCTCGGAAACATAGGTGTATAATCAAAACCTATATGCGATTCAAAAAGGGAGGATAAAAGCTATGCCAATTGGAATTATTGTGAATTCGCTGTCTATTGTACTGGGAGGGCTGGTCGGAACGGTGGCCGGTCACAAGCTGAGCCTGAACTTTAAGGAGAGCCTGAACATGATCTTCGGCGCCTGCTCCATGACCATGGGCATCTCCAGCATTGTCCTGATGGAGAATATGCCGGCCGTGATCTTCGCGGTGATCATCGGAACCTCCATCGGCCTGACCATTCACTTCGGTGACCAGATCGCGAAGGGCGGTGCCGGGATGCAGAAGGTGGTGTCCAAAGTGATGCCGGCGAAGGAGTCGAACATTTCCCAGGAGGAGTTTGACGCCACCCTCATTACCATCATCGTGCTGTTCTGTGCCAGCGGTACCGGCATTTACGGCTCCATCGTATCCGGTATGACCGGGGAGCAGACCATTCTGATCTCAAAATCCATCCTGGACTTCTTTACGGCAATGATTTTTGCCTGTCTGCTGGGCCCGGTGGTTTCCTTCATTGCGGCACCGCAGTTTGTGATCTTCATGCTGCTGTACCTGCTGGCGGGGCTGATCTATCCCATGACCAATCCGGCCATGATCAATGATTTCAAGGCCTGCGGCGGTGTGCTGCTGCTCGCCACAGGCTTCCGTATGATCAAGGTGAAGATGTTCCCCACGGCGGATATGATCCCGGCCATGATCCTCGTGATGCCCTGCAGCTGGATCTGGCAGAGCTTCATCCTGCCGTTGCTGGGGTGATTAAATCACATAAGTCCAGAACTCACCGCTGTCGGCCTCGTCCTTATGGACGATCTTGCCGCTGTGGTCCTTGTACTGCAGCTCCTGGTTCTTCATGCTGACCCGGGTATGAGGGGCCACGGAAGCGGTCAGGAAGACATTGGAGCCGATGACCGCATCATGACCGATGACGGTCTCACCGCCCAGGATGGAGGCACCGGAGTAGATGGTGACATTGTCCTCAATGGTGGGATGGCGCTTGACGCCGTGGAGGGCCTGACCGCCCCGGGTGGAGAGAGCACCGATGGTGACGCCCTGATAAATCTTCACATGCTCGCCGATGATGGAGGTGGAGCCCACCACAATGCCGGTGCCATGGTCCATCATGAGGAACTTGCCGATGGTGGCACCGGGATGGATGTCGATGCCGGTGATGGAGTGGGCATATTCCGTCATCATACGGGGAATGAGCGGCACCCGCAGCAGAAAGAGCTCATGAGCGATGCGGTTGATGGTGCTGGCCCGAAGTCCCGGATAGGAGAGAATGATCTCTTCCTTGTTGTCCGCCGCGGGATCACCGTCAAAGGTGGCCTGCAGATCGGAATCCACGTATTCCCGGATCAGCGGAATGCGCTTGAAGAAAGCAATGGAAGTGCACTGGGCCTTTTCCTCGATGGCCTCCGGGGAAAGTTCCGCATATTCCGGCCGGTACTTCAGGGCAATGGCCGTCTGCTTGTTTAAGTTGTACATGACGTCCTCCACCAGCATGGACAGACGGTAGGAATTGTTGTAGGTGCGCAGGGTCTTGTCCCGGTAGTAGCCGGGGTAGATGATGCGCAGCAGCTTCTGCAGGATGTCCACCACCGCCTCCCGGTCCGGCTGTCGGAAAACGTCCATGCGGTCAATGTCTCTGCCGTTATGATAATCGGAAAGCACCAGATCAACGATACCTTCGATCTGTTCGTTGATGCTGCTTTGTATATTGATCTTCTCCATGATTACAGCTCCTTTGAATGCCAAAACATAAGTGTTCTCTATACTATAGCAGAAAGCCGGAATAAATCCTAGTAAAATGTGGGAATTGCAAAAAAGGACGGCACCGGGGCATGCGGTTTATCTTGCAAGTATGTCTTTGGTTCAGTATAATTTACCCGGGAAATTACCCCCTGGACGAGGATAAGCATAAATGAAATTCACGGAACATAGCATAGAGAATACATTATACCGGCTGGATAGCCCGCGGGGGCGGATCTGGCATCGCCTGACCCATTTTTTCACCAATCTCTGTCTGATTGGCGGCGTTTCCGGCGCGGTGCTGGCGCTGGCCTTCGGCTTCGGTCTGTTTAAGGGCATATTGGATTCCGCACCGGACATCAATTCCATTCATGTGGGTCCCACGGCCTATGCCACGAAGACCCTGGACCGGAACGGCAATGTGGTAGCCACGCTGGTGACAGAGGGCTCCAACCGCGAGCGCGTGACCTATGAGGAGTTGCCCAAGGATCTCATCAATGCCTTCGTGGCCATCGAGGATGAGCGCTTCTGGCAGCACAACGGCATTGACCTGAAGTCGATTTTCCGTGCGGTGAAGGGCGTACTCTCGGATGATGATTCGGCAGGCGGCGGTTCCACCATTACCCAGCAGCTTTTGAAGAATAATGTCTTCGGCGGCGGTCTCCATGAGGGAAGCTTTGAGCGTTATGAGCGCAAGCTGCAGGAGCAGTATCTGGCGTTGGAGCTGGAGAACCAGCCGGAGTTGGACAAGAAAACCGTGAAGCACAGCATTATCACGGAATATCTGAACACCATCAACCTGGGCGCGAATACCCTGGGCGTGAAGGTGGCGGCACGGCGCTATTTCAATAAGGAAGTCAGTGAGCTGAATCTTTCGGAATGTACGGTCATTGCCTCCATCACCAAAAATCCGACGGCGCTGAATCCCATTACCCATCCGGAGAACAATGCGAAGCGCCGGGCCCAGGTGCTGAAGAACATGCTGGAGCAGGGCTACATTGACGAAAGCCGTTATGAGGATGCCTTGGCGGATCCGGTTTACGACCGTATCCAGGAGGCCAATATTCAGGTGCAGGAGGCCAATACACCCTATTCCTATTTCACGGATGAGCTGACGGAGCAGGTACAGGAAACCCTGGTGGAGCGGCTGGGCTATACGGCTGAGGAGGCCAAGAAGCTTCTGTATTCCGGTGGGCTCACCATTTATACCACCCAGGACCCGGATCTCCAGGCCATTGTGGACGAGGAGGTCAACAATCCGGACAACTATGACACCACGAAGTACAAGGTGACCTGGCGCCTGACGGTGCAGCACACGGATGGTTCCATTGTGAATTATTCGGAGAACGATCTGCTGCGTTATATGCGGGATGTTCGGGGCATGGAGTTCAACGGCCTCTTCAAGACAGAGGACGGCGCGAAGACCTATATCACGGAATACAAGAAACGTATCCTCACGGAGGATGATACGATTCTGGGCGAGACCTATGACACCACCCTGGAGCCGCAGGTTTCCTTTGTGCTGATGGATCCGCATACGGGAGAAGTTCTGGCCATCAGCGGCGGACGGGGCGAGAAGAAGCAATCCCTGACGCTGAACCGCGCCAGCAACGTGCTGCGGCAGCCCGGTTCCACCTTCAAGGTGCTGAGTGCCTTTGCACCGGCCATCGATAAGTACGGGGCGACACTGGCCACCACCTACTATGATGCACCCTATACCGTGGGCAACAAGACCTTCAAAAACTGGTATTCCAGGGGCTTCCTGGGCTATCAGAGTATCCGGGACGGCATCATTTACTCACTGAACATCGTGGCGGTGCGCTGTCTCATGGAGACGGTGCAGCCGAAGAACGGACGGGCCTTTGCGGAATCCCTGGGCATCACTTCTCTGGTGGATGACGACGAAAACGCCGCACTGGCGCTGGGCGGACTCACCAAGGGCGTCAGCAATCTGGAGCTGACCACGGCCTTCGGTGCCATTGCCAACGGCGGCAAGCTGAACAAGGCGAAGTTCTTCACGAAGATCGTGGACCAGGACGGCAATGTGCTGATCGATCTTTCGGAGGATGCGCCGGAGCAGGTGATGAAGGAGACTTCGGCCTACCTTTTGACCAATGCCATGCAGCAGTCCATGGAGAGTCATACGGCCTATGCGGATTCCATCACCGTAAGTTCCACCTCCACGCGAGCCCACTTTGACGGCATGAGTCTCGCCGGCAAGTCGGGTACCACCACCAACAACCGGGATATCTGGTTTGTGGGATATTCTCCTTATTATATCGGCGGTGTCTGGGGCGGCTGTGACGAGAACCAGTCCCTGAAGGATGCTTCGACGGGAGAGTATAACGGCGGCACCGGCTATCATAAGGACATCTGGCGAAAGATCATGCAGCGTGTCCATGAGGGAAAGACGGACATTGGCTTCACCCGGCCGGACGGCATCGTGGAGGCCAGCGTCTGCCGAAAGTCCGGCAAGCTGCCCATTGGTGGATGCTATGAGGATTATCGCGGCTCTGCGGTGATTTCCGAGCTCTTTGCAGAGGGCACGGTGCCTACGGCGAAGTGTGACCGACACACCAGCTGGGGTGCCATCATGATTCCGGAAGAGGATGATAACTGCGACACCGACGACCGGTACTACGCGCGTATCGTGGAAACCGAGGCGGAAGAGGAGGAGAGCCAGAAGAGCAGCCAGAAGAACAGCGATGTGGTCATCAGTGCAGACGGCCCCAGCAGTACCAGCGATGAGAAACCCACTGTTTCCAAATCCATGACGAAGGGACAAAGCAGCGAATGAGGTATGTACAGGAATATGCCCGGGGAGAATATGAGGAGAAGAAGTCCCGCTTTATCGGTGAACTTTTTCCCATTCATTCCCCGGAAGAGGCCGAGGAGAAAATCGCCGCCGTGCGAAAGAAACACTATGATGCGCGGCATCACTGCTATGCCTACGTGTTGGGAGAGAAGGACGAGATCCAAAAGCAGTCCGATGACGGCGAACCCTCCCAGACAGCAGGACTGCCCATTCTTTCCGTACTGACCGGAGAGGACATCCATGACGCACTTCTGGTGGTGACCCGGTATTTCGGTGGCACGCTGTTGGGCACCGGCGGACTGGTACGGGCCTATACGGCAGCAGCGAAGGCCGCGGTGGAGAATGCGGTGCTAATGACGGCGGTACAGGGTTACCGGGCTTCCGCCGAGCTGGAATATACGCTGGTGGGAAAGCTTAAGTATGCGGCAGAAAAGCTCGGCATTCGGGAAGAGAGCTGTGACTATCAGGAAAAGGTAAAGGCCACCTGGCTGGTGCCGGAGGAAAGTCTCGCTGCCTTTGAGAAGCAGGTGCAGGCCCTTTCCCTGGGCAGTGTGACCCTTGCAATTGAAAAAGCCCGGTGGTATAATCTGTAGGATTTTTCGCCAAGCGGATACAATGAATAAAAATAGATGAGGATGAAAAGATGATCGAAAAGAGAGAAGACATTCGTAACGTAGCCATCATTGCCCACGTTGACCACGGCAAGACCACTCTGGTGGATGAGCTTTTGAAGCAGTCCGGCGCTTTCCGTGACAATCAGGAGGTGGGGATCCGTGTCATGGACTCCAACCCCATTGAGCGGGAGAGAGGCATTACCATTCTGTCCAAGAACACTGCAGTGAGCTACAAGGGCGTCAAGATCAATATCGTAGATACCCCGGGCCATGCGGATTTCGGTGGTGAGGTAGAGCGTATTCTGAAGATGGTAAACGGTGCGATTCTTCTGGTAGATGCCTTCGAGGGTCCGATGCCCCAGACACGTTTCGTGCTGCAGCGTGCCCTGGACCTGCGTCTGCCGGTTCTCGTGGTTATCAATAAGATCGACAAGCCCCAGGCCAGACCCGAAGAGGTTGTGGATGAGGTACTGGAGCTCATGATGGATCTCAATGCTTCCGATGAGCAGCTGGACTGCCCCTTCCTGTTCGCTTCCTCCAAGGCCGGCTTTGCCAAGAACAAGATGGAAGACCCGGATGTGGATATGCAGCCGCTCTTCGATGCAATTCTGGACTACATTCCGGCACCGGAGGGTGACCCGGAGGCTTCCACCCAGATGCTGGTGTCCACCATTGACTACAACGAGTTCGTGGGTCGTATCGGTATCGGTAAGGTAGAGAACGGTTCCATCCGTGTGAACCAGGAGGCGCTGGTGGTGAACCATCATGATGCCACGAAGCGGAAGAAGGTTAGAATCACAAAGCTCTATGAGTTTGACGGCCTGAAGAGAGTGGATGTACAGGAGGCGAAGTACGGCTCCATCGTGGCCGTATCCGGTATTGAAGATCTTCATGTGGGTGACACCATCTGCACCGAGCAGAACCCCACCGCCATTCCTTTCCAGAAGATTTCTGAGCCCACCATTTCCATGGATTTCATGGTCAATGATTCTCCGCTCGCCGGTACAGAGGGTAAGTTCGTGACCTCCCGTCACATCCGTGACCGTCTGTTCCGTGAGCTGAACACCGATGTATCTCTTCGCGTGGAGGAGACCGCTACGGCAGATTGCTTCAAGGTTTCCGGCCGTGGTGAGCTGCATCTTTCCGTACTGGTGGAGACCATGCGTCGTGAGGGCTTCGAATTTGCGGTTTCCAAGGCCGAGGTTATTTACAAGACCGACGAGCAGGGAAGAAAGCAGGAGCCCATGGAGATCGCCTACATTGACGTACCGGATGAGTGTACCGGCTCCGTGATCCAGAAGCTGACCCAGAGAAAGGGTGTGCTGAACGGTATGAGCCCCCTGGCCAGCGGCTATACGCGTCTCGAATTTGAGATCCCTTCCAGAGGTCTCATCGGTTACCGTGGCGAGTTCATGACCGACACCAAGGGAAATGGTATCCTGAATACCGAGTTTGACGGCTACGGCGAGTACAAGGGCGAGCTGAGCTATCGTCATCAGGGTTCACTCATTGCCTTCGAGGCCGGTGAGGCGGTAACCTACGGTCTCTTCCAGGCCCAGGCTCGTGGTACCCTGTTCATCGGACCCGGTGAGAAGGTGTACGGCGGCATGATCATCGGTCAGAGCCCGAAGGCAGAGGACATTGAGGTCAATGTCTGCAAAACCAAGCATCTCACCAATACCCGTACTTCAAGCTCCGACGAGGCGCTGAAGCTGGTGCCGAAGAAGATCATGTCTCTCGAGCAGTGCATCGACTTCATCGATACCGATGAGCTTCTGGAAGTGACGCCGGAGAACCTGCGTATCCGCAAGAAGATCCTGGATCCGGTACTGCGGAAGAGAGCGGGATTTGCAAGAAAACAGGGCTAATCCATATCCCACGGGCTCGGCGATAGCTTGGCTATCGGGGCGCCCGTGGGATGGACGGGCCAACACAAGCTTGGCTAGCGGGCCCCATTGGATGACGGGGCTATCGGGGCGCCCGTGGGATGCTCTGGAAGAACTCGATAAATTGTGCTAGAATAGACACATCATGACAGGCAGGAGGTTTTGTATGGCAATTTTCAAGGGCGCGGGAGTCGCATTGGTTACTCCCATGAAGGCAGACGGATCGGTAAATTACGAAAAGCTGGCAGAGCTCATTGAGTTCCAGATTGCAGGCGGTACAGACTGCATTCTCACTTGCGGCACCACCGGAGAGGCCTCAACCATGTCCGAGGAAGAGCATATGGATGTGGTTCGCTTCACCATCGAGAAGGTGAACCACCGGGTTCCGGTGATCGCAGGAACCGGCTCCAACTGCACAGAGACAGCGGTGAAGCTGTCCGTGCAGGCAGAAGAAGCGGGTGCGGACGGTGTGCTTCTGGTGACACCCTACTACAATAAGGCAACCCAGGGCGGTCTCATTCAGCATTTCACAGCAGTGGCTTCCAAGGTGAAGATCCCCTGCATTCTCTACAACATTCCGTCCAGAACCGGTGTGACCATTCAGCCGGAAACCATGGCTTATCTTTACAACAATGTGGAGAACATCGTGGGTGTGAAGGACGCCACCGGCAATATCTCCATGACCACCAAGCTCATGACGCTGGTGGACGAGGACTTCTGCCTCTATTCCGGCGATGACGATGAGGTAATCCCGGTGCTTTCTGTGGGCGGTGCCGGTGTATTCTCCGTGCTGTCCAACATTGCACCGAAGGAGGTGCATGACATGTGCGCCAGCTGGTTTGCCGGTGATGTGAAGGCGGCACTGAAGGAGCAGCTCCGCGCCTATGATCTCATCAAGGCGCTGTTCTCTGAGGTGAATCCGATTCCGGTGAAGGCAGCCATGAACCTCATGGGTATGAATGCAGGTCCCATGCGGCTTCCGCTGACGGAGATGGAGCCCCAGAACCAGGAAAAGCTCCGGGAGGAGCTGGTTCGTTACGGACTGCTGTGATTTTTGATGATGTAGGGAGCAGAAGAGAGACTCTTCTGCTCCTTTGTGTGTTTTCGGGAAAGGATAAATTATGACGAAGCTTTTGCTCCATGGCGCGCTTGGCGTAATGGGAGAAAATGTTGCCCGGGCAGTGGCCGGGGATGAGAACTTTGTGATCGTGGCCGGAAAGGATTGCCGGAATGTACCGGAGCATGAGGGCTTTCCGGTCTATGCAGATTTTGCGGATGTTCCCACAGATTACGATGCCATCATTGACTTTTCTGTGGCACCGGCTGTGGACAGTCTTCTGGCATATGCAGAGGAAGTGAAAAAGCCGCTGGTGCTTTGCACGACCGGTCTCAGTGAGGCACAGCTCGCGAAGGTTAGCGCGCTTTCTGAGAAGATCCCGGTGCTTCGCAGTGCGAATATGTCCATTGGTGTCAATCTGCTGCTGCAGCTGGTGCAGGTCGCTGCCGAGAAGCTCTACGAGAAGGGCTTCGACATTGAAATTGTGGAGCAGCATCATCATCGGAAGAAGGATGCGCCCTCCGGCACAGCGCTGGCGCTGGCTGATGCAGTGAATGAGGCGCTGGAAGGAAAGCTCCGCTATGTCTATGACAGATCCCAGCGCAGCGAGGCCCGTCCCCATGAGGAGCTGGGCATCAGTGCGGTGCGTGGCGGCTCCATCGCCGGTGTCCATGATGTGATCTTTGCCGGTGAGGATGAGGTGATCACATTGAATCATACCGCATACTCCAGAGCCATCTTTGCGAAGGGGGCCATGACAGCGGCGGCCTTCCTGAAGGATCAGCAGCCCGGCCTTTACAGTATGCAGGATGCCCTGTAAGACGAAGCGAAGACATTATCCCAGTATAAAAGAAGAGGAGAGAACAATGGCAGAACACAATCGTTACACAAGCCCCCTGACCGGACGCTATGCTTCCGAGGAGATGCAGTATATTTTTTCCCAGGATTTCAAGTTCAGAACCTGGCGGAAGCTCTGGATCGCGCTGGCGGAAAGCGAGCGGGCGCTGGGACTGGGCATCACGGAGGAGCAGATTGAGGAGCTGAAGGCCCATCAGGACGACATCAACTATGAGGTGGCCGAGGCGCGGGAGAAGGAAGTGCGTCACGACGTTATGAGCCATGTGTATGCTTACGGTCAGCAGTGTCCGAAGGCGAAGGGCATCATCCATCTCGGCGCGACATCCTGTTATGTGGGCGACAACACCGACATGATCATCATGCGGGATGGCCTTCGTCTGGTACGGAAGAAGCTCATCAACGTCATCAATGAGCTGTCCAAGTTTGCTGTGAAGTACAAGGATCTGCCGACACTGGCCTTCACCCACTTCCAGCCGGCACAGCCGACGACCGTGGGAAAGCGGGCCACCCTCTGGCTGAATGAGCTGGTGCTGGATCTTGAGGATCTGGACTATGTGCTGGGCTCTCTCAAGCTCCTGGGTTCCAAGGGTACCACCGGCACCCAGGCTTCTTTCCTGGAACTCTTTGACGGTGACCATGCCAAGTGCCGTCAGCTGGACCAGATGATTGCAGAGAAGATGGGCTTCCAGTCCTGCTACGTGGTGTCTGGTCAGACCTATTCCAGAAAGGTAGACTATCGTGTGCTTTCCGTACTGGCAGGCATTGCCCAGTCCGCACATAAGTTCACCAATGACATCCGGATGCTGCAGCATATGAAGGAAGTGGAGGAGCCCTTTGAGAAGCATCAGATCGGTTCCAGCGCCATGGCCTATAAGCGGAATCCCATGCGCTCAGAGAGAATTGCCTCCCTCAGCGATTATGTGATGAGCGACCTGATGAATCCAATGCTGGTGGCCTCCACCCAGTGGTTTGAGCGTACCCTGGATGACTCTGCCAACAAGCGTCTGTCCATTCCGGAGGGCTTCCTGGCCATCGACGGTATCCTGGATCTCTATCTCAATGTGGTGGATGGTCTTGTGGTTTATCCGAAGGTCATTGAGAAGCATCTCATGGCAGAGCTTCCCTTCATGGCCACCGAGAACATCATGATGGATGCGGTGAAGGCCGGCGGCGATCGTCAGGAGCTGCATGAGAAGATCCGCCAGCTCTCCATGCAGGCCGGAAAGGCAGTGAAGGAGGAAGGCAAGGACAACAATCTGCTGGAGCTGATTGCCGCAGATCCGGAGTTCCATATGTCTCTGGAGGATCTGAAG
>CAVFNN010000052.1:0-11109 GCA_963623925.1 bacterium | reverse complement strand
TACCGCTACCAACACACCGATGATTGCGACTACAACCAACAGCTCAGCCAATGTGAATCCCTTTTTGTTCAGTTTCTTAAACATACTCTTTTCTCCTTTGTTGCTGGGCAAGGCCCGTTTTTGGTTCTATCTTGAAGCCCGAAGGCATTCAATTCAGTAAAAATAAGTTGTTTGTCAGATCGTTCCGAAGTTTGCGCTTTTCGACCAGGATTGAACTCGAGCTTGTAGCTCTCGTTCAACTTGCCTTCGGCAAGCATGTCCCCCTGCGGGGAACATGTCAGATCGTTCCGGACTTTGCTTGATGCAAAGTCCTCCACTCACATAAGATCATACATGGTAAATATCGGTAAATAAATCGCAAACACGATAAATCCTGCAAATATTGCCAGTAGTACGAGTAGTGTCGGTTCGAGTTTGGCGAGGGCCTGTTTGGTGGCGTGGTCGGCTTCGTTGGTGAAGTAGTCGCCGACAACGTTTAGTGTCTGGTCGAGTTCACCGGTTTCTTCGCCGACGGCGCACATTTCCTTGAGGTTCGCCGGAAAGTGTTTGGTGTCCCGGATGCATTGCCCGAGGCTTCTGCCTTCTTCGATGCGGCCGATCATTTCGAAAACATCCTTCCTGAGGAGGTAGTTGTCAATGGTCTTTGCCGTGGTGGCGGCTGCCCGGTCCAGTGTGAGGCCGGAGGCCAGCATCACCGACATGGTGTTGGCGAACTGCGCCGCACCGTTCATGGTATTGATCTTACCGATGACCGGCAGCGAAATGGCGAGCTTCGCGTTAAGTTCCTCACCTCTTTCTGTCTTGGCGAAGAGCTTCCATTCGATAAAAGCTGTTAGCAGGAAGATGATCATCACGATCCACCAGCGTGCGAAAAAGTTTGAACAGTCGATCATCACCTTGGTGATCAAGGGAAGGTCGCCACCCAGATCCATGAAGGTGGCCGCCAATGTCGGAATCACCTTTGCCATGACCACAATGAGTACCACAATGGCCACGAATACCACAAATATGGGATAGGTCAGGGCACTGCGAATCTTTTCGGTGGTCTTGTAACTCTTCTCGTAATAGTCCTCGAGCTTTGCAAAACTTCGATCCAGTGTACCGGACTGCTCTCCTGCCCGTACGGTTTCAATGAAGGTGGGCGGAAAGCTTTCTTTGTACTTCTCGAAACAGGAAGCCACCATATTTCCGGCGGCCACATCCTCGGAAATCGCGGTGAGTATCTTCTTTAGCCGCTTGTCTTCGGTCTGTCGCGCGATCATGTCCATGGCTCTCACAATGGGCATACCGGACTTTAAGGTAATGGCGAACTGGGAACACATCATGGCAAGGGCTTTGCTCTTGATCTTCTTACTTCCCAGCTCCATGGTGAGCAGTTTCTGCATCCGATTGCTGTGGATCGGCTTCAGACTCTTGATGATCGGGTACTGTTCCCGGATCTGCAGCACGGCATTGTACTCATCTATGGCCTGCACCATGCCTTTGGCTTCGGTTCCGCTGGCGGTGGAAGCTTTGTAAATATAAGAAATGATCGTTTCCACCTCCTTTTTCGACACAAGCAAAGGAATATCTGGCTGTTATTTTTGACTTACTTCTTTGTTTTTTACCTTCATTTTAGCAAGTAGCTTCGTAAAGTCAAGGCTTTTATGCATTTTTTGCGAGTGATTTTTATCACAAATGTATATTTTTAACAAAGCCGGGTGTTTTTAATCATGTCCAAAAATCGAAGCTCTGATTCTTAACAAAATGCTACATCATGCGCAATCTTCGTTTCAACTGTTCCGCATCTTTTCCGGCCTCCAGTGCCGTTTCCGGACGGATGACGCCCTCTTTTGCAAGCTGCAGCAATGCATTGTCCATGGTGAGGGAGCCTTCTTCCGCACCGGAGAGGAGGAAGCTCTGCATCTGGGCGGTCTTGCCTTCCCGCACAAGATTCGCCAAGGCAGTGTTCATCATCATGAGCTCACAGGCAGCCGCCCTGCCCTTTCTGTTTGCCCGGGGCAGCAATTGCTGAGACAGCACAGCCTTCAATGTTGTGGACAGCTGGATGCGGATCTGGGACTGTCGTTCCGCCGGAAAGACACCCACGATACGGTCAATGCTTTCTGTGGCCGAATTGGTGTGTAATGTTGCAAACACCAGATGGCCGGTCTCCGCCGCCGTCAGTGCCGTCTCTATGGTGTCCAGGTCCCGCATCTCTCCGATGAGGATCACATCCGGATCCTCCCGGAGGGCAGCCCGCAGACCGGTGGCATAGCTTGCCGTATCCGTGCCGATCTCTCTTTGGTTAATGAGAGCCCGATCCGGTGTATACACATACTCAATGGGATCTTCCAATGTCAGGATATGTGCTTCCTTTGTCTCGTTGATCCGCTGCAACACTGCCGCCAGGGTGGTGGACTTACCGGAGCCGGTCTCACCGGTCACCAGTACCAGTCCCTGCCGGAGCGCCGGGAAACGGGACACAGCCGGCGGCAAATGCAGCTCTTCCAGCTGGGGAATATGATCTGCCAGCAGACGTATCGCGGCAGAGGGCTTTCCCTGCTGCATGAAAACATTGATGCGGACACGAATATCGCAGATATTCGCCCCGCGGTCGAACTCGCCGACATTACCGAGATCCGAAAAGGAAGAGCCCAGCAATGCGGTGGCCAGATGCCGGCAATCCTCTGCCGTCAGCTTTTCTTCGCCGAGGGAACAGAGCTTGCCGTCAATCCGAAGCTTCGGCGGCAGATTGTAGCAAAGATGAAGGTCGGATGCCCCCATTTCCCTGGCCTTTGTCAGCAGTTCTTCGATCGTAAACATTGTCTCCCCCTACTTATACGTCATTTAGATTCTGGGCCACTTCTTCGACACTGGTGACGCCGGACAGCACCAGCTCTTCCGCGTTTTCCAGCATGGTACGGTAGCCGGTTTCCTTCGCCAGTTCCCGGAAGCGCAGTTTTCCCTGATCTTCCGTGATGCAGCGCCGCAGCTTGTCATTCATCAGCAGCACCTCGAAGTCACCGATACGACCGCGGTAGCCGCAATGAAAGCAGAGATCACAGCCCTTGCCCTTGTAGTAAATGCGTCCCGGCTTTTCGGACAGTCCCGCTGCCTGCAGCTCGCCGGGGGCCGGGGTATATTCTGTCTTGCAGCTCGGGCAAATTCTACGCAGGAGACGCTGGGAAATGATGCCACGCACACCGGCAGCAATGAGGTAACCAGGCACGCCCATGTCACGCAGACGGTCGATCGCGGATACCACATCCTCGGTATGAATGGTGGTGATCACGAGATGGCCGGTCATGGCCGCGCGCATGGCAATTTCGGCTGTCTCGCCGTCTCGAATCTCTCCCACGCAGATGATATCCGGATCCTGTCGAAGAATAGCCCGGAGTCCGGAGGCGAAGGTGAGCCCCAGCTTCTCGTTGATCTGCACCTGGGTGGCCCCGGCGATGTTGTACTCCACGGGGTCCTCCAGGGTAATGAGGTTGCTGCTCTCGGAAAGCAGCTCATTCACCAGGGCATACATGGTGCTGGACTTTCCGGAACCGGTTGGGCCCACGATCATGATCACGCCCGCATGCAATCCCAGCAGACGGTCCAGCTTGGCATCTTCCGTCTCCGGCATGCCGATGCCGCGGCGGTTCAGCTTCTCACCGTCCCGTGCAAGGATACGGATAACGATCTTCTCGCCGTAAATGGTGGGCAATGTGGACACACGGAGATCCACATCCCTACCCGCGATTTTTAATTTTGCCCGGCCGTCCTGGGGCACGCGACGTTCCACAATGTCCAGTCTGGACATGATCTTCAGTCGGGAAATAACGGAATCCTGGAGGTTTCTTGGAATGGTGAGGATACGATGGAGCTTGCCGTCAATACGCATGCGGATCACCAGATCTTCCTCACCCGGTTCCCAGTGAATATCGGAAGCGCTCTCCCGAACGGCACGTTCAATGATGGAGTTCACCAGACGGATGGTCGGTGCATTCTCCTTGGAATCCTCTTCCGCTGTGGTCACCGCTTCCGGGTCAATGCCGGCCTCCGCCCGCATCTGCGCCATGGCTTCGGCGGCGCCTTCATTACCATAAAGGGTGTTGATGGCCCGAACCACAGCCGCGTTACTGGCAATCATGGGCACGATTCGCTTGCGGGAAATGCGCGCCGCCTCCTCCTGGGCCATGAAGTTCATGGGATCCGCCATGGCGAGGTAGAGAACACCCTTCACGGTACGCACCGGCACCACCTTCTCCTTCTGGGCGAAGTTCTTTGGCAGAACCTTCGACATTTCGGGATCAATATCCACCTTGGTCAGGTCAATGTAGTCGATGCCCAGCTGCATGCGCAGAGCGTCAATGAGCTGTCCTTCCGTGATGAAGCCGTGGTTCACCAGTACGGTACCAAGGCGCTCATTGTCCTGTTTTTGAAATTTGAAGGCCTGCTGCAGCTGTTCCTCGGTGATGAGGCCCAGTTCAAGCAGCATTTCTCCCAATCGTTTCATTTTCATGGTTTCTTACCTCCCCTATACTACGAAAGAGACCACATCGCCAGGCGGCAACAGGTCTCTTTATCATAGCACAATTTATTTGTGAGGTCCAAGGTATAAAGAACGCAGAAATGCTGTTTTTTTAAGTTTTTGTCACAGTACGCTGGCCAGGAAAGCCTTGCAGCGCGCGGATTTCGGATTCGAAAACATTTCCACAGGACTGGAGTCCTCTACGATGAAACCATCCTCCATGAAGACCACACGGTCGGCCACTTCTCTGGCAAATCCCATCTCGTGGGTCACCACCACCATGGTCATGCCCTCCTGGGCCAGCTTCTTCATGACGTCCAGTACCTCTCCGACCATCTCGGGGTCAAGGGCTGAAGTCGGCTCGTCGAAGAGCATGATTTTCGGGTTCATGCACAGGGCCCGGGCAATCGCCACACGCTGCTTCTGACCGCCGGAAAGTGTCACCGGGTAAACGTCCTTCTTGTCATAGAGGCCAACGATCTTCAGAAGCTCTGCGGCCTTCTGTTCGGCTTCCTGCTTCGTCATTTTCTTCAGCATCACCGGCGCCAGGGTCAGGTTGTCCATGACGGAATAGTTGGGGAAGAGATTGAAATGCTGGAAAACCATGCCGATGTTCTCGCGGTACTTGTTGATGTCCTTTACTTTGGAAAGCTTCTGTCCCAGCACTTCGATTTCGCCGCCCTGGGTTTCTTCCAGCTTGTTGAGACAGCGCAGCAGGGTGGACTTGCCGGAGCCGGAAGGTCCGATCACGCAAACCACCTGTCCCTCTTCCACTTCGAAGGAAATGTCCTGCAGAACCTCCAGCTCGCCGAATACCTTTTTCAAATTCTGTACTTTGATAATTGATGCCATAGCAAACCTCCTCAGCGCTTATCGTAGCTCAGCCGTCTCTCCACATATTTACTGAGCAAGGTCAGTGCGGTAATGAGGATGACATACATGATGGCGGCATAGCTGTAGACCTCGAAGGCCTTGTAGTTCCGGGCAATGATGGTCTTTGCACACATGGTAAGCTCATTGACGGAAATGGCAGACAGAATGGCAGTATCCTTCAGGGAGCTGATGAACTGGTTCATCAGGGACGGAATCATGATCTTCACGGCCTGGGGAAGGATGATCTTCCGCATGGTCTGCCCATAGGAAAGCCCCAGAGAACGTGCGGCCTCCATCTGGCCGTAGTCAATGGCCTGGATACCGGCACGGAAGATCTCGGCCATGTAGGCACTGGCATTCAGTCCCAGGATCAGGGATGCGGACACCAGAAGCGGCAAGGCATTCTTGATGACGCCGAAATACAGGAACAGCGCCAGGATCATAAGGGGAATGCCTCGGATGATCGTGACATAGAGATTGGCCAGCCTCACCAGAAGAGACTTTCCGCTGATGGAGAGGATACAGATCAGAATGCCCAGCACAAAGGCAATCAGGATACCGAAGATAGCGATAATGACGGTGAGCCGGAGTCCTCCGAGGAGGCGCGGCAGGTATTGGAAGAACATGGAGAAGTAGTTAGACATTGCTTAGACCTTTCCGATTTAAAAAAGAGGGAACTTGACGTTCCCTCTTTGGATTTTTGACAGATCGATAGTTGTACGTCCGCCGGGCGCCCACAACTTAGCCCGGTGGAAAAGGATTAATCTGCGTACTCAGCAAGGATGCTGTCGTAGGTGCCGTCTGCCTTGATCTTTGCGAGGCCATCGTTGAAAGCCTTCAGAAGATCTGCGTTAGCGCCCTTGTTGACTGCGAAGGCAACGGGACCCGGCTCGTTGACAGCGTCAACAGCAACCTTCAAGCCTTCCTGCTCGCCGATCTTGATCTCATAAGCGATTACCGGATAGTCCTCCAGCATTGCATCGGCCTGACCGTTCTTTACAGCCATGGCGATGGAAGCGCTGTCCTGCAGTGTGGAGATTTCAAATCCGTACTCTGCCTGATTGTCTTCTGCCCACAGCGCACCCTGTGTGCCTTCCTTTACGGCAATGGTCTTTTCCTTCAGGTCAGTCAGTGCACTGATGCTGTCATCGCTGGCTGCGGTAACCAGTGCAAGGCCGTCCTCGTAATAAGGATCAGAGAAGTCCACGCTCTGCTTTCTCTCGTCTGTTACGCTCATGCATCCCAAGCCGCCGTCGATGGTGCCGGAGGTCAGTGCCGGAATGATGGCGGAGAAATCCATGGGCTGGATGTCCACGTCGAAGCCCTCTGCGTCGGCAACTGCCTTGATGATTTCTACATCAATGCCCACATAGGAGCCGTCGTCCTGCTGAATCGAGAACGGTGCGAAGGCCTGATCAATGGCGATCTTATAGGTCTTTCCGCTGACAGCAGCATCCCCGGCCTCTTCTGCCGCGGCTGTGGTATCCCCAGCTGCTGCGGTGCTCTCCTCTGCTGCCGCTGTTGTCGCTACTGCAGTTGTCGCTGTTGTGCTGCCGGATGATCCGCAGCCTGCCAGAGCAGCTGCTGCCATCACTGTGGTCATTGCAAGAGACATTACCTTTTTCATAATTGTTTCTCCTCCCTGGTTTTCTCTCAAAGCCTGTGTGTTTGGCTCTTGATTTATGACACATTGTAACCATATGTCACAAATTTGTCAATGGTTTTACGCGGATTTTTGGGATGCATAAATATATGTCCAATATTCAAAATAGACAGATTTTTATCACAATTAGTTCATTTCTAAGAACAAAATATTCATTTCCTGATTTCTTTTCAGGAAATCAAAAAGATTTTTATATTTAGACGCTGCGTCTATATTTCACATCATATTTCATGTCTGTAAATCCGTTTTGCATATATCGATGACAGCGATCACCCCTGTGCACGCAAAAAGGGAGCAGAACCCATCGGTTCTGCTCCCTCATTGAAGCGTATCTTGAAGATGCACTAAGCTTAACACTTATTCAGGCTTTTTCAAGTACTTTATGAAATCCCTGAAAATAAAGGGGCCCGCAGTGGATCTCTCCACTGCGGGCTAAAGAGTATGAATTAAAGTCCGGCGGATGTCGGTCTCTAATCGCTTATATTAGACGCCGAACTCCTCCGCCCAGTAGGTCTTGCCGTTCTGCTGATATACAGAAATGGCACCCGTTGTGAACTGATCGCTCAGGATGTTGGCCTTGTGCGTCGGTGAAGCCATCCAAGCTGCAACAACTTCATCTGCTGTGTTGTAGTACTCTGCCAGGTTCTCACCGTAGAGAACACTCTCATCAGCGGTATACCAAGCAGATCCGTCCGGTCTTGTATGGGAGAAGCTTCTGGAGATTTCCTCTGCTCTCACATCGCCGGCTGCCTCGATGCTGTCGTCCCAAGTAAGGGGCTGCAGGCCGTTGGCTTCGCGAATCTGATTTACCTTTTCAAATGCGGCTTTTTCCTGTCCATTTCCTGCGAAAGCTGTCATGGAGAATGCAGCTGCAAGAACGAATGTCATGGTGGCGATTTTTCTAACTAAGTTTTTCATATCTAACTCCTTTTTAGGAGTCAGCAAGAGAATCCAAATCTTCGATATTCAATTTGGATTGCAGCTGGCTGACATTTTACAGTCCCTATAGCTTTGCGTCGCCGGCTTTCGCCGGTTTTGCCGATGCGGTCTCAAACTCGATTCCGCCTTAAAAATAGGTCTTCCTTTTGTTTCTTTGTCCGATTTATTACATTTGCATTATAGCATAGAGAAATTATTTGTAAAGCCTATTTTGCAAAATATTTTATTTTTATAATTATGAGTTACGAATCAAAAAAGCAGCTCCCATAAGGGAACTGCTTTCAATACGCACATATTCATGACCTGTATCCTGATACATTGTTACTGGTAAACATCCACCAGAGCGGCATGCACCACGAATCGTTCACTGCCGCCGCTTCTGCCGGCGCAGGTGGACAAAGTAATGAGATCTGGTCTCTCTGCGAAATCTATGGCATTGCTATCGTATTCCTGATATACCGAATTTTTCACTGCGGCTGCCACATAACTGTCATAATCCACGTCAGAATGAACCACATGGTAGGCACTGCTGCCTTCCCGTGTCAGGTAATAGCTAAAAATGCGATACTTCCGCACCCCATCTTCCCGATAGAGATAGATATAGGGATCCGCATCGCAGAGTCCGGCTTCCTTGCGAAAACGCTTCAGCGTGCCGAACATGCTGCCGTTCTTCATATTGTGACCATAAATCATACTGTTTCGGTCGCTGTAGTCCGCGCTGGCGTCGCAGTCCAGGAAAACGCAGCCGGCAAAGTTCTCTTTACCTTCAAAAGTGATATGGAGATAGTCATTGTTGTCCTTGCTGTGGACAATGGGGTACTGGAGCTGCAGCACCGGAATGGACAATATCGCAGAGAAATCGTCATTTTCTGCCTGCAGCGCCGTATAATCAATCTCAAGCAAGGGATACTGCGCTTCCACGTCGCCAACATTATCCTCCGTCTCCGGTTGAATGTACTCCTCTATGATGGCGCTGTACTCGTCCCCTGCCTCTTTATACGTGAGAAAATCCTTCATAAAGAGATAGCCAAAAATCGTCATACCGCAAAGCAGCAGCACAGGCACCATATAAAAGAGAATGCCGTTTTTCTTTTTTTTCTGCATCTTGATTCTTCCTTTAAAAACGTTACAAACGGTTCCGGGTTTGTTCCTGCACTGCAGCCGGATCCAATGCCTTCAGCGCCAGCTTCTCCTTATACATGGCCTGATCCGCCCGGGTAAAAACATCCTGAAAGGCCGCATCCGTGTTTTTATCGTAATGCGCCAGACCGCTGGCAATGACCGGCGTCCGGATGTCCTGAGAAATATTGTCGCGCATGCATTTCCGAAATTCCCGCATCATGGCATAGGCGAGAAAACGCGGATAATTGCGAAAGATGATGGCAAATTCATCACCGCCGATGCGATAAATTTTTTCATCCGGGAAATACTGTCGAATCAAAGCAGTGGCCTGCATCAGTAGATGATCTCCCGCAGAATGGCCATAGTAGTCATTCACCGCTTTGAGATGATTGACATCAAAGATACAAAGTCCAAAGGATGCCCGGCCCCAATGAATATCCCAATCTCGTTCCGCCAGCTCTTCATGAAAGGCATTCTGGCTCGCCACCTTCGTCAACTCATCGGTATACGCCATTTCAAAGGTACGACGGAAAATACCGGTGATAATGGTGGTTGCGGTTGCACAAATGGCCAGGGTAGCCAATGCAATAAAAAGGATAAGTCGGTCACGCCGGGCACTGACGATCGCCGCGAATTCCTGCGCACTATGCACCAGCATGGCCTCAGAATCCAATTTCAGGATACGCCAAAGGCCCAGGACAGAGATTCCGCCCACCAGCATCGTCGGCACCAGTATACCAAAAAGCATGATTTGCAGAAGCTTTCCGCGAAACCTGTTCATCCTCTATCCTTTCCGGCCATGCCTTTGCATCCCGATCTATAAAGTAATCATAAAAACGGGATTCAATGCCAGAAATAAAAAAAGAATCATTCATTCCGTTTTTCACAATAAAATTCATTTTCATTATAGCGCTAAAAAACAGCCGATGCAAGCTCGGCTGTTTTTCCTATGAATTAAAAATCGATTCGTTATCTTTCCAGCACGATGGCATGCGCTCCTCTGGTCTCTGCCGTGCCAATGATGGCCGCCGCGGGAATTTTCTCCTGCAATGCCGCGAGACACGCTTCTGCTTCCGCCTCCGGCACGGCCGCCAGGAGTCCGCCGCTGGTCTGGGGATCATAGAGAATGTCCTGCATGGCCCGGCTGACAGAACCGACAACATTGACCCCCGATTCTGCGTACTCCCGGTTCCGGTAGGCCCCGGCAGGGATCAGTCCCAGCTCTGCGAAATGCATGGCCTCGGGATGATAGGGAATCCGGGACGCGGAAAGCCGCAGGGTGACATCACTGCCCTGGGCCATCTCGAAGCTGTGTCCGAGAAGGGCAAAGCCGGTGACATCGGTGCAGCTATGTACATGGAAATTTGTCAGAATGTCCCGGGCCTCCCGATTCAGGGTACTGAGCTGCCGGTAGATCCGCTGCATCAGTTCCGGTTCTGCGAGCTCCGCCTTGGCCGCCGTGGTGATGATGCCCACGCCCAATGGTTTTGTCAGGATCAGCACATCGCCGGGTTTTGCGCCGCTGTTGGTCCAGATCCTTTTGGGATGTACAAAACCGCTGACTGCGAGGCCGTAAATGGGCTCTGCGCCGTGGATGGTGTGTCCGCCGGTGATGATGGCCCCGGCCTCATAGGCCTTGTCATAGCCGCCGCGCAGGATTTCTTGGATGCTTTCCTTATCCATACTGTCGGATACGCACATGATATTTAAGCAGAGCTTCGGCTCGCCGCCCATGGCATAGACATCGCTTAGGGCATTGGCTGCCGCGATCTGTCCATAAAGAAAGGGATCGTCCACGATGGGCGGAAAGAAATCCGTGGTCTGGATCAGCGCCCGCTCGTCATCCAGAAGATAGACGCTGGCGTCATCACTTTTGTCATAGCCCACCAACAAACGTTCATCTGTATGGGTTTTGAAACCCTCCAGGAGATGCACCAGCGTTCCGGCACCCACCTTGGCACCGCAGCCCGCACAGCTCGCCAGCTTGGTCAGTTTCACTTCCGTTTCCATT
>CAVFNN010000051.1:0-11789 GCA_963623925.1 bacterium | reverse complement strand
GTGAAACTGCCGAAAGCGGCGCCGAAAAAGAACGCCAGCAAGAGGCAGTAGATTTTAAAAATGAGCTCCATATCGATCCCCGTTACGCCTGCTTGTCACCGATTCTTCCAGGCATTGGCGCGGTTTTTCTCTAAGCTATACCTGCATTCGCCCTTGATCATCGCATCAATGATTTCATCAATTTTCTTTTTTGCTTCGTCCCTCGTTCCGTAGTTTCCGAGTACTGCGAGATCACCCTTGTTTTTCACGAAAATGTGGAATCCACCTTTTTCCGGAGACTTTCGAACACCGAATCCGGCCAGTTCGTCAATCGCGTAGACATTATCCCCGTTTTGATCCTCCAAGAAAAATGGAAGAGCATTTGCATTTTTCATTGTTTTTCCTTTTCCCTTTCTATCTTTTTGTACGCATACGACTATAGATACCATCTTCGGTTACTTTTGTATAATAAAGCTAACCACCGCAGGCAATACAAGCTGCGGTGGTTTTATGGTATTCGTGCAACTGGCTACCATTTTACAGGCCCTATTAGTTTTGCGTCACAACGTTTCCGTTGCTTTGCCGTATTCTGTTAAAATCATCATACTCCGCTGCCGGAATATTATCAAGTATGATTTTATCGTCACTTCCACCGATTCCGCCACTCCATCACCTTCTGAAAGAACAGCGCCGTGAGGAAGCCGCCGATGAGTCCGCCGATGTGGGCGCGGAGGCTGATTTCCGCGTTGCCGAGTCCCGGCGCCAGGGAAAAGATGATACCGAAGAGCACCCGTTTCATGGGAAAGTATCGGCGGATCCCCGGGGTCATGGCAAAGACGATGAAGACGCCCAGAAGTCCGCAGATGGCGCCGGAGGCACCGGCGGACAGCGCCGGATCTGCCCAGGGAAGGAAGTCCATGAACAGGGTCAGGACATTTCCGCAAAGCCCGGCAATGAAGTAGATAAACAGAAAGCGGACCTTGCCGAAATAGCTTTCCACATAGCTTCCCAGGACAAAGAGGGAAATCATATTACTGCCCAGATGGTCAATGCCGAAATGCAGGAACATGGCAGTCAGCAGGCGGTAATACTCACCGTAGCGCAACACAAAGGGTGTATACAGTGCGCCGAAGCGCACTGCCACCTCTGTCTCCTGAGAGCCCCCGGCCAGGGTCTCCAGGGCATAAATCAGAACATTGATCCCGATCAGAGCATAGGTCATAACGGGATACTTCTTCCGTTTATTCATAACTTGTCCCGAATGCGACATCAGGAACGAAGCTCAACGCCCATTCTCTCCAGACCGTTCAGGATCTTCTTCACGGTACCGTTGATCTCCTCGTCCGTCAGGGTATGGTCCTTGGCGCGAAGCGTCACAGTATAGGCCATGGACTTATAGCCCTGCTTCACCTGTGCGCCCTCGTAGATATCGAAGAGCTTCACATCCTCCAGAAGCTTTCCACAGCGCTGCACCAGAATGTCCTCGATGGCGCCGGCGGTCACCTCGTGCGGCACCAGCATGGAGAAGTCTCTGCTCACGGCCGGGAACTTGGCCAGCGGCACATACTTTGTCTTGTCTTCCACCAGTGGATAGACATTCTTCATGTCCACCACAGCCACATAGGCTCTCTCACCGATGGAGTAGTTCTCCAGTACCTCCGGGTGCACCTCGCCCAGGAAGCCGATCTTCTGTCCGTTGTAGCTAATGTCGGCTCTCCGACCGGGATGGAGGTAGCTCTTCTCACAGGAAGCCGCATCGTACTTGAAACGTCCGTCGAGACCGAGACGGTTGAGGATCACCTCCACGTCTCCCTTAAGAGTAAAGAAATCGCCCTCGCCGATGAAGCCCAGGGTCAGCTGCATTCTCTCATCCGGCAGCTCTGTCAGCGGCAGCTGCTTCGGCAGGTAAATGTTGGCCATCTCATAGAGCTTCGCCACCTTGTTCCGACGGTTGTAGTTTGTGGACAGGGAAGCCAGCATACCGTTCAGGGAAGTGGTCCGCATCACGGAGAAATCCTCGCCCAGCGGATTCATAATGCGGATCTGCTGTCTCTCTACGGCATCCTCCGGCAGCAGCAGCTTGTCGTAGACCTTCGGAGACTCGAAGGAATACATATAGGCCTGGGAATAGCCCAGTGCCTCTGCGGCATGGCGTACCTTCTCGTTGATGGCCAGATCCGGTGCCAGACCGCCGGCAGCGTCACCGCTGGGCAGTGTGGTGGGCACATTGGCATAGCCGAAGAAACGTGCAACCTCCTCGGCCACATCGCACATTCTGTGGATGTCCTGACGGAAGGTGGGTGCCGTCACGGTCAGCTTATCGCCGTCAATCTCCGTAGCCAGTTCGATTCTCTCGAGAATCGCCTTCATTTCCTCGGCGGTCAGGGAGAAGCCGATGAGATCGTTGATCTCCTGTGCGGTACACGTTACCACAGAGGGCTCGCGCTTCACCGGGTAGACGTCAATGATGCCGCCCACGACTTCTCCGGCATGGAGCTCCTCCACCAGCTCGCAGGCACGGTTGATGGCACGCTCGGCCAGGTTCGGATCCAGCCCCTTCTCGAAGTAAGCGGATGCATCGGTTCTGTCGCCGATCTTTCTCGCGGAAAGACGAATGTTGGTGCCGTCGAAGGTCGCTGCCTCGAAGACCATGGTCTTCACGTCATCGGTGATCTTCGAATTCTGTCCGCCCATGATACCGGCCACACCGATGGCGCCCTCGGCGTCACAGATGGTGAGCACGGTGTGGTCCAGCTTCCGCTCCTGCTGGTCCAGGGTCTCGAAGATGTCGCCGTCCTGTGCGCGCTTCACAATGATCTTGTGACCGCGGATCAGGTCGTAGTCATAGGCATGCATGGGCTGGCCGTACTCCAGCATCACATAGTTGGTGATGTCCACCAGGTTGTTGATGGGACGGATACCGGCGGAAGCCAGGCGTACCTGCATCCACTTCGGTGAAGGTGCCAGCTGAATGTTCTTCACCACTCTTGCGGTATAGCGCGGGCACAGATCGGTGTCCACCACTTCCACAGAGAGGTAGTCATTGACATTCTCTGCATTGCCGGAAGCCTTCTCCTTCGGCGGAACAAAGCTTTTCTTAAAGGTAGCGGCTGCCTCCCGGGCGAGACCGATAACGCTGTAGCAGTCCACACGGTTGGAGGTAATCTCGTACTCGTGGATGGCATCGTTCAAACCAAGCAGAGTGGGCGCGTCCTCACCCACCGGTGTACCCTCCGGGAAGATGTAGAGGCCGGACTCCGGCGCCTCCGGATAGAACTCACGGCTGCTGCCCAGCTCCTCGATGGAGCACATCATACCGTAGGACTCGATACCGCGCAGCTTGCCGGCCTTGATGGGAACGCCGTCCTCCGGGAGGGGACCGCCGTCATGGCCGCCGGCTACCTTACCGCCGTCCAGAACCACGGGAACCACATCGCCAACCTTCATGTTGTTGGCGCCGGTAACGATCTGCAGCGGTGTCTCGGCTCCGATGTCCACCTGGCAGATGACCAGCTTCGTGGCATCCGGATGGGGCTCGATAGAGAGAAGCTTTCCGGTCACGATCTTCTCCAGGTTCTTGTTCAATATGGTGCAGGTCTCCACCTTGTTGCCGGCCAGTGTCATGGCATCGGTGAATTCCTTCGGTGTGCAGTCAAGATCAGGCACATAGGCCTTGATCCAGTTTAATGATGTATTCATGATAATCTCCTAGTGCGTATGCTGTATTCAGAACTGGTTCAGGAAACGGGTGTCATTCTCATAGAGAAGGCGCATGTCATCAATCTCATACTTGAGCAGCGCGATTCTCTCGAGGCCTACACCAAAGGCAAAGCCGCTGTATTCCTTCGGGTCAATGCCGCACATCTCCAGCACATGGGGATGTACCATACCGCAGCCCAGGATCTCGATCCAGCCCTCGCCCTTACAGAAACGGCAGCCCTTGCCGCCGCACTTGAAGCAGGAAACATCCACCTCCGCAGACGGCTCTGTGAAGGGGAAATGATGGGGACGCAGCTTCGTCTTGGTATCCGGTCCGAACAGCTCCTTGGCAAAGGTGTCCAGCGTGCCCTTCAGATCCGCGAAGGTCACATGCTTGTCCACCACCAGACCCTCGATCTGATGGAAGGAAGGAGAATGGGTCGCATCCACGGCGTCAGAACGGAACACACGGCCCGGGCAGATCATGCGGATGGGCAGCTTGCCCTGCTCCATGACACGGGCCTGCACGGAAGAGGTCTGGGTACGGAGAAGGATGTTCTCGTTGATATAAAAGGTATCCTGCTCATCTCTCGCCGGATGTCCCTTGGGAATGTTCAGCTTCTCGAAGTTGTACTCGTCGAACTCCACCTCGGGGCCTTCCACAACCTCATAGCCCATGCCCACGAAGATACGCTCCACTTCCTCCAGTGCCCGGGTATTGGGGTGCATGTGTCCATACTGCATCTTCTTCGGCGGCAGCGTCACGTCAATCGTCTCTGCCTGGATCTTCGCCTCTCTGGCGGCCTTCTGGACCTGCTTCATGGCAGCCTCCAGCTCGCTCTCCACCTTCTGACGTACCTCGTTCACAAGCTGTCCGAACTTCGGCTTTTCCTCTGCCGGAAGATCCTTCATGGACTTCAAGAGCTGTGTGATCTCACCCTTCTTGCCAAGGAACTTTACCTTGATCTCGTTCAGCGCTGCCGCATCCTTGGCGGCCTGAATGCTTTCCTCTGCGAGCTTCTTCAGCTCTTCCAACTTCTGGTTTTCCATTTTCTGTCTCCTTTATGCTTTCTTGGGACGTAAAAAGTCCCCATCCATACCCGAAGGTATGAACAGGGACGAAATTTTCCGCGGTACCACCCATGTTCCCGGCGCAACATACATTGCCTTCCGGACACTCTCAGACTTAACGCGCCTCCACGTTCCGAACTACCGGCAGTCTCCTGCTTTCCCCCGGACGACTCCGGTGTGAATGTTCAAGCCGGGACGAAACAGGCTGCTCTCAGCGTCTCACAGCCACTCTCTTGGTTCGCCTTGCCGTCTCTACTTTGCACCATCCAAGTCTTTAAACCTCTGTTAGTCTAAAGCGCCTGCCGGAAAATGTCAAGCGCTTCTGCCCTCGTCTTCCGCCGTTTCCCCGGCGCCGGCAGGATTATCCTTTCCTGGATTTTTCGGAAAACGGACGCTGATGCTGGTGCCCCGGCCCAGGTCGGAGCGGATGGAAATCTCGGCATTGTGCTTATCGGCCACATGCTTCACAATGGAAAGGCCCAGTCCGGTGCCGCCGATGGCCCGGGAATGGGACTTATCCACGCGGTAGAAACGCTCAAAGACACGGTGGAGGGACTCCTCCGGTATGCCGATGCCGTCATCCTGGACGGTGACGACATTATCCTCCAAAATCACATAGACGTGCCCGCCGGGCTGGTTGTACTTAATCGCATTGTCGGTGAGGTTGTAGAGCAGCTCCTCCAGCATGGTCCGGTTGCCGTAAACATCGAAGCCGGTGCCGGACAGCGACAGCTCGATCTCGTGCTTTTCCGCCTTGTCAGAAAGCCGCTCCAGCACCTCCGTCGCCAGAGAATGCAGCGCCACATTCTCCCGCTGCTTCGTGTCCTCGGCCCCCGCCTCGATCCGGGAAAGATGCATGATGTCGTCGATGAGACTCAGGAGGCGCTTGGCCTCGTTGTAGATGGTGGTGGAAAACTCCCGGACATGGGCAGCATCGTTCACGTAACCATCCTTCATGAGCTCCGCGAAGCCGGAAATGGAGGTCAGCGGTGTCTTCAGCTCATGACTCACATTGGCAGAAAACTCTGACCTGACCCTCTCTGATTCTCCGATGGCATCGAGGAAGGGCCACAGCTCATCATATACCATCGGATGTTTGTCTTTATCCACGCTGACTGTACCTGTATCCTTAATCTCCGCTGCAATGACCTGCAGCGGCTGCACAATCTGCCGCGTGAGCTTCTCCGAAAGCAGCGTCTGCAGCAGAAAAACCGCAACGATGGTGAAAAGAAGCAGCGGAAGGGTCCGGAAAAAGAGGCCCACGATATTGCTGGTTTCCCGGGCGAGGCGCACCACATAGACTCCGTCCGCCGTCAGCACCGCCGCATAATGGGTGTTTTTTCCGATGGTGCGGGACCTGCGGGTGGCCTGTCCCTTTCCGCTCTTCTCCGCCGCCACAACCTCCACGCGGTCCTGATGAGATTCCATCTCTGCCGCGCTTTTGTCTGTGTCAAAAAGAACCGTGCCGTCCTTTGTCAGCACCAGTGTACAGCGAATGTCCTGTCCGCCTTCACTGGCGGCATGTTTCCGATAATTCAGCAGGAAGCTGGCGATCTGCTGCTGTTCGTTGGCACTAACGCCGGTGATGATTTCGTCCACACCGATGGTCAGGGCCTCCGCCTGCATCATCAGGGCTTCGTCTTCCCGCCGGTCGAAGAAATCGAAGTACACAAAAAGACTGGCCAGGGTGGAAATCACCAGCGTGACCAGCGCTGTCAGACATAGACTTCTGTAAATTTTCTGCTTCATGGCATTCCTTTACTTACCCGGCTCCGCGAGACGATAGCCCAGCCCTCGTACAGTGAGGATGAACCGTCCGGCGCCGCCCAGCTTCTGCCGCAGGGACTTGATGTGCATGTCCACGGTACGGCTCTCACCGGTATATTCGTAGTTCCACACCTTCTCTAGCATCTGTTCTCTGCTCAGCACCAAGCCCTGATTATGCAGCATATACGACAGAAGTTCAAATTCCTTCAACGTAAGCTCCGGCTTCTCTGTCACGCCATTTTCTTCCACTTCCACCAGATGACGGTTTTCATCCAGTCGGATGGACTGAAACTGCAGGATGGGCTTCAACGGTTCCACCGCCGCATTCCGGGCATAGGGACTGCTCTCCTCTGTCTTCAGGGTCTGGTTGGCCCGGCGCAGCAGGGCCTTCACCCGGCTTAGAAGCTCCATGACACCGAAGGGCTTCGTGACATAGTCATCCGCGCCCAGATCCAGTGCCCGCACTTTATCAATTTCGCTGGACTTTGCCGTCAGCATCATCACCGGCAGATTCCGGTACTTCGGGCTCTTGCGAAGCCGCTTCAGCACCTCAATGCCGTCCATACCGGGCATCATAATGTCCAGAAGCACAAGGGCCGGGACGAAGTCTGCTGCGTCCCGGAGAAAGGCTTCGCCGTTCAGATAACCTTTGGCCTCATATCCGTTTGCCCCGAGGGCGTAGGTAATCAGCTTCTGAATGTTTTCATCATCTTCAACGACTGCGATTTTAATCATGTTCTTCTCTTTCGTGGTTAAGGGTCAATGCTGTCCTGTGATAGAGAATACCACCCACTCTGCAATATTGGTAGCATGATCGCCGATTCTTTCGAAATACTTTGCGATCATCAGGAAGTCCAGCAGGGACTCGCCGTGATCCGGATACTCGGCAATGAGCTCCACAATCTCGTGCTTTACCCGGCTGAAAAGTTCATCCACAACGTCATCGCTGTCCATCACCTTGCGGGCGAGGTCCAGATCCCGTTTAATGAAGGAATCCACAGCCTCGGTCACCATGGACATGGTCGCGGTGGCCATCTCCTGAATATGGGTGGTGGACTGCATCTTGCCCTCGTCTCCCTTCTGGAGGAAGGATGCAATGTCGGCGATATCCGAGCACTGATCGCCGATCCGCTCCATGTCGGAGATCATCTTCAGGGCCGCCGAGATATACCGGAGGTCTCTGGCTACGGGCTGCTGCTCCAGCAGCAGGCGGAGGCAAAGATTTTCGATCTCGCTCTCCAGCTTGTCGATCTCGCTGTCGGTTTCATACACGGAGCTCAATACACGCTCCAGAGCACCCTCGCTGACGGAAGCGGGCTGCTTATCTGCCGCGCTGTCTGCATTGTCCGCCGTCTCCGGCACCTCCGGGTCGCCTGCATTAGACTGCTTCTGAATCTTCGCCAGTGCCATGGCCACCAGGCCGATGCAGTTCTCACAGCAGGAGCCCATCTCAATCAGATTCTTGTTCAAATCTCCCAGCTGTCTGTCAAAACGATTTCTCATGGTTCGCTTCCTCCATTAACCAAATCTTCCGGTGATGTAGTCTTCTGTCCGCTTATCCTTCGGCATGGAGAAAATTTCCTCCGTTTTGCCGGTCTCTACCAGATCTCCCAGGAGGAAGAACGCGGTTTTGTCAGAAATACGGGTAGCCTGCTGCATGTTGTGTGTGACGATGACGATGGTGTAGTCCTTCTTCAGCTCCAGGGTCAGATCCTCGATCTTTGAAGTGGAAATCGGATCCAGTGCAGAGGTGGGCTCATCCATCAGCAGTACGTCCGGCTTCACGGCCAGGGCGCGGGCGATGCAGAGTCTCTGCTGCTGTCCGCCGGAGAGGCCCAGAGCCGACTTGTTGAGACGGTCCTTCAGCTCATTCCAGATGGCAGCCTGCTGCAGGGAGGTCTCCACGATCTCGTCCAGCTGCTTCTTGTTGTGAATGCCATGGGTCCGGGGGCCGTAGGCAATATTGTCATATACCGACATAGGGAAGGGATTGGGCTTCTGGAAAACCATGCCGACCTTCTTCCGCAGCATGTTCACATCCTGGGTCTTGTCATAGATGTCCTGACCGTCCAGCAGGATCTTGCCTTCGATGCGGCAGCCCTCCACCAGATCATTCATACGGTTCAGGGACTTCAGCAGGGTACTCTTGCCGCAGCCGGAGGGACCGATGAAGGCGGTGATTTCATTGGGCTCGATGTTCAGGTTGATGCCGTGAAGGGCATGAAACTTTCCGTAATAGAGATGCATATCTGCAATGTTGAACTTATCCATCTTTTTTCTCTTCTCCTCTTCCTTATGCCTTTGCGAGTCGCTTTGCGACGAAAGCCGACAGGGCATTGATGCCGCAGACCACAACCAGCAGGACAACCGCCGTGGCATAGGACTGGTTTGTATACAGGCCCTCATTGGTCAGCACGTACATGTGAATGGCCATGGTTCGACCGGATCCCATGATCGAATTGGGAATGCCGGCCACGGTGCCTGATGTGTAGATCAAGGCTGCCGTCTCACCGACGATACGGCCGATGGCCAGGATGATGCCGGCCAAGATACCGGGAATGGCTGCCGGGAGCACAATGGAAAATATGGTGCGCAGCTTTCCAGCGCCCAGTCCGAAGGAACCCTCCCGGAACAGATCCGGCACAGCCTTCAGAGACTCCTCCGTCTGGCGCATGATCAGGGGAAGGATCATGATGGCCAATGTCATCGCGCCGCCCAGCAGGGAATAGCCGAAGTGCAGCTGTGTGACGAAGAAAAGGTAACCGAACAGGCCATAGATAATGGAAGGAATACCGGACAGGGTCTCTGTCGTGAGACGGATGACTTCCACCAGCTTGGAGCCCTTCTTCGCGTACTCCACCAGGTAAACCGCGGAGCCGATACCCATGGGCACGGCCAGCAGCAGGGACATCGCCGTCATTACAATCGTATTGATGAGTGCCGGCATCAAAGAAACGTTTTCCGTGGTATATTCCCAGGCGAAAAGGCTCGGCTTCAGGTAAGGCACGCCCTTGATCAGGATGTAAACGATCAGGAAAATCAGAGTGCCCAGGGTAAGAAGCGCTGCCAGCTTCGTCAGAATATTTAAAACAATACTTTCCAGCTTCTGATTCATAATTGCTCCTCTCTTTCGATGCACGCTTAGTACTTGGATTCACTCCGATGCTTCAGCACCGTAAAGAGAATGTTGATGATCAGCAGGAAAATGAAGAGAACCACGCCGGTGGCGATCAGCGCTTCCCGGTGAAGGTCGGTGGCATAGCCCATCTCCAGTACGATATTGGCGGTCATGGTGCGGATTCCCTTGAAAAGGCTCTTCGGCATGCTGGCCTGGTTGCCGGCCACCATGATCACGGCCATGGTCTCGCCGATGGCACGACCGACGCCCAGGACAATGCCGGCGAAGATACCGGACCGGGCTGCCGGGACCGTAACATGATACACCGAGCGCTCATGGGTCGCTCCCAATGCCAGGCTGCCCTCGTAATAGCTCTCCGGCACCGCATCGATGGCTGCCTTGGCGCAGCTGATGATGGTGGGCAGGATCATGATGCCCAGAAGGATGGATGCGGTCAGAATGGACTTTCCCTTGCCGCCCAGGGGCTGTGTCAGAAAGGCGATGGCCGGTACGATCACCACCAGACCGAAGAAGCCGTAAACGACGGAAGGAATACCTGCCAGCAGCTCTACTGCCGGGTAAAGAAGCTTGTACAGCTTCTTCGGGCAGAAACGAGAGAAATAAACGGCGGTCAGAATGCCGATGGGAACACCGATAACAATGGCGCCGATGGTGACGTAGACAGAGCCCACGATCATGGGCAGAATACCGTAAAGGTTGTTGCCCGGCTTCCACTTCGTTCCCAGAAGGAAGTTGCTGACACCGATCTTAAAGATGGCGGGCAAACCGTTGGCAAACAGGAACCAGCAGATCAGCACCACCAGAAAGATGCTCATACAGGCCAGCAGCATAAAGACATATTTCGCGATTCGTTCTTTCATATTCTCCTCTTTCCTGTACCCGAAGAAGTGCAGCTTCAGGTCGGTTTATTGAATGATTACTGAACCTCGCTCCAGTCTGTGGTCTCGCCGGTGTAAATGGACTTCACCTGCTCAGATGTCAGACCGGAAATGCCATTGTCCAGATTTACCACAACGGCGATACCGTCCATTGCGATAACCTGTCCCTTCACGCCCTGGGAAAGCTCGGAATCCTTCAGGTCACGGCTGGCCATACCGATGTCACAGATGCCCTCTACTGCAGAGGTCACGCCTGTGGTGGAATCGGACTGCTGTACCTCGATGGTCACGTCAGAATTCAGTGCCTCATAAGCCTCTGCCAGCTTCTCCATAACCGGTGTGACAGAGCTGGAGCCTGCTACGGTTACCTTACCGCTGACGCCTGCTGCATCGTAAGCACCGTTGTTGCCCTGGGAAATGTAACCATTGTCCTCAACGACCTTCTGTCCTTCCTCGGAGAAGATGTAATCAATGAAATCCTGTGCGGTTGCGCTGACCTCGTCCTTGGTCACGATATTGAAGGGACGTGCCACCTTGTAGCTGCCTGCCTTGATGTCGTCCACGGTAGCTGCTGCGCCGTCGATGTCCAGTGCCTTTACGCTGTCGTTGAGAGAACCGAGAGAAACATAACCGATGGCCTGCTTGTCACCGGCAACGGAGGTCAGCATAACCTCGGTGGAATTGGTGATCTCTGCGTCCTCAGTGGTATTGTCTACCTTATTGCCGCTGGCGTCCTTCTCCTCGATGCCGAAGAGCTCAATGAAGGCGCCTCTGGTACCGGAACCGTCCTCACGGGAAATGACGTCAATGTCTCCCTCCATAGCTTCACCGGCAGCTGCCTCTGTGTCTGCTGCCGCAGCGTCTGTACTGTCTGCCTGTGCTGCTGTTGTATCTTTAGCTGCCTCTGTGGAAGCGGTGCTGCTGCCGCAGCCGGAAAGTGCTGCCATAGAAAGTGCTGCTGCCATAACAAATGCCATTGATTTCTTCATAATGATCTCCATTCTGCCGCTTCAGCGGCTTATCCTCACGTTTTCGCAAGCTCTTGCTTACGGTGAAGACTATACGGAGCCTCTGTAAAGTCTGTGGGGAGCTTTTTGTAAAATCTCCGTAAAGCACCAGCAGATTTCCGCCTTGACAGTTCCGCAGATTTTACGCTATCATAATTTGGCATTTGCAAAGTGCGGGGTGTGGCTCAGTTTGGCTAGAGCGCCTGGTTTGGGACCAGGAAGTCGCAGGTTCGAATCCTGTCACCCCGA
>CAVFNN010000050.1:0-11902 GCA_963623925.1 bacterium | reverse complement strand
ATAGAGGACTACGCAAAGCTCAGTGCCGCCGGCCGCGGTGAAGTCGGATTGTGGATGCACCCCGAGGGGACGGGTGACGAACTGAATTACTTTTTTGGGCCAGTGGTCGAGAGCAGAAACTTTGTTCCCGCCGGTATGGAGGCTTTGGATATCCCAGAAGCTGAGTACGCCGTATTCCAGGTTCCCAAGGGGCCGATGCTTCCGCATTGCACGAAAATGTAAGAAAGACATGGCGTTTTATTTTCAACGACTGGTTTGACAACAGCGGATACGTTTTTGATCATACCAAGTTTGATTTTGAGTATTATCTGGGAGAAGGAACCTATATCTATGTCCCCGTCAGGAAACGCTGATTTCAAAAAGCACACAGTAAGAATGCCGGAAACCAGCTTAACTATAAAAGGTCGTTGACAGTCGTTTGTACTGACAACGGCCTTTTTTGCACGCAGCTCGTGAAACACAAGATATAGTATATTGATATTGACATCCAATACAATATCCGGTATACTTATCACACCACAATATCCGTATCCAGGAAGGGGGCGCATTGCCATGCGCATTGGTGGGATGCAAAAACTGACGCTGCTGGATTATCCCGGTAAGGTTGCCTGCACGGTATTCCTGTCCGGATGCAATCTGCGCTGCCCCTTCTGTCATAACCCCGGTCTGGTACTGCCGGAGCAGAGCAACGGTCCGGGAATATCGGAGGCAGAGGTGCTTTCCTTTCTGGAACAGCGGAAGGGCAAGCTGGACGGAGTCTGTGTTACCGGCGGGGAGCCGACACTCCAGCCGGGTCTGCCGGAATTTCTTAAAAAGCTCCGTGAGCTTGGTTATGCCATAAAACTGGATACCAACGGCACCAATCCCGGGATGCTGAAGGCGCTTCTTCAAAATGGTGTTCTTGACTATGTGGCAATGGACATCAAAAACAGCCCTTCTCGCTATGCGGAAACATGCGGCGGCGTGGACATCCTTTCCATGGTTCAGGAAAGCGCAAATCTGCTACTGGACGGTTCGGTGAAGTATGAATTCCGGACGACAGTCTGCAAGCCGCTGCACACCGAAAAAGAGATGAAAGAAATCGGACGCTGGCTCCATGGAGCAAAACGCTATTTCCTTCAGGCGTTTGTGGATTCGGGCGATCTGGTGTCCGGCGGCGTGCAGGCGCATACACACGAGGAGTTAGTGCGACTGCTGCAAACCGTGCTGCCCTATATTCCAAACACACAGCTGCGAGGCATTTAAGGAGTGATATGTATGTATCAGGTAATCAAACGAGACGGAAGAAAGGTGGATTTCGACCTGTCGCGCATCGCGAATGCCATCACCAAGGCGTTTGACGCGACGGAGATCCCCTACAACGCAGATATCATCAATCTGCTTGCCCTGCAGGTAACGGCGGACTATGCCGGCAAGGTCAAGAACAACGAGATTGGCGTGGAGGACATTCAGGACAGTGTGGAGGCGGTGCTGCAGCGTGCCGGGTATGCGGCTGTGGCGAAGTCTTACATTCTTTACCGAAAGAACCGGGAGAAGCTGCGTGAGATGCGCTCCACTGTGCTGGACTATAAAAAGCTGGTGGACGACTATCTGCGGGTGTCGGACTGGCGGGTCAAGGAAAACTCCACCGTCACCTACTCTGTGGGCGGGCTGATCCTGTCCAACTCCGGCGCCATCACCGCCAACTATTGGCTCAGCGAGATCTACGATGAGGAGATCGGCGACGCCCACCGCAACGCGGATCTCCATCTGCACGATCTTTCCATGCTCACCGGCTACTGCGCCGGCTGGAGCTTGAAGCAGCTCATTCAGGAGGGCCTTGGCGGCGTGACCGGCAAGATCACCAGCGCACCGGCCAAGCATCTGGCGACGCTGTGCAACCAGATGGTGAACTTCCTGGGCATTATGCAGAACGAGTGGGCGGGCGCGCAGGCCTTCTCCAGCTTCGATACCTACCTCGCACCCTTTGTGCGCACGGACAAGCTCGGCTACAACGAGGTCAAGCATTGTATCGAAAGCTTTGTCTTCGGCGTCAATACGCCAAGCCGCTGGGGAACGCAGGCTCCGTTTTCCAACATCACACTGGACTGGACGGTACCCGCCGACCTCGCCGATCAGCCCTGCATCGTGGGCGGAAAGCCCATGGACTTCACCTACGGCGACTGCCAGGCGGAGATGGATCTGATCAACAAGGCGTTTATCGAGGTCATGATCGAAGGCGACGCCAACGGCCGCGGCTTTCAGTATCCCATCCCCACATATTCCATCACGAAGGATTTCGACTGGTCTGAGACGGAGAACAACCGCCTGCTCTTTGAAATGACCGCCAAATACGGCACGCCCTATTTTTCCAACTACATCAATTCCGACATGGAACCCAGCGATGTGCGCAGCATGTGCTGCCGCCTTCGACTGGATCTCAGGGAGCTGCGCAAGAAAAGCGGTGGTTTCTTTGGCAGCGGCGAGTCTACCGGCTCGGTGGGTGTTGTGACCATCAACCTGCCCCGCATTGCGTATCTTGCCAAGGACGAAGCGGATTTCTTCGTCCGGCTCGACCGCATGATGGATATTGCCGCCCGCAGCCTGAAGATCAAGCGTACAACCGTGGAAAAGCTGCTGCAGGAGGGGCTCTACCCCTATACCAAGCGATACTTAGGCGGCTTTGATAATCATTTTTCCACCATTGGGCTTGTGGGCATGAACGAGGCTGGGCTGAACGCCAACTGGCTTCGTAAGGATCTCACCCATGAGGAAACACAGGACTTTGCCGTCCGGGTGCTGAAGCATATGCGTGAGCGACTGAAAGACTATCAGGAGCAATACGGCGACCTCTATAATCTTGAGGCGACCCCGGCGGAATCCACCGCCTACCGCCTTGCCAAGCACGACAAGGCGCGGTATCCGGATATCATCACCGCGCATGAGGGCGGAACGCCTTACTACACCAACTCCAGCCATCTGCCGGTTGGCTATACAGAGGATGTGTTTACAGCACTGGATGTGCAGGACAAGCTCCAGACACTTTATACCAGCGGCACGGTGTTCCACACCTTCCTCGGTGAAAAACTGCCCAGCTGGCAGTCCGCTGCCGCTCTGGTGCGCAAGATTGCCGAGAACTATAAACTCCCCTATTACACGCTGTCGCCGACCTATTCTGTCTGTGCCGAGCACGGCTACCTGAAGGGCGAGCAGAAAACCTGCCCGGTCTGCGGAAAGGCCACGGAAGTATATAGCCGCATCACCGGCTATTACCGGCCGGTGCAGAACTGGAACGACGGAAAGAGCCAGGAATATCTGGACAGAAAGACCTACCAGGTAAGCGGTACGCAAGGGAGCTGCCCGAAGGTGCAGGAGGACAAGCCGTCTAAAAAGCCGGTCGGGGAATATTATCTCTACACCACTGCAACCTGCCCGAACTGCCGCAGCATCAAACCCATTCTGAAAAAAGCGGGCATTCTCTTTGAAGAACGGGATGTGGAGGAGCATCTTCAGGAAGCGACCGCGCTCGGACTGACACAGGCCCCGACCTTCGTCGTGCAAGGCGATCCGCCTGTCGTCTATGCCGGTGTAACCAGAATTAAAGAGTTCCTGAAGCAGCTTGCCCAATAAAGGGCTGCCCCTGATTTTTTACAGAAGAGCAATACACAACAGCCGCACAGAGCGATTTTTGGCTCTGTGTGGCTGCTTTTTTGCGTTTCAAGCCGTTTACTTGAATGCCGGAAGGAAGAATAGCCAAGGCGCAGTGAATATGGCCAGCGTTACGGAAATCTTTTGGTTTTGATACTCTCGCAAGAAAGGATTTCGCCGCAGCATTCTCCGATTGAACCGGTAGATCAATATTCCCGAGATAACTACTGCCGCAAGCGTCCAAAGAAACACCTGCCAGTTGCCGTAAGGCTTATGCATAATATGTTCCATGGCGTCGTGCCAACCATGCCCTTGCTCACTGTTTGAATGTCCCGATGCTATCAGCGCTCCAAGAAACATCCAAGCAAAACCGAAAAAGTCGGCGACAAGCCCCAAAAGCCACACCTTCCACCAAACATGCCATAAGAACTGCTTCCTGTAGGAACACCTCATCCATCTCAAGGCCAGAAGCAGGACAAGGAAATCTGCTGTCAGGGTAATAGGAAAGAGAAAAATCCATGTCTGCGGGAATATCCACAGGAGCCAAGTTGGCATAATGATTTCAGACATATGCAGATTTTCCATCATATTCTACCCTCCCTACATGAACTGTGGCCTTACTTCGATTCTATTTACGGATCTCTTTTTCCTGTTTATCACAGAGCGCGTTGATTCGGTTTGTCAGGACGACAAGGTCTTTGCTTTTGCAATCCCGGCTGCGCTCAATAACCCCCATCAGCCGTATACCCGCCGCATAGAGTTTCGACCAGACAGCGGAGAATCTTTGCGTCCGTTCTGTGCTGCGCCCGCTGACCTTCATGCGGCTTCCAACTGCCAGCTGTGCACCGCTCACCGGGTCATAAGAATCGCCGCTGTACGGCGCTGTCGCCTCAATTCCAAGCCGATCCGTGATCACTTCGGCGAAGCTGTCGCACACGCCGTCGGAACCATGATTGACAAAGACCCTTTTGGGCCGCACTTCCATTGCCGCAATCCAATCGATCAGCTGATCACGGTCCGCATGGGCCGAAATACCGTCAAGGGTCCGGATGCTCGCGCAAACCTTGACTTCCTCCCCGAATAGCCTGACAAATTTGGCACCGTCCAGCAGTTTCTTTCCAAGCGTACCTTTCACCTGATATCCAACAAACAGAATCGTGCATTCCGGTCTCCACAGATTATGTTTGAGATGGTGGCGAATTCGCCCGCCTCGCACATGCCGGATGCGGAAATAATCACCTTGGGCGTTATGTCGGCATTGATCTGCCGGGAAGCATCGCTCGTTACCGACAGATGCAGCCCATCAAATCCAATCGGATTGATGCCGTGGTCAAGCAGGGCGTTTGTTTCGCTGTCGAAATAGCTTCGCAGCGTTTCATGATAGATGTTGGTAGCTTCGATGGCAAGCGGACTGTCCAGCCAGACGGGGAAATCAATCCGGGCAAGCTTGCGGTCTTTGATCCGGCGCAGCATGTACAGCAGTTCCTGGGTCCTTCCCACCGCAAAGGATGGAATGACCACATTCCCGCCGCCTGCAAGAGTGCTGTCAATGATCTCCGCAAGGCGCTGTTCCAGATCCTTCGGCTGCGGCTCCCGTTCCCTGTCGCCATAGGTAGACTCAATGACCAGCGTATCCGCTTCAGTCGGTGAAACCGGAGCGCAGAGGAGAGGCCTTTTCGGCGTACCCACATCTCCAGAGAATACAATACGATGGACGATCTCATTTTCGGTAATGGTGAGTTTCACGCTCGCTGAGCCAAGCAGGTGTCCCGCATCGAAAAATTCGACACGGATGCCGTTGCACGGCTCGACCGGCTCACCGTAATCGACGGTGCGGAAGCAGGACATCAGTTCCTGAACATCCTCCAGCGTATACATCGGCGTATACCCCTCCTCACCGGAGCGCTTGGCCTTGCGATTTTTCCACGCGGCTTCGGCTTCCTGAATGTGGGCGGCATCGGCGAGCATAATGGCGCAAAGATTCCGAGTGGCTGTTGTCGCAAAGACTTTACCGTAGAATCCGTTTTTTGTGAGCAAAGGCAGTTTGCCGGAGTGATCGATATGCGCATGGGTAAGAAGCACAAAGTCGATGTGCGCAGGATGTACCGGCAGCTCACAGTTTTCATAGATATCCGGGCCCTGCTCCATACCGCAATCGATGAGGATTTTTCTGCCGCAGGCCTCCAGCAATGTGCAGGAGCCGGTCACTTCGTGTGCGGCACCGAGAAAGGTCATTTTCATAGCTGTCTCTCCCTGAAAGCGTTTTGATTTTCTGCAATGGTTGTGAACAGATGTGCTCCCTGTCCGTCGGTGCATAATGCGTGAAATGGCATTTTGGGAGGAGGCTACCTGCTTTATTCATGTAGAATAGTGTCCCTGTTTTCTTGCCACTCATATTCGCACAGCTTCCCGCAATAGAGCTGCGTGTGCGGCAACTGCAGGAAATGAATCGGCTGTATGATGGAAGAAGGCAGGTTTTCCACGCCGACGACCCGGCCTTTTATGAGGATCTCTCCGACAAATTCCGAACAATAGAAGTGGTTCGCCCTCTTCCATTCAATATGAAAGTATGCCAGGCACAGCCCAACAAAGTTGTAGTGGTACTTCTTCCTTCGTTTCCACATATCTTCGAGCATATTCCCGAGTTCCGCATGCTGCGCTTCATTGACAGTCACACTCAGAACGATCGCTCTTGTGTCGGAAAAGCGTTTGAAGGTCCCGGTATGGGGTGACTCTATTACAAAGCCGCCCCAGAATGGGTTGTAGGGGTATCTGCGGCCAAAGGAGTACATCCTCTCCAAATCTCTGGAGAGACTAATGGAGGCATGGTTGTACTCGGCGCCGGTGATGTACCTGAGGATCCGGGACAACAGTGTTCCAGTCTGAGTGATCACGATATATAGCTGCTTATCCGAGGTGCTCGTAGGGGTATGCTTCATGAGCACGCGCTCCATGGTAAGGTCATCGTTTTCCGGCAGACGGGCAAGGAACACGGACAGCAGTTCTTCAAGGGAGCAGTTGCCATTTTGCTGCCGCCTCCCGGAAAAAGCCATTTTCATGGTGTTCAGGGTATTTCCTTTATGGAACGGGGCAACTTCACCCGTTCGTTTCCTGCTGGTCATCGGCGGCCTCCTTTGCATATGCTGTTTCCTCATGTCAGTCTTCGATTTGCTCCATAATGTCAAAATGGTTTTTCGCATACCGAATCAGTCCGTCCCGCTGCATCATGGACAGCTCGTTGGAAAGTGCGCTGCGCTCCACACTGAGATAATCCGCCAGCTGCTGGCGGTTGTAGGGGATGTCGAAGGAATAGCTGCCGGTACGTTTGATGCACTCCGAGAAATAGGAGAGCAGCCTTTTCCGAATGGATTTTGGACCGGTGTGCAGCGCACGGCGGGAAAGCTGCAGATTTTTCCCTGCACATAGGGTCAGCAGATTCCGCATGAGCCGCACATGGTACGGGCAGACCTTGGAACAGGGTTCCAGTGCCCGCCCGATATTCAGCAGCAGTGCCTCGGTATCCTCAGCAGCGGCCACATTGACCATGAGCGGCTCTCCCGGTACGCAGGCGTATGCTTCTGCAAAGATCCCGCCTGGGCCGATGCTGCTGAGTACGCTGTTGTTTCCCCAGACATCTCCCAACTCAATCACGACTCTGCCGGTGAGAACCACGCCGATCTGCTCCGTTGGTGAGCCCTCCGGAAAGATGATGTCCCCTTTTTTGTAAGTGCGCTCCTTTGCCCGGAGACAGCCGAGCATTTCGTCGATGTCCGACGGCTCCATTCCGCGAAAGAGCTGAGTATTTGCCAGATTGATCTGCATATTTTTCGCCTCCGTGTTGGCATACCAACAGCTTTTCATAAATAATGATAGTAGAATGGGATCATAAAGTCAAGATAATGCGGCAAGGAGAAGATAAAAATGATTCGGAAAATTATTCAGATCGATAAAGAAAAGTGCAACGGCTGCGGCGCCTGTGCCGCAGCCTGCCACGAGGGCGCTATCGCCATGGTGGAGGGAAAGGCGCAGCTCATGCGGGACGATTACTGCGATGGCCTGGGCGACTGCCTGCCCGCCTGTCCCACCGGGGCGATCTCCTTTGTGGAGCGCGAGGCTGCCGCCTATGACGAGGCGGCGGTGCTGGCCAACAAGCAGAAGAAGATGCAGCAGGAGGGCATGCGCCTTCCCGGCGGCTGCCCCGGAGCGCGGATGAAAACCATCCGGCACGCAGAGCCGTCAGGCGTCGAGGTCGCTCCCGCCGCAGTGCAGAGCCGCCTTTCCCAGTGGCCGGTACAGATCAAGCTCGTCCCCGTGAACGCACCTTATTTTAACGGCGCAAAGTTGCTCATCGCCGCAGACTGCACGGCCTACGCCTACGCCGCGTTCCACGAGCGCTTCATAAAGGGACATATCACGCTGGTGGGCTGTCCCAAGCTGGACAGCGTGGACTATTCCGAGAAGCTGACCGAGATCATCCGCAATAATGATATTAAGAGCGTAACTGTCGTGCGCATGGAGGTACCCTGCTGCGGCGGATTGGAGCACGCAACGAAAACCGCATTGCAGAAGAGCGGAAAATTCATTCCGTGGCAGGTCGTAACCATTTCCACGGATGGAAATATATTTGATTAAAGAAAGCGAGGATTTCAGGATGGATCATAAAATGTTTTGTTTTCAGTGCGAACAGACTGCGGGATGCACCGGCTGCATGGGGAACGCGGGCGTATGCGGAAAGACCGCCGATGTGGCGAAGCTTCAGGACGAGCTGACCGGGGCGCTCATTGGGCTGGCCAGAGCCACAGACGGAGACACGCAGGCGACGGCGGACACCTGGCGGCTGATGATCGAGGGACTGTTCACCACCGTCACCAATGTGAACTTCAACGAAAAGACCATCCGGGAGTTGATCGACCGGGTACACGCGGAAAAGGAACGGCTGGTACCAAACTGCTCCGGCTGCGGCTCCCGCTGCGGGCGTAACGATGATTACGATATGGACCTGCTTTGGAATGCACAGGAGGATGTGCGCAGTCTCAAATCCCTCGTTCTTTTCGGCGTACGGGGCATGGCGGCCTACGCTCATCACGCCATGGTGCTTGGCTACACCGACGAGGAAGTGAACCGTTTTCTGGCCAAGGCGTTGTTCTCCGTGGGCGAGGACTGGGGCATGGACGAGCTGCTGCCCATCGTGATGGAGGTGGGCGAAAAGAACCTCAGGTGCATGGCGCTTCTGGACAAGGCCAACACCGAAACCTACGGCATCCCCGCGCCTGTCACCGTCCCGCTGACTGTGGAGAAGGGGCCGTTCATCGTGATCTCCGGCCACGACCTGCACGATCTGAAGCTGCTGCTTGAGCAGACCGAGGGCAAGGGTATCAATATCTACACCCACGGAGAAATGCTCCCCGCCCACGGCTATCCGGAACTGAAAAAGTATTCCCATCTCAAGGGCAACTTCGGCACAGCCTGGCAGAACCAGCAGAAGGAGTTTTCGGACATTCCCGCGCCGGTGCTGTTCACCACCAACTGTCTGATGCCGCCGAAGGCAAGCTACGCCGACCGCGTGTTCACTACGGCGATGGTATCCTACCCCGAAATCACCCACGTTGGCGAGGAGAAGGACTTTACGCCGGTTATTGAAAAAGCTTTGGAGCTGGGCGGTTACGCCGAGGACAGACCTTTTACAGGCATTAACGGCGGCAGCACAGTCATGACCGGCTTTGCCCGCGGCACGGTGCTGAGCGTGGCGGATCAGGTGATCGAGGCGGTGAAGACCGGTGCCATCCGGCACTTCTTCTTGGTAGGCGGCTGCGACGGCGCACGCCCCGGCCGCAACTACTACACGGAGTTTGTCAAGCAGACGCCTGCCGATACCGTAGTTCTGACCCTTGCCTGCGGCAAGTTCCGCTTCAATGACCTTGACCTCGGCACGATTGGCGGTCTGCCCCGACTGATGGATGTCGGACAGTGCAACGACGCTTACAGCGCCATCCAGATTGCTGTTGCCCTTGCCGATGCTTTCGGCTGCGGTGTGAACGATCTGCCGCTGTCCATGGTGCTTTCCTGGTATGAGCAGAAGGCGGTGTGCATCCTGCTGACTCTGCTGCATCTGGGTATCAAGAATATCCGTCTTGGTCCCACGCTGCCGGCGTTCATCTCACCCAATGTGCTGAACTATCTGGTAGAGAATTTCCATATTGCTCCGGTCACCACGCCGGAGGAGGATATGAAGGCGCTGCTGAAGCATTGACAAAGTGCAACGCGGCTGTAGAGAGGTGAAGCTCTACAGCCGCGTTTTTGTGCCTCAGATACAGGACAGCGCTCGGAATCTAAAGAAAGCACGACCGTTTACCGGAGCGTCATGAATCACAAGTCGGCTGCACTGCATGCATAGTTCCGGTTGGAAAGCCAGCGGAACTATGATACAATACCCACAGAAGAAGAGGTTTCTTTCGTTGTCTGGAATCAGAGACCGAAATTGCTCTGGACGCAGCGTTGAAACCACACAATAGTACGGCTTCGGCCGAAGGCGTTACCATGTTTGGAAGGAGGTACCGACATGAATATAAAAGAGCTGATCCTGTGTCAGCCTGTGGAAGATGTAGTCAGGGCATTTGTTGGTCGGCTTAGGGTTGAAGCAGAACAGAGAGAAAAAGCCATACAGCACATGACAAAATTTGTTCTGTCGCTGCGTGACATTGAGCCGTGCGAATCAGGACACCTGCTGCTTGGCATTTATCATTTTGACGATGACGGAGAGTTTCTGGATCCGTGCCTGTATTCCAAGAAGGAACTCCTTGCGGAGTTCGCGCCGGAATCGGAGCTTTCTCAGATGAAAAGCCTGGCGGAGATTGATCCGCTGGATGACGAAGACCTTGACAGGCTGGCTCATTGCAAGGCGCGCCCAGAAAGCTATTCTTTTATGCTGTCTCCGTGGAACGAGATCCTTGGCTATGAGGTAGAGCCCCGCAATGTGGAGGAAGTCGGTTCGGCGGTCCTCTGTGCAGAGATTCTTTATGAAATGACCTTCTTTGGCTTTGAGGAAGAGACGGTAGAAGCCGAGCGCCAAAAGCTCCACGATTCCATCCGGGAGTTCGAAGAAATCAGAAGGCTTCCTGAGGAGGAACAGAAAAAGCATTTCATCCCCGCAGAGGAGTTGTTTGCAAAGCTTGGTCTTCCGGAACGGACGGAGAATGAGGAGCAGTCGGAGCAGCGCAGGCTCTGCCGAGAAGTGCTGGCCAATCAGATCCGGACGCATCAGACACTGCGTAAGCGTAAAAAGATGCTGCGACCAAATAGTCAGGCCGCAGCATCATTTTAGAGAGTTCTAGTCTCCGCGTCCATGAAGTCGTGGAGCACATCAAAAAGATGAATGGGATCGAGCTGGCATTCGGTGCAGCGTTCTGCGAGCTGTTGGACACCGGTCTTGTCATTAGAAAATGGTGCAGCAATCGCAACCGTTGTCCAACGATTACCCTGGCGCTGCTGCCTCAGCAATCCGTAAGCATAGGGTTTGCGTGCAAGCCCCTGTTCTTCGTAAGGTATGTATCGGTACATCATGTGCCCTCCTCGTCAGAGGGTGTCTGCAGTGCGTCCAGCCGGTTCCATTCCTCCGAGACTCGGAACGCTGCTTCCAACAGCAAAACAGCGTCCCTTGCAAGGGCCTGCGCCTGCGGATGCAGCGTCTGGAGTTCTGCGAGCAGAGAAGTCATGCTGAACAGCCCAAAGGTTTTCGCATAGTCCGGCCCGGAGATCAGCTGCGCCGGTGAGACGGAAAGACTTCTTGCCAGTTCTTCAATGGAGTCTGAACGCAGGCACTTGTCGCCTTTCAGGTATCCCTGGAGCGTCGAGCGTGGAACGCCAAGTTCTTTTGAGAATTCCAGTTTGGTTTTTCCGGCCTCTTTCATTTTGCTTTGTAACGTGGCTGCAATATTTTTCTCTATCTGCATATACAAAGCCACCTCCCTACCAAAAAGGATAAAAAGGTGGTTTCTTCTGGTAAATGCCAGCTTTCCGGCAAAAACGTCAGCTTTCTGGCACCGCAGAAAAGAACAGAGCCTGCTCATGCTGAACAGGCTCGTTTCGGTTTATGTATCTTCTTGTAAAGTCCTGCATTCAGCAGGAGCATTGGCAGGCAGCAGCTTTTCCTCCCAATCATCGCCCTTTGCAGCCAGGATCGGCGCATTGGTCAGCACCCAGGCCAGATAGCGGTAGGGATCAAGGTCATTTGCCTTCGCCGTTTCAATCATGCTGTAGATCACCGCGCTGCCCTGTG
>CAVFNN010000049.1:0-11973 GCA_963623925.1 bacterium | reverse complement strand
CCTTCGTTCAAAATTTCCACAGAGAAAATATAGTCCAAAGCTTCCTCTGCAATAGCTTCATCCCCTTCATTCTTTGCCAACCGTTCAAAGGCATCCTGTCTCTCTGATTCAGAAGCACTGCCGTTTAAAGCAATGGTACGGAAGTGTTTTCCTGTAGAGGGATTTGTCATTTGGTTGAATTTGGCAGACAACTCCTCTGTTTCTTTGATATTTCTGCAAAAAATTAATCCCTTTACCCGATCACCACTATATCCATAGTAATCTGCCTGTTGAAGAATATGCTTCACTCTCTCATCACTGGTAAGCATAGAAAAATTCACGTCATTTCCTTCGTTGTCTCCAATCATTTCCAAATCCGTGATGCCGAAGTAATGAAACGGGCAAAGCAAATTTTCCTCCATGGCCTGCTGCAATCGAATCTCGTAAGCAATCTGATGGTTGAATATTTCATAGATATTTCTTCCTTCAATCTGATCATCCCGTTTATCAGGCGTCGCTGTCATGCCAAGCCATAGTTTCGGCGTAAAATGCCTCATGATCTTTTGATAGGTATCTGCCGAAACATGGTGCGCCTCATCCAAAACAATACAATCAAAGGCATCCTTTTCATATCGCAACAAATGTTGATCACGGTTAATGGTCTGTACTGTGGCAAATACATAATCTTTGTCATACTCGTGGCGATTTCCGCCTACCAATCCCATGGACACGGATTCTGCAAATACCTTTTTATAGGATTCCATAGTCTGTACCGCCAACTGACCTCTATGCACCAGAAACAGCACCCTCCGGAAACCAAGCTCCCGCAGAGCAAACGCAGAGGCATAGGTCTTTCCGGTGCCTGTTGCAGAAATCAAAAGCGCCCGCTTTTCACCAGCAGCAAGAATCTTTTTTAGATTTGTAATGAATCCCACCTGCATGCTGTTTGGCTGCAATTTATACTTTTCGAGGGAAGTAATATCATCCTGCTTTGCGGTTTTCCGCTGATGCTCGATAATCCTATATCTCTCGCAATAATTTTCATAGAAATCATCAAAGGATAAGGAAAATTTAGAATTCCACAATTCATTAAACTCTGCAACAATTTCCTTTGCAAGCTCCCCCTGCTCTGTGGAGATCAACTTCGTGTTCCACTCTCTGTTTCTGGTAAGTGCTGCACTGGTGATATTGGAACTGCCGATAATAATTCGGTAGATTTCCTCATTTTTAAAAATATATCCCTTTGTGTGAAAGCCTCCATCCGCGGCTTCCGCATCATACATTTTCAGCGTTATATTCGAAAGCTCGTTCAACTTCTTCAGCGCTCTGGGTTCGCTGAAATTCAGGTAATTCGTTGTTAAAATTTCGCCCCTTATATGTCGCCTCTCCAGCTCTTTGAGCGTTTGAAGAAGCGGTGTGATGCCACTCATTGTAATGAAGGCAACGCTGATTTGGAAGCTATCGCATGCCAAAAGCTCATCCTCGATGGATGAGAACACCTTTTTTCCTTTTTTGTGATCATTCGATACGAATTGTGGCCTATATCGATTGCTCGAAGCCACGGAACCATCAATATATGCCGTTTCAAGACCCAATCGCAACTGGTCTAATGCTTCCATTTTAACAATACCTCAAATCATATATTATCTTAACCATCAATTTTTCCAATAACTTTTCTGAAATCCCTGCAGCCTCACATCCCCTCAGCACGAAACCGTTTGCTGCAATGCAAAGGAATACAGCAGCTTCTCCTTGACCGGGCGGCCGGTGATGTCGGACAGGGCATCGGCATAGAGCTGCAGCTGCAGACTGTAGCGCTGCCGTAGGATTTCCGCCGTCCGCACCCGGTCTGTCTTGTAATCCAGCAGCAGAATGCCGTCTTCCTCAAGAATGAAGGCATCCGCCACGCCCTGGAGCAGCACCGGTTCCGTAACGTCAGAGTCCTGGAAAAGGTAGTTGTAACTTACCTGCTTCATGAAGCGCTGCTCCCGGAAGAGGCGTTTCTCCGCCGCGGCCTGCCGCAGACGCTGTCCGAGCGGCGACTGCAGGAAATGACGGATGTCCTGGAGATTCACCAGTGCCTTCACTTCCTCCGGCAGGGCTTCCAGCTGTTCCTCGCCCTTCGCAAAATCATATTGCGCGAGCACCTTGTGATAGGCCGTACCGCGGGCACTGCCGGTTTTTTCTCTGCCAACGACCACGTTCCGCGCGCCGGACGGTGCATCTTCTTCCGGCACCGAAGACATTTTCCCATCTAAAATTGCCCCATCCGGGATTTCCTGCTCCGGAAAGACATAGGCCTCGCTGCTGCCACTGTGATCCGGCAGCAGGACAATTCCCGGCGCATCCGCTCCCTCCTGCTCTGCCGCCCGGGCCTTGATCTCCGATACCGTGTGCTTCGGGAAGAGCGTCGTAGCCGCCTCGTGGGGATAGCGGTACGTAAAGCGCCGCTGCATTTCCTGCTGCAGTGCCGTATCCCCTTTCCGGCTGAACAGGGCATTCTGGAAATCTTCCGCCAGCGCAGAGATCTCCTTCAGCTCCTCGGTCTTTTCCTCCCGCAGCCCCGCCGGACTTTCTGTATACAGGCGAAGCGGCGAATGGCTCTGCCAGAGCCGTTCCCCCAGTGCCATGATGACCCAGTCCAGAAGGCAGGATGCGCTTCGGATATTGCTGCCGGAAAGGGGCCGGGCAGATTCCCCGACACTCTCGATGGCCTTCTCCGGATCCGTGCAGGTACCGCTGAGGATCAGCCGGTTTTCCGCCCGGGTCATGGCCACATACAGTACCCGCAGTTCCTCACCCAGCTGGTCCCGGGCCAGCTTCTCCCGGATGCCAAGCTTCTGCATGGAGGGATAGCGCACACGGTTTTCCGGGTCAATGTAGTCGGTCCCAATGCCCAGGACGGGGTCGATCAGAACGTTGCCGCTGAGATCCATCTTGTTGATGCGGCGTCCCAGACCGGCCAGAAAGACCACCGGAAACTGGAGACCCTTGGACTTATGGATGGACATGATGCGCACCAGGTCGTTCTGCTCCGACAGCACGGAGGCCTCGCCCTGGTCGCTGCTGTACTTCTTCAGCTTCTCGATATAGCGGATAAAGTCGAAGAGCCCCCGGTAGGAGGTATTCTCAAAGGCCAGGGCCGAATCGATCAGCTGATCCAGATTGGCCCGACGCCGCTCTCCGGCGGGCTGGGCAGAGACATAGTTGTAGTATCCCGTTTCATCGTAGATCCGGTAGAGGAGCTCATGAATGCTGAGATACTGGGACAATTCCCGGAAATGGGCCAGCTGTTCATAAAATTTCCGCAGCTTCTCCGTCAGGGCCGGGGACAGGGCTTCCATTTCGCTGTCTGCCTCCGCTTCCCTTCCGGCTGCTCCTTCTGCCTGCGCATCTGTCACTTCTTCCGAAGCATCGTCAGCCATGGACACAGCCGCTGCCTCCGGATCACCAACATTATCCTCCGGCTTCTGCCGCAGTTCCTCTTCTCCCGGGAATCGCCGCTCGAGGCCCCCCTGCTTTGCGGCAAGCTCCGCCAGCTCCTCGTCCGTAAAGCCGTAGATCGGGGAGCGCAACACCGCCGCCAGCGGAATGCTCTGCCGGGGATTGTTGATGATGCTGAGGAAGGAGAGCACAATCTCCACCTCCACCGCGGTGAAATAGCCCTCTCGGGAAACGCAGTAGGCGGGGATGCCTTCATTGCCCAGTACCGTCACCATCTCGTCGCCGATGCTGCCCGGAGAACGCAAAAGGATCACCATGTCCCGGTAGGGAATGCCTTCTGCCCGGAGCTTTTTGATGCGAGACGCAATGACGCGGGTCTCCGCCTCGGTCTTGTCCATGGCCTCTTCCATTTCACTGTCCTGCACGGAAACGAGATGCAGCTCCGCCGGGCAGGCCAATGTCTTCTCCGCCTCGCTGAGGATGCGGCCCGGATGAAGACTGCTCTCTTCTGTATACAGAATACCGCCAACCTCCTCCTGCATCACCCGGAAGAAAACCGCATTGGCGGCATCCAGCACCTCGGGACGGCTGCGGAAGTTCTGGGAAAGGGTGATCGTCGGATACTGCGGATCCTTGTATTTCGAGAGGAAGAGCTCAGGACGGGCCAAACGGAAGCTGTAGATGCTCTGCTTCACATCGCCCACCTGGAAGACATCCGGGCGGCCAAAGCGTTCCGCGGAAAGCGCCTCTACCAACGCCTCCTGCACATAGTTGGAGTCCTGATACTCGTCCACCAAAATTTCCCGCAACCGCTTCGCATAGTCATCGGCGATGGCCGAGGGACGCCGTTCTGTGCCTTCCCCTGTATACAGTATTTGCAGCGCGAAGTGTTCGAGATCCGAGAAATCCAGCATGCGCCGCCGCGTTTTTTCCTCCCGGAAGCGGACCATAAAGTCCCGGGTCAGTTCCACCAGCACATGGACATTTTCCGCCATGCCCTGCTGTATCTTCTCCTGCAGCGTGGCGGGCGGCAGCACCAGCAGCTTCTGCAACGCCTGGAGATCTTTCTTCACACCGTTTCGCACATTGGCGACCAGTCCCTTTTTCTCCGACTTGCTGCTTTTCAGGCGGCCGAAGGTGATCGCCTGCAGTCCTTCGGCCAATGTCGGCAGGTCCTCTGCTTTGGCCAGGGCAGACATGTGCCGCAGTTCCTCCTCCAGGGTCGGCAGATAGCTTTCGGGGCCATCCTCTTCCTGACAGATCTCCAAGGCATAGCGATAGGCTTCGCAGAAATCCCGGAGCCGCAGGCGGATGTCTTCGAGGAGATATTCTTCCGCCGAGGCATTGCCGTTTTCCGCATCCGCGAGATACTCCTCCGGCCAGGGATTGGCCGAGGCATAGTCGAAGACCCGGAGAATCAGCTCCTCCAAGCCGCTGTCGTCCTTGCCCCGGGTATAGCTGTCGGCAAAACGCAGAAAGGCCTCATCCTGCATTTCATAACGTGTTTCCAGAAGATCCCGGATTACGTCGCCTTTCAGCAGCTTCAGCTCTCCTTCTTCGCCCAAACGGAAGGCCGGGTCCAGACCGATGACCGCATAGTTCTCCGTGATCAGACGCTTACAGAAGGCATCAATGGTGCTGATGTCTGCATTCTGTATACTGCCGGCCTCCCGGATCAGCCGTTCATTGTCCGGCTCCTGCCGGAGACGCTCCAGCAGTCCCTTCCGCAGACGTTCCCGCATTTCCTGGGCCGCTGCATCCGTAAAGGTCATTACCACCAGCTCCGACAGAGACACCGGCTCCTCCGGATCCGTCAGCCGCTCCAGAATATGTTCCACCAGCACGGCGGTTTTGCCGGAACCGGCGGCAGCCGCCACCAGAAGATTTCCCTCCCGATGCCGGATCACCGCCTGCTGTTCCTCTGTCCACTGTACGCTCATGCATTTCCTCCCGTTTCCTTCTTGTTTTGCATCACCCATGATGCGGCAATGCTGTTTTATTTCTGATGTTTTTCTGCTTCTTCTCTTCCGCTGCCGGCGGTAGCATCCTGCCCGGTGCCGTCTCCGCTTTCCGCTGTGTTCTCACTTGTCCATTCACCCCAGATCTCTTCCGTCGACAGCTTGCTGAGATTCCGGTAGCGGAAACCTGCAATCCGGGGATCAAAGCAACAGACCGCATGATAGGGGCAGTAGCTGCAGCTACTACGCTGCCGGTTCTCCTGCATGGGATAAATGCCGATTTCCCCGTCGCGGATCCGCGCACTGTCCTTTTGCAGGCGAGCGTCCACGAAGCGTTCCAGTGCCCGGAACATCGCCCCGGAGGCCGCGGACTTCTTCCGCGGATCCGCCTCGCCGTCCTTCAAGCTAAGCGGCAGGATGTCCGACTCCTTCACTGCCTCCCGGTCCATGTGCTGCACGCTTTCCTTGTCTGTGTTGATGAGGCCATCCATCTTGAGTGCCCGCAGGCGATCCCGCGACAGATCCGCCGCATCCTCGCCCGGTACATAGGGCAAAATGGGGTCGTCGATGTGGTAATACAGCATGCCCGACGGCACGATCTCCTTGTCCGGGTAGCGGTTCCGGAGATTCGTCAGCATGACATTGAGATAGGTCGCGAGCTGCAGCTGCAGTCCTTCATATACCTTATTCAGATCAAAAGCCGTCTTTCCAGACTTATAGTCGATAACCCGGACATAGACCCGATCCTCCGCTTCACAGAGATCCACCCGGTCAATGCGGCCTTTCAAGCGAAGGCCTGCGCGCACAAAATCGAAGCTCTTCTCCAGCTCCCGGGTACGGAAATCGCCCCGGCGCAGCTGCTCCGCCAGTGTCTGTAGCGTGGTCTCCGTGATATCCTTAAGCTTCCGGATGAGGTAGCGGTTCCGGGCACTGTCACCCAGAAGTTTTTCCCCGCATTCCTCTGTGGCCAACGTCACAGCCCGTTCGCAGAGCGCCTGCAGCTCCTCTGCCTCATATTCCCAAAGCTGTCGCTTCTCTTCCGCCGCCAGACGAAAGGCCTTTTCGATGGCCGCATGATAGAGTGTGCCCAGATCAAAGGCCTGCACCTCGTAGCTCTTCCGCTCCGTGAGGCCCAGCCCATACTTCAGAAAATGTGCAAAGGCACAACCGTTAAAAAGCTCAAGACGGGTCACCGAGCCGCTGATGAGCTCGCCGTACAGTGCCTTCGCTGCGGAAAGCTCCAGTCGGCTCTCGGTATAGCGGGTAAATGCTGCCGACAGCAGCTGTCGGGCCTTCTCCCGCCCCTCCGGGGTCTCATAGAGCATGCGGAGAAGCTCCAGCTTTTCTTCTGCCGCGTCTTCCTTCTCTCCGGCAGAAAAAGCATCCAGAAGCGAAGGCATTGCCCTGGAAAGCTCCCGCAGAAGCTCCTTCTCGGTGTAGATTTCCCGCCGTTCCTCTTCCAGACGGCGCACAGGAATGCCCGGCAGGATGTTCCGGAGCTCATTGAGGATTCCGGCAGGCTTCAAAGCTTTTCCGGCTCTTCCTTTGAGCGGATAGCTCAGCACCAGCCGCTCCGACGGATTCAGCAGGGCGCGATAGATGTAGAAGCGCCCCACCAGGGCGTCCTCCATGCGGTCCGGCGCCAGTTCAATCTCCGCCGCTCGGAACAGTTTCCGCTCCCGGTCTCCCAGGAGTTTCTTGCCCGGATCGGCCTTGGGGAGCAGCGAGGCATTGGCACCGGCCAGAAAAAAGCGCTTCGGCAAAAGGAAGCGGGAACGGGTCATGTCGCCCACCACCACCTGATCCAGGGTCGCAGGGATCATTCGCACACTGGCCTCCTGAATGCCCGCATCCAGCACCTCCCGAAACTCGCTCCGGGAAATGGGCATTGTACCAAGAAGTTCCTCGAGACGGTCCAGCACCTCATAGAGCACCGTGATGCTTTGCCGCAGGGCTTCCGCCCGGTTCTGTTCCCCCGCGGTCTCCAGCCGAGCAGCCATGGCCGTTACCTTGTCCTCTGCCGAAAGGTCTGTCAAAAGCGTCCGGAGCGCCTGCACGCGCTCTGCCACCGGCGTATTCCTTGTCTTTGTGGCTTCATACATGGTAAGCAGCGGCGTCATCCACTTAAGACGAAGCTTGTCGTACTGTTCCCAGTTTTTCTGATAGGCAGAAACGCCCCGCAGGCCCTTCTCGCGAAGGTAATTGTCAAAGAGGTCAATCTCATTTTCCTCCGCGGCACTTTCCTTCGGCAATGCCCGCAGGAAGCGCAGCACCGGATCAAAGCCGAAGCTCTGGTCCACCGCCTCCAGAGCCGCCCGCATGACCTCGGAAAAGGGCGAGTCCAGCAGACTTCCCGCATCATCGAAGAAGTAGGGAATGCCCGCCTCGGAAAAGGTTTTGAAGATAAGATCCCGGTAGTCGGACGGCGCCGTCAGGAGGATGCCGATGTCCTGATAGCGCAGGCCCTCCTCCCGTACCGCCTTCTCGATCTCTGCGGCGATGGCCTCGATCTCGCTTTTCTGATCCGGCGCCTCCCAGATCTCCACGTCATGCACCGGCGCAGTGGAAGCGAAGACATTATCCTGAAAGGCACTGCGATAAAGATTCTGTTCGATCAAGCCCAGAGCCGGGGCCTTCCGGAATCGGGGCAAGGCTTCCTGCGGATTCCGGGACGCACCGCTCAGGGCATCGTAGCGATTGAGATCGATCTCCGGCAATACCGGCACCTGCAGCTGCGCCGCCATGGCACTGAGCTTCTGAACGGTCTGCCGGGTGAGGTAAAACAGGGCCTCGGGACCGCATTTTTCGTAGACCTGCGCCCGCTCATCCTCACGGAGACAGAGAGCAAACTGCAGATTGGCAGCCTTCGGCATGAGCTCCTCCAGCACCCGCAGCTGCACCGGAGTGAAGCCGGTGAAACCGTCAAAGAGCAGCTCCGCGCCATCAAAGATCCGGGAGTCCGGCAGGGCCTCGTAGAGGCGGTCCAGCAGTTCCTCCTCCGCCATGAAGCCGTGACTTTCCATATAGGCAAGAAAGGCCTCGTAGATCAACGCCAGATCCCGGAGCTTGCTCTGCACATAGGGGGAGTCTGTCTGATCTGCCACCAGCCGCAGCATCTCCGGCAGGATACGATACTGGTAAAATTCGGAAATCTGGGACTTCAGCTCGTCCAGAAAGCCCGCCTTGTTCAGCTGGCTTTTATAGAGACTGAGACGGGGACTGAGCTTTCCCAGCAGCTCCCGGAGGATCATGATCTTGCCCAGGTCGTCGATGATCCGGGGCAGGGTAATGCCTTTTTCCTCAAATACCCGGTAAGCCATGCGCTGAAAGCTCATGACGTCGATGTTTAAAATGCCGTGTCCCCGGTTCTCGGGATGGGCCAGGATCCGCCGCTGCATAGCCAGCGTGTCCTGCTCCGGCACCACCAGAATCCACTGCTTCTGAAAATCCTTCGGCGCCTCGCGCAGCATGCGCCGCAGCATATATTCGGTTTTTCCGGCGCCCGCTCCGCCGAAGATGTATTGAATGGCCATTGTTCCCACCTCTTTGTCATCACCTAAATATATTTAATATCATCCGGTTTTTCCGGCATAATGTCAAGCAAGATAGAATGTGCCTTGGCACATTCTCCGCCTGCGGCGGGTCGCGAATGCGATATGGTGCGATCCGCGCGGAGCGTTTTTTGATTCATAGGATGCACTTTCCTATGAATCGAAAAAAGAGGGCCGCCGCAGCTGCGACAGCCCCCTATGGAGGATAAATATTACAAAGTAAGGATGAAATTTTTTATTCAGCAACAGCCTTGAACGCCTCATCGAGGTCTTCAATGATGTCGGCAATGTTCTCCACACCGATGGAAAGACGGATGGTGTTTCTCTGAATGTTCTGGTCGATCAGCTCTGCCTCGTTGCACTCGGAGTGGGTGGTAGAAGCCGGGTGGATGGCCAGAGACTTCACGTCGGCAACATTGGCCAGGAGGGAGAAGAGCTCGAGGTTATCGATGAAATCCTTGGCCTTTCTCTCGTCACCCTTGATGTTGAAGGTGAAGATGGAGCCGCCGCCATTCGGCAGGTACTTCTCGTAGAGTGCCTTCTGGGCCGCATCCTTGGTCACTGCCGGATGAGAAACGGATTCCACCTGCGGATGCTTGGACAGATACTCTACCACAGCCAGCGCATTGGAAACATGTCTCTCAACACGAAGTGCCAATGTCTCCAGACCCTGCAGAAGGAGCCATGCGTTAAGCGGTGCGAGGCAGGCACCTTCATCACGAAGCACAATGGCACGGATGTAGGTGGCGATAACGGCCGGCGCTGTGTCCTTTGCGAAGCTTACGCCGTGGTAGGAAGCATTCGGCTCCACCAGCCAGGGCCACTTGTCTCCCTTGGAAGCCCAGTCAAACTTGCCTGCATCCACGATGATGCCGCCCAGGGTTGTGCCGTGTCCGCCGATGAACTTGGTTGCGGAATGTACCACGATGTCTGCGCCGTACTCAATGGGTCTTACCAGATACGGGGTAGCGAAGGTGTTGTCGATGATGAGCGGAAGGCCATGCTTATGTGCCAGGTCTGCCCATGCGGCAATGTCTACAACCTCACTGTTGGGGTTGCCCAGGGTCTCAATGTAAAGCGCCTTGGTGTTGGGCTGGATGGCTGCCTCGGCACCGGCCAGATCTGTGGGCTCCACAAAGGTGGTGGTTACACCGGCATCCGGGAAGGTGTGTGCCAGGAAGTTATAAGTACCACCGTAGATGTTCTTGGCCGATACAATGTGGTCACCGGCATGGGCCACTGCTTTAAAAGCGTAGGTTACGGCTGCAGCACCGGAGCTGACAGCCACGGCTGCGGCGCCGCCCTCCAGTGCGGTCACTCTCTGCTCCAGCACATCAACTGTGGGGTTGGTGAGTCTTCCGTAAATGTTTCCGGCATCCTTCAGCGCAAATCTCGCCTCAGCATGATCGGAATTATTGAAGACGAAGGAAGAAGTCTGGTAAATAGGAACCGCTCTTGCACCTGTTGCCGGATCCGGCTTCTCCTGTCCTACATGAAGGGCCTTTGTGTCAAATCCCAGGTTTCTCTCTGCATATGTTTTCTTTGCCATTGTCTTATCCTCCCAAGTTTTATACTGAATTCCTGTGGGGTCAGCGACAGCTTGGCTGGCGGGGGCTCCACAGGATGCCTTAGCGGCGAGCGTATCAAAGACTTTGCGGGAGCAAAGTCTTCCTAGCCCCGCCGCTTCAGCGGTGCGTCATTTCTTTGTGATGGGTACATACTACCATGCTCCATAATACTCGTCTAATACCTGAATTTTTGATTTGGTTATAAGTTCGTTCTATATGTTATCATGTGGGCTCAGCGACAGCTTGGCTGGCGGGGACCCCACAGGATGCCTTAGCGGCGAGAGTGAAGAAGTTTGCATCAAGCAAACTTCGTAGCGATCTGACATGCATCGAAGATGCATGCTTGCTAACGGCAAGTTCATTGAGAGCTACAGGCTCGAAATGAATCAAAAAAGACTTTGCGAAAGCAAAGTCTTCCTAATTCCTGTGGGCTGGCTGGCGGGGACCCCATCTGGTCTTATATTTTATTCCATTTCTGGTAATTCCCATAGCATCAGCAGATGATTATAATGCCTTCTAAACGAAAAGCCGGGCCGGACGCGCCGGGCAAAAGGAGGCAATGATTATGAAAAACAATACCTACAAACTTTCTCTGGGCGCACTCTTTGCCGCCCTCTCTTATGTGGTCTTCACCTTCCTGCAGTTCAAGATCTTCCTGCCGGGCGGCGATGCCACCTCCATCCACTTCGGCAATGCGGTGGTGGTGCTGGGTGCGCTGATCCTGGGCGGTCCGCTGGGCGGTATCGCAGGCTCCATCGGCATGACCATCGGCGACCTGTTGGATCCGGTATATATCATCTATGCGCCGAAGACCTTCGTGCTGAAGCTCTGCATCGGTCTCATCAGCGGCTTTGTGGCCCACAAGCTGGGACATATTGATGACAGCACCGACCGAAGCCACATCTTCCGCTATGTGTTGGCTGCCGCCATCGCCGGACTGCTCTTCAATGCCATCTTCGATCCTCTGGTGGGTTACTTCTATAAAATTGTGATCGTCGGAAAGCCGGCCGCAGAGGTGACCCTCACCTACAATATCGCGGCTTCCTCCATCAATGCCGTGGCTTCCACCATCATCGCCACGGTGATCTACATGGCACTGTATCCGGTGCTGCGGAAGCAGAATCTGAGCGTGAAGACTGCTTAATCGCCACACGCGCAAAATGAATCCTGTGAAACAAAGAAGGCCTTGCGACAAGCAAGGCCTTCTTTACAATATAAATCAGGTTACTGCAGCTGCAACTCCTTGGCCCGTGCCTCAAACTCCGTCACCGTGAGATGCGATCTCTTAGCCGCTTCCTGTACAGTGATCAAGCCATCCCGTACAAGGGACGCCAACGTCGCAAAAATCCCCTGTTCTCTTCCTTCCGTTCTGCCTCTCTCTATTCCTCTGTTTTCAATTCTATCCAATACTTCACACATGTTTTTCGGTCCCCCTTCCTTACTGACTTTGTCTTCGTTATAAACCTCTTCAAA
>CAVFNN010000048.1:0-12149 GCA_963623925.1 bacterium | reverse complement strand
GACCCGCGACCTTCTCCTTGGCAAGGAGACGTAGTACCACTCTACTACTCGCGCATTATTAATGTTCGTTCAGCTTTCATTTCTGTGAAGAACGACATTATACAAAAGATGAATTCCAGAGAGTGTGAATGTTATCGCTTTCTGCACTCATCTTGAGTGCCCAGAACCGGAATCGAACCAGTGACACGAGGATTTTCAGTCCTCTGCTCTACCGACTGAGCTATCTGGGCTTAAGCGGGTGATGGGAATCGAACCCACGTGTTCAGCTTGGAAGGCTGACATTCTACCGTTGAACTACACCCGCAAAGGTGATTTTGTATTCCCGCGCCGCTCTCTCTTGGCGACTCGTGTATAATACTAAATCACCGCTTTCTTGTCAACAATTATTTTCAGAAATTTTCGAATTTTTTTCAGGCCTCTTTTTCCGGCATTTCCAGCTTCGTCACCGCATCGATGAGAGACACTGCCTCCCCCTTTTCGAGAAGCTCTCCAAGCTTTGTGATATCGGCCTCGTTCATATGCTTTTTGCCGAGATACTGCTCGTACTTCTCGGACAGCGCCAGAGACTGGTTCTTCTCCTCGCTTTCCAGAGAAGCCCGTCGCTTCGTCGTCTCCGCCAGCTGCCCGGACAGCGCCTCCTGGGCCGGTCTGGCCGCGTTTTCGATCTCATCGGAAAGAATATTCCTGGTCACCGTCTCGAAAGTGTTCTGGGCGCTCTGCTTCTTCGCAATGATCTCGTTACGGTCCTGCTGCACCCGGGTGATCTCATCGTCAAACTCCTCCAGGTTGTAGCCCGCTTCATTGGAATCCCGGCGGATGTCCCGTGTCACGCTCCGGATCTTTTTACGGTTCTTCAGCATCTGACTGCGGATGTCCCGGGCCTGCCGCAGCACCTCCCGGTGCTTCCCGGTGCGGTTTCCCACCACCACATAGAGCCCGCCGATCAGCAGAATGTCCAGCGTGTAGATGCCGCAAAGCACAAATACGCTGTGCTGCGGTATCAGAAAGTACAGCCCCATGGGCAGGGCGCCAAAGAGCAGCAGAAAGGCCAGCATTAGCGTCAGAATTTCGCCCGGTCGTCGGGGCATATACAAGCTGAAATAAAGACCGCTGCCACAGAAGGCGGGTGCATGATCCTTTTCCAGCACCGCCCGGAGCTGCCGCTTCATTTCCTTGTTCTCCACGCGATAGGGCTCCGTCTCCCGGGCAATTCTTCCTTTTACGCCCTGACTCTTCGCCTTGTCCCGCTGGCTCTGGGCCTTCTTCAGACGACCATTTGCCTGGTTCAGCTGCTTATCGAAGCTGGCGGTGAGCTCTTGCTCCCGGGCCCGAATGGTTTTCTCGATTTTCTCCGACATTTCCTTGCGGGACTGCTCCAGCGCCTTCTTCAGCCGCTGCTCCTCGTCTTTGGCCGTGCACAGTGCCTCCGCTGTCTCCTCATAGGCCGCCAGCGCCTGCCTTGCCTCTGTCAGAAAGGCCTGCGGATTGTCTATTTCCAAGCCCATACATCCACCTCCGCAACATGACAAAATTCGTACATTTCCTGTCTTATCCTTAAAGTATAGGCCCGCAATTTTAACAAATTATGAACAAGTTATTGTGATTCCCTGATTTTTATGCTATCGTTTCCAATCAAAAGCGTTGGGGTAATGTCTTCGGCCCTACAGTACAGGAGGTGAACATGTTTCGAATGAGCGGTACAATCTATAAGGACGGTCGGATTGTCCGGGACTGCGTGTCCCGACAGGAGGATTATTCTGTCTCCCGTACCCAGCATGTGCTCACAGCCCTTCGGGAAATCTGCGATTACCTGGACCTGGAAGTCCCCATCTGGCTGGACCAGAATATCCGCCAGTTCAAGCAGAAAAGCAAGACCCAGTTTTATCCGGACTGCTTTGTGGAACAGATCCCCTTTGATTACCTCGCGATTGAGGTGATAGAAGAGTAGCCGTTTCGGGGTTCGCGGCAGCTTGGCTGTCGGGCCCCGGAACGGCCAGCCAAAACGCAAAGTAAGCGGCAAGCACAAAAAAAGAGGCCGAAGCCTCTTTTTTTTACGTTGCTAGTTACAGTCTTTTTTTCAACTCTTCTCCCAGGGCCTCATAACCCGGCTTGCCGAGGAGCGCGAACATGTTCTTCTTGTAGCTCTCCACGCCCGGCTGGTTGAAAGGATTTACCCCGTTCAGATAGCCGGATACACCGCAGGCGAACTCAAAGAAGTAGAACAGCTGACCCAGATAATAAGCGTTCTGCTCCGGAATCTCCACCACGAAATTCGGTACATTGCCATCGGTATGCGCCAGAATTGTACCGTTCATAGCAGACTTGTTCACGAAATCCACCGTCTTGCCGGCCAGATAATTCATGCCGTCGGTATCCACTTCCTCTTCCTTCAGCACCAGCTCCTCCGGAGACTTCACCACATTCAGCACCGTCTCAAACATGATCCGGGAACCATCCTGAATGAACTGACCCATGGAATGCAGATCCGTTGTGAGATCCACAGAAGCCGGGAACAGTCCTCTCTGGTCCTTGCCCTCAGACTCACCCATCAGCTGCTTCCACCACTCAGAAACGTAGTGCAGGGACGGCTCATAGTTGGCCACGATCTCCACAGACTTGTTCTTCCGCAGCATGATGTTTCTGGCCGCTGCGTAGAGGAGGGAAGCATTATCCTCATAAGGACGCTCCAGGCAAAGCTTCCGCATGTCGGCAGCACCCTGCATCAGGGCGTCAATGTCGGCACCGCTGGCAGCGATGGGCAGAAGGCCCACAGCGGTCAGCACAGAGAAACGGCCGCCGACATCATCGGGCACCACGAACTCCTCGTAGCCTTGCTCGTCGGACAGCTTCTTCAGCGCCCCCTTCGCCTTGTCTGTGGTGGCGTAGATTCTCTTGGCAGCGCCCTCCTTGCCGTATTTCTCCTCCAGCAGTTCCTTGAACACACGGAACGCGATGGACGGCTCTGTGGTGGTACCGGACTTGGAAATGATGTTCACGGAGAAATCCTTGCCCTCCAGCACCTTGGTCAGGTCATGAATGTACTTTGAGGAAATGCTGTTGCCCACATAGTAGATTTCCGGGGTCTTTCTCTCCTCCTTGGACAGCTCGTTGTAGAAGCAGCTGTTCAGGAACTCATTGGCTGCCCGAGCACCCAGATAGGAACCGCCGATACCGATGACGAGCAGCACATCGGAATCCTCCTGAATGCGCTTTGCTGCCGCCTTGATTCTGGCGAACTCCTCCTTGTCATAGTCCACCGGAAGATTCACCCAGCCCAGGAAATCATTGCCGGCGCCGCTGCCATCCAGCAGCGTCTTCTCCGCTGCCAGCGTCTGCACCTTAAAATTCTGGATTTCCTCATCGGAAATAAACTTCTTTGCCTTGCTTAAGTCAAACTTAACCTCACTCATACCTTTGCTCCTTTGCATGTATATGCGCAAACGGCAGGCCTGTTCCCGCCGCTGTCACCTGATTTACAGCCTGCCCACCAGTGCCTCCGTCAGTCGGACGCAGTGGGAAATGGCCTGTTTTTCAAACGTCGGATAGTCCACAGAAGCCGAACCGTCCGCCTTGTCGGAAATGGCCCGGATGATCAGGAAGGGCACCTGATTCTGGTACGCAATCTGGGCAATGGCCGCGCCCTCCATCTCACAGCAGCTTCCCTGGAAATGGTCGGAAATCCATTCCTTCTTCTCATTGTCCGACACGAAGAGATCACCGCTGCAAACTCTGCCGATGAAGGTATGAATCTCCGGGTTCACATGCCGGTTCTCCTCCTCCGCGAGATCAATGAGCTTCTCCGAGGCCCGGAAGGCCAGGGTACCCACTCTGGGAATCTCGCCCAGCGCATAGCCGAAGGCCGTGGCATCCACGTCGTACTGCACCGCATCCTCGGAAAGCACGATGTCTCCTATGTTAATGTTGGCATCGAGAGAGCCTGCAATGCCCGTATTGATGATGCAGTCCGCCTGATAGCGGTCAATGAGCGTCTGGGTGCAGGCAGCGGCATTGACCTTGCCGATACCGGAACGCACCACAACCACCTCTTTGCCGCAGAGCTTTCCCTTCAGGAAGCACAGTCCGCCGCGCTGCTCCGCCTGCATTTCCGTCATATCCTCTTTGAGCTTCTGGACCTCCTCGTCCATGGCGCCGATAATTCCGATCATTCTTATTTTGCTCCTTTTCTGACCTCTTCAAGGACCGCCAGCACGGCCTCTACGCCGCTTTTTCCGCCGGCCTGCTGCATCGCCGCGATATAGCTTTCGCGGTTCTCATAAACCTCTTCCACCGCATTGTAGAGAAGGGACAGATCCCCCTCCATCTCATGCTGGTCCACCACGGCGCTGAAGCCCTGGGCCCGGAAGGATTCCGCATTCAAAATCTGATCACCACGAGAAGCATCCTTCGGCAGCGGGATCAGAATGTTGGGCTTCTGCAGTGCCAGAAGCTCACAGATCACGTTGGCACCGGCCCGGGAGATGACAATGTCGGCGAGGGCATAGAGATGCCGCAGCCCGTCCGTCAGATACTCATACTGCCGGTATCCTGCCGTTTCATTTAATGCCGCATCCAAATTTCCCTTGCCCGCCACATGAATGATATCAAACTGCGGCAGGAGCTTGGGCAGCAATGCCCGTACCGCCTGATTAACGGCCACGGACCCCAGACTGCCGCCGATGATCATAAGCACCGGCTTCTCTCCGGCAAAGCCTGTCATCTGAAGTCCCTCTTCCCGGGAGCCCTCCAAAAGCGCCGCCCGGATGGGTGCGCCGGTCAATACGGCCTTTCCCTCCGGCAAATGCTGCATGGTCTCCGGGAAATTGCAGCAAATCCGGGTAGACATAGGAAGCGTCAGCTTGTTGGCCAGTCCCGGCGTCATGTCACTCTCATGGCTCACCACCGGAATGCGCAGAAGCTGGGCCGCCCAGACCACCGGAACGGCCACGAAGCCGCCCTTTGAGAAAATGATGTCGGGCTTCAGCTTCTTCAAAAGCTTCCGGGCCTCCAGCACGCCGTGGAGCACACGGAAGGGATCCGTCAGATTCTTAAGATCCCGATAGCGCCGGAACTTTCCGGTATCCACGCCGTAGTAGGGAATTCCCGTCTCTTCGGCAAGCTTTTTCTCGATACCGCTGTAGGAGCCGATGTAACTTACCTCATAGCCCGCCTCGCAAAGCCTGGGATACAGAGCCAGATTCGAGGTCACATGTCCCGCCGTGCCGCCGCCGGTCAATACGATTTTGCTCATGAAAGCTTCTCTCCGATCTTAGCGCAAACCGCCTGCAGTCCCTCCGGGGTCGAAGTTCCCGGCTTCCAGAGCACCATCTCATCCTCATGACCATAGCGGGGAATGATGTGGGTATGGAAATGATGGACGGTCTGCCCAGCGGCCTCGCCGTTGTTCTGCACCACATTAAAGCCCTGGGCACCGAGGCCCGCCTTCATGGCCTTGCCGATTTTTCCGGCCAAAGGCATTACCCTGGAAGCGTAGTGCTCCGGCAGCTCCGTGAGGTCCGCGAAATGCTCCTTCGGCAGAATCAGCGCATGGCCCTCTGTTGCCGGATTCAGATCAAAGATCACCCGGAAATCCTCATCCTCATATACGGTCACAGACGGGATTTCCCCGTTGGCAATTTTGCAGAAAATACAATTCTCATCCTTCATATGTTATACTCCTATCTGCAGTTCAGATTTTCTTCTAGTATATCCTTTCGTTAAGGATTAAACAAGCAATTCTGTTTTTTAAGGAGGCCAAAGCATGTCACATATTCCGTCCGATCCCTTCATGCTCCTGAGCTTTGTCAATATGAAGCTGCGGGATGCATACGACTCCCTGGAGGCGCTCTGCGAAGACCTGTCCCTGGAGAAAAACGCTATCACAGAGAAGCTGGAAGCCGTCGGGTATCACTATGACGCAGAAAGCAGACAATTTCGTTAATGTTTTCAGCCTGTTTTCAGTTTTTTCACCTATAATACGGGTGTCGCAGGAATGAATGAGCGCAAGAAATACTGCGGCGCTAAAAATGTCGAACAGGTTTTATCGAACCCTTACTACTCTATACAGCAAAAAAGCCGGTGCTTTGCACCGGCTTTTTTGCTGTTTGCCGGGCTTCGCGCAAGCTTAGTTTGCGGGTATTTGCTGGGCTCAGCGCAAGCTTGGCTTGCGGGGCGCCCAGCAAACCCATCCTATTCCTTCAGGTTGTTTTCATCCGGATAAATATAAAATTTTTCGTCCTTCACCGCATCGGGCAGATACTGCTGTTCCACCCAGTGTCCCGGAAAATCATGGGGATAGAGGTAGCCGATGCCCCGGCCCAGCTTGTCGTGGGCAGGATAATGGGCATCCTGCAGGTAGGGCGGGATGGGAAGATTTCCGGTTTTTTCCACACAGCGGGTGGCTGAAAAAATGGCATTCACGCAGGCATTGGACTTCGGTGCAGAGGCCACATAACTGGCCGCCTGAGAAAGGATGATCTGTGCCTCCGGCATGCCCACCCGCTCGATGGCCAGAAAGGCATTGGTGGCCACGCACAGGGCCATGGGATCCGCATTGCCCACGTCCTCCGACGCACAGATGACGATGCGGCGGGCGATGAACTTGATATCCTCACCGGCATAGAGCATTCTTGCCAGGTAATAGACCGCCGCATCCGGGTCCGATCCCCGCATGGATTTGATGAAGGCCGAGATCGTATCATAGTGGTTGTCGCCGTCCTTATCGTACTTCACAGCGCGCTTCTGAATGCACTCTGACGCCACCGCAAGCGTGATATGGATCCGGCCGTCCGCTTCCCGCTCTGTGGTCAGCACCGCCAGCTCCACCGCGTTGAGGGCCGCCCGCGCGTCTCCGTTTGCCGCATCGGAAAGAAAGGACCTGGCATCCGCGTCGATATAGGCATGGAAGGAACCCACGCCCTTGGCCGGATCCGTCAGCGCCCGGTCGATGAGCGTTGCAATGTCCTCGGGTGACAGGGGCTTCAGCTCAAAAATCCGGGAACGGGAGATCAATGCGGAATTCACCTCAAAATATGGGTTTTCCGTGGTGGCACCGATAAGTATGATGGTGCCGTCCTCCACATAGGGCAGAAGATAATCCTGCTGGGCCTTGTTGAAACGATGGATCTCATCCACAAAGAGAATGGTTTTTTTGCCGTAACCGCCCCGGTTGGCCTTTGCCTGCTGCACCACTTCTTCCATGTCCTTCTTACCCGCCACTGTGGCATTCAGTTGGCGAAAATCGGCCTTGGTGGTATGGGCAATGACCCGAGCCAAGGTGGTTTTTCCCGTTCCCGGCGGGCCGTAGAAGATGAGAGAGCCAAGCTTGTCCGCCTGGATGGCCCGGTAGAGCAGCTTGTCCTTTCCCACAATATGCTGCTGTCCCACCACCTCATCCAGCGTCTCCGGCCGCATGCGGGAAGCCAGCGGCGCCTCCTCTTTTTTGCTCTTTTCTGACATATATTCAAACAGATCCATGCTTCACCTCGCTTTCTTTGTATTGTAGCAAACTGAAGTTTGTCGTGCAATACATATAAAAAAGAATGTGCCTTGGCACATTCTCCGCCTGCGGCGGGTCGCGAAAGCGACATGTTTCTTTGCCGCCGCAGTGCGATCCGCGCGGAGCGTTTTTTGATTCATAGGATGCACTTTCCTATGAATCAAAGAAGGGAGAATCGCGTAAGCGATTCTCCCTTCTAAAAGCTCATTCAGCAAACAATTACTTAAGAGTAACCTTTGCGCCCTCAGCCTCGATCTTAGCCTTAAGATCCTCAGCCTCAGCCTTCGGAGCAGCCTCCTTCAGAACCTTCGGAGCGGACTCTACGAGATCCTTTGCCTCCTTAAGTCCAAGGCCGGTAGCCTCACGAACAACCTTGATAACCTTGATCTTGTTCGGGCCAACATCTGTCAGCTCAACGTCGAACTCAGTCTTCTCCTCAGCGGGAGCTGCACCAGCGCCAGCTGCTGCTACAACAACACCTGCTGCTGCAGATACGCCAAACTCTTCCTCGCAAGCCTTTACGAGATCGTTGAGCTCCATAACGGAAAGCTCCTTGATAGCTGCGATAAACTCTTCAGTAGTTAACTTAGCCATTTTTATTTCCTCCGATTTAAATTTGTGCTCATGCACATTTCATTATGATTTCTTTTGTTTCATCTTGCGGTGTATTTCTACGCCGCCTGCAGTCCAAATTTCTTTCGAAATTTATGCTGCCTCGCCGTCGCCGTCCTTCTCTGCGATCTGCTTGAGAACGCGAGCGAAGTTGGTGATGGGGGACTGCATGGAGCCAAGCAGTCTTCCGAGAAGCTCGTCTCTGGAAGGGATCTCTGCCAGGGCCTGTACAGCTGCCTGATCGTAGAACTTACCTTCTACAACGGCTGCCTTCAGCTCAAGCTTCGGAGCTGTCTTCGCAAACTTAGCCATGATTCTGGCTGCTGCTGTTGCATCATCCTTGGATACAGCAATTGCAGTCGGTCCCTCAAGGACACAATCCAGCTGAGCGAAATCAGTTCCCTCTGCAGCTCTCTTAATGAGTGTGTTCTTGAATACCTTGTACTGTACGCCAGCCTCTCTGAGCTGCTTACGAAGCTCAGTGTCCTCTGCAACAGTCAGTCCACGGTAGTCAACAACGGTAGCTGCTACAGCGCCGTCAAGGAGAGCTTTGATCTCATCAACGATCGGCTGCTTAAGTTCAACCTTTGCCATTTCGGTTTTTCCTCCTTATCAGATTTTTCCCCGGCACCAGTGTCTGGCGACACCACCGGGATGGGAGTATAACCACGAAAAACCCCATGCCGAAAGACATGGGGTCATAACAAACAAATCAATGTCTGTATTCTTCCTCGGCAGGCGTTTTCAATCTTATGCCTCACGGCACCTGCTGTCTTCGGGTTAATACCTTGTGTATGTTAGCATCCGGTTTCCCGGATGTCAACTACATTATCCTGTATTTTTTGCTGTACGTTTTCGACGAATTACAGGCCGAACTGTACAGTGTCGAGCTTCACGCCCGGGCCCATGGTGGAAGTCAGAGTAGCGGACTTCAGGTATGCACCCTTCAGTGTAGCCGGTCTAGCCTTTACGATGGCTGCCATCAGAGTATCCAGGTTCTCCTTCAGCTGCTCCTCAGTGAAAGAAGCCTTACCAACCGGAACATGGATAATGTTGGCCTTGTCCAGTCTGTACTCAACCTTACCAGCCTTGGTGTCGGCGATGGCCTTTGTCAGGTCCATGGTAACAGTACCGGTCTTCGGGTTCGGCATGAGACCCTTCGGTCCAAGGAGACGTCCGATACGTCCTACAACGCCCATCATGTCGGGAGTTGCAATAACAACATCGTAGTCGAACCAACCGTCCTGAATTCTCGGGATCAGCTCCTCAGCGCCTACGAAATCTGCACCAGCTGCCTGAGCCTCATCAGCCTTAGCACCCTTTGCAAATACCAGGATTCTTACCTTCTTGCCGGTTCCTGCCGGAAGTACGACAGAACCACGAACCTGCTGGTCAGCATGTCTGCTGTCGCAGCCTGTTCTGATGTGAAGCTCTACTGTCTCGTCGAACTTCGCAGTTGCATTCTTCTTTACCAGCTGAATAGCATCAAGCTCTGCGTACTTAGCCTGTCTGTCCACAGTCTTAATTGCCTCAGCGTATCTCTTACCGTTCTTCATCAGTTTCGCCTCCTCTTCAATTACTTCTCAACTTCAACGCCCATGGATCTGCAGGTACCTGCGATCATTGACATAGCAGCTTCAAGTGATGCAGCGTTAAGATCCTTCATCTTTGTCTCTGCAATCTTCTGAAGATCAGCCTTGCTGATAGTTGCAACCTTAGTCTTGTTCGGCTCACCGGAAGCCTTCTGCAGCTTGCAGGCCTTTTTGATCAGGACTGCAGCCGGAGGAGTCTTGGTGATGAAACTAAAGCTTCTATCGGTATAAACAGTGATCACAACAGGGATGATAACGTCACCCTCGTTGGCTGTTCTTGCATTGAATTCCTTTGTGAAAGCAACGATGTTCACACCGTGCTGACCAAGAGCCGGTCCAACGGGGGGAGCCGGAGTTGCTTTTCCTGCCGGAATCTGTAACTTGATATAACCTTCAACCTTCTTTGCCATTTTAGGCACCTCCTTGTGGTAATTACGGGTAAACCCTCCCACGAGCCCGAATCACTTCGGACGGTGGCTATCTTGTAATCCAGGGAATCGCTTCCCTCGGGTATTACCAAAAATGAAGTAGTAATGTTATCTGAGTTTCTGAACCTCTCCGTAGGATAACTCTACCGGAGTGTCGCGACCGAACATTTCCACGTTAATGGTGACGGTCTTCTTCTGATCATTGATCTCGGTGATAACACCGACAGTGTCTTTCCATGCGCCGGACATGACATTGACTGTATCCCCAAGCTCGAAATCAACCAGAACCTCTGACTCTCTGTAGCCGAGAGCCGCAATCTCCTCTTCAGAAAGGGGAACCGGCTTGGATCCGGGACCGACAAAGCCGGTAACGCCGCGGGTATTCCGCACGACATACCATGTCTCATCGTTCATGATCATGTTCACCAGAACATAACCCGGAAACATCTTCTTGTCTGACTTCTTCTCGACGCCGTTCTTCATTTCAATGACGGGCTGCATCGGAACGCTCACCTCCAGAATCACATCCTGGAGACCGCGATTCTCGATTGTCTTCTCGAGATCCATCTTCACCTTATTCTCATAGCCGGAGTAGGTATGCGCTACGTACCAGCGTGCTTCAGAATTTGTCTCTGACATCGAGCTCACCTTTACTTCAGAATAAATCCAAGTCCTGTCTTCATGATAAGATCAAGAACTGCGATCAGTGCACCGATCAGAATGCCAACTACCAGAGTAGCGGCGCTCTGCTTAACAACATCCTGTTTTGTCGGAAAAATAATCTTCTTATATTCCGTCTTCAGTCCATGGAAAAAGCCCCGGACGCCGGATGTCTTTTCGCTGCTCATTACTTTGTCTCCTTGTGCGGAGTATGCTTCTTGCAGAATCTGCAGTACTTGTTCACTTCCATACGCTCAGGATGGTTCTTCTTCTCCTTTGTGATGAAGTAATTTCTCTGCTTACATTCTGTACATGCTAATATAATCTTTGTACGCACGGCTATCCACCTCCAATGATTCTTAACTTCGCATGACTACGAAATTAGTGCATAAAAAATAGGGCTGCGCCCCTCAAATACTTCCAAACTATATCATGTAGGCCCTTGTCCGTCAAGGGGTTTTCCGTGTATTTTTCGCCGATATTTTCGCCGGATTCCAGGCTTTACAAATCCCTGCATTGACCTTCTTTTCATGAGGAAGTATACTCGACACAGTAAACGCAAAAAGGGGGTTACTTTTATGAGTCTTATTGTTATCGCCATTATGGTAATGTTGTTTGGCTGTGGTGCTGTGCTGATGGCCGCAGACTATTTCCTGGCCGGACTGATCATCTGTGTTCTCACTGCCGCGTTCTGGCTTCTGGTGCTTGTCGCGGAGTGGCGCATTTATACCAAGGCGGGCCAGCCGGGATGGGCATCTCTGATTCCCTTCTATAATGACTACATTTCCTACAAGATCTTCTGGGGAAATGGCTGGTTGTTCCTGGTGATCTTCGTGCTGGGCTTCCTGCGGAACATTGACTACATCGGCTTCATCTTCTCGCTGCTCTGCCTGGTGATTCATGCCGCCACCCAGTACAAGAAGAGTACGGCCTTTGGTCACGGCATTCCCTTCGCTGTGGGGCTGTTCTTCCTGCCCACCATCTTCGAGTTGATTCTCGCCTTCACTAACGACTACTATCACGGCGTTCCCCGCGATGGTTTCTCCTATGATGAGCTGAGAAGCCGGTTTGGCAGGTAATAAAAAACAAGGCAAAATACAAAAGAGGTGTCGCGTGAAAGCGGCACCTCTTCATCTTTCGTTACGCCATCACCAAGGACTCCGACAGCCATTCCTCGACCTGCTGCATAGGCACCTTGACCGCCTTGGCAATTTTCTCCACAGGCAAGCCCATACGCGACAATTCTGTTGCAGTTTCTCTCTTGGCGCGGAGTTCACCGATTCCAACGCCTTTCTCTTCTGCCTTCTGAAAATCTGCTGCCATAAAATCTCTCAATGCGTCATACATACCGGGTTCCTCCTT
>CAVFNN010000047.1:0-12781 GCA_963623925.1 bacterium | reverse complement strand
GACAGTATCTCTTCGAAGGGAACCCCATCTGTCACAGGAATGTCCATCTCAACCGCCTTTTGAATGCATTTCTTGATGAAATGGGAGGCCTTCTTGACGGACACGGAAAAGGGAACCTTGTTGACGGCATCGGCGGAGAGGATGGCAGAGAAGATGTCGCCGGTGCCGGAACGGGAGGTGCCGACCTTCTGGGTGCGGAAGAGGTGTCGGACTGGCTCCGGACCAGTTTTGTCCAGACAGAGGTTGCACAGAAAATTACCCTGAGGGATGCCGGTGATGACCACTCTGGAAACGCCGAGAGCGGCGACCTTGTCTGCGAGTTCGTATAGTGCGTTGAGAGGCCAAGTCTCCTTGTAGGGTGTATTCGTCAGAATACAGGCTTCTGTGAGATTTGGCGTCGTGATATCCGCATGGGAGACCAGTCCGGCCATTTTTTGACACATTTCCGCTGTATAGGTACTGTAGGTATGGCCATAATCCCCCATGACCGGATCCACGAGAACCAAGGTATCATCCTCACGGAAGCGGTCAATGAAGCTTGTGACAATGTTGATCTGTTCCGGGGAACCGAGGAAACCCGTGGTGATTCCCTGGAAGCGGAGATTCAGTTTTTCCCATTGTGCGATATAGGCGGACATATGCATGGTATAGTCTGTGCAATAGTAGTCCGAAAATCCGGTATGATTGCTGAAGATCGCGGTGGGAATCGGGCAGCATTGCACCCGCATGGCAGAGATGATGGGAAGCTGCACTGAAACAGAGCAGCGGCCAAAGCCGGTGTAGTCATTGATCAGGGCGATTTTGTTCTGATGGTTATGGTTAGCGGACATTATGCAGCCTGCCTTTCTGCGCTTTGCGTGATTTTTTGCACGTGTCCCTGCGCCAGGCTGAAAAGAATGAGATTTGCGGCATATTCCAGAAGCAGCCCGGGAAACTGAGCGAGGCCTGTATAGAAACTGCCGTAGAGGAGCATACCGGTCAGGGTATAGCCGAAAAGCGGGATGAGGGTGGCGATGGCCATGGCAATGGGGGTAGCTGCCTTTCGGCTACCAAACAGTCTGCGGCATTTGCAGAAGACGAAGACCATGAGGCATTTGATCAGCAATGTGGGCAGCGTATAGGCAGGGTAGGAGCTGAGATCCGCCAGCGCGGAGCCGACACCGCCGGCAAAGATGCTGCAGCCCTCCGGCAGAAGCAGGGAAGAGAGTAGGATGATGGTGTTGCCGACATTAAAATAACCAAGGGGAATGGGGATCTGGATAAAACGGGTAACGGCAAAGATCAGGGCAGTGGCAAGCGCTGCAAAGCATAGGTTTTTCGTTTTCATGGGGCAGACTCCTTTGCGAATGATGCCCCAGACTATAAAAGAAATTTTGGTATATGAAAATAGCCAGAATGAGAAAGAAATATAAGACCAGAAAACCATGAGATCAAATCTCAAAGCAGGTTCAAAGCTTAGCCTCCTGCTTTGAGATACCGCGTTCCGCGACCGCGGCCTATCTTGCGAATCTGGCCTTCGGTTACCAGCTTCCCTAAAACAGCCTCTACTGTGCTTGCACTTACATCGGGTAGGATCTTACAGATATCTGATTTGGAAATCGGTGTGAGTGAATTCATTACGGTTGCTTCAATTCTTGCCTGTTTTGTGACTTTACGGCTTCCGAGAACGGCAAATCGCTTATCCAATTCCCTATAACACAGGTACAGTGTTGTCAGAAATTCCATAATGAACGCGGAATAATCATTCTTGCCCTCGTGCCATTGCGCGGAAGATTGCTTCAGTGCATCATAATAATTTCCTTTTCGCTTATTGATCTGTTCCTCAAACGAGATATATTTTCCTGCATCAAATCCGTTCTTGTAGAGTAAGAGCAAAGACAGTAATCTCGAAATTCTTCCATTTCCGTCGCGAAATGGATGGATGCAGAGAAAATCGAGGATTACACAGGGAATCAGCAGAAGCTGATTGATGTTTGGGTTATCCCGAGCCTCCTGATAAGCCAGTATAAGCTGTTCCATTGCTTTCGACGTATTCTCAGCAGAAATCGGATGGAATCGAACGCGCCGATATCCGTTTTCATCTTCTTCTATAATGTCGTTGTCAAATTGTTTGTACTTTCCTGCAAAAGAATATCCGGCAATGTTCATCATGATGGCATGGAGTCTGAGGATATCTGTCTGTCGAAAATCCATCTCCTGATAACCGGTATGCACTTCGGACAGAGCATCTCTGTAACCCGCGATTTCCTGCTCACTGTGATTCATAGGCGCACTTCTTCCGTTCACAATTTCATTGATACGGTCGTCAGTCGTAACAATGCCCTCGATTGCATTGGAACTTTTTACGGATTGAACCTTAGCGACCTTTTCCAATTCTGTAAATATGTCAGTGAATTGATCTTTTCGATTCCATGACATAGCACGGAGAGAGTAAATATCCGTTGTGACATTTAATAAGCCCGCCGGAAGCATACCGTTATACAGGAAGGAATAATCAAATCTGCGCATAAGTCAACCGCCTTTCTGCACAGTACTTTACCTTTTTTGTGCAGAAAGTCAAGTTGCTTATGCATAAAAATACGCTGTTTTTTGTGCAGATAAACAGCGCTCGTGATTAGGATGCACTTTCCTATGAATTAAAGAATGCCCGCACTTCGGCAGCCTGGTACAGGGAACCGAAGCATATGATGGCCCGACGGTTTTCAGCGTCGTCTTTTTTTATAGAAGCTTTTTCCGCTGCGGCAATGTGTGCGCAGGCTAGCGTAAGACCATCCGTGACAGTGGGCGCGGTTTCCACAGGGCCGGAAAAATATTTCCGAATTTCGGCGGCGAGCTTTTCCGTTTGCAGTCCCCGGTCACTGCCGGAATCCGGCAGTTCAGCGATGAAGCGCTCGGCCAGGGGCGCTGTCAGCTTGAGCATCTCATGGTAGTCCTTGTCGGCCATTACGCCCACCACAAAGATGAAGGAGAAACCGGGCAGGCAATGCTGCAGGGTATCCACCAGGGCAGCGACACCGTTCGGATTGTGCGCGCCGTCCAGAATACAGAGCGGGTAATGGCTGACTACCTCGAAGCGGCCGGGCCAGGAGACATTCCGGAGTCCCCGGCGAATGGCTTCTTCAGAAATATGGTAGCCCTTTTCCTGCAGAACATCCATGACCTCCAGGACGGCGCAGGCATTGCGACACTGGTAGCTGCCGAGGAGAGCCAGGGACAGATCTTTTCTTTCCTTATAGCTAAAGACATTAGCCAAAGTAGCATTGCCGTCCGCTTCTGTCAGTGCGGCAGGATCCGTCATCCGTAACGTGGCATGCTTCTCTGCGGCCAGCTGACGGAACACGGCCTCCGGTCCGGGATTTTGCGGATAGAGGACGATACTGCCGCCTTCCTTGATGATGCCACCCTTTTCCCGGGCGATTTTTTCGAGGGTATCGCCCAGAATCTCTGTGTGCTCCAGACCGATGCTCATGATCAGGGCGCAGTCCGGCACGGGGATGGCATTGGTGGCATCGAGACGGCCGCCGAGCCCCACTTCCAGCACCACGATATCACAGCCGTGCATGTAAAAATACTGGAAGGCGAGCGCTGTTAGAATTTCAAACTTGGTGGGCTTGTCCGGCATGGACAGAATATGTGGTCGGAGAAGGGCAAGCTGTGCGGACAGTTCTGCATCGGAAATTTCCGCACCATTGATGGACCAGCGCTCGTTGACGCGGAGGAGGTGCGGGGAAATGTAGAGACCGGTGCGATAGCCCGCTTCGGTCAGAATGCGGCTGATCATGGCAGAGGCAGAGCCTTTGCCGTTGGTACCGGCGATGTGCACGAAGTGCAGGGATTTTTCGGGATGCCCCAGCCGGGCGAGAAATTCCTGCATGCGGGCCGGATTCGGGCTGCTGGTTTTCCAGTCTGCGGAAAGCTGCGAAAAGGTCTCGTCCCAGGTCATGCGGCAAATACCTTCTGAAGATCTGCGCGTTTCAGAACGCCGGACAGCGCCGTGAGAATCATGATCTGAATGGGGGCAATGACGATTACCTGCAGCACGCGGGTGGACAGAAGTCCCGTGAAGGAAGAACCATAGAGAATGGAAATCCAGAGGGTATTCATGCAGAGACTCATGAGGAGCTGGTTCAGTCCGACAGCCAGCAGAATGCGCGGCAGCTGCAGCTTGTTGTGCAGCAGGCAGCCGAAGCTAATGCCGGTGCAGGCGGCGGTCAGGGTGAAGCCGGGGAAATAGGTGCCGGTGGGAAAAAGAATGGCACCGAGGAAGTCGCTGACGGCGGCCACGAGGGCGGCAGGCAGGGGGCCGAAGAAGATACCGGCCAGTGCGACAGGAATGAAGCCGAGCCCAATCCGAACGTTCCATGCATTGAAGGAGCAGAATCTCGCAAGGATGATCTGCAGTGCGGCAAGAACGGAAAGGAGCACGAGGGTACGGGTTGTTTTTTGCGCTTTCAACATAAAAAAGCCTCCTTTACAGTCCCTGACTACAAAGAAGGTTTTCGCGCCATCTATGCAGCGGGATGCGAAATTCAAACCGTGGGACAGGCTTCTGTCCGCTTTGTCCCTGGGGCAACTCCCCGTCCTCAGGGCACTCAACGCTTGAATTTCTACTCTGCATCTGGTATCGGCAGCCGCCGACCCATCTGTATGTTACCTGTGCATAGTAAACCTTTTTAAAGGGGCTGTAAAGGAGTATTGTGATCCGGACTGTTTTTCTCAGCGGACAGATCGATTAGGATAATGAAGGCAGGGCCGACAGGTGCCGCATGGGCAGGGTAATGATGGCTGCCAGTATGGTACCGCCGCAGGTGCTGACCAGGAAGGGGACCACGAAGGTGAAAAGAGCTGCCGAGCTGTTCCCCATCACGAGCACTGCCACCGGGAAGGCCAGCATGCCGCCGAGGATACCGGTGCCGAAAACCTCACCGAAATAGGCCAGGGGAAGCTTCTTTCCGTAACGGTAGAGCAGGCCGGAGAGCAGCGCGCCGCACATACTGCCGGGGAAGGCCAGGGGACTGCCGAGGCCCAGGAGATTGCGGATGAGGGCGCTGCTGAAGGCCTGGGCCAGACCCCACCAGGGGCCTACGGTAACGGCACAGAGCACGTTGACAAAATGCTGCACCGGTGCACACTTCGCGCCGAAGATGGGGAAGGAAAACATACTGCCCACAATGGCAATGGCCGACAGGATGCCGGTTAAGGTCAGTTTCTTGACATAATCTTGTTTCATAAAATTGTCCTCGCTTTCTTTTCCTGCAGCGCGGACAATCACATTGTATCAGTCCGGATACTCGCCGGTGATGGCAAAGGCGTGGTTCATGGGACCGCTGCCCTTGCCCAGGTCCAGCATGGCAGATAGTGCACCGGAGATATAGTTTTTTGCATAGCGGACGGCGGTTTCTAAATCCCGTCCCTTGGCCAGGTTCGATGCAATGGCGGAGGAAAGAGTACAGCCGGTGCCGTGAGTGTTCGGATTGTCAATGCGCTTTCCCCGGAACCAGACGGGGGCTTTTCCCGGCTGATACAGGAGATCGTTGGCGTCATTGAGGCTGTGGCCGCCCTTTAGGAGGACAGCACAGCCAAGGGTATCCGTAATCGCGGCGGCGGCCTTTTCCATATCCTGCGCGGACTGAATGGACATGCCGGAAAGCACGGAGGCTTCCGGCATATTCGGTGTGATCAGGGCTGCAAGAGGCAATAATTTCGTTTTCAGGGTATCGATGGCCGCCTCATTGATCAGACGTGCGCCACTGGTGGCCACCATAACGGGATCCACCACGATGTTTTCTGCGTGGTAGAATCTCAGTTTTTCCGCAATGGTTTCAATCAGCGCCGCAGAGGAAACCATACCGGTTTTGACCGCATCCGGACGAATGTCCTCAAAAATCCGATCCAGCTGCTCTGCCAAAAATTCTGGAGTCACCTCCAGGATACCTGTTACGCCGGTCGTATTCTGGGCAGTCAATGCCGTGATCGCGGACATGGCGTAGACGCCGTTGGCGGTCATGGTCTTGATATCTGCCTGGATGCCGGCGCCTCCGCTGGAATCACTTCCCGCGATTGTTAATGCAGTATGCATTTTCTCCTCCCTTTTTGCATCACTTTTGTATAGCGACAGAAGGTGGTGCCCCCAATCGGCCGCTTTTTCCGAATCAGCTACGTCGTGATACGCAAAAAACGTGCAGAAACCTGATCGTAGATTTCTGCACGCATAGACGCATCATTCTTTCCCTACGTTGGCATTACCCAAATCAGGTTATGGGTTTCCGGTTTCACCGTCTCTCAGCCTGCCTGTGCAAGCACCCCTTTTGTCATGTTTTTGTGAACGATATCACTGCCCTTATCATACGCTTTTTTTAAAAAAGTGCAAGGGCTTGCTGATTTTACAAGAACTTTACAAAAACATAGAAAAATTCGTGCCACTTTTGCGCTTTTGCATTGACAAAATACGAAAAAGTGTGGATAGTTACTAAAGAATTTGAAGTAAACGGAGTATAAAAAGGAACCGATGCAAAAGAACAAAGGAAGGCTGAGCACAGCTTGTAAATTCCTGCTTATGGCGGGAATTTTTACTGTTGCGGCAGGCGTACTCACCGGCTGCCAGTTGAATCAGAAAGAGAAAAATACAGCAGAGACCGTTGTGGTGGGAATTGATCGATTTGAACCCTACAGTTATCTGGATATGAACGGAGAGTATGCCGGCATTGATATCGAGCTGGCAAGAGAGGCATTTGGCAGACTGGGATATGAACCGGAATTCGCAATCATTTCCTGGGAAAACAAGAACGAATATCTGGCAGACGGCACCATCGACTGCATCTGGAGCTGCTATTCCATGACGGACCGGGAGGAAAACTATACCTGGGCCGGACCATACATGTACAGCCGACAGGTGGTGGCGGTACGCGCGGACAGTGAGATCCAGACATTGGCGGATCTGAAGGACAAACGCATCGGGGCGCAGGCCACCACGAAGGCAGAGAATCTTTTTCTCCATGAGGTGACATCTGTCCTTCCAGAGGCAAAGCAGGTGAGCAGTGTCAGCAGTACGCAGGAATTGTTTGCGTTGCTGCGAAAGGGCTATGTAGATGCCATCGCAGGACATGAGGCTTTGATCAGTGAACTGACGGGAAATGGGACGGAGGCGTATCGGATGCTGGAAGAAAGTCCCTATGTGTCCGAGATCGGTGTGGCCTTTGAAAAGGGGACCCATACGGAACTGGCGGAGAAGCTGACCGCCGTGCTGGAGGAAATGAAGGCGGACGGCAGTATCGGCACCATCGCCGAAAAATACGGACTGGACCCGGAAAAGACAGTATGGGGAGGACAGACCGGTGAAAACTAAGAAGATATTCAAGGGCCTCAGCTGGGTTCTTCCTGCGGCCCTGCTTGCGATGGGCGTTTTGCTGCTTGTTTTCTTTCAGGCGAGTGACAAGAAAAGTCTGCGGACAGCATTGGATGAGACCATTTCCTTCGTTAAGCTCAGGATCGATCGTTTTGACGTATACCAGACCAATGACCAGGTGAAAAGCCTGGTGCGGCTGCTGGACAAAAGCACAGAACTCAGTACCAATCTCGCGGAATGGAATGCCTTTGATGCGGAGAGACTGAATACCTATCGGGAGGATCAGCGACTGAGCGGCATTCTGGTGCTGGATGCGCAGCTGCAGGTGGTGATGAAAACCCCGGCGGATGGAAATGGCGATCTGCTCTGGCGGGATATGATCGGAAACAATTATATCAGCGATATTTTGCAACATCCTGAAAAGAGCTATACGACGCGGACGGAGATCAACGGCACCATCTATGACTTTGCGGCAGTGGCGCGACAGGATGATGCCGGGATGCTGATCACTTATCTTGAGAAGGATAAGAAGAATGAGGCCTACGGAGACATGATCATCGATACGCTGTTTGCGGACTTCCCGTTCGAGATGAATGGTGTTGTGGTGGTTTGCCAGGACGAACAGGTGGTCAGCAGCAACCGGGAATTACTGGTGGGAAAAACGATGTCGGAGTGTAGGGAACTCTATAGCGGGGACATCGGCGCGAACAAGGAAACGATCATCCGGCTTCGCAGCGGTCATACTGTGTGGTACGGCAGAAGAGATGCGACGGGAGACTATACCATCTATACCTTCTTCCCGGCTTCACAGGTTTTCATGAAAAGAAACATTGTCTGCGCCATCTATGTGCTGGTGGCGATCCTGATCATCCTGCTGCAGCTTCTGGTGCAGAGCAAGGCGGAGAAGGACGCCATGGCGAAAGCCCGGCAGCGGGAAAAGGAGCAGGACGATGCCCTTAGAAATGCGCTGGCCTCGGCTGAGCATGCCAATAAGGCAAAAACCGTATTCCTGAACAACATGTCCCATGATATCCGCACGCCCATGAATGCCATCATCGGCTTCACGGCGCTGGCGGTCAGCCATATCGATGAGCAGGATCATGTGCTGGAATACCTGAAGAAGATCAATACCGCGGGCAAGCATCTGCTCAGTCTCATCAATGATGTGCTGGATATGAGCCGCATTGAGAACGGCAGTGTTAAGATCGATGAAACGGAGGTGCATCTCCCGGATGTGCTGCATGACCTGCGGGCCATCATTCAGGGAAACATCGGTGCGAAGCAGCAAGATCTGTATATCGACACCCAGGATGTGGTGCACGAAGACATTATCACCGATAAGCTGCGGCTAAATCAGGTGCTTTTGAACATCATCAGCAATGCGGTGAAGTTCACACCGGTGGGCGGCATGATCAATGTTCGGGTGACGGAAAAGCCTTGCCGGAAGGCGGGATACGGCACCTATGAGTTCCGCATCAAGGACAATGGCATCGGCATTGATAAGGAATTCCAGGCGCATATTTTTGATTCCTTCGCCAGAGAGCGTACGGTGACGGAGAGCGGCATTCAGGGAACCGGACTGGGACTGGCCATCGCGAAAAATATTGTGGACCTGATGGATGGCACCATCACGCTGAACAGTGAGAAGGGGAAGGGCTCGGAATTCACGGTCACCCTGGACTGCAAGATTACGGATCAGTCGGTGCGCTACGAACCGATTCCGGAATTGAGAGGTTCCCGGGCACTGGTGGTGGATGACGATGCCAATACCTGCATGAGCGTCAGCAAGATGCTGAGAAAGATTGAAATGCAGGCGGACTGGACCACCACCGGAAAGGAAGCCGTGATGCGGGCGAAGGAGGCCTGGGAGGATAAGGAACCGTTTGCTGCGTATATCATCGACTGGATGATGCCGGATATGAACGGTGTCGAAACCGTACGGAGAATCCGACGTGTGATCGGAGACGACACGCCCATCATCATTCTGACGGCCTATGACTGGACTGATATTGAAGAGGAGGCGAGAGCGGCCGGCGTGACGGCCTTCGTGGCAAAGCCCCTGTTCTTGTCAGAGCTTCGGAAGGTACTGAGCCGTCCATTACCGGTAAAGGCGAAAAAAGAGGAAGTCAGGACGAACCGTCATGTGGGACGGAATGTCCTTCTGGTGGAGGACAATGAGCTGAACCGCGAGATTGCAGTGACCATTCTGGAGGAAGCCGGTATCCGGGTGGATACGGTGAATGACGGCACGGATGCGGTGGAACGCATGGTATCGGCGGCGGAAGATCGGTACGATCTGATTCTCATGGACATTCAGATGCCGCGAATGGACGGCTATACCGCCACCCGGGAAATCCGCACCCTCAGCAACAACAAGAAGGCCAACATCCCCATCATTGCCATGACTGCCAATGCCTTCGAAGAGGACCGGAAGAAGGCTTTCGAGGCCGGCATGAATGGACACATCGCCAAGCCGGTGAGCATAGAGGCCATCCTGGAGGCAATGGATGCGGTATTTCGGCAAGGCTGACACAGATTTCCCACTTTACATTCTGTCATGTGAAGCATACAATAACAAACATTAAGAATGGCTAACTAATGTTTAAAGGAGAAAATATGCGAAACAGTTCTGGACAGTCAAAGGAGGATTACCTGGAGGCCATCCTTCTGGTGATTCGGGAGAAGGGTGCCTGTCGGCCGACGGATGTGTCGGAGCAGCTGCATTACTCCAAGCCAAGTGTGTCGCTGGCGCTGCGGAAGCTGGAGGATGAGCAGCTGATCGTTCGGGATGACTGGCGGGTGCTCTTGACGGAAGCGGGACAAACGTTAGCGGAGCAGACCCTGGAGAAGCATCGCTTCTTTACCAAGGTGTTTGAATCAGTGGGCATCGATCCGGAAACCGCCGCCGAGGAGGCCTGCCAGGTGGAGCATGTCATTTCCGAGGACAGTTTTGAAAAAATGGTGGCACACTGGCAGAAGCTACTGAAGGATTGAGGCACAAAATTGGAAACGGAAAGCATTATAAAAAGACCCGAGAAAACAGAGGCACCCTCCGAGGCAGATAAGAAAGCAGGCAGGGCCAAAATATTACGCATTCTGAGAAGCATAGCAGGTCTGCTGTGCTTCTTTCTTATGCCGTTTATTTCCTTTTATCTCTTTGAAATGGTGACGGGAAATCTTGCGAATATCGAAGGGATTTACAGAGTCTACAACATTGCCTTCATCTATTGCCTGTATCTTGTGCTCTTCGGCATCAGTGGCAGTACCCGCATCACGATCCCTATCATTTCTACGGCCCTGTTTGTTTTGTCCGTGGCAGAAAGTTTTGTGGTGGGCTTCCGAAGCCGTCCCATTATGGTTTCGGATCTTAATGCTTTCGGTACGGCGATGTCGGTGGCTTCCAACTATGTCTTCAGCATCAGTACGGAAATGAAGCAGGCGGCGTCTGTGCTGCTGGGACTGGATGTGCTGGCTGTTCTTTGTCCCTTTCGGGTAAGGAAGCTGAAGCACAGAGGGGGGCTGTTTGGGATCTGTGCCCTGAGTGTGGTTCTGTTCTGTGGCCATTTCTATAAAAGTGTTTGCCCGCGGGAAAATTACGACATCAATTCCTGGGATGTGGAATCCAGCTACGAAAGCTACGGCTATGTGATGGCGACGGCCCTGTCGCTTCGCTATGTCGTGGCACAGGCACCGGAGGGCTACAGCCAGGGAAAACTGGCGGATATAGTGGCGGAAATCGAGGCAGAAGGGGATGCGCAGGCAGCGGAAAGCGCCGACATTACCCCGGTAAACATCATTTGCATCATGAATGAGAGCTTTTCTGATCTGCAGGTGGCCGGGGACTTCACCACAAACGTGGACTACATGCCCTTCTGGAAGAGTCTGACAGAGAATACGGTGCGGGGAAGCCTTTGCGTGCCGGTGTTTGGTTCCATGACCTGCAACACGGAGGCGGAGTTCCTGACGGGGGATTCCACGGCGATCTTGCCTATGAATTCCAATGCTTACCAGTTCAACATCCGGTCCGGTGCGCTGTCATTGGTCAGCACACTGAAGAACCAGGGCTATCGCGCCGTGGCCATGCATCCCTATCCGGCGGACAACTGGAACCGGAAGACGGTTTACGCAGATTTTGGCTTTGATACATTTTATGACATCGAGCACTATGAAGGCGCGGAGCAGCTCAGAAACTATGTCAGCGATCAGGCGGATTTTGCGGCACTGATTCAGCAGGTGGAGGAGAAGGATTCCCCGGACGATAAGCTTTTCCTGTTTAATGTCACCATGCAGAACCATGGCGGTTATGCTTATAAGTATGAGAATTTCCCGGAAGAGGTGCAGTTGACAGGAGACCTGGCGGGAAAGTATCCTGAGGCGGAGCAGTACCTTTCTTTGGTAAAACGGACGGATGCGGCCTTTGAGCAGCTCATCACGTATTTCCAGAACTGTGATCAGCCGACTATGATCGTTATGTTCGGGGATCACCAGCCGGCAGTGGAGAATGGCTTTTATTACGATATTGCCGGGATTCCGGAAAATACGGTGCTGTCAGCGGAAGAGGGGATCATCTGGTATCAGACGCCCTTCGTGATCTGGACCAACTATGAGCAGCCATCGGAGAACATGGGAAAGCTCAGTGCGATCTACCTTTCTTCCTACGTGCTGAAGCTTTCCGGCCTTGAGATGACGCCCTACAACCGTTATTTGCTGTCTCTGTCGCAGGATGTGCCGGTGATTTCACCTTTGGGTTGCTTCGGTGCAGACGGAAATTACTATTCTTGGGAGGAGGCGGACACGGATGCCTGCCCCTTTGGAGAGGAAATTCTCAAATACGAGTATCTGGCCTACAACCACAGCCTGGGCGGTAAAAAATATACCGCAGCCTTCTCGTTGCCGGATAGCAATTAGGCCGGGCGGGTGGTAGAATGGAGTTGTTTCGTGAAGCAATGTGGCACGAAACAGCTATGGTAAAGTGCAAATACCGGAAAGAGAGGGTGAGAATATGACAGTTGCGGAGATTATGAAGCGGATGGTGGATTTTGCGGAGGGCAATCACGCAGATATCAATCATTTCATGAAGGTATGGACCTTCGCGAAAACCATCGGTGAGCTGGAAAATCTGGATCCGGAGACCCAGTTCATTCTGGAGACAGCGGCCATCACCCATGACATTGCCTGTCCCCTCTGCCGCAGAAAGTACGGCAACACCAACGGAAAATACCAGGAGCTGGAGGGCGATCCGCTGGTGCGGGAATTCCTGGCCGGAACCGGTCTGACCGAGGAAGAAGTGGACCGGGTGGCTTTCCTGGTGGGACATCATCATACGCTGCAGAACATCGAAGGCATGGACTACCAAATCCTGATCGAAGCGGATTACCTCGTGAATGCGGATGAAAGTCACTATACAGAAGAAAACATCCGGAACTTCGCGGAGAA
>CAVFNN010000046.1:0-13049 GCA_963623925.1 bacterium | reverse complement strand
CCAATAACAGGGAGCCTAACAAATTCAAATTGTCCTTGACAAGGGGTACAGTTCACCACGGTACCTGCAAGGCTCGGTGAACACTCTCCTAAGCAATAATCTTCCATGAGTTTCCCATTATCATCTAAAGAAAGCTCTAGCCGAATTTTTCTTGCTTTTCTGGAAACACCAGCATTTTCGTTTATTCCTAGAACGCTCCCCTTCTGCAGTGTCCAAGAACCATTCTTGATGATTGCATCTGCTTTCACGAGCTTGTTTCCATCCGCCTTTTTCGTTCGTTTAAATGTATACCTGCCATCCGGGATCAGTTTTCCTGTGCTATCATCAGCAGCTTGATCAAAGACCTCATCCTTTGTTTCCAGCATTGGATAAATCATCGTTCCATCGAAAGAAGAAAGTAACTGAATAACAATATTAACATCTATAGCAAACAGCTCCGTATCAGAAACCCGACTCTTCTCGAAGATGGTGTGTAAAAGGATTTCTTTCTCGTCATAATCCTCCACCTCGATAGCAAATGCTCTTTTCAAAGCAGTCACGTTTCTGTAGCCATCATGCTCTAAGTTGTACATGCGTTGTTCAAAGTTCTTTGACCCTGTTTTGCCTATTTTCACTAAGCCTGGAACAACAGTCGTCATTACATAAAGAATTCCCTTAGCCATATCCCATACGTCTCCGTCTTATGATGTATCGTTATTATCTCACCGGATTTCAGAATCGCGTGGTCCTCGCCAGCAGTCCATAGGATATTCCTATACCGTCTTCGGACGCAGCCATTTCTCCGGGCAGGTTCCGGCGAGCTTCACGGCAGTCAGGAAGCTGTCCCGGGAGCGGGTGGCGATCAGCTCCGCCGGGAAATGGATTTCCTCCAGCATGGCCGGGACGGTGCGGAAGTTTCCGATGTCGCAGGAGACATGGGCATCGCTGTTGACGGCAATGGAGACGCCCAGCTCCGCACAGCGCTCTGCGATCCGCCGACATTTCTCTACAACTTTTCCGCCGCTTTCCATGGAGTGGCCGTTGATCTCAATGAGCTTGTGGAGCTCCTTCGCCCGGAGCAGAATGGGATCGATTTCAATGGGCAGACCGGAACGGCCGATGTGGCCCAGCATCAGGATCTTCGGATTTTCCAGTACCCGGAGGTAGGCTTCGGTACAGGCGGCGCTGCCGGCATTGGCTGCAAAGCGGGTGCTGTGCACACTGCCGATGACATAGTGCAGCTTCTCAGTGACCCGGTCATAGAGACTGCGGCTGCCCTCTGCATAGGGATCCCCCACGACGTTGCAGTCTATCGGAATGTCATAGCCGAAGAGATGCCCCTCCAAATCCACGATGTCCGCCTCACAGCCCCGGAGCAGGGTAATGCCCTTCCATTCCAGGGGCCAGATGTGGCAGGTGGAGAGATACTGGTAGTTTTTGTAGTTCCGGAAGTCCGGGAACAGCATATCGGAAAAGTGGTCGGTGGAGGCCAGCAGCTCCAACCCGGCATCCCGGGCGGCGCAGACATTTTCCTCTATCGTAGCATAGGCGTGCCGGGAAAACAGGGTATGGGTATGAGTATCGCAGCGTAATGAAATGGCCAAGCTTCTGCCTCCTTTACTTTTCGTCGCAGACCTGGAAAATATAGAATTTCAGGTAATAGGAATTCTCGTCACCACTCCAGAGGATGGGATGGTCCGCGCACTGGGTGCGGAATTCCACCTGACGGAGCCGCTTGTGCGCACTGCGGGCGGCTTCGGCAATGGTTTTGGTGAAGAGCTCCTGGGTCATGAAGTGGGAGCAGGAACAGGTGGCCAGATAGCCGCCGTCCCGCACCAGACCGAGACCCTTCCGGTTGATTTCGCGGTAGCCGTTGATGGCGTGCTTCGTCGCCTCCCGGGACTTGGTGAAGGCCGGGGGATCCAGAATCACCACATCGTAGCTTTCGCCGGCCGCGAGAAGTTTGGGCAGCTCATCCAGCACATCACATTCCCGGAACTGTACCGTTTCCGAAAGACCGTTCCGCTCGGCGTTGGCCCGGGCCTGGGAAACCGCGAGGGGAGAAATGTCCAGACCGGTGACTTCTGCCGCGCCGGCGATACCCGCATTCAGGGCGAAGGTGCCCATGTGCGTGAAGCAGTCCAGCACCCGTTTGCCGGGGCAGAGCCGCTGGATGGCCAGACGGTTGTACTTCTGGTCCAGGAAAAAGCCGGTCTTCTGTCCGTTCACCACATCCACGAGATAGTGGACGCCGTTTTCCGTGATCTCCACATTGGTGTCGAAGGGCGCTGACAGGAAGCCCTTGAAGCACTCCATGCCCTCCTTTTTTCGCACCGGTGCATCGGAACGCTCGTAGATGCCTCTTATGTTAATGCCGTCGGCCGCAAGAATCCGGGTCAGTTCCTCCAGCAGCATGGGCTTCAGTTTGTCGATGCCCAGGGCCAGAGACTCCACCACCAGCACATCCTCGTACTTGTCTACCACGAGACCCGGCAGGAAATCTGCCTCGCCGAAGATGAGACGGCAGGAGCTGGTGTCCACCACATTTTTTCGGTAGTCCCAGGCATTCTGCAGCCGCTGCCGCAGGAATTCCCGGGTAATGGGTTCCCGACTTCTCCGGGAGAGCATGCGTACCCGGATCTTCGAATGGCTGTTGATGAAGCCGTAGCCCATGAAATAGCCGTCAAAGTCCAGTACCGTGAGGATGTCGCCGTTTTCAAATTCGCCCTCTGTCCGGTCGATCTCATTGTCATAGATCCAGGCGCCGCCGGCCTTGATGGTGCGGCCTTCGCCCTTTTTTAAAATTACCTTTCCGTTGGAAAGTAATGATTCTGTCATATTTATTCCTCTTCCTTATGCAAAGCCCCGGCTGCGGGAATGTCTATCGTCAGGAGCACCGGGCAGTGGTCGGAGCCCGGGATATCCTGGCGGATCTCTGCGGCAGCAATGGCGCTTTTCAGCTTCTCGGAAACCACAAAATAATCAATACGCCAGCCGACATTACGCTCACGGGCACGGGTGCGGTAGCTCCACCAGCTGTATTCGTCCCGGGCCTCCGGATGGAGATAACGGAAGGAATCCACGAAGCCGCTGTCCAGAAGGCGCGAGAACTTGGCCCGCTCCTCATCGCTGAAACCGGCGCTCTGGTGATTTGTGTCCGGATTCTTCAGGTCAATCTCCTCGTGAGCGACATTCAGATCGCCGCAGAAGATCACCGGCTTTTCCTGATCGAGACGGCAGATATATTCCCGGAAGGCGTCCTCCCAGTCCATGCGGTAGTCCAAGCGCTTCAGACCGTTCTGGGAGTTGGGCACATAAACCGTGATGAGATAGTAATCGGGGAATTCGCAGGTGATGACCCGGCCTTCCCGGTCATGCTCCGGAATGCCGATGCCGTACTGCACGGACAGGGGTTCTTCCTTTGTGAATATGGCGGTGCCGGAATAGCCTTTTTTCTCGGCGTAGCACCAGTATTGATGATAGCCCGGCAGCGACAGCTCGATCTGCGATGCCTGCAGCTTCGTTTCCTGCAGACAGAAGACATCCGCATCCAGGTGCGTGAAGTCCTCCATAAAGTTCTTTCCCATGACGGCCCGGAGACCGTTTACGTTCCATGAAACAAATGTTTTTTGCATAATCAATAACATCTCCTTAGCAGTCTGATTATAGACGAAAATGCCATAGCGAACAATTGCAAAAATCTTTTCCTTTAACAGGGTTTCAACGGAAATTCTATGCTATAATGGCGGAAAGACTGTAGAGAAGAGGACGAGATGTTAGGACTGAAGAAGGAGAAGGACAAATATATATTTAAGGTGGCCTCCCGGGCAGAGAAGCTGATGCTGAATCTGTACCGGGGCAGCCGTCGTGTGCGGCAGATTCCCTTTGATCCGGGACAGCGCATCGGTGACGTCTGGCGTCTGGCGCTTGACACGCTGCCGGAGGGTCTGAGCTATGCCTACGAAGCGGACGGCCGTGTATTCACGGATCCCAACGGCGTGGTCTTTTCCGGGCGGAAAAAGTTCGGTTCTCTGAAGGACGGACTCAAGGTGCTGACCACAGACATTGCAGACGCTACGGCAATGCCGGAGGCCTCCGAGGAATGGCAGAAGGACCGCCCCCTGAACATTCCCTACCATGAAAGCATTATCTACCGGCTCCATGTCCGGGGCTTTACCCAGCACAAATCCTCAGGACTTGCAACGGATGTGCGCGGGACCTTCCAGGGCATCATCGAGAAGATTCCTTATCTCAAATCCCTGGGAATCAATTGTCTGGAGCTGATGCCCTGCTACGAATTCAATGAAATCATGCTGCCGGAACGACATCCCGGCGAAGGCTGTCCGGGCGAACCGCTGCAGCCCACCGGCCTCATCAATTACTGGGGCTTCACGAAAGATGCCCTGCAGCTGGCCCCGAAGGCCTCCTACACCAGTGACCACCAGAATCCCCGGAGCGAGTTCCGAAAGCTGGTGCTGGCGCTGCACCAGAACGGCATAGAGCTGGTGCTGGACTTTTATTTTACCCAGGAGACGCTGCCGGACTATATCACCACGGTCATGCGTTACTGGCGGATCCAGTACCATCTGGACGGCATTCACCTCATCGGCTATGCGCCCTATGATGTGATTGCCCGGGATCCCTACCTCTCCCGCTTCAAGCTTTGGGCGGACAGCTGGGAGGGCTGCGGCAGCCGACATCCCGGCGAACCCCGCTATCTGGCAGATTATAATGATGGCTTCCAGAACGATATGCGCCGGGTCCTGAAGGGCGATGAGGGCATGCTGGGCAGTCTGATGGATCGTATCCGGCGAAACCCGGCGGACCATGCAGAGATTCAGTACATGGCCAATGTCTCCGGCATGACGTTGTGGGACATGCTCTGCTATGACCGGAAGCACAACGAAGCGAATCATGAGCAGAACCGGGACGGAACGGATCAGAACTATTCCTGGAACTGTGGGGAAGAGGGCGAGAGTCGTCGAAAGTCAGTGCGGCTCCTCCGGCGAAAGATGTTCCGGAATGCGGTGCTGCTGCTCCTGCTCTCGCAGGGGACGCCGCTGATCTGTGCCGGGGATGAGTTTGGTGCCACCAAGAAGGGAAACAACAATGCCTATTGCCAGGACAATGAGATCAACTGGCTGAACTGGGGGCTCGCGGAAAAGCATCAGGATATGCTGGACTTCTTCCGCAAGATGCTGGCTTTCCGAAAGGCCCATCCTGTCTTCCATCAGCCCGGAGAATGCCGCATGCTGGATTACCGGCATGTGGGAATTCCGGATCTCAGTTTCCATGGCGAAACGGCCTGGCGGCCCGAGATGGAGGGATACCGGCGGCAGCTGGGCATCATGTATGCCGGCGAATATGCCGGGGATGACAGCTTCCTGGTGCTTTGTAACTTCCACTGGGAGAAGCATACATTTGCACTGCCCCACCCGCCGCTGGGAAAATGCTGGGCGAAGATACTGGACACAGCGGAGGAAGTGGTTAACGGTATCTTGGTGACGCCGGCCAAGCTGGCGGGAGAGCATCCTGCCGCAGTGACCCTACCCCGGTCCATGGTGGTATTGCAGGCCATGCCTGACGAGAGCTACCAGCCGAAAAAAGCAAGACGCAAGAAAAAAGCGATACATAAAGAGGAGTCTGGGAGGAATGAGTTATGACAGACAAGCTGTATGATGTGATGAACTGGGCAGATGTGGAAGAAGTGACCTATGCGGAGTCCACGGAGCCGAAGCGGATTCTGGGACCCCATCTTCTGGAGGAAGGGCTGCTGATTCAGTGCTTTGTGCCCACCGCGAAAGACGTCCAGGTCAGCCTGGAGGGAAAGAAATATGCCATGGAGCTTTGCGATGAGGCAGGCTTTTATGCCCTGCTGCTGCCGAAGAAAGCGGCCTGGGAGAAACAGCTGCCGAAGTATCATTACTGCATCACCTATGACAATGACAGTCAGGAGGAAACGGCAGATCCTTATGCGATGGCAGCAACGCTTTCCGAAGAGGACCTGCGCCGCTTCGGTGCCGGTACCCATTATACAGTATATGAAAAGCTGGGTGCACATCCCTGCACAGTGGACGGCGAGGCCGGTGTTGCCTTTGCTGTCTGGGCACCCAATGCCCTGCGGGTATCCGTGGTGGGCGACTTCAACCTCTGGGACGGCCGCCGGCACATGATGCAGCGCTTGGGAGACAGCGGTGTTTTCGAACTTTTCATTCCGGGCATGACAGCGGGGCAGCTCTACAAGTATGAAATCAAGCGCCACGGACAGGAGCCCTTCCTGAAGACGGATCCCTATGGCTTTGCCTTTGAGCTGCGGCCGGATACCGCAGCTGTTGTGGCGGATCTCAGTGACTTTGCCTGGACAGATGCGGCATGGCAGGAGAAGAAAAAGGCCGGGCACCAGAAGGAACAGCCCATGTCGGTTTATGAGTTGCACCTCGGTTCCTTTATGCGGAAGCAGCCGCTGATCAATGAGGACGGCAGTGCGGAGAATGGCTCGGAATTCTACAATTACCGGGAGATTGCACCGAAGCTTGCGGAATATGTGAAAAAGGAAGGCTATACCCATGTGGAGCTGATGCCGGTGATGGAGCATCCGCTGGACGAGTCCTGGGGCTACCAGGTTTCCGGCTACTATGCACCCACCTCCCGTTATGGCAGTCCGGCGGATTTCCAGTACTTTATGAACTACCTTCATAACGAGGACATCGGTGTCATACTGGACTGGGTACCGGCGCATTTCCCCCGGGATACCTGGGGACTCAGCCAGTTTGACGGCACGTCTCTCTATGAGAATCCGGATCCCAACCGGGCCTCCCATCCTCACTGGGGTACACTGATCTTCAACTATGCCCGCTACGAGGTCAGCAACTTCCTGATTGCGGATGCCTTTTTCTGGGCAGATGTCTATCATGCGGACGGCATCCGTATGGATGCGGTGGCGTCCATGCTGTATCTGGACTACGGACGGCAGGGAGAGGATGCGCCCCGGAACATTTACGGCGGCAATGAGAATCTGGAGGCCGTGGAGTTCCTGAAGCATCTGAACAGTCAGTTCCATAAGCATTTCCCCGGCACACTGCTGATCGCCGAGGAATCTACGGCATGGCCTCACATCACCGCACCGGTGGAGGAGGATGGCCTAGGCTTCGACCTGAAGTGGAACATGGGCTGGATGAATGACTTCCTTTCCTATATGGAGACGGATCCCTTCTTCCGGAAGGGAAGCTACAATCAGCTGACCTTCTCCATGATCTACAACTACTCCGAGGACTTCCAGCTGGTGTTCTCCCATGATGAGGTGGTACACGGCAAGCGGAGTATGCTGGGCAAGATGCCGGGCAAGACCTTCGAGGAGAAGGCGGAGAACCTGCGGGCAGCCTATGGTTATTTCTGGACCCATCCGGGCAAGAAGCTGCTCTTCATGGGACAGGACTTCGGACAGTACGATGAGTGGTCGGAGGCCCAGGAAATCGAATGGAATCTGTTGGAGTATCCGGTACATAAGCAGCTGCAGGATTTCGTACAGGATCTGAATGTTGTATACAAGGCACAGCCGGCCCTCTGGCAGCTGGACTATTATCCCGATGGCTTCGAGTGGATCAACTGCAGCTATTCCGAGCTTTCACTTCTGGCCTTTATCCGAAAGGGGGAGAAGCCGGAGGATACATTGCTGGTGATCACCAACTTTGACAACATGGCACATCCGGACTTCCGGGTTGGCGTTCCCTTCTGCTGCAGCGCGAAGGCGATCCTTTCTTCGGACGACAAGAAGTATGGTGGTCAGGGCGGCGTGCCCCGGCGCGTGCATAAGGCGGAGGCCATCGAATGGGACGAGCGGGAATACAGCGTGGCCCTGCCGGTACCGCCGATGTCCACCACCATTTACCAGCTGACACCGCGGAAGCCGGAGGCGAAGAAGGTTGTTGTGGCAGAACCTGAGACGCCGGTAAAGACCAAAGCACCGGCAAAGCGCAAGACCGCCAGGAAAGCAGCCGCTGCCGCGGTGCAGGAAAGCGCACCGGTGAAGAAAGAAAAGGCAGTCGCGAAGCCGAAGACAGAAGAAAAGAAAGCAGTGAAGCCGACAGAGAAGAAAACGGCAGCTGTGAAGGAAGAAAAAGCGGCGAAGCCCGCGGCAAAACGGGGAAGACCCAGAAAAAACAAGGCAGAGTAAGGAGCAGAGGATATGAAGCAGGCAGGAATACTGCTCCCGGTGTTCTCCCTTCCGGGAAAATACGGAATCGGAACACTGGGAAAAGCAGCCAAGGAATTTATCGATTTACTGAGGGAAACCGGCAACACCATCTGGCAGATTCTGCCCATGGGACCGACAGGCTTCGGCGATTCTCCCTACCAGTCCTTCTCCGCTTTTGCGGGGAATCCCTATTTTGTGGATCTGGAGACCCTGGTAGAGGAGGGATTGCTGACCGAGGCAGAACTTGCCGCCCTGGATTTCGGCACGGATCCGGCCCGGGTGGACTATGGAAAACTGTATACAGCAAAGCATGCCGCGCTGAAAATGGCCTATGCGGCCTGGAAGGCAAAGGGACATACGGCAGAGGAAGCCATGGCAGAGCTGCAGCCGGAAACCCTGGATTACTGCATCTTCATGGCCATTAAGAATTCGCTGAATGGTGCCAGCTGGAATGTATGGCCGGAGAATCTGCGGGATGCGGAGAAGGCAGCCGTGGCAGAATTCCGGGATGCCCATGCAGACGAAATCGGCTGTCAGGCCTTTGTGCAGCTGAAGTTTGCAGAGCAGTGGCAGAAGATCCGGGCGTATGCGGCAGAAAAGGGCATTTTCATTGTGGGTGACATTCCTATTTACTGTTCACCGGACAGTGCGGATGCCTGGGCGAACCGGAAGCTCTTCCAGTTCGACAAGATGGGCAATCCCAAGAGCGTGGCGGGAGTCCCGCCCGATGCCTTCTCGACGACAGGACAGCTTTGGGGCAATCCGTTGTATGACTGGGATATGCACAAAAAGACCGGCTACAGCTGGTGGCTGAAGCGGATGGAATATTGCTTCGCCATGTATGATTATGTGCGCGTGGATCATTTCCGGGGCTTTGAGGCCTATTATGCCGTGCCCTTCGGTGATGTCACAGCGGAGAACGGCGAGTGGCAGCCGGGCCCGGGTATGGCGTTGTTTTCTGCCATGCAGAAGCACTTCGGAACGAAGGAGCTGCCCATCATCGCGGAGGATCTCGGCGTGATCACGGATTCCGTGCGGGAGCTCATTGCAGAGACCGGCTTCCCGGGCATGAAGATTCTGCAGTTCGCCTTTGATTCCGGCCCGGATAATGCTTACCTGCCGCACAACTTTACCACGCCCAACTGTATCTGCTATACGGGCACCCACGACAACGATACCCTGCGGCACTGGTTCGATACCCTGCCGGACTGGGAGAGAGACTACATTTACCAGTACACCTCCCGCTCCAACAACGACTGGCGGTATATGCCGGAGCTGCTCATCAAGCGGGCCATGGCCAGTATTGCAGACACCGTCATCATCCCGGCCGGCGACTATCTGGAGCTTTCCGAGGAGGGCCGCATCAACACACCGGGCACCAGTGGCAGCAACTGGCAGTGGCGGATGCAGAAGGATGCTTTCTCGGCCCATGAGAAAGAGGTCATGGCAGGCATCAACCGGACCTACGGACGCTTCCACCAGAAGACGGAGGAAGTGAAGGCGGAAAAGGAGAAGGACGAGAAAACGGCAGTAGAAGTGACTGCGACTAAAAAATAAGATTCTGCCGCATCAATAGAATGTGCCTTGGCACATTCTCCGCCTGCGGCGGGTCGCGAAAGCGACATGTTTCTTTGCCGCCGCAGTGCGATCCGCGCGGAGCGTTTTTTGATTCATAGGATGCACTTTCCTATGAATTCAAAAAAATCCCCAACTTCCCGGAAAGGAAGCTGGGGATTTTGCATTTTTTCTTTTATTCGGCGCTGAAGTTGGCGCTGCACTGGTTGTTTGCGATATCGCTGATATATACCTGGAGAGAATCACTCTTCATGGCGAAGGTGAAGCGGCCGGATTTGTCATCAACTTTCTGCACATCTGTGGGGCGGAGATTGTCACCGTCGCCGTCGATGGCATAGATGGAGTCGAAATCAAGACCGGACTGGGCATCGCTGACATCGAACTCGATGTAGCCGGCACCCATCACCACGGTGTCCTCGTCAATCACCGGTGCGACATCATCCAGGAGATTGATCTGGACATGGGCACTGTCCGACATGCCATTCAGGGATTTCACGGTGATGGTCATGGTGCCATTGGTATTGACAGTGGCGGAATAGCTGTCACCGGATTGGGTGAGTTCGATTTCCTGGCCCTCGATGTTGGCACTGACGCTCTTCAGGGGCAGCAGAGACTTCACGCTAAACTGCAGGGAAGCGGTCTGATAGTCACCGGTATCCGGATCACCGACCTGAATGTCCGGTGCGGCTATCACGAGAAAGAGGATGATGCCGTTGATCAGAACATAGGGAAGCAGAAAGCCGAGAAAAAAAGAAAGCACCCGGTTGCCGCTTTTTTTGGAAGCCACCGGTCTGCCGTAGGCATCGTAGCGTATGCGCTGCCGTTGGTTGGCAGCAGAATTTCGATTTGTCATATATAGATACCCGTCCTGTGTATGGACTGACCTTTCTTTAAACTGGACATATGTATCCGAATTATAGCAAAAAGCAGATTGTCAAGCAAGCCTCATCTTTGTTATACTCGGAATACACAGATAAGGAGGCAGTATGAGCGAAGAGCTGGAAAAGAGCGGCATAGAAGCCGAGAAGAAGCCGGTAAAGAGAACCGTGACGAGAAGACGAAAGACAGAGACCGCCTCAGAGAGCAGCATAGAGAAAACAGAGGCAAAGAAGCCGAGGGCCGTCCGCAGCAAAACCGCAGCGGGCACCGCAGGACGCCGGAAAACCGGGGCAGCAGAGGCTGAGAACGTGACAGAGGCAGCCGTTGCTGCAGAAACAGCAAAAGAGACCGGAAAAGCAGTACGTGCCCGGAAAAGTACCGCGGGAGAGCGGAAGAGCAGCGGAAAGAGCACAGAGAAGAAAGCGCCCGTGAGACGGAAACCGGCAGCGAAGAAGGAAAGTCCGGTGCAGCCGGAGGACGAGAAGACAAGAGAAACGGCAGCAGAAGACATGCCGGTGCAGCCGGAGGAGAAATTGCCGGAAAGCACCTTAATGGAAATGGAAACGGAAACGGAGGTCTCTGCTGAGGTGGTGCAGGCTGCAGCGACGACATCAGAAGAATCGGTGTCGGTTGTGTCGGACGCGGAGACATTGGCATCCCGGACAGTAGCAGTGCAGGAGACGGTGGGCGAGCCGCTTCAGGCAGAGAGCACGGAGGCAGCGCCGGCCGTACCAAGGGAAGCCGCCGAAAAGAGCACCCGGGAGGAGCCGAAGAGCGTCCGGGGTATTCTGGAGGTAATGTCGGAGGGCTACGGTTTTATGCGTTCGGACAACTTCCTGCCGGGCGATCAGGATATCTACGTAAGTCAGCAGACCATTCGGCGCTATCGTCTTCGCACCGGAGATATGCTGCAGGGCCTTTCCCGGGTGCAGAAGCCCCAGGAGCAGCGCTACGGCGCACTGATCTATGTGGAGTCTGTCAACGGCATGCCCTTGGGACGGGCGATCCACCGGACAGAATTTGAAAAGCTGACGCCAATCTTTCCCAACCGGCGGCTGCGTCTGGAGACAGAGGGCGAGAAGAATCCCACGTCCCTGCGGGTGCTGGATCTTCTGGCTCCCATCGGTAAGGGACAGCGTGGCATGATTGTGTCGCCGCCGAAGGCCGGAAAAACTACGCTGCTGAAGCAGGTGGCCAAGGCCATTGTGAAGAATGAACCGAAGATGCATCTTCTGATTCTCCTCATTGACGAGCGCCCCGAGGAGGTGACGGACATGAAGGAGGAGGTAGAGGGCGGCCTGGTGCAGGTGATTTACTCTACCTTTGACGAAACCGCAGACCATCACCGGAAAGTGGCGGAGATGTGCATTGAACGGGCGAAGCGGCTGGTGGAACAGGGCGAGGATGTCATGATTCTGCTGGATTCCATTACCCGACTGGCGAGAGCTTACAATCTGGTGGGCACGCCCTCGGGCAGAACCCTCTCCGGTGGATTGGATCCGGCAGCATTGCACATGCCGAAGCGCTTCTTTGGTGCGGCCCGGAACATGCGGGAGGGCGGCAGCCTGACCATTCTGGCCACGGCCCTGGTGGAAACCGGTTCCCGTATGGATGACGTCATTTATGAGGAGTTCAAGGGCACCGGAAACATGGAGCTGGTGCTGAACCGGGAGCTTCAGGAGAAGCGGATCTTCCCGGCCATCGACATTCAGAAGTCCGGCACACGGCGGGATGACCTCCTGCTGACGGAGCTGGAGCAGCAGGCACTGGATATCATTCACAGAGAGACTGCGGATGACAAAAAGGGCGGTGTAGAGGAGGTGCTGAATCTCTTTGAACGCTCCCAGAACAACAACGAGGTCTGCGAGTTCCTGGTCAATAAGCGGCCCTTTACGAGAAAGCCCCAGCAGGCCCAGAGCGGCACTGTGACCGCCGGTGGAAAGAATCTGCTGGTGAAGGTCAATCGAATGGGCGGAAAATCCTGATAAAGCACTTGATTTCTATTCCCTCTTATGCTATGGTGATACAGATTTGCGGCCGCTACACAGCGGACGTGCAGTGAACACCAAGCGGCCTTGCCCGCGAGCTGGCATGGTTGGAAACCATGCAGAAAGAGGTATAAAATGAGAGAGGGAATTCATCCTAAGTACTATCAGGCAACTGTTACCTGCAACTGCGGTAACACATTTGTAACAGGTTCCACAAAGCCTGAGATTCACGTCGAGGTTTGCTCCAAGTGTCATTCATTCTACACTGGTGCACAGAAGTCTGCTTCTGTTAAGGGCCGTATCGATAAGTTCAACAAGAAGTTCGGTCTTCAGTAAAAAGGACTTGCACAAAGGGGGGATCTGCAGATTGCAGATTCCCTTTTTTGATTCATAGGAAGGCTCTGCTATCGCAGTGCCTTTTATACGCTCGCCGC
>CAVFNN010000045.1:0-13124 GCA_963623925.1 bacterium | reverse complement strand
TATGGAAATCAATGTATCAACCGTCACCTGGGTGCTGATAGCAACGGCACTCATTTACTTCATGCAGGCGGGCTTTGCGCTTTGCGAGGCCGGTCTCACCAGAGCCAAGAATACAGGAAACATCCTCATGAAGAACATGATGGATTTCTGTATCGGCACACCCTGCTACTGGCTTGTGGGCTTCGGCCTCATGTTCGGTGGCCTGGATCCCATCCTGGGACACTTCGATCCCATGATCCTGGGCAGTTACACCGCAGAGAACTCCGTGGTGCCGCAGACCATGCCGCTTTGGTGCTACGTGATCTTCCAGACAGTGTTCTGCGCCACCGCATCCACCATTGTATCCGGCTCCATGGCAGAGAGAACCAACTTCAAGGCCTACTGTGTATATTCCGCAGTGATTTCTCTGATCATCTATCCGATCACCGGCCACTGGGCCTGGGGCGGCGGCTGGCTCTACCAGATGGGCTTCCACGATTTTGCCGGTTCCGCAGCAGTACATATGGTGGGCGGTCTGATCGCTTGTCTCGGCGCCTGGTTCCTGGGACCCCGTATCGGCAAGTATGACAAAAACGGCAAGGCAAGAGCCATTCCCGGACACAACCTGACAGCCTGCGCCCTCGGCGTATTCATCCTCTGGTTCTGCTGGTTCGGCTTCAACGGCGGTTCCACAGCCGGTATGGCAGACGCAGATGCCGCAACAACGGCAGCCAATGCCTTCATGACCACAAATATGGCAGCAGCCGTTGCTACACTGGTGACTATGGTTTTCACCTGGTTCCGTTATGGTAAGCCCGACGTGTCCATGACCTTCAACGGTGCGCTGGCAGGCCTTGTGGCCATCACCGCTTCCTGCGATTGTGTATCACCCATCGCTTCCGTGATCATCGGTGCCGTAGCCGGTATCCTGGTGGTGCTTTCAGTAGAGTTCTTCGACAACATTGCAAAGATCGATGATCCCGTGGGCGCGGTTTCCGTACATATGGTGAATGGCATCTGGGGAACCATCGCAGTAGGTCTTTTTTCCAACGGCGGCGACGGCGTGGACAAGGGTCTCTTCTACGGCGGCGGTGCACACCTTCTGATTGTGCAGCTTCTGGGCTTTGTGGCCATCGCAGCCTATGTGCTGATCACCATGTTCATTGCCTTCAAGATCATTGACAAGCTCATCGGCCTTCGTGTACCGGCTTATATCGAGATCGATGGTTTGGATGTGCATGAGCACGGCCTTACCTCCGCTTACTCCGGTTTCGCCATTACAGACGTGACCAACATGACCATGGACCAGAACGACAACACTGACCTCGGCGAGGAAACTTTCGAAAAGGCCAGCCCGGCCCAGGTGGATGCTTCCGTAAAGGTGATGACGACACCTGTGGAAGGTGCGGCCTATGACAGCGGTATCCACAAGGTTTCCATCATCTGTCGCCTGGACAAGTTTGATGTATTGAAGAAGGCCCTGAACGAGCTGGGCGTGACCGGTATGACCATGACCCAGGTCATGGGCTCCGGCATCCAGAAGGGCTCCAGCGAGATGTACCGCGGCGTTAAGGTGGATTCCACCCTGCTTCCGAAGGTGAAGGTCGAGGTTATCGTTTCCAAGATCCCGGTGGACAAGGTCATCGAAACCGCCAAGAAGACACTGTATACCGGCCACATCGGCGACGGCAAGATCTTCGTATACAATGTCGTTCGTGCCGTTAAGGTACGTACCGGCGAGGAGGGCTATGAGGCCATCCAGGATGTAGAGTAATTGCATCTCCCTATAGCTGATATAGGTGAAGGATAATAGACACACGACGTAAATATGTCTTCTAAACCGTGTCCTTAAATGGGCACGGTTTGTCTGTTATAACGTATGGGAATGCAAAAAACGAAAAAATCCCTTGACGCCATTAAAATAGCGTATATAATGCTGATTATAAGAGACATAGCAAACGGGACATGAATATAGTGTCCCAAATGGGACTGCCCGGCCGCAAGGCCTGGAAAAGGGGCAGGGTCCCCGCAGCCTGTAAAGGGGGTACACACTATGAGTGAGAAAAAGAAATCCAGCGGCGCGTTGTTGGGCGCAGCCTTCCTGATGGCCACATCGGCAATCGGTCCGGGCTTCCTGACACAGACCTCAACTTTCACCGGCAAGTTTGGTGCCAGCTTCGGCTTCGTTATCCTGGCATCCCTTCTGCTGTCCGCCATCGCCCAGCTGAACATCTGGCGTGTGCTCTGCACCACAGGTCTTCGCGGTCAGGAGGTCGGCAACAAGGTGCTTCCGGGACTTGGTTACTTCCTGTCCTTCCTCATCGTTCTGGGCGGTCTGGTTTTCAACATCGGTAATGTCGGCGGCGGCGCCCTCGGTTTCAACACGCTGCTTGGTGTTCCCACCACAGTGGGTTACTTCCTGGCCGGCGGTCTGGCCATCCTCCTTTTCCTTTCCAAGAACGCAAAGGGAGCCATGGACACTCTGGTGAAGGTTCTGGGCGGCCTCATGATCGCCGTGATCCTCATCGTGATCTTCGTGGTGAAGCCGCCCGTTGGCTCTGCACTGAAGAACACCTTTGTACCGGAGACCGGCTACACCGCACTGTTCCCCTCCATCCTGACCCTGCTGGGTGGTACCGTCGGCGGCTACATCACCTTCGCAGGTGCCCACAGACTCATTGATGCCGGCATCACCGGTAAGGAGAACATGGGACAGGTCAACTACAGCTCCGTCATCGGTATCATTGTGGCAGCCATCGTGAGAGTCCTGCTTTTCCTGGCGGTTCTCGGTGTTGTGGTCACCGGCGTGGAGCTGGATGCCTCCAATCCGGCGGCAGATGCCTTCCGGCAGGGTGCAGGAGAGATCGGTTACCGCTTTGCAGGTCTTGTGCTCCTTTGCGCAGCTCTGACCTCCATCATCGGTGCAGCCTACACCTCCGTTTCCTTCCTGAAGACCTTCAACAGTGCCATTGCGAAGAATGAGAATGCCGTTATCATCGGTTTCATCGCCTTCTCCACATTGATCATGGCCTTCCTTGGCAACCCGGCAGGACTTCTGGTGATCGCCGGCGCGCTCAATGGTCTGATCCTTCCCATCGCGCTTCTCATCTGCCTCATCGCAGCGAAGAAGCCGTCCATCATGGGCAAGGAATATAAGCATCCCACCGTGCTCTTTGTACTGGGCATCCTGGTGGTTGTGCTGGCCGGTTATGTGGGCATCACCTCTCTCAGCAAGCTGGCAACGCTGTTTTAAGTAACGTAACTTTTAGCACCGCCATTAGAAAAACCATAAGAACACTTCGCTGAGCAAGCTCTGCTCAGCGTTTTGTGGATTTAGTAAAGGAATACTGTATGCAAAATATCAAGGTGATAGCGGAGGGGGATTCCTCCCTCCTCATCGAATTTGAACAGGTCATCAGTCCCGAGGTCAATCAGCGGATCGCAGCTTGCATGAAGCTGATCCGGGCCCAGCAGATCGAGGGCATCGTGGACATGATTCCGACCTATTGCTCCCTGCTGGTGAGCTACAATCCGCTGGTGATTTCCTACGGCGAGCTCTACCAGCGTCTTCTGTCCATTGTGAAGATGGATATGAAGCTGGACGCCGGCAGCCGGAAGGTCTGGGAAATCCCGGTGCTTTACGGTGGAGAATACGGACCGGACCTCGGCAACATTGCCAGCCATGCGGGGCTCAGCGAGGAAGAGGTCATCAAGATCCATACGGGAACGGATTATCTCATTTACATGCTGGGCTTCCTGCCGGGATTTACCTATCTTGGCGGTCTGGATCCCCGGATTCACACCCCGCGACTGGCCAATCCCCGGGTGAAGATCCCGGCGGGCGCTGTGGGTATCGGCGGTTCCCAGACCGGCATCTATCCCATGGATTCCCCGGGCGGCTGGCAGCTGATGGGACTCACGCCGGTGAAAACCTATGATCCCCAGCGGGAGAAGCCCATTCTGGTGCAGGCCGGCGAATATATCCGCTTTGTGCCCATCACAGAGGCGGAATTCAAGGACATCAAGGCAGGGGTAGAGGACGGCAGCTACCAGTGCGTAGTGCATGAAGGAGAGTAGGCATGGGATTTCGAGTTTTGAAGGGCGGTATGCTGACGACGGTGCAGGACTATGGCCGTACCGGCTACCAGAGCCAGGGATTTAATGTTGGCGGCGTGATGGATACACGCTCCTTCCGGATCGCGAATCTGCTTCTCGACAATCCGGAAAATGAAGCGGTGCTGGAATGCACCCTGCTGGGACCGACGCTGGAATTCACCTCCAGCATGATCATTGCCATCACCGGCGGCGACTTCCGGCCGGAATTAAACGATGATCCGGTGCCTATGTATAAGGCAATTTACGTAAACAAGGGAGATGTGCTGAAGCTCGGGGCTGCCAGAACCGGCAGAACCTGCTACATTGCCTTCTCCAACTACCTGCAGATTCCCGTGATCATGGGCTCCCGTTCCACCAACCTGAAGTGCGGCATCGGCGGCTTCAAGGGACGAAAGCTGCAGGACGGCGACTATATCTCTACCCGGATCAAGCGGCGGAAGTATCTGCCCTTCTTCCTGTCCAGAGAGCTGCCGATTCACGATTTTGAAACGGACAATGAGACAATTCGTGTGGTGCTGGGCCCCCAGGACGAGATGTTCACCCACAAGGGTGTGGAAACCTTCCTGAACAGTGAGTACAGCGTCACCAGTAATTTTGACCGGATGGGACTCCGGCTGGAGGGTCCCTTCATTGAGACCAAGCGGGGCTCCGACATCATTTCCGACGGTATCGCCTTCGGCGCCATCCAGGTGCCCAGTCACGGCAAGCCCATCGTGCTTCTGTCAGACCGGCAGACCACCGGCGGTTATGCGAAGATCGCCACCGTGGCTACCGTGGATCTCCCGAAGCTCTGCCAACGCCGTATCGGCGACAAGGTGCGTTTCCGGGTCATCAGTGTACAGGAGGCGCAGAGGCTGATTCATGAGGAGGAGCGGGAGCTGCAGGAGATGCGGAACCAGATCCATAAGCCCTGTCGTGAGGTACTGGAGTGTCGGCTGACCGCCAAGAGAATGGAGCGGCTGTTTACAGATTGAGGGATAGTGCAAGGATGCAGCGAGGCCCCGTAGATATAGAAAGAGGTATCAGAAATGGAACTTGAAAAGATTGAAGGACTGGTGAAGATTCTGGAGGCAAGCTCCCTGAAGACCATGACCATAAAGGAAGGTGATTTCAAGATCACCATGAGTAAGCTCGACAATCCCCCGGTGATTGCCGCAGGTGCCCCGGCAGCTGTGCCGATGGCAGCCGCAGCGCCCGTTGCAGGTGCCGCCGTGGAGGCCCCGTCTCTTCCCGAGGAGGACGATGAAGTCAACATCACAAGCCCCATCGTGGGTACCTTCTACTCCGCAGCAGGCCCGGATATCCCCGCCTATGTGAAGGTCGGCGACCATGTGAAGACCGGCGAGACCGTCTGCATTCTGGAGGCCATGAAGATGATGAACGAAATCACCGCGGATTTCGACTGCGAGATCGAGGCCATCCTGGTGTCCAACGAGCAGAAGGTAGAGTACGGACAGCCCCTGTTCCGTGTGAAGAAGCTTTGATGAGGAGAAGGAGAGCAGCAAGTGTTTAAACGAGTATTGGTTGCAAACCGGGGAGAGATTGCTGTCCGCATCATCCGGGCTCTCCGGGACATGGGAATCGTCTCCGTGGCGGTTTACTCCCGGGAGGACAGGGATGCCATGCATGTGCGCCTTGCGGATCTCCGGGTCTGCATCGGCGAAGGACCGGCGAGAGGCTCCTATCTGAACATGGATCGTCTCATCACCGCTGCCCTGAACATGGGCTGTGATGCGGTACACCCCGGCTACGGCTTTTTGTCGGAGAACAGCAGTTTCGCACGGAAGTGCGAGGAAAACGGGCTCACCTTCATTGGCCCCAAGGCGGACGTGATCGACCGCATGGGCAACAAGTCCGCGGCCCGCGCTATGATGATGCAGGCGGAGGTGCCCGTGGTACCCGGTACCAAGGAGCCGGTCTATGAGGCGGAGGTAGGAAAGGAAATCGCGAAGAAGATCGGTTTCCCGGTGATGATCAAGGCCTCCTCCGGCGGCGGCGGCAAGGGCATGCGGGAGTGCATGAGCGAGGATGACTTCGAAAACGAGTTCAACATGGCGCAGCGCGAGTCCGCCAATGCCTTCGGCGACGACACCATGTATATCGAGAAGCTGATCCTGCATCCCCGACATGTGGAGGTGCAGATTATTGCGGATAATTATGGTAATGTTGTCGCCCTGGGAGAGCGGGACTGCTCCGTACAGCGGAATCACCAGAAGCTCATCGAGGAATCTCCTTCCCCGGCGATCTCGGCGGAGACCCGGGAAAAGATGATGAATGACGCGGTGCTGGCGGCGAAGGCAGCCAACTATTCCAGTGCCGGTACCATTGAGTTCATTGTGGACCAGAGCGGCGAATATTATTTCATGGAGATGAATACCCGTATCCAGGTGGAACACGGCGTGACGGAAATGCAGTGCAACCGGGATTTGGTGGAGGAGCAGATCCGCGTGGCCGCGGGCGAGAAGCTCAGCTTCACCCAGGAGGACATTCACATTTCCGGTCATACCATCGAGTGCCGCATCAACGCGGAGATTCCGGAGCAGAACTTCATGCCCAGCCCGGGAAAGATCACCCATCTGCATCTCCCCGGCGGCAACGGTGTCCGGGTGGACACAGCATTGTATACGGGATACAAGATTCCCTCTGAGTACGATTCCATGATCGCGAAGATCCTGGTGCATGCAGAGGATCGGGACGCAGCCATCCGCAAGATGCGGGCGGCATTGGACGAGACGCTGGTGTTGGGTGTTTCCACAAACCTGGATTTCCAGTACAAGATCATGTTTGCGCCGGCCTTCACCGAGGGCAGAGCGGATACCGGCTTTATTGAGGGATTCATTTCCGGAGGAAAAAAAGAATGAAAAAGGTAGATTTGAACAGTGATCTGGGCGAGAGCTTCGGCCGTTATACCCTAGGGATGGATGATCGGATCATTCCGCTGATCTCTTCCGCGAATGTGGCCTGCGGCTACCATGCATCGGATCCCATGGTGATGGACAAGACCATCCGCAGCGCAAAGGCTGCCGGGATTCAGGTGGGCGCCCATCCGGGCTTCCCGGATCTCATGGGCTTCGGCCGCCGCAACATGGTGGTGAGTCATGAGGAAGCACGAAACTACATTCTCTATCAGCTGGGCGCGCTGGATGCTTTTGTGAAAGCCAACGGTATGAAGCTGCAGCATGTGAAGCCCCACGGTGCCTTCTACAACATGGCAGCCAAGGATTATGATCTGGCCACGGCCATCTGTGAGGGCATCAAGGCTTATGATCCGACCCTCATTGTCATGGCACTGGCCGGCGGCAACCTGTACAAGGCGGCGAAGGACATGGGACTCCGGGTGGCAGCCGAGGTTTTTGCAGATCGGGCCTATGAAGAGGACGGTACGCTGGTGAACCGGAAGAAGCCGGGTGCCATGATCACCGATGAGGATGAGGCCATCGCCAGAGTGGTGCAGATGATTGAAGAGAAGAAGGTCCGGACCATCACCGGAAAGGACATCGACATCGAAGCCGATTCTGTCTGCGTCCACGGTGACGGCGAAAAGGCCCTGCTCTTCGTGGAGAAGATCCGGAACGAGCTGGCAGCCCATGACATCCAGGTGGCACCGCTGACCGATATTATAGCGTGATATGATAGAGATATAGAAGATCAAACATGTATTTCGAAATGCACAAATATCCTTGCGGGTATTTGTGCATTTTTGCGTAAAAGGCGGTCCTGCGGGCCGCTTTTATTGTTGTATTGATTTAAATGCACAATTGTTGTATAATGGGCCGGCATGGCAGCGATATTTCACGGGAATAATACGAAAGACAGATATAACTTGGCATGAAAAAAATTTTTCATAGAAACGGCTGCCTGACATTTTATATAGGAAGAGAGTGTAACAAAATGAACTTTGAAGCAACAAATCGTGCGCTTCTCGACTTCCTGGACAGAAGCCCGAATGCCTTCTTTGCGGTGGCAAACATGAAGGAGATTCTGGAGCAGAATGGCTTCCTTCCCCTTTATGAGGGACAGGCCTGGAGTCTGCAGGCTGGAAAGAGCTACTATGTCACCCGGAATGATTCCGCGCTGATTGCCTTTCGGATTCCGAAGGAGGGCTTCCTGGGCTTCCAGATCATGGCGAGCCACTGTGATTCTCCGGTATTCAAGGTGAAGAGCAACGCGGAGATGGAGATCGACAAGAACTACGTGAAGCTCAACGTGGAGAAGTACGGCGGCATGCTCTGTGCCCCCTGGCTGGATCGTCCCCTTTCTGTGGCAGGACGGGTCGTGGTGGAAACCGAGTCCGGTGTAGAGACCAGACTGGTGAACCTTGATCAAGATCTTCTGATCATCCCGAACCTGGCCATCCACATGAACCGGCAGGTCAATGAAGGCTATGCCTACAATGCCCAGGTGGACATGCTGCCGCTATACGGTGACGTAGAGACAGGCGCAAAGGGAAGCTTCTTGAAGCGGATTGCGGCGGCAGCCGGTGTGGAGGAAGCACAGATTCTAGATACGGATCTCTATCTCTACAACCGGATGAAGGGCACCGTGATCGGCGCCGAGGGCGAATACATTGCCAGCGGCCGTCTGGACGATCTTCAGTGTGCTTTCGCGTCTCTGCAGGGCCTGCTGGCCGCAGAGCTGAAGGAAAGCATTGCCGTACACTGCGTTTATGACAATGAAGAGGTCGGCAGCGGTACGAAGCAGGGCGCAGCGTCCACCTTCCTGAAGGATGTGCTGCACCGCATTCATACGGCATTCGGCAGAAGTGAGGAGGATTACCTCGTCAGCCTGCAGCAGAGCTTCCTGGTATCCGCGGACAATGCCCATGCGGTGCATCCGAACCATAAGGATATGGCGGATCCCACCAACCGTCCGTACATGAACAAGGGTATCGTCATCAAGTACAGTGCGAACCAGAAGTACACCACAGACGCCATTTCCGGTGCCATCTTCCGGAAGATCTGCAAGGCAGCCAATGTTCCCGTGCAGACCTTCACCAACCGCTCCGATATGCTGGGCGGCTCCACCCTGGGCAACATTTCTCAGTCACAGGTGGCGCTGAACACCGTGGATATCGGACTGCCGCAGCTCGCGATGCACTCACCCTATGAGACCGCCGGTGCGAAGGATACCGCTTATCTCATCGAAGCGGCACGCGTACTGTTCTCCTCTTCCGTAGAAGGCAGCGGCGACGGCAATTATCAGCTTCGCTTCTGAGCTGCGCCGAAAATCAGAAGCAAAGGTACTATCGTAACTATTTAGGGAGTATAAGTGAATATGGAACAAAAGAAAATCAAATGGACCGTGCTGGCCTTCATGGCCTTCTCTACGGTATGGGGCTTCGGTAATGTGGTCAACGGCTTCATGTACTTCAACGGCCTGCAGGTTATGTTCAGCTGGATCCTGATGTTTGCCCTGTATTTCGTGCCTTACGCACTGATGGTGGGTGAGCTCGGTTCTGCCTTCAAGAAATCCGGCGGCGGTGTCAGCTCCTGGATCCACGAGACCTTGGGCGCGAAGGTGGGTTACTATGCCGGTTGGACCTACTGGGCCTGCCACATCACCTACATTGCCAGCAAGGCCAGCGGCGGACTGAAGGCCCTGTCCTGGGCGGTTTTCCGGAACGCGGAGACCTATGACAGCCTGCCGACTCTGTACATTCAGATTGCAACGCTTGTTATTTTCCTCTTCTTCTGCTGGGTAGCCAGCAAGGGTTTGAACCCGCTGAAGAGTATGACCAGTATTGCCGGTACCAGCATGTTTGTGATGTCCCTGCTCTACATCGTGATGATGTTTGCGGCACCGGTCATCAATCCAAACGGCGGTTACGTGACCATGGACTTCAGCCTGAAGAACCTGGTTCCGCAGTTTAATGTCGGTTATTTCACTTCCCTGTCCATCCTGGTGTTCGCCGTGGGCGGCTGTGAGAAGATTTCTCCTTATGTAAATAAGGTAGAGGATCCGGGCAAGGGCTTCCCCAAGGGCATGATCGCCCTGGCAGTTATGGTGCTTGTCTGCGCTATCCTGGGCACCATTTCCATGGGCATGATGTTCGACCCGGCTGTGGTCAATGAATCCGCAGAAAGCTTCAGCTCCTATGTATCCAACGGTTCCTACTGGGCATTCCAGAGACTGGGACAGTACTATGGCATCGGTGACACACTGCTGATCATCTATGCATTGTGTAATGTCATCGGCCAGCTGTCCGTGCTGGTGCTTTCCATCGATGCACCGCTGCGTATGCTGCTGAGCAACGAGGATTCCCGTCAGTTCATTCCGAAGGCGCTGCTGAAGCAGAATAAAAACGGCGCTTATATCAATGGTATCAAGATGGTCATGGTGCTTTCCGGTGCCATCATCCTGATCCAGTCCGTGGTACCGGGTGCTGCAGCCGTACTGAAGCAGCTGACCAAGCTGAATTCCGTATGTATGCCGCTTCGTTATCTCTGGGTGTTTGTGGCTTATATGGCACTGCGTAAAACAGAGGGACGTTTCAATCCAGAGTATCGTTTCGTGAAGAACCACAGCATTGCTATGGTGGCCGGTGGCTGGTGCTTCCTGGTGACCGCGGTATGCTGCCTCATGGGTATGTATGACACAGATCCGTTTACCATGGCTCTTAACATCATTACCCCCATCGTGCTGACCGCACTGGGTATGATCCTGCCGATGATCGCGAAGAAAGAGCAGCAGGCGTAAGATCGTGTAGAACAATCGAATGATGAACAAAGCGCGCCCATTCTGCCGAGACAGCAGAGTGGGCGCGCTTTGTTTATGGTATCAAAATATTCTTGCGAAACCGAAAAAATGGATTGAGTCAGGAAGTTTTTCTGAAATTTCAGTAAAAACTACTCGATTTGCGAAAGTTTTTCGGTTTTTCGCACATTTGTCGATCCCGTGTGTGCTGCATGGAATCGTCAGTCTACAATATCCCATCTGCCGCCGACAGAGCTGCCGGTTACCGGACGCGGATTTTCCCGGGAATAGATTCGCTGGCTGCCGCTGTCATCCTGCACGAGGAAGCAGAAGGGATTCATCTCCCGGCCTTCATAGATTTTGCCGTTGGTCAAACCATCTGTAAATGTCATGCCTGTATACTTCAGTCTCATCTTCAGTCACCTCATTATGTATTTCTGTAAGTACAATCACGCGAACGGCCCTATGATAGCACATTTGCGCAACGAGGGGTTAATACGAGTTTCGTATTCTTGATATGTCATTGTGATATAGTTGGATTTGCTGACATTTGCTATTGTGAGTATTTCGCAATACAGAAAGGAGTAGGCGGCAACGTAAGCCATATCCATTTAACGGTGACAGGTACCAATGAAACAGCATAAGGCGGCAGCAGGGCACGGGAAGTCCGGTCGGAGTCTGGACATCTTCAGCGAGGCTCCCGCAAAGTGCGCTCATCAGCGGTGCGCATGTTTCGCTGTTCCCTTGATGGGAACAGCTCATTGCGCCACCGCCGGGGCCTGAAGCCCCTGTGGAGCGCACTAAGCGTGACCTCTGGAAGCTGTTTCCATCCTCCTCAAAGGACTTCCCGCACCTCCGCCTGCCGCTCTTGCGATGTGTTGTATTTGGGACTGCCACTGTCTGTGCCGTGACCTGTTGTCGCCTTGTGTTGTGGTACACTTTTGGATTCCTTTCGAGCTGGTAGCTCTCAAGGAACTTGCCTTTGGCAAGCATGTTCCCCCTGCGAGGGCATATGTCAGCTCGCTTCGGGAACCTCGGTGACAGGTACAGTTAACTGGTAAAACCATATCCGAATATAGAGTATAGGAGATTTCAGCTGCTTATGATACGATAATTAAAAATGAACAATGCCATACAAAAATGCTGGCAAATTATCGAATCGATAACCCATATCCGGAGGAGGTGACATTAGTGGGGAAAGGGAAATCATCAAAGAAATCAAAAGGTGATAGTTCGGATTCTAGGATTCAGTGGCATCCAGGCTTCGTAGCAGCCATGAAGTTAGAACTACGAGATTACGAAGAACAACTTATTTTTCATGAGGAGCATTTGCTAAATCCCAAGCCAATTCAGATCGACTTGCTCGTTATTGAAAAGATAGCTGATTTGGTGATCGAGGAAGTCATCGGCAAGAACTTTCGTCGCCACAACATCTTCGAGTACAAGTCCCCGGGAGACGAGCTCAGCATTGACACGTTCTTCAAGACCATGGGATACGCCTGCCTATACAAGGCCACGGCAAAGAAGGTGAACGAGATCCCGACTGAGGACGTTTTAGTAACATTGGTCAGAGCTGATAAGCCGGAGAAGCTGCTCAAGTGGCTGCGAGAGAACTACGAGGTAAGAGAGGACCATCCCGGTATTTACTACATCGAACAAGCAGGACTGTTCCCAGCACAGCTCATTGTCAGTAATGAATTATCAGAGAGGGACGCCATCTGGTTGCAGAGTCTGACGAATCGGTTACAGTCAGGGGATGCGAAAAAATTGCTTGCGAACATTGAAGAAACTCGCTATGGTAGAAGTGAAAGAGAACTGATAGAGTCAGTCTTGCAGGTAGCACTGGCAGCGAATAGAGACGCGTTTGACAAAATGCGAAAGGAGGAACCCGGTATGTATGATGCATTGAGAGACTTTATGGCAGCAGATTTTCAGAAGGCAGAAGAAAAGGGTGTTGCACGAGGAATGCGACAAGGAATGCAACAAGGAATGCAGAAGGGTGTTGGTATTGGCGAACTCCGGAAAGCCAAGGAGACAGCAACAGAATTATCTCATATGGGACTGCCTGTAGAGAAGATTGCCAGGGCTGTTAAGGTATCTGTGAAACAGGTCGAGGAATGGCTGGCGGAGTCATTGGCCATGGCATGAATTAATAAAGTGCTTGGTTTACAAAGATGTCATTGCGCATTTATTTTAGGGATGCCAATGAAATAGTTTTTCACCATTTTCCTGCATCCAGTTTATGCAGAATTCTCGGAACGCACGAGCTTTGTCTGAAAGATAAGCTCCTTTGGCGCTTATGATATAAGTATCCCAGGTGCAGTTTGGATCTTCAA
>CAVFNN010000044.1:0-14001 GCA_963623925.1 bacterium | reverse complement strand
AGCATTGAGGTGATGGTTACTAATCGGTCGAGGGCTTATCCAATAAGGTTTGGTTAGCTGGTAGTGATTTATGAACATGATGTTTGAAATATCAGAATAATTCTTTTGCAGATATGTTGTTTTAAAGGATTTAGCTGGGGATCAGCGCAAGCTTGGCTTGCGGGGTCCCCAGCTTTTTTTGCCGCGAGCTTGGCTCGCGGGGGTCTCCTTTTTTTGCTCCATAAACTTTTTTGTGAAACAAAAACGAACATTCTGTGAAAAGCATGCCTTTTCTTGACAATCTGCGGCTTTCAAGGCATAGTTACAGAAAACTTTGGAACTGTAGGAGGGTATTGGAAAGGAGATTTGTTTGCTGCTGAATATTCTGATTCTGTTTTGTGTTGTTGTGTTTTCCTGTGTTCTTCTGAACAAGATTTCCGGAAGGCTGGGGATCCCGGTGCTTCTTTTCTTTATTCTGTTGGGTGTGCTGTTCGGTTCGGACGGTATCCTGAAAATTCCCTTTGAAGACTATTCCATGGCGGAGAATATCTGCTCCGCGGCCCTCATTTTCATCATGTTCTACGGCGGCTTCGGTACCAGCTGGAAGCAGGCCAGATCCACAGCGCCGGAGGCCATTATCCTGTCCACGGCAGGTGTGGTGCTGACGGCAGTGCTGGTGGCTTTTTTCTGCTGCTCTTTCCTGCACATGAGCTTCGGCATGGGACTGCTGCTGGGTTCCATCATCAGCTCCACCGATGCGGCGTCCGTCTTTTCTATTCTGCGATCCCGACAGCTGAACCTTCGCTACAATTCCGCCTCTCTTCTCGAACTGGAAAGCGGAAGTAACGACCCGGCTGCCTATATGATGACGCTGATTTCCATTCTGGTATTGGAAGGAAATGTGACGGCGGATCAGATTTTGCAGATGGTGCTGCTGCAGGTGGGCGTGGGACTCGCCTGCGGTGCTGCGATAGCCGCCATTGCCCGCTGGTGCCTCCGTAGTTTTGATTTTCATGAGGGCAGTTTCGACATGATTTTCATGCTGGGTGTGGCAGTGCTTGCCTATGCCTTGCCGACAGCTTTGCAGGGAAATGGTTATCTCAGTACCTACCTCTGCGGCATTCTCCTGGGCAATACGCGCTTTAGCGGAAAAAAGAACATTGTACAATTTTTCAATGGCTTCACGAGCCTCATGCAGATGCTGATCTTCTTTTTACTGGGACTGCTGTCGCTGCCCCATCGCTTGCCGGGTATTGCGGCGACCTCCGTCTGGGTGGCGCTATTCCTGACCTTTGTGGCACGACCTGCGGCGGTTTTTCTCCTGATGCTTCCCTTCCGGAAGCCCCTGCGACAGCTGCTTCTTTTGTCTTTTTCCGGGCTGCGCGGTGCGGCGGCCATCGTGTTTGCCATGATGGCCATGTCCCGGGTGGAGATCGGCGATACGATTTTCCACATTACCTTCCTGATTGCGGTGCTGTCCGTTCTTTTCCAGGGCTCGCTTCTGCCGATTTGTGCCCGGAAGCTGGACATGATCGATGACAGTGATGACGTCATGAAGTCATTCACGGACTACACCGAGGAAGTGCCGGTACAGTTTATTCAGATTCAGGTACCGGAGGGGCATATCTGGGAAGGAAAAACGCTGCGAGAAGTGGCGCTGCCGCCGGATCTCCTGGTGATCCTCGTGGTGCGCGGGCGCGAGAAGCTGGTGCCCAACGGCAATACGGTACTGCAGCCCGGGGATCTGCTGATCCTCAGTGCGGTCATTTCGGGTGAGATCAGTGATGTGCAGCTGTCGGAAATGACGGCGACGGTACGAAACGGCTTCGCCGGAAAGCTGATTTCTCAGCTGGAGCTCCCGAAGGATGAGCTGGTGATTTTAATGAAGCGGGGAAAGAATGTACTGATCCCCCGCGGCAGCGATGAAGTACTGCCGGGAGATGTACTGGTGATGAACCGGGTGCAGGGAAAGTAGAAAGGAATTGTCAGCCTAAAAATATGCACCACAAAGGGATGGTGATCATGGAGAGCAGGGTGGAGAGGACAACGAGCTTCACACCCAGCTCTTCATTTTTGTGATAACGGCTGGCCAGAACGGCAGTGGTGGCGGCAGAGGGCATGCCGGACAGAACCACACAGACGGCGCTGACGAGGGAATCCACATGGGCGAGACGGCAGGCCAGATACACGAGGAGAGGGATCAGGCCGAGCCGGATCAGACAATAGTAGAAAACCTCCCGGTCCAGCAGCTTCCGGAAGGGGATTTCCGAGAGAATGGTACCCACCAGGAGCATGGCTAGGAAGGTATTGCCGCCGGCAACGGTTTTCACGGTGAGGTTCAGGGGACCCGGCAGCGTGAATTGGGTGACCATCAGAAGGAGGCCGGCGAAGACCGCCAGAATGCAGGGATGGGTCAGGATCTTCTTCACCAGCTGCTTTTTGGAAGGGGCTGTGGTGAAGTAGGTGAGACCCACGGACCACATCAGTACCCGCTGGGGAATGGTATAGATAGCGGCATAGAGGAGACCGGTGCTGCCGAAGATGCCCTCTGCGATGGTATTGCCGAGGATCCCGGCATTGGAGCAGATGGTGGCATATTGCAGGACCCGCTTGTCCTCGTCCTTCCGGCCGGGATAGAGCACGAGCCCCAGAAGAAAGGCGCCCACCTGGATCAAAAAGGCCACGATGGTCACGGCGAGACTGCCCATGAGGATTTCATGGGTCATTTCCATTTGAAAGGATTTTAAAATGCTGGCGGGCAAAGTGACGAAGAGCACAAGGTCTGTCAATAGCTGCTTCCCTTCTTTCGTGATGAGACCCCGTTTCCGGAGAAGGTAGCCCAGCGCCATCAGAAGAAAAAGCATGCCTTGCATTTCAAAGAGTCCGTTAAAATCCATTGAATCCTCCCTTGCCCTTCGGGGTGTAAATATGTCTCCGCCGGGGCTTGTCATAATGCTTCTAGCTTAACACCGGAGCCCTTTGAAGGGAACTTCTTTTTCGGCATCGAGAAGTGAGAATACGAAAATCTTAAAATGTGGCAAAAATGCATGAATCTTAAAACGGTATCTATGAAATGTGCTTGAATTGACGAATTATAACAATTATAATCAATACATTATGTGCAATAAAATTGCAGAAACATGTGCAGAATAACAGACTGAAGCAGCGAGACCGCACAGACACACACGGAGAGAAAAGATAGTGAACGAGAAAAAGAGCAGAAAGGGCTGGCGATGGCTTGTGGCGGTTCTGGCGGCGGGTATGCTGCTGTCCATGACGGGCTGCAGTGAGAAGATGACGGGGCAATCCGGTACGGAGGAGAGTGAAGTACCGGTGATACGGGTCGGCAGCGATTCCTACCCGCCTTATATTTACCTGGATGAGGATGGCAATCCCACCGGCATTGACGTGGATCTGGCCAAGGAGGCCTTTTCCAGAATGGGATACCAAACGGAGATTGTCTTTATCAACTGGGAACAGAAGAAGGATCTGGTGGAGAGCGGAGAGATTGACTGCATCTGGGGCAGCTTTTCCATGGAGGGACGTCTTGAGGATTACCGTTGGGCGGGCTCTTATATGGTGAGCCGACAGGTGGTGGCCGTCAAGGAGGACAGCGACATATGGGAATTGTCAGATCTTGCGGGGAGAAGTCTGGCGGTGCAGTCCACCACAAAGCCGGATGAGATTTTTACCGCAAAGAAAGACGAGAGGATTCCGCGGCTTGGCAATCTCATCAGTCTGACCCGTCGGGAACTGATGTATACCTTCCTGGCAAAGAGTTACGTGGACGCGGTGGCTGCCCACGAGACTTCGATTCTTCAGTACGAGAAGGACTATGACATAAAGTACCGCATCCTGGAGGAACCGCTGATGACCGTCGGTATCGGTGTGGCCTTTGCCAAGAACGATGAGCGGGGAATCTGCGAAAAACTGGACCAGACATTTGAAGAAATGCGGAAGGACGGCACTTCTGCGAAGATCATAGGAAAGTATCTGGACAACCCGGAGAAGTATCTGGAGGTGGATCAGCTTGCATACTAAAGGAAATTACAAGTTCTGGATTCCCGTTGTGGCGATCGGCCTCATTGTTTTTGCGGCGTCCGTGGGATATTTCTATCAGAGCGATCTGCGCCTGGCGGAGGAAGGGATGCAGAAAACCGCAAATTATATGAAGGTGCAGTGCGCCACCTATACCCACAATAACAACGGTGCAGAGACCCAGGCGCTGTTGCGGGCGGTTGAGAGCTGCAGTCAGGCGAGAGATCAGATCGATGCGGAATATGAAAACGGGAAGGAAGTTGATGCAGACTTTCTTGCCACGTGTGCGCAAAAACTTTGGCTGCAGGGCATTCTGTTGCTGGATCCTGCGGGAAATGTAGAGCTGAGCTACGCGGAGGATCCGCAGGTGGAGGAAGCCCTGTTGGCATCGTATGACAGCGGCGTTTCTTTTTTCGGATTGAATGCAGGTGAGCGTACCCATACGCAGCGCATTCAGTTTTCGGATGGCGGTTATGTGAATATGGCGGCGACGGCCAGGAAGGACGGCGCCGGTATGGTGGTGAGCTACTATGCCATCACGCCGGAATGCGCGCGGGAGTATTCCCTGACGATACAAAGCCTGTTGGAGGGCTATCGTGCTTCGGTGGACGGTACCATCATTGTGACGGACGAGGGCAGGGTGGTGGCCAGCAATGACAGCGCGCTTCTCAACCAGTCGGTCAAAGAGAATCCGGTGATACAGACCTTGAAGAACAGGGGAGACAGTAAGCACCTTACGCATATTTATGGCAACCGGAGCTATGGTCTTATGCTGAAGCAAAGAGATTACTATATTTATGCCTACCTTTCAGACAAGAATATTTTTGCGACACTGCCCCAGAACATTCTGGTGGTGATGATCCTGTACAGCTGCGTGATTTATGTGATCTGGCTCTTGATGCAGAGCTCGGAACGGGAATTTCAGCAGATGGAAGCGGAGAAGGAGAAGCGGTATAAAAAAATGCTGCTGGAGTCTGCGAAACGGGCGGATGCCGCCAATGTGGCCAAGACCGAGTTCCTGCAGCGCATGAGCCATGATATTCGTACGCCCATCAATGGCATCTGCGGTATGCTGGATGTGGCCGAGTACTATGCATCAGATCTCGATAAACAAGCGGAGTGTCGGGCCAAGATTAAGGATGCGTCCCATCTTTTGCTGGAGCTCGTCAATGAGGTACTGGACATGGGCAAGCTGGAGTCCGGTGAGGTGGTGCTGGAGGAACAGCCCTTCGATCTCCACGAGGTTTTGGACGAGGTGCTGGTGGTCATCGAGAAGCTTTCGACGGAACAAGGACTTCAGCTGATCCAGGAAAATTATGAGGTGAATCACTGGCATCTCATCGGTAGTTCCCGACATGTGAAGCGGTTGCTCATGAACGTTATGAGCAATGCGGTGAAGTACAATAAGGCGAACGGCAGCATTATCTTCAGTTGTCGGGAGCTTCCCGGTGAGAAGAAGGATGAAGCGCTGATCGAGATGGTTTGTGCCGATACGGGTATCGGCATGAGCCGGGCGTATCAGGAGCGGATTTTTGAACCCTTCACCCAGGAAAACACAGAGGTACAAACGAAGTACGGCGGCAGCGGACTGGGCATGCCCATTGCCAAGGGACTGGTGGACAAGATGGATGGCTCCATGACCTTCGAAAGTGAGGAGGGAAAGGGCACCACCTTCGTGATCCGGATTCCCTTTAAGATCGACAATACGTCTTCTGCTGTAAAAAAGAGCAGTGATGCGGAGAAGCTGCATTCCATTCAGGGATACCATATCCTGCTGGCCGAGGACAATGAGCTGAACATGGAGATTGCGGAGTTCCTGCTGGAGACGGAGGGGGCAATTGTCACCAAGGCCTGGAATGGTGAAGAGGCGGCAGAAACCTTTGCAAGTTCTGCGCCGGGAGAATTTGACGCGATACTCATGGATGTGATGATGCCGAAGATGGATGGCTACCAGGCCACCAGGACGATTCGGGACATGAAACGGGAGGACGCCCAGAGCATTCCCATTGTGGCCATGACGGCCAATGCCTTTACCGAGGATCGGATCAAAAGCCGGGAGGCGGGGATGAATGCCCATATATCGAAACCGCTGGACACCGAACTGGTGATCAAAACGGTAGATCGTCTGGTGCAGATCCGCAGAGCTATGGTATACTCAAAGAAAACGGCGGCAGGGGACTGACTTCTCTGCCGGAAAGTGGCAGCAGAGGGAGGACAGGATGAGAACAATAGCGGGAAATCTGGCGGAAGTGGAAGAGCGGGTAAGGATTGCCTGTGAAAGAGCAGGAAGAAATCGAGAAATGGTCACATTGATCGCTGTCAGTAAGACCAAACCGGTTTCTGATGTACGAGAGGCTATGGCCGCCGGTGCCCGGGTCTTTGGCGAGAACAAGGTACAGGAAATCCGGGAGAAGACGGAGGCCATTCAGGAGCCTCTGCAGTGGCATATGATCGGTCATTTGCAGGCTAACAAGGTGAAGTATCTGCCGGGGAAGGTCTGTATGATCCATTCCGTGGACAATCTGAAGCTGGCGGAAACGATCGAAAAGGAATTTGCCAAGCAGGATATGGTCATCGATATTCTCTGTGAGGTGAATATGGCGGGAGAGGACACGAAGTTCGGCCTGACGCCGGAGGCGACAGAGGACTTTATACGCGAACTGACGGCATTTCCCCATCTTCGGGTACGGGGACTTATGACCATCGCGCCCTTTACGGAGGAGCCGGAGAGCAACCGGCAGTACTTCCGCGGACTGCGAGAGCTGATGCAGCGCATCAATGAAAAGGGAATTCTGCCGGTTCCTATGGACTGCCTCAGCATGGGCATGACCGGAGATTTCGAAGTGGCCATAGAAGAAGGTGCCACCATGGTGCGGGTCGGCACCGGGATCTTTGGGGAGCGGAATTACGTGAAATAAGGAAAGCCCGGGGCCCCGATAGCCAAGCTATCGCTGACCCCGGGCTTGCTATTTTATACGCTGGGCGTTTTGATATGGGGAAGGTTCCAGCGGAAGTGAGCGGCCAGGATGCGGATCACGAAGACCAGGACGGAAGGAAAGATGAGGGCGGCACTCTGGCCCAGGATCCGATAGAGCAGGACACAGAGGATGGCACCGGCGGCGGAGGCACAGGCATAGATGTGCTTCACGAAGATGTAGGGGGCGACACCGGCCATGATGTCTCGAAGCAGTCCGCCGCCGACCGCGGTGATGACGCCGAGGAAGGCCAGGAGGAAGGAATTGTAGGCATAGCCGGCTTCCACACCGGCCCGCACGCCCATGACGGTGAAGATGCCGAGTCCCAGCGAATCCATCAATAGCATCAGGGCGTCATAGACCCGCTTGGTGGTGAGGTCCATCTGCTGCTTGCGGAAGAAGGCGATGATGAAGACCACGAGGGAGGTGACGATGGCCATGATCACGTAGTGGGGTTGGGTCAGGGCCACGGGTACCTTGTTCAAGGTAACGTCCCGGACCATGCCGCCGCCCACGGCGGTGACCACACCGAGCACCGTGACACCGAAGACATCGTAGCCCCGCCGGATGCCCACCATGGCACCGGAAACGGCAAAGGCAATGGTTCCCAAAATCTCCAGAAATACAATCAGCATAGTCGCACCTCTTGTCCCGCCCGTAAGGGCTTTTTTCATTCATAGGATGGGAGTATTGTAGCATTGTGCGTCACTGCCGTCACGCGGAAATTATGAATCAATCACCATACCTGCGCGGTTGCAGCCACCATACACAATAAAAGTACGGATTGCTACCTGCAATAAACGCATCTTTGTTGCAAATTTCCTTGACAAAGCGCCACCAAATCCTTACTATACAATACGCAAGTGATTTGCAAATAACACAGGAAAGAATATTCCTGTGATCACGAACACTCGGCTCTGCCGGGTGTTTTTTGCGGAATGAACACGGCAGTGGTTGGGAGGACTTAATATATGAAGAGTAGAAAGCACGCGCCATATCGGAAGCCATTGCGCCTGGCGGCGCTCTTGCTGGCGGCAGGGCTTTGCACGGCTTGCGGAAACGGCACAGGCGCAAAGACGCAGGACAGTGCAGCAGCACAGGGCAACGCGGCGGAACAGAGTGAGGCGACAGAGAAGCTGCAGGTCATGGCCAGCTTCTATCCCATGTATGACTTTGCAAAGAAGATCGGCGGCGACCATGTGGAAGTGACCAATATGGTGCCGGCGGGCACAGAACCCCACGACTGGGAGCCCTCCGCGAAGGACATCGCAGGACTCGAAAACGCAGAGGTTTTTGTCTACAGCGGTGCGGGGCTTGAGTACTGGGCCGAAGACATTTTACAAACCCTCCAGAATGACGATCTCGTGACCGTGGAGGCCTCGGCCAATATCACACTGCTGACGGCGACGGAAGAGGGAGACCATGAGGAAGCGGACGGTCATGATCATGGCGAGTACGACCCCCATGTGTGGCTGGATCCCATGAAGGCGAAGGAAGAAATGGCCAACATCCGGGATGCCTTTTCGACGGCGGATCCGGCGCATGCGACGGACTATGAAGCCAATTACCAGGCGAATGCTGAGAAGCTGGACGCGCTGGATACAGAATACAGAGAGACCCTGGCGAAGTGCAGCAAGAAGGAGATTGTGGTTTCCCATGAGGCCTTCGGCTATCTCTGCGGGGCCTACGACATTACCCAGATGGGCATAGAGGGGCTGATGCCGGATTCGGAGCCGGATCCCGCGCGGATGGCGGAGATCACGGACTTTGTGCGGGAACATGAGGTGCGGGTGATCTTTTCCGAGGAGCTGGTGTCCGAGAAGGTGGCCCAGACCATCGCGAAGGAAACCGGCGCGGAGGTGGAGACCCTGAACCCGCTGGAGGGACTCAGTGAGGCGGAGCTTGCGGCCGGTGCGGATTACTTCTCTGTGATGGAAGACAATCTCGCGAAGCTTGCGGCGGCCCTCGCCTGAGAAGAACAGGAGCAGATTATGGCAGAACGAAAGGCATATACCACCCGGACGCGGACGGAAATTCTTGATTTTCTGAAGAAAAATGCCTCTCTCACGGTGAGTGTGACGGACATTCGGGAGCATTTGAGCGCGGTGGGCATCGAAGCCAACAGCACGACAGTTTACCGCTATCTGGACAAGCTTTGCAGCGAGCAGGCGGTGATCAAGTATCCGGATCTCATGGGCGAGAAGGCCGTTTACGAATATGCCGGAGAGGACAGGCACTGCTTTGAGCACCTGCATCTGAAGTGCGTGCGCTGCGGCAGACTGCAGCATCTGGACTGCGGTTTCATGGAGGAGTTCCGGCAGCATGTCCTGGCGCACCATCATTTCCAACTGCAGTGCGCGGGCGGCCTGCTCTACGGGCTTTGTGAGGCCTGTGCAGAGGAGGATAATGTCGGCGGCGCGGCGCTGCCGGAAAAGGCCCACGTACATGGGAATGGCTGCGGCTGCGGGTGTCACGATCACGCAGCAGAAGGGAAGTGAAGCACATGGGAGCGGAGAAGGAAGAAAAGGCAATCGAGGGAAACGAGATCATTTCCGTGCGGAACCTGCATTTTACCTATGCGGACGGCGACACGGCGGTGTTGGAGAATGTCAGTTTTTCGGTACAGCCGGGCGAGTTTGCCGTATTGCTGGGGCAGAACGGCGCGGGAAAGAGTACGCTGTTGAAGCTGCTTCTGGGTGAGCTGCAGCCCCAGCATGGGGGCGAGATCCGGCTCTTCGGCGAGGATGTGCGGCGCTTCCGGGGGTGGCAGAGAATGAGCTTTGTGCGGCAGAACGGTATGCAGAACTGTCAGAATTTCCCGGCCACGGTGTTGGAGCTGGTGACCGCCAATCTCTACCGCAGCATCGGACTCTTCCGTTTTGCCGGAAAAAAGGAGAAGGAAAAGGCCCTGCAGGCCCTGTCTGAGGTCGGCATGGCGGAATACAGCAACCGTCTCATCAGCCAGTTGTCCGGCGGGCAGCAGCAGCGGGTGCTGCTGGCCCGGGCACTGGTGAATGCGCCGGAGCTCATGATATTGGATGAGCCCACCGCAGGCATGGACGAGAAGAGCATTGCGGAGTTTTATCAGTTACTTGCGGCCGTGCAGAAGCAGCACGGTGTGAGCATTCTCATGGTGACCCATGACCCGGAGAAGGTCAGAGGTCTGGCGGATCATATTTTCCGCCTGCAGGACGGTAGAATGCTGCAGGAAGCATGGGACGACAAAAATGCGCCGACAACGTCGGCGCAGGTGTAAGGAGGCGCTTTCATGGAGATTTTTCAATATAGCTTTATGCAGCGGGCCTTTATCGTGGGCATCCTGCTGGCAGCCATCATTCCCTGTATCGGCATGGTGATCGTCTTCAAACGCCTTTCCATGATCGGAGACGCTCTGTCCCATACCTCCCTCGCCGGCGTGGCCGCGGGACTACTGCTCAATGTGAACCCGATTCTGGCGGCAGCAGTGGCCTGCGTTCTGGCCTCCTTCGGCATCGAAGCCATCCGGCGGAAGCTGCCCCGTTTTTCGGAGATGTCCATCGCCATCATGATGTCCACCGGCGTGGGCCTTGCAGGTGTGCTGTCGGGCTTCGTGAAAAACGCCAGCAGCTTCAACAGCTTCCTTTTCGGTTCCATCGTGGCGATTTCCGATGGGGAACTCTACGCGGTGGTGGCGGTGAGTCTGGGTGTTTTTCTCATGTGCCTCCTTCTGTATAAGGAGCTCTTCTTCATTACCCTGGATGAGCAGAGTGCCCGCCTCGCGGGTGTGCCGGTGAAAACCGTCAACTTCATTTTTACGGTCTTGATTGCCCTGACGGTTTCTGTGGCGGCCCGGACCGTCGGCTCCCTCATCGTGTCCTCCATGATGGTGGTGCCGGTGGCCTGTGCCCTGCAGTTCGGCAAGGGCTATCGCACCACGCTGATCTTGGCGGTGCTGTTGGACGTGATCTTCATGATCATCGGTCTTTTCGCGGCCTATTACCTCGGCTTGAAGCCGGGCGGCACCATCGTGCTGATCGGCGTGATTTTCCTGGTGGTGACCCTTTGTGTGAAGCGGCTGCGCTGATCACTGCTGGCTGAGCTTTTCCACCACTTCCAGGAAGACGTCAGCACCGTTTTCCACATCGGCATCCTTTGTGAATTCTTTCGGATTGTGACTGATGCCGTTGACACTGGGCACAAAGATCATGGCGGTGGGGCAGAGCCGGGCGATCATCTGGGCATCCTGTCCGGCCCCGGAAACCATACGGCAGCAGGAGAGACCTCTGGCCGCGGCAGCTTCCTCTGTCAGGCGGCAGATCCCGTCGTCAAAGGGCACCGGATCGAAACGGGTCAGCGCTTCCGTGCGGATTTCCACCCCATCGCTTTCGGAGAGCTGCCGAAGATATGCCGCGAGAGCGGCCTCATCTCTATCCAGTTTTTCCTTATCCGGATTCCGGAGATCCACGGTGAACACTGCTTCCGCGGGGATGACATTGATGGCGTTCGGTCGGAAGGCAATGGTGCCGATGGTGGCCACGCCGCCGGATTTTTCCACCAGCTCCCGCAGGAAGACATTGACCTTCGCCGCGGCAAGTCCCGCGTCATGACGGAGCCGGGTCGGTGTGGTACCGGCATGGTTGGCAAGCCCCCGGATGGTGACGCGCTGCCAGTGGATGCCCTGCAGCGCCTCCACTGCACCGATACGGATCTCATCGGTGTCCATGATGGGGCCCTGCTCGATATGGAGTTCCAGGAAGGCATAGGGGGTAATGAAGCCGGGCGCCACGGTGCCGGCATAGCCGATGCGCCGGAGTTCCTCCCCGAGAATGCTGCCGTCTATACCCACGGTGTTGAGGGCTTTTTCCAGCGGATAGCCCCCGGCATAGACGAGGGAGCCCATCATGTCCGGGGCGTAGCGCACGCCTTCCTCATTGGTCCAGACAGAAATCACAATCGGACGCTTGGTGCGGATCCCGGCAATTTTCAGGGCATCCACGGCTTCAATGGAGGCCAGCACACCAAGACAGCCATCGTAGGCACCGGCCTGGATGACGGTATCGATATGCGAACCGATCATCAGCGGGGCCTCTTTTTTGTTTTCTTCTGTTTCCCAGATACCGAAAATATTTCCGATATAGTCCACCACGACCCGGAGTCCGGTTTCTTCGAGCCAGGCCACCACCTGGTCGCGGCCCTCTTTTTCACTGTCGGAGGCCGCGAGACGTGTTCTGCCGCCCCGGAGATCCCTGCCGATGTTCCCCAATGTATGAATGCGTTCCAAAAGACGTGCGGTGTTCAGTTTCATGTTTTCCTCCTGCTGACTGCTTTATGTGAAATGAATGCATTTTGCGAATGATCACAGTGTAATGCGCAAAGACTTCCTAAAATACGCGATTTTTGCCGAAAAATATCACTGCATTGCGCTTATCGTGTATAATACGGAAAGCAAGGGATGCGGAGAAGCCGGAAACGGCGGGGGAAAATGCGGGAGGCGGAGATGCAGGTAAGAGACATTCAGGTAGATCAGGACAAACGGGAGCTGACGGTACAGGCGGAGGCGGCGTTTCCGCTGGCGGTGTACCATTCGGTCATGAGCCGGAATCTGCTGGGCTATACCCGACTACACTGGCATAGGGAGCTGCAGTTCTGCCTTGTGACGGCGGGAAGTATCCGCTTTTTCGTGAAGGACGCCCAGTTTCTGCTGCAGGAGGGCGAAGGGATCTTCATCAACAGCGGACTTCTGCATATGGCGAGGCCTGTGGGGAATCCGGACAGCAGCTATATCTGTCTGGACATCGGGCCGCGGCTCCTCTCCGGCTTTCCCGGTTCCGTTATGGAGCAGCGTTATGTATTGCCACTGCAAACGGATGCGGGTTTCAGTTCCCTGACCTTTCGTCCGGAAAGCGCGTGGGAACGGGAGCTTTTGCAAAAGATACAGGAGATTCATGCCTTGCGTGAGGAAGAACGCGAGGGTTGGCAGTTGGAGGTCATGTCCCGTCTCTATCGCCTGCTTTCGCTTTTGCTGCAGCACCGGCCCGCAGAAGAGAAGTCCCGCCGGTCTTCCCAGGCCAATGCCTCCGTGCAGAAAATCCTGGCACACATTGCCGCGCATTACGCCGAAGCGCTGACACTTTCGGAAATCGCCGCGGTGACGGCCTACACCGAAAGCGAGTGCTGTCGCATCTTCCGGCGCTATACGGGCGAATCCATTTTTTCCTATCTTCGCGGCTATCGTCTCGAGCAGAGCATCGGCCTTCTCACCGGAACAGAGCAGTCTGTCAGTGAGATTGCCTATGCCTGCGGCTTCCGTTCGACGAGCTACTATATCGAGACCTTTCAAAAGCAGTTGGGAATGACGCCGCTCCGCTACCGGAAAACCCGGCAGGCGGGAAAAGAATAGCAGCGGTCAAAAATCAGACAAGGTCTCTCTGTATGGGCTTGATCACTCAAAATGCTTCGGCTATAATAAGATTGTATCGAATATTAGACGAGGTGAATTGTATGGCCTATATTAAGAGAACTCTTGAAAAGAGCATTATGAGTATCAGTGAAGATTACAGTTGTTTGCTGCTGGTTGGCCCGCGTCAAGTAGGAAAAACAACAATGCTGGAGCACTTGATGGAGGGAACAGAGCGAAAGAGGGTCACATTGGATGACGTTGAAAACAGACGGCTTGCAAAAAATGATCCCGCATTATTCTTAGAAATGCATCCCGCACCTGTATTAATTGATGAGGTACAATATGCACCGGAGTTGTTTTCCTATATTAAGATCAAAGTGGATGAAGGTGCTACACCGGGATCGTATTGGTTGACCGGTTCACAGGCTTTTCAGCTGATGGAACTGGCTCAGGAGTCTCTTGCGGGAAGAACAGCGATCATCCATATGTCTGCTTTATCTCAGTCAGAACTCTATGGTGATAGCATTACGAAGCCGTTTTCTGTCAGTCTGGATGCCCTTAATGAGAGAAAGAAACATTTGACCAAATGCATATCAACGGAGATGTTTGATAGGATATGGCAAGGTGGTA
>CAVFNN010000043.1:0-14502 GCA_963623925.1 bacterium | reverse complement strand
ATATGAATTTTTAGTCAGAGGCAGGGGATTTACCCACAAGGATGCCCGAAGCCTCCAAAGCGATTCGCGATTTGTATAAAATCAGTCATTAGATATCTCCTTTCCGAAGTCGATTATTTGGAATCTTTCTATTCATCCCATATATTGTGTCAAGACACCTGCAGTCTTTCAAAAGTCCGGATGCGTATAGTCCGTGTTCAGCGCCTCTTCTAAGTCAAGCTCTTCCAGGACATCTTCATCTCCATAAAAGCAGGCATTTCGATCCGGGTATTCACAGCACATTACCCCATCTTCATCAATATTGTAAGGGCAATGCGAACATACGCTCATCTTTTCTCCCCCCTTCGTCTCTGTATCTATTACCATTCTGACGGAGTGCAGTCATTACCCGGTCTACACTCGTAATCAGGCGCGCATTCTTCCACCGGATTGCATTCAGGTCCGCAATATCCGTCATCGGGATAACATCCACCAATCCACGGCGCACAAGGACCGCTCATACGCTGAACATTCGTCGTTTCCATAGTGAGACATTCCATTTGATACATAAATTCACCTCCACATAAGCTCCATCACATTGAGTCTTTATATTTTTCTTGGTCATCCCAAATTTTTTCGATAAAGGAATTTACATCTTTCCATGTTCCACTGCTGGGATCATACGTACAATACCACGGCTTCTCCCTTACGTTCTTTACCAAAGAATTTGGTCTGCAGTCAAAACACGCATACCTGAACTCACACTCATCGCAGCCGTGAATATGGTCCTTGTTCAATCCCCTTATTGAACCATTCAAAATGATCCCGCCAGAATCCTTTACATTACAATGCTTTATCCTACGTTCCATTACACAAGGATACACATCCAGATTTGCGGCAACATACAGCTTACAAGAAAAGCAATTATGTCCCGACAGCAACTTGCTGACGAATCTTTTATTCAGAGGTTTTGAAAAGCTGCTTTTTGTTATTAACCTCTTATAAATAAGATCATCTGTCAGTAAAGAAAGACCTGCTCTCCCTGTCATTCTGGCAACATCACGTTGGCTGCTCAGCTCATAAAGGTCAGTGTTTTTTTCTCCGATATCCACACCCTTCATCAGAATATTACAAACACGATACTTCACATTATTTTCCTTCAGCAGCTTTATCGTGTTATTCGTCTTCGCCCATGATCCCTTCCCCTTGGTTACATAATCATGTATCTGAGGATTATAGGAATACACCGATAATGCGATATGTATGTCATTTTTCGCCAAATACGAATACCACTCTTTTGTGACAAGCGTACCATTCGTAAATATCTCGATAAAATCGAACTTTCCATTCGCATAGTCAAGCATCCCTTTTAGTCTATCCGGATCAACAAATGGTTCGCCTCCTATCAGCTGCAATTTTCGTACATTCATTTTTTGAAGATTGTCAATGACATGCCGAAAATCATCCTGCGACATAAATGTATCACAGTGGTAATCTGATTCGTTATCGCAATGGATACATCTCATATTGCATCGGGTAGTGATTTCAACCCAAGCCATATCAACACCTGTGAGGTCCCTTCTTAGGTCATCGATTGATCTACGGGAAGATGCCTCATCAAGAATGACGATTCCATTATGCCTTAGCTCATGCAGTACATTGATCGCATCCTCTGGATAACTGGCCAAATTATCGGTTGTGATTTCTCCCGCATTTACCTTTTCCAGTAAATTGGCAAGCTCGGCATTGATGCTATATAATTTCAAGCCGTTAAAATCATAAATGCAGCTTCTGCATGCTCCTTTTACCAAATAAACATTATGATTTAAAATATAAAACATTGCACCTTTATCACTTCCGTCAAACCACCCTCGATGTGTTTTTCATTGTATCACCCCCCCTGTTTTGTCAATAATCGTCACGAAAAATAATTTTTATGGCAACAAAAAGAGCCTGTCGCATTGCGACAGGCTCTTTGGCTTTAACATATATTACCCGCAGGAGCAGGATTTATGATGTTTCTTCAGGATGGCTTTCTGGGTGGGGCTGAGTTTCTGCTCGGCTTCTGCCAGGTCCAGCTCCGGGTGTCCGGTGTGGCCACAGCTGCAGGCACCGCCGCAGCCGTCACAGCCGATATGATTCTTCTTCCTGTAGTAGATGCTCCGAATGCAGAGGGCTGCGATCAGAAGAATAATCGCCATTACAATAACATCTGTCATCTCTTACTCTCCTTTCTCGCTGCCTGCACTCAGGCCACACGAACCGAAATGATACGATAGCCCAGAGGATCAATACCCTCATGGAGCCGGGCTGCCACATTGCTCTCACTTTCCGGTGCGGAAAGGATGAAGCTGGCTCTTCCCTTGCCATGGGAGGCCGTCAATTTGCTGACGCCCGGGAAGCCGGCGCGGATGGCGTCCTTGATATGGGATTCGCACATGCCACACATCATGCCGTCAATTTCCACGGTCACCCTGGTGCCTGTGCCGCCTTCTCCGTCCCGGCGTGTGTCTTCCACCTTCCGAGCCGGCTTGAAGAAGCCGATCACCGCCCGGATGCCGAGGAGGAAGAGCACCGCCAGAACCAGCAGCACAATCATATCCGTTTGATTTACAGGAACATTGAATTTCATAGTACCTCACAAGAAAGGCTTCGCTGTCGCGAAGGTGTCATGTAGGTGCCCAACCCGCGGGCACCCGCCAGCCAAGCTGTCGCGAAGCATCATGTAGGTGCCCAACCCGCGGGCACCCGCCAGCCAAGCTGTCGCGAAGCCCACGGGTTATGCCATCGCAGCCTGCGCTGTCGTCTTTGCAGTCTTCTTGTTGGGATCCGGTCTGAAGAGCAAGAACAGGATGAAGACAAGCACTGCAGCAGCAACGATGGTGAATGCACTGAAAGCAACCTCACCGATGGCAAGACCAACCAGCTGGTAAACCATCAGGGATACGCAGTAAGCCATTACATTCTGGAACAGGATAGCGCCCCAGAAGAACTTCCGGCTGCCGATCTCCTTCGCCATGGAAGAAATAGCGGCAAGGCAGGGTGAATCGAACATGTTGAAGAGCAGGAAGGATACTGCAGAGATTCCTGTCGGGAAGAATGCAGCAAACGCATCATGCATGGAGCTCTCATACTCCTCAACCTCCTCACCAATGGAGGACAGCAGGGACATGGTGGAAACGATACCTTCCTTTGCCACGAAGCCGGACAGGGAAGATGCCACCGCCTGCCATGTACCGAAGCCGAGGGGCTTGAAGATCGGAGCGATCACGCCGCCGATAACAGCCAGCAGAGAATCCTTGGACTCTACCAGACCGAAAGCGCCATCTACGAAACCGAAGGCACCCAGGAACCACATCACTGCACAGCAGAGGAAGAGGATGGTACCGGCCTTCTTGATGAATGCCCATACACGCTCCCAAACGTGCATCAGAACGCCCTTGATGGACGGAACGTGGTAAGCCGGCAGCTCCATAACGAAGGGAACCGGATCACCGGCGAAGAGCTTTGTCTTCTTCAGGATGATGCAGCATACAATTACCATGATGATACCGGCGAAGTACATCAGCGGTGCCATCCACCATACGCCGCCCATGAGGAAACCTGCGATAAGGGCGATAACCGGCAGCTTTGCGCCGCAAGGGATGCTGGTGGTGGTCATCATTGTCATACGACGATCACTCTCTGACTCAATGGTACGGGTTGCCATGATGCCCGGCACACCGCAGCCTGAAGAAATCAGGAAGGGGATGAAGGACTTTCCGGACAGACCGAAACGTCTGAATACACGGTCCATGATGAAGGCAACTCTGGCCATATAGCCGCAGTCCTCCAGGATGGACATGAACAGGAACACGATGGCCATCTGCGGCACGAAACCGATGGGCGCGCCCAGACCGCCGATGATACCGTCAACCACCAGAGATACCAGCCACTCGGAAGCGCCTGCATTCTCCAGGAAGCCCTGTACAGCCGGCTGGATCCACTCACCCACCAGGGTGTCATTGGTCCAGTCTGTCACTACAGTACCCAGTGTGGTTACGGCAATGTAGTAAACCAGGAACATAACCAGTGCGAAGATCGGCAGTGCCAGCACACGGTTGGTGACAATCTGGTCGATCTTGTCGGAAACGGACATCTCGCCGGCCTTGCGCTTCTTGTTCACGCACTTTGCTACGAGATCCTGGATATAAGTATATCTCTGGTTGGTGATGATGCTCTCTGCATCGTCATCCATCTCCTTCTCGCACTCCTTAATGTGCTGCTCAAGATGCATCTTCACATCAGCGGAAATGTTGACACCCTCCAGAGCCTTCTCGTCGCGCTCAAACACCTTGATGGCAAACCAGCGCAGCTCAGACTCGTCAACATTACCCTGAATGGACTCCTCGATATGTGCAATGGCGTGCTCCACGGGACCGGTGAACACGTGCGGAAGCTCGGTCTGCTTGCCGGACGCAGCCAGCTTCATGCAGAGCTCTGCTGCCTTCACAGTGGACTCACCCTTCAGTGCGGAAATCTCGATCACCTGGCAGCCCAGCTCCTTGCCGAGGGCCTCGATGTCGATCTTGTCGCCGTTCTTCCGCACCAGATCCATCATGTTGACAGCGATCACCATGGGGATGCCCACTTCAACCAGCTGTGTGGTCAGGTACAGGTTACGCTCGATGTTGGTACCGTCGATGATGTTCAGAATCACATCCGGCTTTTCCTTCACGAGATAGTTTCTGGTAACAACCTCCTCCAGTGTGTACGGGCTCAGGGAGTAGATACCCGGAAGGTCCTGAATGATCACGTCCTTATGGCCGATCAGCTTTCCTTCCTTCTTCTCCACCGTAACACCCGGCCAGTTTCCCACGTACTGGGTGCTGCCGGTCAGGTTGTTGAACAATGTTGTCTTACCGCAGTTCGGATTTCCTGCGAGTGCAATTTTAATTGCCATGTTTTCCCCTTTTCCTGATCAAAGCACTGCTTCAATCACTGTAATGCTTTTTACTCAACTTCCAGGATATCAGCGTCATCCTTACGAAGTGACAGCTCATAGCCACGAACCGTAACCTCAATGGGATCGCCCAGCGGAGCCACCTTACGGATATAAATGGAGGTACCCTTTGTGATACCCATATCCATAATTCTTCTCTTCAGTGCGCCGGTTCCGTGAATTTTCACAACCGTGGTTGTGGCGCCGACAGGCACATCTCTCAGTGTCTTCATACACCAGTCCTCCTTCATTTGTTGTATCTAACCCTGCAGCTCTTCTGCAGATTTAGCCCACCATGATTTTTGAAGCCATCTGGCTCGTGATGGCCAGTCTGGAATCCTTCACATTCACAATGATATTGCCGTCTCCCAACTGGGAAATGATGGTGACCTCAGAGCCTACACAAAAGCCCAGGTCCTCCAGGTGCTTTTTCGCCTCTTCGTTGCCGCCGACTCTGGCGACAATGGCCTTATCTCCTGCTTTTGTCATGGACAATGGTAACATATCTCTGCCTCCTTTCAGTTAGTTCTCAATCACTAACTCCATCAGCCTGTTAGTTTAAGCTGACTAATGCAATATGTCAAGTGGCAGAATTGTATTTATTAAAATTTTGTAAAAAAAAGAGAGCTTCGCTGTCGCGAAGCCCTTGATACGCCTTCACGCCGGGCTCAGCGATAGCTTGGCTATCGGGGCGCCCGGCGTGTAAACCATTTAGTATCCCAATTTCCTATTCACCAGATGTGTCAGTTCTTCTTCGTTCAGATAGGCCTTCAGGTTTTCGCCTGCGATGTGCACCACGTTCTCGAAGGTCTGCTGCAGCAGGAACTTGCCGGCGATATGCGGCGTGATGATGACATTTTCGAAGTCCCACAGCTCGTCTGTCTCCGGCAGCGGCTCCGGCTCCGTCACATCGAGTCCCACACCGCCGAGGTGCCCGTCACGCAGCACCCGCTTCAGGGCCTCCGGGTCGATGGCATTACCCCGTCCGTCATTGAGGAGATACGCGCCCGGCTTCATGAGGCGAAGCCGCCGCTCATCCATGAGATAATCCGTCTGGGGACCGCCCGGCAGCACCATGGCCACAATATCCGCCCGGGGGAGCAGTTCGTCCAGCGCATCCATGGTATAGACCGCATCCAGATACTCCGGCTTCTCCCGGACACTTCTCCGGACGCCGATCACATGCGCCCCCAAGGCGTGCATCTTCTCCGCATACTTGCCGCCGATGTCGCCAAGGCCCAGCACCAGCACCGTGGCATTCTCAATAGAATTCACCTTGCCCATCACCTGCCACTTGTGCTCCACCTGACGACGCACATACTGGCCGAACCGCCGCACCAGGGCAAAGCTCATGGCCACCATATGCTCGGACACACTGGTGCCGTAGGCCCCGGCGCTGTTGGTGAGAATGGTCGCGTCACTGAGCACGCCGGGCTTCACATAGGCATCCGCACCGGCGGAATTCAGCTGCATCCACTGAAGGCGCTCCGAAGCCTTCAGCTTTCCGGCCGGTACATTGCCGATGATGAGATCCGCGTTCTGGATTTCTGCATCGCTTGCCGTCTCCGGCGTCCGGTAGGTGAAATGGCAGTTCTTTCCCTCTGCCTGTGCCTCCAGATATGCCTTGTGGCGCTCCTCTGCCGGAATCACCACCAGAATTTCGAGATTATCCATTGCTTTCCTCCGTTTTATTCTTTTGAGGATTCCGGATTGCTTCATGCTTCGCACTCCCACTCCCCATGGTTTTGTCGCTTAGAATCCGTAATGCTCTCTCTGCGTGTCCGCATCGTAGACCTTGTGGTACTCCTCCGTTCCCTGGTGAATGATCCGCAGAAGCTTCCAGGAACCGCCCTTGATCTTCGTCCGGAAGCCCGGCTCCTGACCGCAGAAGGGATGGTCCTCTGTGGACACCCTTGTCGTTACCTTCTGGTTGCCGTTGCCGATCACCACATAGTCGCCGCGGCGGGCACCCGTCGTCTCCTTCTTGGGAAAGGGCTTTCCTGCCGGCTTACGGAAGCCGCCGTTTCCGGGTCTTTTATTGTACATATATTCTCTCTCCTGTTCTTGAATTCTCCGTTTATGATAGCACAAAGGAGAGGTATTGCCTACCTCTCCTTCACGCATGACTTTTATATCAGGATAATGTCTTCGCCCCATGCTACCGGGTCAGAACGCCATCCCTATGGAAACGCCGATTCAATCTGCATTCCCCAATTTAACGATCAGTGCCTGTTTAATAAGGGTCACGCATTTCTCCAGCCCCAGGCGTTCACTGTTCAGCGTAAGATCATAATTCACCGGATTGGTCCAGTAATTTCCCCCGGTATAATATTTATAGAAATCCGCCCGGTACTTGTCAGTGGTGCTGATGAGATGATCCGCTTCCTTGCCGTCCACGCCCATTCGCTGCATCACGAGGTGACGACAGAAGGGGCGCGGTGCCTCGATGTAGACCGACAAGACATTATCATAATCCCGCAGAATGTAATCCGCTGCCTTGCCGACGATGATGCAGCTCTCCGTCTGGGCAAGTCCCCGGATAATCTCCGCCTGAAATTCATAGAGCCGGTCATCGGAACGGAACTTGCTGAGCTGCGGACGGGGCGACAGCCGCTTTTCCAGCTTCCGTAGCTGACTGGCAAAATAACTGCCCCGGAGCTTCTCGTCGAGCTCCACAAAGTCGTGCTCATCCCGCCCTGCGAGATTCGCTGCCAGCGTCAGAATCCGGTTCTCATAGCTGTGAATACCCAGCTCGTCTGCAAGCTTCGAGGCAATTTCCCGGCCGCCGCTGCCGAAACCTCTGGCAATGGTAATGACATAATTTTTCATCGCTGCCTCCCCTGTCTGATCATTCCGCTCTGTTTAGTGAAGTGTGGAAAGGGCCGCCGGCTCCACATCCTGCGGAATCGGGATATACTTCTGCGTCGCCATGGTTTCCTTGAATTCCGCCTTGGCCGCCTGCAGAAGCGCCGGGTTTTCCAGCAGCTTCAGAGCCGTCAACGCCATACATTTTCCAGCATAATGCATGGCCTTATGGGCCTGGGAGGACTTTCCCTGGGACACCATCTGCCAGGAATGGGCCGGGGTGCCGGGTGCCCAGGTTGCCGCATGCATCTGCACCGTCGGACACTGGAAGCTGACATCGCCCACATCCGTGGAGCCACCGGCCGCCGCCACGCGGTGCATCTCCTCATAGGGCACCACGAAATTGAACATGGCGTCGCCCTTATGCTGCTTCATCACCGCACTGTCCTTCGGATCCAGCAGCTCCGCTGTGATGGCATCATATTGCCGGTCCCAGCCCGCCGGATTGGTGGCAGTGTATGCCTTCTGCTTTTCCAGTTCCTCTTCCGTATATTCCGGCAGCGGCACCTCCTGCATGGAAGCATACATCACCTTCTCCAACGCCCGGTTGGACACGAAGTTCGCGCAGGACTTAATGAAGCGGGACTCTACGGTGGTTTCCGTCATCAGCGCAGCACCCTGCGCAATCTTATCCACCCGCTGCAGAAGATCATAGGCCTCCTGCTGCTTCGGAGACCGCACCAGATACAGCCCCTGGGCATGGTTCTGCACCACATTGGGGGAATATCCACCGCCATCCAGAATAGCATAATGCACGCGTGCCTGGTCCACCATATGCTCCCGCAGGAAGTTGATCCCCACGTTCATAAGCTCCATGGCATCCAATGCGGATCTGCCCAGCTCCGGACAGCCTGCCGCATGGGCGCTGATGCCCTTGAAGGAATAGAGCACCTGGAAGTTTGCGAGGGAGCTGTCCTTTACCACCATATTCAATGAGTCCGGATGCCAGGTGATGGCCGCGTCCAGATCCTGAAAGGCGCCGTTCTTCGCCATGAAGGCCTTGCCGGAGCCGCCCTCCTCCGCGGGACAGCCATAATACACCACAGTGCCCGGATGACCAGCCGCGAGATAACGTTTGATGGCCAGCGCCGCTGCTGCCGCGCCGACGCCCAGAAGGTTATGCCCACAGCCATGACCCGGCTTACCTTCTTCCATGGGACAGGGTGCCACCACCCCGGCTTCCTGACTCAGGCCGGAAAGGGCATCGTATTCGCCCAGCACACCGATACGCGGGATGCACTTACTGTCTCCCAGCACCGCATGCGGGTAAGTATAGGCGGCGGTGAAGGCCGTCTTCACACCGTAGGCCGGATAAGTAACCTTAAAGCCCTCCCGCTCGAAAAAGGCCGTCAGAGATGCCGCTGACTCCGTCTCATCGTAGGCGGTTTCCGCGAAGCCCCAGATTTCATCTGCCAATGCATCCAGCTTCTCTGCATTTTCATCGATTTCCGATAAGTATTCCTTCAGATCTTCCATTTTTGACCTCCTCGATCCGGTGCGCATTACCCGCCGGATACAAAAAAATTCGACTGTTTATGCGTAATTCAGCACGATCTCCAGCGCCGCCTTATAGCCCATCGTGAGAGAGCTCTTCAGCACATATTCCTCCCGGGTATGGGGGCCATTGCCGAACACCGTACCGAAGCATACCGCCGGGATGCCTGCCGCAAGGGCACTGTTGCAGTCCGTGGAACCGGATCCCCGCTTAGGCTTCTCTCCTGTATACTGTTCTACAATCTTTTCTGAAAGCTGCAGCATTTCCTCCCGCACCTTCAGCCCCTCCTGGGACAGGTTCTCACAGGGACGGTTGCCGACAGTTTCCACGAAGATGCCAACGCCGTCCTGACGATGCCTGGAGAAAATCTCCTGATACTGGTCATCCATGTACTGCATGCCATCCAGTCGGTCCGAACGATACTCACAGAGAAACTCCACCTTCTGGGCAATGGTGTTCACCGAGGTGCCGCCGGTGATGGTACCCACATTGTAGGTGGTCTTGCCCTCTGTCGGCACCTGGATCCGGTAGATATCCTGAATCATGCAGGCCGCTTTCTGGATGGCGTTCTTATTGCCGAAGGCCGCGTAGGAATGGCCGCCCTCCGTGGTCACGGTGACCTTCATCCGCTTGGAGCCCACGGCACAGTCCGTGATGCCGCCGAGATAGCCGTCAAAGCTATAGAAGGCCTTGATGCGGCGGCCATAGTCCGACACGATCTGCTTCGAGCCCTTCAAGTTGCCGAGGCCCTCCTCACCGGAGTTCATCACGAAGAGATAACCGTAGCGCTCCGAAGTAATGCCGTTCTCTACCATATAATGTAGGGCCAAAAGCATTGCCACCACATTGGCAGTGTCGTCACCGATACCCGGACAGCACAGCTTGTCCCCGTCGATCCGCAGCGGCAGCGGCTCCGTGTCCGGAAAAACCACGTCCGTATGGGCCATGAAGACCACCAGAGGCTTGTCCTCGGTCACGCCGTAGGGCACCACCACATTCAGTGCCTTGTCAATCTCCGGCTGCAGTCCCCAGCCCTCCAGCATGGTCTTCAGAAACGTGGCCCGCTTCTCCTCGTGGTTCGAGGGGGAGGGGATCTGCGCCAGTGTCAGCAGCAGCTCGTAATATTCCTTCTCATGACTTTCAATGTATTCCAATGCCTTCTGCTCCAGCATCTCATCCTCCTTTATACTTTATGGCAGGCCACCTTATGACCTGCAGCAATTTCCCGCAATGCCGGTGCCTCCACGGAACAGCGCTCTGTGGCATAGGGACAACGGGTATGGAACACGCAGCCCGCCGGCGGATTCATCGGGGACGGCAGCTCACCCTGCAGTACGATTCTTTCCTTCTTCTTATGGGGATCCGCATTGGGCACCGCCGAAAGCAGCGCCTGGGCATAGGGATGCAGCGTATTCTGGAACAGTTCCTCCGTCTCTGCCTCCTCCATCATGTGGCCGAGATACATGACGCCGATGCGGTCCGAAATGTACTTCACCACACTCATATCATGGGCAATAAATAAGAAGGAAATGTTGTTTTTCTCCCGCAGGTCCTGCATAAGGTTGATGATCTGGGCCTGAATCGATACGTCCAAAGCAGACACCGGCTCATCACAGATGATGATCTCCGGCTGCAGGATCAGCGCTCTGGCCAGGCCCACTCTCTGCCGCTGACCGCCGGAAAACTCGTGGGGAAAGCGGTAGAAATGCTCCGGCCGGAGGCCCACCTGCGCCATGATATCCATGGCGATGTCCAACCGCGTGTCCTTCGTGCCGATGCCGTGAATCTCCAGCGCCTCCATCAGGATATCGCCCACCTTCTGCTTGGGGTCGAGGGATGTGTAAGGATCCTGAAAAACCATTTGCAGCTTCCGCCGCATGTCCTTCATCTCCTGTCCCTTGAGACCGGTGATGTCTTTTCCCAATACCTCAATGCTGCCCTCCGTGGGATTGGTCAGCAGCATGAGGGTCCGTCCCAGCGTACTCTTGCCGCAGCCGGTTTCACCCACGAGGCCGTAAATTTCGCCGCGATGCAGCTCGATGTCCACGCCATCCACGGCTTTCACATACTTTTTCTTGCCAATGCCGGCATTGACCGGAAAATACTTGCGGATGCTGCTTCCCTTCAGCACCACCTCCGAAGGGGTGGCTGCCGGTTCCCGTTTTTTCTCTTCACTCATGACAACTCTCCTTCTCCGATGCGGAGGCATCTCGCCTTCTGGGTTTCCGTGTGCTGTACCAGTGTCGGATTCTGCTTCCGGCAAACCTCTGTGGCATAGGGGCAGCGCGGTGCGAAACGACAGCCCTCGGGGATCTGGTTCAGCAGCGGCACCGTTCCCTTGATCTGGTGCAGCCGCTCACCGGCCGGTGTGTCCAGACGGGGAATGGAAGCGATGAGACCCCGGGTATAGGGATGCAGGGGATGGTCGAAAATATCTTCCACCCGACCTTCCTCCACGATCTGTCCGAGATACATGACGATCACCCGCTGACAGGTCTCTGCCACCACACCCAAGTCATGGGTGATGAGCATGAGGCTCATATCAAACTTCTCGTTCATGGACACCATGAGGTCCATGATCTGCGCCTGAATCGTCACATCCAGTGCCGTGGTGGGCTCATCCGCGATCAGCACCCGCGGCGTGCAGGCCAGTGCCACCGCGATCATGACTCTCTGCCGCATGCCGCCGGAAAGCTCAAAGGGATATTGGTAGTAGCGGCGGCCCGGATCGGGAATGCCCACGAGACGCAGCATTTCCACCGCCTTCTCCGCCGCCTCCTTTTTGGAAATCTTCCGATGGATCATCAGGGATTCCTGGATCTGATGGCCCACCGTAAAGACGGGATTCAGAGCACTCAGCGCATCCTGGAACACCATGGCGATCTTCTCGCCCCGGATCTGCTGCATCTCCTTCTCCGGCAGCATCAGAAGATTCTGTCCCAGAAACTCCACCTCACCGGTATAGCGCACCAGCCGCTTTTCATCATACAGCCGGAGAATACTCTGGGAGGTCACGCTTTTTCCGCAGCCGGACTCGCCGACGATGGCCAGCCTTTCGCCCTTGTTCACCGTGAAGCTCACGCCGTCGATGGCCTTGAGATAGCCGCGCTCTGTGCGGAACTCCGTGCAGAGATTGTTTACCTTTAAAATCGGCTCCATACTTCTCTCCTTCCTTTAGTCCGCACTGGCCGGATCAATGAAGTCCCGCACACCGTCACCCAGCAGATTCAGTCCCAGCACCGTCAGGGCTGTGAACACGCCGGGGAAGAATACCATCCACCAAGCCTGGTAAATGACGCCCTTTCCTTCATTTAAAATGTTGCCCCAGGAAGGCTGCGGCGCCGGCACACCGGCACCCAGGAAGCTGAGGGCCGCCTCGGTGATGATGGCAGAAGCGAAAACGAAGGTCACCTGCACGATGATGGGGGAAATGATGTTGGGCGCCATATGCCGCCAGATGATCCGCATCTTGGACGCACCGAGGCAACGCATGGCCTCGATATAGGTCTGCTCCCGAATGACCAGGGCACGACCTCTGGCCAGTCTCGCCATGGCCGGTACATTCACCACCGTCAGCGCCAGGATCACGTTTTTGATGTCCGCACCCAGCACCGCCATCAACGTAATGGCCAGCAGGGTACTGGGAATGGCCTTCAGGCCGTCACAGATACGCATGATAATGTTGTCGGCCGCCGCATTGGTGCTAGCGTAAAGTCCCAGCACCATCCCCAGGAAACCGGAAAGGATACCCACCAGGAAGCCGACGGTCAGGGAAATCCGAGCGCCGTAGAGCACACGGGTAAACACATCCCTTCCCATGGTATCGGTACCGAAAAGATGCTCGCCGCTGCAGGGCTTCAGCCGGTTCACCGTATCCAACGCGAGGGGATCGTAGCTGGTCAGCACCGGCGCCAGAATGGCCAGAACGATGACCAGAAGCACCACAATGAGGCCGAACACCGCTGCCTTATTTTTGGTGAAACGGCGGATCCGCAGGGCACGCTGCTCCTTGGCCAGCCGTTTCTTCAGCTCTTCAAATTCCGTCATAGTCTTTCCTCCTAGCTAACCCGTACCCGGGGATCCACGATACCGTAGAGAATGTCTGCCGCCATGTTAATGGCCACATTGAATACCGCGATCAGGAGCACAATGGCCTGGATCACATAGTAGTCCCGGCGGCCCACGGAATTCACCATGAGCTGACCGAGGCCCGGAATGGCGAAGAGGCTTTCAATGACCGCCGCACCGGACAGGGACTGCACGAGACTCTGGCTGAATACGGTGATGATGGTCACCAGCGTATTCTTGAAGGCATGCTTTGTAATAATGAAGAAACCGCGCACACCCTTGGCCTTGGCCATCCGGATGTAATCACTGTTCAGTACCTCCAGCATGGAGGCCCGCGTCATCCGCATCATCAGTGCCGCATTCATAAATCCAAGGGCAATGGCCGGAAGGGTCAGGGACTTCACATGCTTCCAGAAGCCGTCCTTCACCTCCGTGTAGCCGGAAACCGGAAAGAGCCGGAAATGCACGGCAAAGACCAGGATCAGAAAGAGACCCAGAAGGAAGCTGGGCAGAGAAATGCCCAGGAGGCTCAGTCCTGTGACCGCATGGTCCGCAGCGGAGCCCTTGCGGCTGGCTGCCAGCATGCCCAGCGGAATGGCGATGGCCGCCGCGATCAGCATGGCATAGATCGTGAGATGTATCGTCGGCATGAGATGGCTCACGATCATAGACGCTACGGTCTGGTGATTGGCCACGCTGTCGCCCAGGTCTCCGTGGAAAATGTTGGCAATCCAGACGAAATACTGCTTCACCAGCGGCTCATCCAGTCCCAAACGCTTATGCAGCGCTGCGATGTCCTCTGCGGAAGCCATGTCTCCCAGCATAGAGGCCGCCGGATCTCCCGGTACCAGATGCACCAGGGAAAAGATCACGATGGAAACGATGATCAGCACCGGGATCACAGATAGAATTCTTTTTATGATAAATCGTTTCATGCCCTATCTCCTATCTACTGTACTGCGGGCGGGGTGTGAGGTGTGTTAAGGTATGTTAAAAAGAAACCGAGCGGGCGCCCCGATAGCCAAGCTATCGCTGAGCCCGCTCGGTATGTCGCGAAGCCCTTTATACGCTCGCCGCTAAGGCATCCTGTGGGCACCCGCCAGCCAAGCTGTCG
>CAVFNN010000042.1:0-14785 GCA_963623925.1 bacterium | reverse complement strand
GGATTTTCAAAGGTCAGCTTCCGGTTTTTCTCCAGAATGGCCGGACAATCAAAGCCGGCGGCAGCCATAAGGCTATAGGTTTTTTCGCCGAGTCTTCCCTTCGGCAATGCGATATTAAGCATGGCTAACCGCCTTTCCGGATTCCGCTGCGTCAGGCAGCAGCTGCGCCAGCATCTCTTCTTCGGTGCAGCGCTCTCCGTTTTCCAGTTGATAGCTTCCGTCCGGCAGTCCTGTAAAACGCCGCCGGATGGGATGCTCCGTAGTCTCCAGCGCATCGGCCCGGATCACCCGTACCCGGAGTCCCCGGGACCGCAGTGCGGCAGCCCGGGCAGCCGTGCCGCCAGCATTATCCTCTCCTTCATAGAGCAGAAGCAGATCCACATCGTAGTGCTTCGGTACGGAAAGATAATTTTCCACCATATCGAGATACATGGCGAAGCCGATGGCCCCCACCTTCTTGCCCATCTTCTCCGGCAGGCGGTCGTAGCGGCCCCCGGACAGCACGGTGAAGGGAATGTTCTCCGCCGCGCCCTGGAAGATGATGCCATTGTAGTAGTCCATGGAATTCACCAGGGAGAAATCCAGATAAATGTGCTGCAGAACGCCGAAGCTCTCCAGCACCTCGGCCAGTGCCCGGAGATGCGCCACCAGACGGGCCGCGCTGTTGCTCATGGCAAAGCCGGACAAGGTTTCGATGCCCTCCCGGAAGGGTGCATAGAGATCCACCAGCTGTTTCAGGGTCTCCGCACAGGCCTTCGTCATGCGGCCTTCCTCCACCAGCGCGTCAAATCCGGCAGCATTCTTGATGGAAAAGAGCCGCAGCACTGCCTCACAGGTGGAATCGGAAAGCTCCATGGACTCGAAGAGCTGTTTCAGGAAAGCCGCGTCAGAAATACGTATCACGAAGCGGTCCGAAACCAGGGCCAGGGACTGGGCTGCCAGGGCAATGACCTCCGCCTCGGCAAAACGATCGAGAGGTCCCAAGCACTCTACACCGGTCTGCAGAATTTCACGGTAATGCCGGTCCTTCGGGCGATAGACGGTTTCGTTATAGTATACCTTCTCCTCGCCGCCTGCATTGGCCTTCACAATGGAAAGGGTCACATCCGGCTTCAGGGCCAGCAGAGAGCCGTCCAGATCGGTAAAGGTGATGAGCTGACTGGACTTCAGGAAGTCCCGGTTGTCTGCATAAAGATCATAGGGCTCAAACTTCGACATCTTAAACTTCCGATAGCCGCAGCTTTCATAGAGCCGGTTCAGTTTCTGTTCTATCATTTACAATACTCCCTTGGTGGATGGAATCTGCTCGGCAAAGCGGTCGTCCATGGAAACCGCCTCCCGCAGTGCGCGGCCCAGACCCTTGAAGCAGGCCTCGGCGATATGGTGGGAATTTTTTCCGGCCAATTGCTGCATGTGCAGTGTGATGCCCGCATTGTTCGCAAAAGCCTGCATAAACTCTGCCACCAGTTCTGTGTCGAAGTTTCCGATCTTCTGTGAGGGGAAGCTCAGCTCGCCGTAGAAGCCGCCCCGGCCGGAAATGTCCAGCGCCACCGTCATTAACGCCTCATCCATGGGCAGCATAAGACTCGCATAGCGCCGGATGCCCTTCTTGTCCTCCAGGGCCTCCTTCACGGCTTCGCCGAGGCTAATGCCGATGTCCTCCACAGAGTGGTGGTCGTCCACCCAGGTGTCTCCCTCACAGTTCAGATTCATCTGTATGCCGGAATGGCGGCTCAGCAGGGTCAGCATGTGATCCAGGAAACCGATGCCGGAGCTGATGTCCGACTCCTTGCCGTTTCCGTCCAGGTCCAGCCAGATGTGAATGTCTGTTTCATTGGTTACGCGGTTGATTTCTGCCGTTCTCATAAGTTTGCCTCGCTCGTTTTCTCACTGCAGCAGCTGATCGATGGTGCGGATCAGGGTCTGCATCTCCTCCATAGTGCCGATGGTGATGCGGTTGTAGTTGGCGATTCGTTCTGTCTCAAAGTGCCGCACCAGGATACCGTTTTCCTTGAGATCCAGATACAGCTTCTTTCCATTATACATAGGATGCGCCGCAAATACAAAGTTTGATTTTGACGGAAGCACCGTGAAGCCTCTCTCCCGGAGCGCTTCCTCCGTATAGGCTCTGGCCGCCTTGATCTTTTCAACGCAGCGGTCATAGTATGTCTGGTCCTTCACCGCCTCTACCGCGGCCGCCATGCTGAGGCGGTTCACATTGTAGGGATTCGTGGAAAACTTGATGGTTTCGAGATCCGCGATCAGTGCCGGGCTGCCGATGGCGTAACCCACCCGGGCACCGGCCAGAGAGCGGGACTTGGAAAAGGTCTGCACCACCAACAGGTTTTCATAACGTGGCAGCAGGGCAACAGCGGATTCGCCGCCGAAGTCAATATAAGCTTCGTCGATGATCACCACATGCTCCGGATTCGACTGCAGGATGCTCTCGATCTCCGCAAGGCTCAGGATGAGGCCCGTGGGGGCGTTGGGATTCGCAATCACGATGGCGGAGCCGACATTGACATAGTCCGCGGGATCAATGCGGAAGTCCGGCAGCAGGTCCTTCGGCTTCGTCTGAATGTGATTCAACGCGGCAAAGACCGGATAGAAGCCATAGGAAATGGAAGGAAAAGCCATGCCGGCCTCACCAAAGGCCATAAAGGCAAAGTTCAAAGCCTCATCGGAACCGTTGCCCACAAAGATCTGTTCCGGCGTCACACCGTAACGCTCGGCCAGGGCCTGCTTCAGGGGCTTCAGGGCCGGATCGGAATAAAGCCGAAGCTTCGCGGCCTCCTCACTGTTCACCACCTGCAGGACACCGGGCGCCGGTGCGTAGGGCGACTCGTTGGTGTTCAATTTGATATAGCTGCGATCCTGGGGCTGCTCCCCCGGTGTATAGGGCTCCAGCGCCCCGTAATAGGAATTAAAAAACTTCGACATATTCTCTCCTTCTCGCGTTACCATGGTAGCGCGTTAAAGTGCCATGTGCCAAATAATACACTCTGCGCCCTGTTCTGTCAAGACGCAGAGTGTTTGTTATGTTGTACGATTCTCTATCAGAAGCACCAGTCACCGATGTAGCGGAGCGGTGCTGCATTCAAATCGTTGCTGCCGCCCAGAATCTCTGCCGGGGTGTAACGACGTGTCCAGGTCTTCAGCGGATAGTTCATGTCCGTCAAACTGCTGTCAAAGCTTTCTGTGTTCGCGGCAGTTTGATTTATGTCCTGAAGCTGGTCCTCGGAAACCGCGGAACAACCATTAAGATTATTATCCGAGTACAAGATTTTGTAACCTGCACCGCCGACATAGCACTTGGGCTGCTTCGTATAACCATATTTTTCCAGACAGTATACATTCGCGGCATAACTATCGACACCAGACTCCGAATATCCAATGATCGACCCTGTGAACCAGTTATACCCTCCTTGTCGCGTGTTATACTGCGCATCATCCCAGAGCTTTCCGGCCACGTAACAGTTTTGAATGTGACCGCCGCTCCCTCCGCCAAGCTGACCGATCAGACCGCCCAGAAAACACATCGGCGTTGTTGTGTTGCTATAATAGACGCAATTTGTGCCGTTCTCACTGACAGAGGCGGTCATGAAGCAATGATCGATCTGTACAGCACGGCTACTATAACCCACCAGACCGCCGGTGGCCAGATGACCATAGATCGTATAACCGCCAGGTGAAACAACGGTCTGTGAGCTGTAGTTCAGCGCAACAAACGCTCCAAAGCTTCCTTCCCCATTCGTGAGCCCAGCGACATAACTGTTTTGAATGCTGCCATTGGCACTGAAGTCTCCCACGAGGCCACCGCAGCAGTCGCCATTTCGATTGTAAACATAGGCTGCCACGCCGCAGTTATCAATATTGAGTGTTCCGCTCAGGATCGTACCCACGAGACCACCGGCACTGTCGTCCGTATAGTCGTTCGTTTTTCCGTAGCCATTGGCAATAACCAATGCCTTTTGTCCATAGACAGAGCTGCCGGATATGCTGACAGAAAGGCTATTGCCACTCGGAATTCTGCCGATGAGCCCTCCGGCACTGGCGCTTCCGCTGGTATCTTTTTTGTCCTTGTCTTTTTCAGCTTTTCCATCCGAAGAGACACGCAGCTGATAGGTGTCATCTCCATAAACAGTGGCATTTTTGATAGACAATGTCCCTTTGCCATCGGCATAGCCGATCAAACCGCCGGCATCCAGCACAGATTTCACATCCGCGCCATGGACGACGACATTTTCAATGGTCAAGTTCTGATTCTGATTGCTGCCATAGTAGCCAAGCAACGCAGCGGCACTGTTCTTCTTGCCATTTTTGCTTGTTGATACGCAGCTGCTCACATTCCAGAGTTTCAGGTTTTTGATGGTCAGACTCGTCTGTTGCTTCGACGATACCGCAGCAAAAAGTCCTGCTGTATTGTAATCATCCTTGTCACTCTGCATCCGCAGATTGGAAATGGAATGGTAATTTCCGTTGTATTCTGTCAACAGCAGATTCTGAATGCCATAGAAATAAGCATTCTCTGTGATGGGTGAACTTGAATTCGGCTTATATATATAAAATTCCTTGCCCTGTTCACCAACGGACGCCATGTACTGATTCCAGTCCAGATTCATTTGCTGCTCTGCTTTGGTGAACGAAAAAGCATTTGTATCTGCGGTTTCGGGCAATTGTACCTCACTGTCCCGGCTGCCCTTCGTGTTTTCAAGCTTCGAAACATAATGATCGAGATTTTCCAAATGTCTGCAGCTCAGAATATACGCTGTATGAGCATTGCTGTCAGCATTCAACGGTGTGGAGTTTCTGCCGAAGAGACTGTTGTCTGTATCATAAACTGCTGTACCCGCGTCGTCCCAAACATACTGCTCACAAGCCGCACTTGGTGCTGTGCTCAGGTTTAATGCCCAGGTTTTATTTGCTTCCGTCATCAATTGCTTCATCAGTTCAGCATCAACCGAAGCAGACAAATACTTCTTGTCGGTATACCATGCAGTATCATCCTTCTTCTTGTTCTCCGCAATGGCATAAGCCGTGATGTTACTTCCTACACGAATCTCTTTAGTGATGTCTGAAAAATGCAATTTTGCCTGCGATATATCATCCAATAGAATGCGATACGCCAGATACTTCTTTTCATCCACCGTCACCACCACAGCCTGATTGACCGCTGTGTATTCTTTGGAATTTGGTGTTGTCGTGGTGCTCAAGGAAACCGTATTGTCTGTATTCACATTGGCCTCGAAAGCAATGTAATTGGTCTTTACCTGCGCAGGATCCGTTTCATCCGTTCCCGCCAGCACCAGGGTGAGGTAATTGGTCTCATTCTCTTTGAGTGGTGTAAATACCTCTGCATAGAGCCGGGGACCGTTCAGGAATCGCACGAAAGTGTCTACGGTTTCTTCCGTCGGGCAGAAGTCACCGATGTGCTTATTGCCGTATTTCAGGCTCTTGCTGCCATTTTCTATCTTTGTGTCATTTGATGCTGCGGCCTCCGCATACAGCTCCACGGTTGTCTTATAGGGATACTGCGGATTTGCCTGATTCACCTTTAGTGCCTCATCATAGGGCTGCGCATAGTGCTGTTTGTCTCCCTGATTTTCATCCATAGTAAACAGACTGGATGTTGTCTCATCCAACGAATTGGTACTCTCCACCTTGCCGTTGGCATAGCAGCAGGTGACACCGGAACCATTTTTCAAGCTTCCGACACCTAAAAATGCGCCACCGGACTGCGCGGCCTTTACAGAGGCTGTGCTGTAGCATCCCGCCAACTCAAGCTTTGCCGTCATGGCATGACCAATAAAGCCGCCGGCATTGCCTGCTGCAGACAGTACATTCCATCGTCCCTGACCGCTCGGTGCCTCCGTGTCATCCTCCGGATACTTTCCTTCTTTGGTATGACCACCCACATAAGAGAAGCGGATTTCCGCCGTACCGCTGACACTGCCGATGAAGCCGCCGGCAGTGCGCTTGCCCTCCACATATACAGAAGCCGTGCTGTTTGCGATATACGTATTGTCACTACCTGTCAAACTACCGATAAGCCCAGCGGCATTGCTGCCATTTACACTGCCGTATTCGCCCAGTATGCCGCACTCATTCACATAGAGCTTGACATTCGCACTGTCCGATCCCCCGGCCTCCACCGTGCCGATGAGGCCACCGACATTACCCTCCGAAGACAGCTGGCAATTTTCTGTTTCGATGCCCTGAACAGCGATCTGATGGCCGTCTCCAAGTACACCAACCAGAGCACCCACTGCGGCGCCCTCTGTGTTGCTGAATTTGCAGTTGATCAATTGCAGATCCCGAATGCTGACCATTTTTGCATTCTTCTGTGTGGAAAATCCGGCAAAGATGCCCTGTCCCTTGCTGTCTTCATTCTGCAGCTTAACTGCGGTGGCGGAATCGAAATTCACCATGCGGTTGCCCTTGCCGTCATAGGACAGAAGAGCCACATTCTGAATGGGGCGGTAACCGGTACTTCCACTGTTTTTCAGATCATAAACCGAAAGACTGCCATGGACAGCACTGTTATATTTCGCGATTTCCGATATAAAGTCAGCCTTTGTATCGATCTTTTCCGGGTTTGCCACCGCCTCGTTGGCATAATCCTTTACCGGACCGGTCGATGCATAAATTAGATCATCGGTCTGCACCGCCGCCTGTATGCAATATTTAGCATTTGTGTCTGTAGACAGGCCGGATACATCAGGATCCAGATTCTCGAGATGCCGCACATTGGCAATCATGGCCACCGGCATCGTATTCGTTTCATTCGCCGTCAGACTGCCCATGCCAGTGCTGACAAAATTCCATCCGTGGGTCACACTCTCTGTCTCCACAGAGGCAAAGAGAGAGTTGGCACTGACAGTATTGCTCTTCACCTCCAGGGCATACCCATCCGTGCTGTTGGTCTTCGCGTAGATTTCAATGTCTTCTCCCGGCGTCAATGACGGGAAAAGCTGGCTGAAATGCGATTCTGTTTCCGTTACTGAATCGAGACAAAGAACATATTCCGGATCCTCCCCCGCACTCACGGTGGGACAGGCCATGTAAAAGGCCTTGCCGTCTGCCTTTGTACCGGACGAATTGCTCAAATCATTGCCGGCCACGCCAGTCAGATTTTTCAGGGCAATCGAAACTTCATGTCCGCTCTCTTTTCCCCTGACATAAAGTACAGTCTCGGCATTCACTTCACCCGTCGCCCGGGGCATACGAATCTTCAAAAGCAGTCGGGCGCCGTTTTCGATGGACAGCACCGGCGCTGTGAGCTCGCCGTCCGGCACCGTTTTGCTGTCGCCGCCGTAATAGCCCACAATGGCACCAACCCTGGCCACGGATTCTGTGCCATCAAAATGCTGCCGCAGTGTTTTGTCCCCGGCGGCCTTTTTCAGCGCGGCAGCGTCACTCCCGTCCGTTTTAAAGGTATAGGCATCCCCTGCACCACTCAGAAAACTGGCCGTTTTGGAATAATAAACGGCTGTGACCGTTTTTGCCGTATAGTCATATTCTATGCGGTAATTGCCGCCTGTCCGTACCGTATCATCAATGACGCCGAAAGGCAGCAAATGGGAAAGGAGCCCTTCGCCGGCACTGCCAACATTGTCCCCGGCATTGTGGATCAGCGCATAATATCGGTGACCGGCATTCGCATCCTCTGCGCTGGCACCTTCATCATCTGCAGTCGAAGCATCCGCGCACAAAATACCCAGATCCGACTCGGAAAGAAGCTCCAATGTGCCGTTGGCCTCCAAGGTACTCATCTGGTTCTGGGCCGCCATAAACAGCTCCTGGGCGGTACCGTCCATCTCCAGCAGCTTTAATTTCCGCTGATATTGGGTCAGCGCAACGAAGGAAATCCCCGCAAGAATCACCATTATGCCAACCGTCAGCAGCATTTCCGCCAGCGTAAAGCCCTGTTCTTTCTTACGTCCTGTATTTCTCATCCTATCCAAATCCTTCTTTTCTTCTGCTGTCGCTGTTTTTCGTTCTGACTGCGTATTTACTTGCCGTTTTCCGCGTTCTTCGACTGCAGCCGGTTCACGGTGCGAATCTTCAAATCCGTTTTCACCAGACTCTCCGACTTCTTTCCATCCTGCATTCCCGTCTCTTCTGACACCGCGGCATCTGTGCTTTTTCGATACACGGCAAGCCCCGTCACGGTGATCAAAGCCCGGCCGTCCGCTTCCGTTTCATAGCTTATGCTGTCAAAGCTTGTATACAAACCGTCTGTTAGCCCCGCCTCACTGACCAGCGCTGTTTTCTTTCCTGTGGCAGTTTGTTCTCCCGTGCTCTCATCCGCATCGCCGCCGCTCTCGTAGCAGAGGATAATGCCTTCCTTCTCTGTCCAGCTGAGCCGTGCCCGGGCCTTCGTGTTGGCATTCACAAAGGCAATGCTGTTCTCTCTGGTGTTCAGACTTGTGGCATATTCCAGATTGTCCGTGAGGAGCGTTGCGCTTGTGGACAAAAGCGTCGCCGCATGGGCGCGCTCCGTGATCTGCCGATAGCAGCGCTGTACCACAACAAGACCGCCGCACAGGGCGCTGCCGATGAGGGAAATGATCAGCATCGTCATCAGAAGCTCTGTCAATGTGGAGCCTTTATTCTCTTTTAGCTTTTGTTTCCACATAAGCCACTTTCATCTCCTGTCAATCTGCGTTTTTTTCTGTTTCCATGCCCGCATTCGTCACGCTACTGTCCTTTTCCGCAGCGGCATAACTTGCAAGGTCATAGCTAAAAAGCACATTGTCGCTCTTTAGAGACTCCTTCTCATCCGCGGATCCGGAATTCTTAAGGGCCGCGCTCCAATCCAAAGGCTGTTGATAGACTTTGACTGCAATGTTATTTCCCTCTCCTGTCCGCAGCACCGGCGTCAGACCGGCAAACTTATTTTCCCCAGTCTTTTCCTCAATTTGCAGCGCACCGTCGCTAATACTTATATCGCTGCTTCCCATATCCCGGGCATTCAATGCCGCCTGCCCCCGGTAGTAATATGCCATGCTCTTACTTCCCCGATCCATGAGACGTCCGGACTGAATGATCAAGGCAGAAAAAAGCAAGATGGCAAATGACAAGAGTACCATGGCGGCCATGACTTCTCCCAAAGACTCGCCTTTGGTGCTTCTGATTTTCCTCGCAACGCTATTCATGATCGCTGTTTTCCTCGCTGTTCTCTTCCTCATGACTTGTCTGTGTCAGACTGCCGGTATCCTGCTCATTTCCCGCTTCCACAGCATTTTTCGTGATCGTAAAATCTCCCCAGCGGATGCTGGTCTTCTTCGTGACAAGTGTTTCGCTACTCTCATCACTGTCCGCGTCGTCTCCGAACTTCTGGTCCGTCCGTTCGCTCTTACTCTGGCTTTTCACCTCTGCCGTGCCCCGGAGCAGCATATAATACTTGTCTGCGTCGTCATTGTCCTTTTCGGTGCTGTCGCTGGCAGCATCTCCGCTGTTCCCGTTGCTGAGCCGAAGCTCCAGTGTACCATCCCCATAAAGCTGCAGTTCCACATCCACAGAAGAGGCCGTTTCTATACTGCTGCTGTTCTCTGCAGAGATCCCCGATAGCTGCATGGTAAAATGTCGCTTCACGGACTTGCTACTGTCACCGCGCAGGAAGTCCGTTCGCCAGACATTTTGACAATATGACAGCTGCCCTTCCGCGTTTTCAGAACTATCATCTTCCTTATCTGAAATCACGATAGTACCTGCCTTCTGGTACATTTCACCCTTTTCGTTATAGGCAGAGATATCCGCATCCGTCAAAATCTGCTCCAGCAGGGATAGGTCCGCATTACTGCCATTGTTCGTACTGAACGCCGCCGCAACAGCAGATTCCGTATCTACAGCATTTCCTGTATCCGCATTCAGAAAATCCGGGCCGGAGAACTGATAAGTCGTGGTGGTATAGGTCTCCTCCGTCGTATCACCGGTCTCCTCATTCGTCTTCTCATCATGTTCTACTGTGACCGTGATCTTTTCTGTTTCCTGTACCAGAACCGCAGCATTGTGCAGTTCATTTTCCAAAAGTCGGGCCGCTGCTTCCACTGACTGGTACTTCTGCCGGTTCTTTCCGAGCCCCGCAATCCGTCCCGCAGACGCGGTGGCAGAAGCCAGAATCACAGAGCCGCAGACCGCGCAAAGCAAAAAGAACAGGAGTGCCAGCAACAGCGTGGCACCCTCCTGTCCCCATCTGCCATTCTTCGCGGCAGGCCTGTCCATTATTCTGCTTTTCGTTTCCGATAGTTTGCTCATGATTTTCCGTACACCACATCACTTGCCCAGGATTCTGCTATGGTCTCGAGATCAGAACGTTCCAGGTTGGAGAAGTCTCCGTTGGCCAGTCCCCCGCCGCCTGTGCTGTTTTTCTCACTCTGCTTCAGGCCGTCCGTGGTCTGGGCATCATAGAGGGTCTCGTAGAAGGTAATGCTGAGGGAGCCGTTGATCTCATTACTGCGCTGCAGACTGGGAAGCGCGCCATCGATGGCGGTTTCTCCGCCGGCACTGAGACTCACATCCTGAATCAGCAAGCGATAAGGTGCGTCCTTTAGCTGCAGGAGCATATTGTGGGCTTCCGCATAGCTGTCCACCGTGAAGCTGATATCAATCTGACGTCGTACCACGTCATCCTCTGCCACCGGCTCATGATAGGTGAAATGATAGCTCGGCGCATTGCCGAAGATCTGATTCAGCAGATTGGCCTCTTCATTGAAGTTGTTGTAGGTGGGCACATAGCTGCCACTGTCGCCGCCGCTCTGCTCCATTTCCTGCTGCATGCTGTGAATTCTCTGCTGCTTCTGCTGTTCCGACAGAATGCTGTTTTCAATTTCCGTGGTATCCGCCGCCCGGATTCTCTGCTCCACCGGCACATGGATAAATCGATAATAAATAAGCCCCAGCAAAAGGACGGTCAGCACCAGGAGCAGAAAAATTTCCCGCTTCCGGAAGGGCCGTTTCAAAATATCATGCATACTCATCCCTCGCTTCTGAAGTAAATGGTGATCTGGGCACTGACATAGATCTGCTCACTCTGCGTCTGGGACATGGAGGCCTGGGTGTAATTCACCATAGGATCCGCCTCCAGGTCAGCCAGTATCTCCGACAAATGACTTCCGTTCGGCATCTGCAGGGAAACAGAGGCTTCCTTGCCATTGATCTGTAGGCTTTGAATGGAGCCATGGGTGCTGATGCAGCGCTCAATGGTATCCAACGCGTCGACACGATCCGGCAGGGCCCGCTCTTCCTCATTTAAGTAGCCGTTGCCGTAGTGGCTGTACTGCGCCCGCACCTCCGCATAGACAGCATTGGCATCCTGTACAGACGTCAAGGTCTGCTCTGCCGCCGCGTATCTGGCTTCCGCCCGATCTGCACGATACAGCTCACCCCAGACAAAAATCTGTGTAAACACCGCCAAGGCCACGAGATAGACAGCAAACGCCGCCAGGCTTCTCAGAACGCGCCGGCCGTTGTTTTTGACATAGCAAAGATTCAGCAGGATTTTGGAAGGAAGATCCTTCTCCTTTTCCTGATGCAACGAACGACTGCCGTTTTCTTCATCGAAGATGGTGAGACCCCAGGTTTCCGGCGTATTCAATGCCGCTTCCCGAAGCTCTTCCCGCATGTTGGGAAACAGATCCGTCATGGGCAGTACCGGCAGGTCCAGCTGCTCCTGCAACGCCTTCAGCAGCGGTGTCAGATGCGCGCCATCGCCGAAATAGTACAGCGCTTCGATGCCGTTCTGCGGATTGTTAAAGCTATAGAAGTTGAGGATACGCATGATCTGTACAGCCAGTTCCTCATAGTCCTCCTGCAATTCCGGATGCTGATATTCGTCCAATACGCCGTCAAAGAGACGCTGCCGAATCACCACCGGGGACAGTTCCGTATGCTCCGCCGCCTTTCGGGTGAGACCCATGAGTCCCGGTGTCAGAGAACGGGTGGTCTCATAGATTCCCTTCGGGAGAAAATTGATCTGCATCTCATCATCATCAATGTTAAGAAGTGCATAATCTTTCTTCAATGCTTCCGCATCCAACTGGCTCTGCAGCAGCCGTTGATAGCAGAGCGAATGGGGCAGCAATACCCGCAGACGAAGTCCCGCCTGCTTTGCCATGGCCCGATATTTCTCAATCAGTTCCTTCTGCATGGCTACCGCCATGAGATACATTCCCTGATCATCCCGGGACAGTACGGCATAGTCGAAATAGTACGCCTCCGCATTTTCATTGATATAATCCCGGAATTCATAGGACAGATTCAGCTGCAGCTGATGCACGTTCATGACCGGCATATGCAATGCACGGAAGAAGCAGCCGTTGGTCGGCACTGTCAGAAACAGATCGCGACAGCGGAAATTGTGTTCCTTCAGCTGCCGGCGGATAAAGTCGCCGCAGGCCTCCCAGAAGACGATCATACCGTCCTTCACCATATTTTCAGGCAGCGGCGCCAGGAAATAGTCTTCAACATTTCCCTTCTTCACGAGACAGCACTTCATACTGTATTCGCCGATATCGATTCCCAGATATTTCCTAATTTTTGTATTCATACTCTTTTTCTTATGGTCAAATCGTAAATCCACGGTTCAACGCTGCAATTTCAAGCAATCCTTTGCTATCACCTTACAATTTACTGTATATTTTTGAATATCTCAAGGATTATTCGTTTTTCCATGCTATACTCTCACCATGCATAGATTCAGATTGATAAAAAACTTAAAACTTACGCTGCTGCTCCTTTTCTTAAGCGCAGCCACCGGCTGTCAAAAGCGCCCACTGTCTTTTCCGACGCAAAGCACAGCAGAAACGAAAACCGCGACTTCCCCAGAAGAAACTGCAGCAGAAAGTCATACGACGGAAAACGAAGCTCTCGCCCCGGAAAGCAGTGCAGAAAGCAAAAGCAGCGATGCGGAACCGGGTAATGCTGCCGAAGACATTTCCCCGGTCAGCAGCTACGCCTATTCCACTCTGTCTGAGGCGGAGCAGCAGGTCTACCGGGAAGTGTATCACGGCCTCGTCAGCGGTCAGGAAACGAAGCTTTCCACGCTGGAGGACGAGGTGCTGAAGCGGGTCTTCAAATACGTGCTCTACGACCATCCCGAAATCTATGATACCGATGGCTTTCATTATAGTTCGGAAAGCATCGGCGATATTCGGCTCTCCCTCTCTCTTATTCCCCAGTATACTCTGACTCGAGAAGAAAAGGAAGCAACAGACGCCCGGCTTTCGGAAAAGCTGGCGGCGGTTCTTGCTGTGGCGCCGACGGGGTCCGATTATGAGAAGGCATGCTATGCCTATGACTGGGTGGTGGAAAACACGGATTATGCGTTGGATGCCGCGAATGGGCAGAATGTGCTGTCGGTTTTTCTGGATGGGCAGAGCGTCTGCAACGGCTATGCCAAGGCCTTCCAGCTTCTCTTGCAGAACATGGAAATTCCGGCGGTGCTGGTCACCGGAACGGCAAAAAACGGGAGTCATGCTTGGGTTGCCGCCTGTCTGGACGGGGCGTGGTCCCTCTTCGATCCCACCTGGGGAGAACCCGGCATCAGTAACGAAGCCTTTTCCGACATTCACTTTGTGAATCATAGTTATTTCGCTTTGACAAGCGATGATATGGGACTGGATCATGAAGCGCTCGGCGATCTTCCGCTGCCGGACTGCAGCGACGAAAGCCACAGCTATTTCCGGCAGACCGGCGGCTATTTTACGAACTGTGACATGGAAAGTCTCCGGAACCGCTTCCGGGAAGCCCAGGAAAAGGACGAAGGCGCGGTGCAGTTCCGCTGTGAGGATGCGGCGCTCCGGGATGAATTCCTCCACGAGCTTCTGGACAACCAGGTGGTGTACCGCTTCCTGAACGGCCAGACCCGGGCCAGCTATTTCGTGAATGAAGGGCTGAATGTGGTGACGTTTTTGTTGAACAGTGAAGGATAGCCGGAAGCATCAACAAAGCCGAATATAGGCCTGCATCAGCTCCGGCCCGAAAAATGTGGTGAGCACCGCCGCCGCTGCAATGGAGGGACCGAAGGGAATGCGCTTTTTCTTCAATAGCGCCGTAAACATTAGCCCGAGAAAACAGCTGAACAAAAGCAAAAGCAGGATGCAGCCGGGTTTCACGTAGAGGCCGCAGACGAAGAACAGTTTAATGTCTCCGCCGCCCATGCCCTCCTTCCCCGTAAAGTGATCGAAGAGCAAGGTGAGAACCAGCATGCCACCGCCGAACAAGACAGCGCCCAGCAGACTGTAGAACAGCTCAGCACCCAGGTTCATACCAAAGCGCTGGAAAAATGTCGGCAGGCCGGACAAATAGGACGGCTGCTCCGAAAAAGCAAAGGCCGATATTTCCGACGTCGGCAGCAGTGTGATCAGCGGCACCGTGCAGAGCCAGCCCAGAATCCCCGCCAGAATGAAGCGGTCCGGTATGGTATAGCTTTTCAGATCCACCAGGGAAAGCCCCAAAAGGATCACGGCGAGGATCAAATAGCGAAGCGTCAGGAAGGAAAAGCCAAATCTGTACAGATAGGCCGCAAAAAGAAAGCCGCAAAGCAGCTCACAAAAAAAGCTTTCCGGCGGTACCCGAGTGCCGCAGTATCGACATTTTCCCCGCAGAAATAAGTATGAAAAAACAGGAACCAGGTCTCCCGGTCCCAGGGTATGTCCGCAGTGATCACAATGGGAACGTCCCTTCCAGACGCTCTCTCCCGCCAAAAGCCTGTAGGCCAGGCAATCCGTGAAACTGCCGAAAGCGGCGCCGAAAAAGAACGCCAGCAAGAGGCAGTAGATTT
>CAVFNN010000041.1:0-16387 GCA_963623925.1 bacterium | reverse complement strand
ATCAAGCGAACATATGTTATGTATTTTACAGATGTAAATGCACTTTCCTATAAAGTAAAAAAACGTCATGGCCTCTCGACGCCATGACGTTTTTATGATCTTACAGGTTTATCTGCTTTTCTTGTTCTGCAGCATCACAGACTCCCTCTTCACGAGGGCAACCGGAAGCTGCGTCTCCATCATTTCTCCTATACTTCCCTCATTGATCCATTTCAGCACCAGCTCTACCGCCAGCCTTGCTTTCCTTTCCACATCCTGTTTTACCGTGGTCAGACGCGGCGTCGAATACTGCGCAAAGCTAATATCATCATATCCGGCAACGCCAATCTCTTCCGGAACAGAAAGCTTTCTTCCCGCATAAAAACTGATCGCTTCGAGCGCGTACATATCCGAAAGGAAAAATAGCGCTGTCCCCGGACGTCTGCGCTGCATCAGCCAGTCGTAATTTGATTTCCTCTTTTCATAGTTCATGCCGAGCGCCACGAACTGAAGACTCTGATTCGCCTTCCCGCATTCCTTCATGGCACGCATTGCGCCAAGATAGCGGATGTGGTCCACACCACTGTCTCGTCCCGCACAGATTTTGATTTCTTCATACCCACACGTGAGCAGATACTTTGTCATCTGGTATCCACCGCTCTCGTCGTCCAGCCCTATGTTTGCAACATGCTGCACCTCACCGGCATCAAGTTCTCCATATGCGTCTATGGAGACAATCGGTTTTTTGATCAACTGGTATATTTTCTCACAATTCCTTCTGCTGAATGATATCGCAATGACGCCATCCACATCCCAGCCGGCCACCATCTGAAATATCTTTTCCACATCCTTCGTAGAGCAGATCATCATATAATAGCCCTGTTTCTGTATATATTCCTCGATAAAACCTATTATTTTGCCATAAAACGGATCTCCAAGAACCGAATCCTTGAAATCCTTATGATAATTTACAACGACAGCGATCAACTGGGATTTCTCGTTGTTCAGCACACGAAGTCCCATCTTCTGGACATAGCCCATTTCGCTGATGAGGGATTCTATCTTGTCTATTGTAGCGGGCGACACCTTCTTCGTCTTTCCGTGTATCACGTTTGAAACTGTTGTTGTGCTTACACCGGCTCTCTCTGCAATTTCCTTGATCGTAGCCAATTCGTTTTCCTCCAAGTGAAGTCAGCCTGACTGCTTCACCAATATATTTGCAGCCTGCTTTTTCGTCCAATGTCTTCGCGCCTCAGCTCCTGTGTACCTTCGAAAACTCATCACATCCTGCGGATCAACTGGCCTCCCTCGTCTTTCAGCCACTGAACCGAAGTCCTATAGTCCGGAAGAATCTTCTTCACCTCCGCCCAAAAGGCCCTGGAATGGTTCATCTCCTTACGATGGCACAGCTCATGAACAACGACATAGTCACGCACCGCCGGCGGCGCAAGCATTAGCAGACAATTGAAGTTCAAATTGCCCTTACTGCTGCAGCTGCCCCATCTGGTCCTCTGGTTCCGAATGGTGATGCGCCCATAGCTGACGCCGATCTTTTTCGCAAAATCCTCCACTCTCTTCGGTATATCCTGCAGCGCTTGATCAGCCAGCTTCTGGATTTCTTCATTTGTCAACCGCGCAATTTCCTCTGTTTGTCTTTGCGCCGCTTTTTGCTTCATCTTCTCGAGATGCTTCTCAATCCAAGCCGCATTATCCTTCAGTATGCGGTCTACTTCTGTCTTTGAGGTAGCCAGGGGCACTCTCACGATGACCCGAAGATCCGCGCGCACCTGAATCCCCACCGTTTTTCGATTGGATTTGATCACTGTGACCTGCATGAATCTCCACCTTTGAACTTGTACTTTCCCTTGCCGTAACCGGTTACCGATTCAATAATATCGGACTGTACCAACTTAGACAGCAGCTTTGACGCACCTGAACCTTTCAATTCAAGAAGTTCCATAACCGCACTTCTTCCAAATACCTCCCGGAATCCAAACTTCTCAAAAAGTCTACGGATATGAATGGTCGTTTTCATCGAGAAATCATGTTCTTTTTCGGCAAGCACGCTTTCAATGTCCACTTTTTCAGTCTCAATATCCACTTTCGTGTTTTGAATGTCCACTTCACTCGCATTCAAGAGGCCTCTTATGTGGAGATTCCGATTGAAAAGTTCATTTTTTTCATCCAATAGCAGATTTCTGAGAAAAGCTTCCAGATATTCCGTTGTCTCATGAATGCCTTTTTGCAGGTTCGTGTAATTTGCTCGAACAAGTGCATTTCTGAAATACCACGCATTTTCCGCAAAAATATCGTTGGTAACAGAGAACCCCAACGTTCTCAAATATTTGATGAAGAATACCGCCGTTGTTCTCGTATTTCCTTCTCCGAAAATATGAATCTGCCATAACCTTGAAATAAATACCGCAAGATGATGGACGATCTCGTCCATTGAAAGTCCCTTATAACTGAACTCCATTTCTTGCGAAAAGTCGTATTCAAGTGTTGCCCTCAGTTCAGAAGCACTACCGTACATAACGGTTGCACCATCAAGCACCCATTCTTTCTTCGTAATATTGTAGTCTCTAATCTTTCCGGCATGTTTATAAATTCCCTGAAAAAGTTTACGATGGATAGAGATATACTCATTTGGAGAAAATGAGAACGCTGTTTCCGAAAGAATTTCCGCAATGCGAGAAGAAACCTTATCGGCTTCTTCCGTGCGTTCATCATCTGATAAATGCTCAGGTTTTTCCTCATAGTAGCTATCGATAAGGAGTTGCGCTTCCTTCATCGTGATTTTGCCTTCAATATTCTGAATGGCTGTATCAACCAGATATTTGGATGGCTTTAATCCATCCACCGCCTGGAGTCCGATTGCCGTACTCCAAGCATAACCCTTGTGCATCTTATCCGGTTCAGACTCCCTCAAATATTCCTTAAACGGGTCTTTTTCCATATCTGCACCTCTCTAATTCTTTATTTGAGGTAGCCAGGGGCACTCTCACGATGACCCGAAGATCCGCGCGCACCTGAATCCCCACCGTTTTTCGATTGGATTTGATGACTGTGATCTGCATAACAACTTTATGCCTTTTCTACGAAATTCACCTGTCCCAACAGGTTCTTTTATCCTCTTCCGTGATGGCACGGATAACTCTGCACGGATTGCCAACGGCCACAGAATTGTCCGGAATGTCCTTTACAACAACACTTCCACCACCGATGACAACATTGCTACCGATCCGAACCCCCGGCATAACCTGAACACCAGCACCGATCCAGACATTATCTCCTATCGTAATCGGATACGCATATTCCAATCCCTGATTTCGACGCTCAAAATCGATCGGATGTCCCGCTGTATGGAACCCGCAATCCGGTGCAATAAAAACATTATCTCCAAAGCGCACCTTTGCGCCATCAAGAATGACGGTATTGTGATTGGCAAAAAAATTTTCTCCAATTTCAATGTTGTAGCCATAATCACACCAGAAGGGTGCAACGATGCAGAACGCCCCCTTTGTCTTTCCCAGGAGCTGCCGCATCAGCTTCTGCTGCCCTTCCGCGTCAGATGGACGAAGCTGATTAAAGTCATGACAAAGATCTTTCGCCTTCGTTCTTTCATCCAATAAATCCCTGTCGTTGTTTGCATCATAAAGCATCTGCTTCTGCATCTTTTCTTTCTCTGTCATAATCGTTTCCTTCTCGTTCCCGTCTACTCCATATCAGCTCAGCTTCTGCGCGCCTTCGCCGTGAAGGAATCCACGTCAATCCGGATAACAGCAACGGCCTCCGCCATTTTGGCGCTGATCTCATGCTTTTCTCCTGTCTGCGTCTGCATCAATAGTTCCAGTGCAGCGGCCTTCTCCGTCGGCTCCTCCAGGATTACCGCCCTGCCCCGTCCCATGACGCTCTCATACATTGCACCGTATCCACAGGGAATATCTGCTGCCACCAACGATTCTCCACGGTCGATCTCCACAAACACTTTATCGTTTTCCCGCAGGCAGTCCAGCTTATGTCCTTCCTTCGCAGAATGCGCAAAAAGCTGTAACTTCCCATCCTGTATACAATAACCATAGTGCAGTGGCACCACATAAGGATAGTCCCCATCCAGCATGCCCAGATGCATATACCGCGCCTCTGCAACGATTTTCTCAATTTCACCGATATCCGTTATTTCTCTGTCATGACGACGCATATGCTCCATCCTCCGTTTGTCTGTCTTTTTATAAGATTTCCATCTTCTCAATCTCGCAACTATGTTTTTTATTTTTATCATAGTTGATTCCCACCAGCAACAAGTTTCCCTTATAATCCTCCAGTGCCTTCACATAGTTCTTCTGCTTGATCTGGGCAATCGCACCTTGCGCATCCTTGTCCTTCTTCAGTTCAATGATCACCGCCGGTTTATCGGCATGCAGCTGCCTCGGAATCAGACAGATATCTGCAAATCCCTTGCCGGTCGGCAGTTCTCGTATGACGGTGTAGTATTCCCTCGCGAAATAAAATGCAAGGTTGATGGTACAGCTCAGGGAATTTTCATCGTTATATTTGAGGATAGAAATCTCCTCATGTGCACGGTCAATGCCCTCTGCCACAGCTTCTGCGTCCATCTCCCATAATGACTCCAGCAGCTTTTTCGAAGCCATCACAGAACGCATCACCTCACCCCAGCCATCCATACGTTTGATGGATGTCACGTAAACTTCGCCGACTTCCCTATTGGGGATAGAAACACATCGACTATCTCTGTCGTATGAAAGATATCCCAAATGAATCAACAAAGCGAATACATCATCGGCACAGGTAAATGTTGTCATATCATTCGAAAACCCGCTGACATCCACTTGTATGCTTTCGCCAGCTAGCATTTGAATCACGGCGTCCTTCAGCCCATCCAGATTCATCTGAATATATCCCTTCAGTGCTTCATAAGTCTCCGTCTGATTCCAATATGTGTCGTACACATGACTGAGCATCGCATCCACAACAGACTTCGGGCTATACATAGAATGGATCATGGTATGTCCGCCAGCTTTCAACTGCAGCAATTCATAACCATCGTACCAGGCCCTTGCTTCCTCAAAACTCATGTCATACTGTGTACAAAGTGCTTTTACCTCATCCCCTGTAAAACCGAAGTACGGTGCCAGCTCTCTTGGATTGGTCATGGAATACTCTGAAAACATATTCAGTGCAGAGTGCGAGCCATACTTTTTAATCGGCAGGATTCCGGTCATATAGGCGAGCGCCACATAGGTCTGATCCTTCAGCCATAAGCGCAGAAAATCCAGATATTTCTTCTGCGCATCCGCATCCTTTGCGTATTCTCTGAAGAGACAATCCCACTCGTCGATTAGAATGATAAAGGGCCGTTTCGTTTGCGCAAATATATCCATCATCGCCCAGATCAGATTATCCTCTTCCGCAATTTCCGGATAAACCATTTTCAGCTCCGCTAAAATGCGCTTTTGCAGAACTTTCAGCATCTTGTCTACATCATGCGTGGCACTCAAGAATTCCTGCATGTTAATCTTGATCACATCATATTGATTCAGATGTTCTCGGTAGGATGCTGCTTTGCTGATCTTCAAATTGTCGAACAGCGCGGACGTGTCTTCTCCCTTGCTGTAATACGCAAGCAGCATATCCGCCGCCATGGATTTACCGAAACGCCGCGGACGGCTGACACAAACATATTTCTGTTCTGTCCTAATCAGTTTATTGATCTCTGCGATCAGCAGCGATTTATCCACATATATCTGCGAACGAAGGCTTGTACGGAAACGCTCGCTTCCCGGATTCAAATAACTCCCCATATCATCCCTTCCTCCTTCCGCGCATCTCCTATACGCAAAGCAATGCCATATTACAAAAATAATATATCACGAAAAAGCCGCACTGTCCGCTTTTGTCCGATAAGGCAGGTAGTCAATGAACTTTTTCACCGCCGGGGTAAGATGCTTTTGATTTTTGACCGCCAGGCCAATGGGGCGATAGTACGGTTCCTGCAAGGATCTTATTTCCAACTGATACGGGATACGCCGCAAAATCATGTCCGGCAGGATACTGACCCCCATACCCTTTTCCACCATCGCCATAATAGCAAAGTCCTCCCATGTGGTGAAGCGAATGTCCGGCTGCACATGGAAGCGTTCCAAAAGCATGGAAACCTCTGTCTTTCCGCCATGCTCCAACAGCAAAAACGGCAGACCCTGCAACTCCTCAATGTCAATGATGTCTTTTTCAGCAAGGCGATGCCCTGGCGGAAGCACAAGCTTGTATTCATCCTGCTGCAGCAAAATCGCATCAAATTGGGGTAATGTCGGCAGGCGCAGAAAACCGCAGTCCACGCGTCCTTCGCTGACCCACTTTTCCACCTCATCATAATCCCCCAACAGCATTTCATATTCGATGCCTGGATAATCCATTTGCATGGCTGCAAAAATATTCGGAAGCCAGTGAATCGCCACACTGGCAAAGGTACCGATGCGTACAATGCCGCTCTCTATCCCGTTCATGCGGAGAATCTGTCCCTCTAATTCCCGGTGCTCATACAGAATCTTTCGCAAAAACGGCAGGACCTGCTCTCCGGCAGAGGTCAGACGCACACCGTTTTTACTACGCTCCAGCAGCGTCATTCCCCATTCATTTTCCAGATCCGCAACCATCTTGCTGACAGAGGACTGCGCGTAATCCAGTTCCCTCGCCGCTCCGGTAAAGCTCCCCCGTTCCACCGTTTTAACAAAGGCAAGATACTTCAGTAAAGGATTTTCCATATTCTATCCATTCCATTTTTCGATTTGAACCATCTATTATATTCGCTTTTCATATTTTACGGTTTTCCCTATGATCTTGCAAGACAAAGGAGATAAAACATATGGACAAGAAAGAAAAAAATATGGACATGCTGCACGGACCGCTGGCCGGAAAATTACTTCTTTTCACGCTGCCTATTGCACTGAGCAGTATGATTCAGCAATTATTCAACGCCGCAGATACTGCTGTCGTTGGTTACTTTGCTCATGAAGGCGCACTCGCAGCTGTTGGCACATGCACCGAAATCATTGCCCTGATCGTGACCATTTCCTCCGGCTTATCGATCGGTGCCAATATTCTGATCGCAAATCGCATCGGAAAAAATGAGACCGCGGACTTAAGCGCTATGCTGCAGGCAACGCTGCGTCTGGCCTGTCTGATCGGTATCATCGGTCTTTTTTGGGGACAAGTCGCCGCTGCACCGCTGCTGCACTTGATTCATACACCTTCCGGCATTTTCGGTGCTTCAAAGCTTTACCTTCGTATCTATATGCTGGGCTACCCATTTTTGCTGCTATACGACTTCGGAGCCGCTGCACTGCGGGCACGTGGTGACAGCCGTTATCCTTTCCTCGCACTGATGATTTCCGGCATCGCCAACATTGGACTCAATCTGCTCTTTGTGGTCGTGTTCCGCATGGATGTTGCCGGTGTTGCGATTGCCACGGATATTTCCGGCATTCTCTCCGCACTGATGGTGCTGCACCGACTGACAAGGGATAAGCTTTTTCAGCTTAGCCTGCGAAAGGCAAAATTTCCACCGTACATTGCCCGGGATATTCTGAAAACCGGCATTCCGGCCGCTGTACAGGGCGCTGTATTCTGCTTCGCCAATATATTTGTGCAGGCATCCGTTAACCATTTCGGAGAAATAGCCATCGCCGGAAGCACCATTGCCATGAACTTCGAATACTTCACTTACTATATCATTACAGCATTTGGACAGACAGCGACAACCTTTACCAGTCAGAACCACTCTGCCGGACAGCACCAGCGCTGTCGGCATATTTTGCGGCTGTGCTTGTTATTGTCCGTCGTCTGCAGCTCTATTCCGATTTTTATGATCGTTCTCTTCCGCGACATTCTCTCCGGTATATTTACACAGGAGACAGCCGTGATAGAAAGCGCCGGCATCCGTATCCTCTGCATCTTACTATTTGAACCGCTCTGCAATTTCTACGAAATACCGGCAGGTGTTCTGCGCGGCAGCGGACGCGCATTGTATCCGGCTATCAGCACAGTGATCGGTACCTGCCTGTTTCGCATCTTGTGGATTTGCACGGTATTTCGGGCAAATCCGACTCTTCCGATGCTGTACCACGCTTTTCCACTCTCCTGGATCGCGACCATCCTGCTGGTAAACCTCGCCTACCTGTAATCACACTTCTTGCATTGTATCATGGTCTGTTCCGTTTCTTCACGATAAAAGGCACCGGACCAGCGGCAGATGCTCTGCAGAATCGGCACCACAGAAAGGCCTTTTTCCGTGAGCGCGTATTCCACTCTGGGAGGAATTTCCTCATAGGATTTCCGGGAAAGCATCCCATTGGCCATCAAGCCCTTCAGCGTAGCGGCAAGTACGGCATCTGTTATGTTGCCCATCTCCGTACGAAGCTCCCCGTAACGCAGCGTTTTCTTTGCCGCCAGCACACAGATGATACGTGAATTCCATTTTCCGCCGAAGATTTCCAGCCCGTACTCCAAGGGGCAGCGGATATCCTTATCCAATTTTCTCTGGTACATCTCATTTCCTCCCGCATATTTTTGTCGGCATTATACTATGATACCCATACTGTCACAAGTTACTATGAATTTTATAAGTGACTCATAAATTTGCAGATATCTTTTTTACCGCGAGCAAGACAGCTATACTTTTCCCAGGTTGAGAAGCAACCCAATATTTCTTATTTGGAGGTCATCTTATGAGCTGTGAATGTACAACTGTAAAAGCGTATCTGGAAATCACCATGAAAATCCCTGCGGAAAATCGCCCTGCCGCAGCAAAGGTCTACACAGACTATCGTAAACCGTTTCTGGACACCATCGAGGGCGCACTGACCAAGGATCTCCTCATTCGTGATGAGGATGTACAGGTTCTGCATGGCTTTGACAGTACTGCCCATGCCAAGGCCTATCTGGAAAGCGCCATGTTCCGGAATGATGTTTTCGTCGGTCTGCAGCCGCTGTGGACAGCAGATCCGGATGTCAAAATCTATACCGTAGCATAAGTTAGTCCAAGTATTAAGATCCAAAAGGAGCTGCCGCACAATGCGGCAGCTCCTTTATTCTATCGAAAACTCCCCATCGGATAGAGCACACATCCCAGTCCCACCGTCACCAGCAGTCCTGCCAGGGAAACCAGCACCGTGGAAATGAAGATATACCGGTAGCACTCCTTCGCACTGAAGCCGCAGGTATCCGACACGGTGATCAGCATGCCGTTATGGGGCAGGCAGCTGAAGCCGGCCGTGGCGATGGCCACCACCCGATGCAGGACCTCCGGCGGCACGCCCAGCGCCAGATACTGCTGTGACAGCAGATTCATGGCCACATCCGCACCGCCGCCCCCGTTTCCCGTGAGAACACCGGCAAAGGAAGCCGCAAGACTCAAGGAAACCGTGGGATTCACCGGCAGCGAAGCGATGTATTCTAGGATGGTCTGGGCACCGGCACAGGCCAGCACAGCCCCGCCGAAGCCCACCGAGGCCGCCGTCATCACCATGGCGGGTCCCACCTTGGCGATACCCGCATTCAACGTCTGCAGCTTATCCGGCAGATTCCGCCAGCCAAGCACCAGCGCCAGGACCGTACCCGCGAGGACCGCATAGGACAGATCCATGCCAAAGAGATTGATGAGCAGGATGATCAGAGCCATGGGCAGTACCGACACCCAGAGCCGAATACCGGCATCCTTTTCAAACTGGGCGATGCGCTCCAGAATCTCGCCTTCTGCCTCGAAGTGTTCACCGTTTTTCCGGGCCTTCCGGAATTCATAGCGGAAGTACAGAAACATCAGGGCCGCGGACACCGCTGAAGCCGCAAGACTCACCAGCGGTGCCGCCATGGGGGATGTGCCCAGATATTGAGAGGGGATAATGTTGTTGAGCTGCGCGCCTCCCGGCAGCATGCTGAGGGGGAAGGTGCAGGAGGCCGCCATGATCCCGCCGGGAATCAGCCGACGGGGCAGGTCTGCCTTCCGGAAGGTGGCCAGAAAAATCGGATACACAGTGAAAACGATCACAAAGGCACTGATGCCGCCGTAGGAAAGAATCGCCGTCACCAGCAGGGCGCCATAAGCCGCATTCTTGTCACCAAAGAGCTTCCCGATCATTTTGGAAAAGGCCGACACCAGAAGCGTCTCCTCCATTACCTTACCGAACAGGGCATTGGTCACAAAGACCATGAAGTACTTGGCGATGAAATTGGACAACGACACAGCATAGTGATTCATCACCAGATCCGTGAAGCTGAAGCCGCTGCTCAGCGCCAGCACCAGCACGCTGAGCAGAGAGGCCGCAATCAGGTTGATCCGCTTGTAGATCAGAACAATCAGCAGCAAGATCGCTGCCACGACACCCATAAGACTCATAAAAACGCATTTCTCCTTTTGGCGGATACGCACAGCAAGCGCACTCTATGCTTACTGTATCGTCACTCGCTCACTCTTTTCAAAGGTTTCCTCCGCAATCTCGTTGCCGATGCCCGGACGATCCGGCACAGTGAGATAGCCGTTTTCCGCCACAAACTGATACTTGGTCAGCCCCGTCATCTTCGGCATGGCGATATTGACATTGTATTCATGGATGATGAAGCCCGGGATGGTCGCCTCCAGATTCAGGGACGCCGCCGTCACCAGCGGACTGCCGCAGACATGGATCTGCACCGCTGCCTCGTACACATAGGCCATGTCGCAGATCTTCTTCACCTCGGTGATGCCGCCGCTGTTGCCGATATCCGGCTGAATCACCTGAATCGCCTCCTTATCCAGCCGCTCCTTGAACTGCCAGCGGGTATACATCCGCTCACCGCTCGCCACCGGAATGCCGGTTTCCTGATGCACATAGCGCAGAAGATCGGCGTGGGGTGCCACCGGCTCCTCAAAGTACATGATGCCGTACTTTTTCGCCATATTTCCCATCTGCACCGCCGACAACTTGTCGGTATAGCAGTGATTTTCCAGGATAATGTCTCCGGCGGGACCTAAAGTGTCCCGGGTCGCTTTGATGCGCGCCTCAATGTTCTGCATGTATCTGCCGTCCAGGTAAGGGGCCTGCTCCGTCTGATCGTAGCGCGTCCCGTCCGCCCGGAAGGTGGTGAAATTGAACTTCACCGCATCGAAGCCCTTCTCCATGGCCTGCCGGGTCACCTCCGCAAAATCCTCGGGCGTGCCGCAGGGATGCCGATCCTCCGGGAAGCCGTTCTGCAGCTGACTGGCATAGGCCCGCAGCTTCGTCCGCAGCTTGCCGCCCAGCAGCTCGTGAAGCGGCGCGTTGTACTTCTTTCCCTTGATGTCCCAGAGGGCAATGTCGAAGGCGCTGATGGCCGCGTAGACCACGGGTCCGCTGTTCAGCCCAAAGAAGCACTTGTGGTAGAGCTTGTTCCAGATGACCTCGTGCTCCAAGGGATTCATACCGATCAGCATCGGCGCCAGATCCTGCAGCATGCCGAACTCCGCCTTGGTAATATCGTCATAGGAAAGTGCGGCCTCTCCGTCTCCGTAAATACCTTCATCCGTATAAATGCGACAGAACAGGGGACGCCAGCCATCCTCCACCGGCTGACTGCGCAGCACATCGATTTTTGTGATCTTCATAGGACCTTCCTTTCCGGCTTACTTGCCTGACTTTTCCTTCCGCAGCGCCGCCTTCTCCTCACCGGTGCGCATGAGACCGAACTGAATGGTAATGATCACCGCAATGGCCAGGAAGAGGGGATAAAAATTATACTTCATCATATCCAGATAGGAACAGTCAAACTGCTCCTCCACCATCATCACCGCCATGCCGTGAGGCACGATCATGATGGCGAGACAGGCTCCGATATCCAGGAGACTGGCCAGACGCTTCGGCGCAATCCGGAAACGCTCGCCGATGATCTTCGCGATGGGCGCCAGGATCATAATGGCCATGGTGTTGTTCACGATGGTACCGGAAAGGAGTACAGAAATGGCGCCGATGACGTATTCACAGCTCTTCCGTCCCCGGATCAGCTTCGTCGCTTTGTCCACCATCCACTCAATGCCGCCGTAGTAGCGGATCAGTCCCACGAGGCCGGAGGTCATCATGGAGAACACCGCCAGCCAGAACATACCCTCCATGCCGGAAGAAACCTGCTGGGCAAAGCTGAAGAAATCCACTGTGCCGCAGAGAAGACCGATGACGCAGGACAGGGCAATGCCGCCGGCCAGCACCAGGATCACGTCCATACCGATCAGAGCCAGCACCAGTACCGCGAGGTAAGGAAGAATGGTCAGTAAATTGTAGTCGCCCGGGGTCACCGCCTCAGTCGCCGCGCCCATGGACAGGATCAGATACAGGAAAATGGTCAACAAAGCTGCGGGCAGCGCGATCAGCAGATTCATCTGGAACTTGTCCTTCATCTGGGCGCCCACTCCCTCTGTTGCACAGATGGTGGTGTCGGAAATCAAGGACAGGTTATCACCGAAATAAGCACCGGCAATGCAGGAAGCCGCTGCCATACCAGGCACAAGCCCTGCGCCCTCACTCAAGGCATAGGCCACCGGCAGCATGGCCGACAGGGTACCCATGGAGGTACCGATACAGGTGGAAATGATGGCGCTCATCACGAAGATACCGGGAATCAGCATGGAACTCGGGATGAAGGAGATGCCCAGATTCACAATGGATTCCTTACCGCCGATGGCGGCACCGGCACTGGCAAAGCCACCGGCCAGGAGCACCACCAGGCCCAGCTGCATCACACCGGCACGTCCGGCACCTGCGGAATAAATCGCCAGCTTATCGCCAAAGGGGAGCTTCCGCTCATAAAAAACCAGAGCCACGATGATGGCCAGCATCATGGGCACGTAACGGGGCATCATATTAAAGGGGCGAATATTCTCCGGGGCACCGACGATGGTGAAGTAAACGCCGCAGCCCACATACATCACAAGAAACAGCAGCAGCGGCAGCAACGCTTTTCCGCCGTAGTTGGTCTCACTTCTCTTCTCATTCATGGTTCTACTCCTTTTTTGCCGGTTCCTTCTGCGGAACCGAAAGCATTATCCTCTTCCTGTGTATATGCTCACAGCGTCTGCAGGGCTTCCTCCAACTGCCGCAGGGCCTTCTCCAGGGTACTTCTGGGACAGGCTAGGTTGAAGCGAAGGTACCCGGCGCCGCCGATGCCGAACCAGCTGCCCATGTCCACGCCGATGCGAGCCTTTTGGGTAATGAAGGCTTCTATCGTTTCCGGACGCATACCTGTACCCCGGAAATCCACAAACACCATATAGGTGGCCTGGGACTTCTTCATTTTCAGTACCGGCATGCGATGGTCGATAAAGTCCTTCATATAATCCATGTTGGCATCGATGTAGTGGCAAAGGGCCTCCACATAGTCATCGCACTTCGTCCATGCGGTAATGAGGGCGCTCTGACCGAACCAGTTCACGTTAAAAATACGATTGGCGTTCAGTCCGTGAAGGAATTTCTCCCGCAGCGTGGGATCCGGAATGATGGCCACTGCGGTCTGTAGGCCCGCAAGATTGAAGGTCTTGCTGGGCGCATAATAGCTGATGGTGTTGTCCCGGTACTGCGGACAGACGGCATTAATCGCATGATGGCTGTAGCCCTTCATCATCAGATCGGCATGGAGCTCGTCCGTGATCAGTACGACCTGATTCTCCGCGCAGATCCGGCTGACGCGCTCAATTTCCTCCGGCGTCCAGACCCGGCCCACCGGATTGTGCGGATTGCAGAACAGCAGGAGCTTGTTCCGGGGATCCTTCGCCTTGGCCTCCAGATCCTCAAAATCAATATACCAGTCTCCGTCCTTTTCGATCAGCGGATTCACGACCAGCTGCCTTCCATTCACTTCCGCGCTGGTCATGAAGGGATAGTAAATGGGCGGCTGCACGATGACGCCGTCGCCGGGCTCTGTCAGCTGTTGCACCGCGATGTGCAGTCCGGGAATCACGCCGGGGGTGATGACGATCCAGTCCTTTTCCACTGTCCAGTGATAGCGCCGCTGTATCCAGGAAATGACCGTCTCATAAAGAGCGTCGGTCTTCATGACATAGCCGTAGGAACCCAGCCTGGCCCGCCGCACCATTTCTTCTTCCACCTCCACCGGAGAGCGGAAATCCATGTCGGCGATCCACATGGGAACCATGTCAATGCTGGCATCTACACCGAATTTCTCATTGCAGTTGTCCCACTTCGTGCTGTCCGTGCCCCGGCGTTCCTGATACGCATCAAAAAAAGCATCCGTGTATTTCATTGTCTTAACCTCTGTTTTGAAGCATGTGTTTTTCGTTGGTTTGGCCGCCAAACTTTTATGGTTTGATTATAAAACCGTATTTTTGCATTGTCAACAAAAATCGCATGGCAAATCCGCTTTGTTTTTGCATATTTTCCAAAGGCAGTTGCGCCATTTTCAAAAATGTGTTACTCTGTTTGGGTATTAAACATTCAGAAAAATCAGATGTTTTAAATTACAAAAGCTGAATGGATTTTCAGGAGAATAAAACAATGGAAGAAATAAAAAAAGCCGGCAATGACGCCGGCATCTTTGAGCATCTGCAGGAGAAGGTAGACATTATTTTCCGCTACAATATGCTGATGAATCAGTATCAGTCCCTGCCCCGGGACTACGGTCTCGGTACCTATATGAGCGAGGTGGATGTCCATTCCCTCAGCTTCATCGAGAAGCATCCCGGCATCACGGCGAAGGAGCTGGCGCAGCTGACCTACCGTACCAAGGGCACCATTTCCGTCATGCTGTCCCGGCTGGAATCCGAGGGATTCCTCGAGCAGCGCAGCAACCCGAAGAACATGCGGGAGCGGAATCTCTATCTGACGTCCAAAGGGCAATATGTCTGCGAGCAGCACGATGCCTACGACCGGCGGGTCACCATCAGCTACCTGACGGAGCTGGCCAAGCACTGCACCCCGGAGGAGATCGAAGGCTACTTCAAGGCCACCCACTACCGCACCGAGTACTTCGAGAAGGCCCTTGTGGAACAGAAAAAGGCCTACAGCGAATACAAGAAGCAGCAAAATCAGAAAAAGGGCGAGGACGACTGATTCCGCTTTCGCCTCACTCTGAAATTTATGAGTCCCTCAGAAATTCAGAACTATCTTCAGATTTCCGTGCCGTTTTTCTATACTCTGAAAAGTTATAAACGATCCAACTGCAAAGGAGTTTTGTCTTATGGCTTTTCTGAAACTGGCACTTATTTTTGTTTTCATCACCCTGCTAGCCTGCCGCCGTCCCCTCTGGCAGGCCATTCTCGGCGGTCTCATCGCCACCGCTCTCTGCTTCCGGATTCTGCCGCCGGATATGCTGCGCCTCACCGGCGGCGTGCTCACGGACTGGTCCTCCCTGTCGGTGCTGCTGTCCCTCTATCTCATCACCTTTCTCCAGCGCATCCTGGAAGCCCGCAGCCAGATCCGGCTGGCCCAGGAGGACCTGAACGGCCTCTTCCACAACCGCCGCATCAATATCATCGGGGCCTGTCTCTTCATCGGACTGCTCCCCTCCGCCGCTTCCATGCTGCTCTGCGCCGAGCTGGTGAAGAATGCCACTGACGGCTATCTCAAGCCCCGGGAGCAGGCCTTTGTGGCCAGCTGGTTCCGGCACATCCCGGAAAGCGTACTGCCCACCTATACGGCTGTGCTGCTGATGCTCTCCCTCTCCGGCACGGAAACCGCCAAATTCATGGTCGGCATGCTGATCCCCGTGTTTCTTCTCGGCGCACTGGGCTTCTTCTACCTGCGCCGGATTCCCTGTGCCGTGGACACACCGAAGAGCCAGCACCGTTTTCAGGACCTTCTCCATCTCCTGGGGCATCTCTGGTCCCTGCTGCTGATTCTTGTTCTGATCCTGGCCTTTCACTTCGAGGTCGTGACCTCTGTACTGATCTCCATTGTCCTGAGCATCTTTATCTATCGTGTCCGTCTGCCGGAGCTCCGGGGCTTTGTTTTCTCTGCCTTTGAAAAGAAAATGCTGGGCAATACTTTTCTGGTGCTGGTGCTGAAGGAATTCCTTTCCTTCACCGGTGTACTGCCCCAGCTGCCGAACGCCCTGGCACAGCTCCCGCTGCCCACCTATCTTATTTTCGGTCTGCTCTTCTTCCTGGCCACCATCATCAGCGGCTCCACCGCCGCCATTGCCATGGGAACGCCCCTGGCCTTTGCCGCTATCCCCGGCGGCGCGCCCCTGATGATCTACCTGATGTGCATGGCCCACGCCGCCAGCCAGCTCTCTCCCACCCACGTCTGCCTGGTGGTGGCCACCGACTACTTCCATATCGGCTTCGGCGAACTGGTGCGGAAAACCCTGCCCATGTCCCTCAGCTTCTGCGTTCTCATCACCATCTATTATCATGTGCTGACGATACTATTTT
>CAVFNN010000040.1:0-16423 GCA_963623925.1 bacterium | reverse complement strand
CCGTCACCAGCAGCACCAGGAGCAGACCGAGACCGCCCTTTACTTTCTTGTTCATTGCTGTATTTCCTTCTTTCTAGAGTCTGTGACAATGCCGGGCAACCCGTGCCGGATCACTGTCTTCTATGAAAAGAACATAGATGCTCCACATTTTAGCACAAGGGCATAGGGCTTGCAAGGGCGTTCGCAGGGTGGGGTAATGTCTTCGCCTCAGACGCCCCGGGTCCGCCGCTGGCGGCGCACGCGGTTGATGTGGCGTTCGAAGCTGCCGTTGCGGATGAATTCTGCCAGCACGTACTGCTCAAAGACCGGGACGGTGCAGGAATAAAAGGAAATCTTCTCCCACAGCGCCTGGGCGCGTTTCGCAGGCAGCACCAGGTAGCCGATACGGAAGGAAGGGGCAATGGTTTTAGAGAAGGTGTTCAGGTAGATCACGCTTTCCTCCGGCTCCAGGGAAAAGAGGGTGTCCTCGGACTTTGTGGAGGCGGAAAACTCCGAATCGAAGTCGTCCTCAATGATGATGCCCCGGCGCTCCCGCGCCCAGCGGATGTACTCGTGACGCTTGGAGGCGCTGGCCGTGACGCCGCTGGGGAAGCTGTTGAAGGGCGTCACATGGAGGATTTCGGCCCGGGTCCGGCGGAGCTCACCGGAAAGGATGCCGTTTCTCCCGAGACGCAAAAGCTCACACTGAACACCGCTGCCGGCATAGACCTGCCGGATCTTCTCATAGGAAGGATCCTCCAGACCGTAGATCTTCTCCCGGCCCAGCATCTGGGTCAACATGGCGTAAAGATATTCCGCACCGGATCCGATGACGATCTGCTCCGCCTCCACCTGAATGCCCCGGCTGCGGCGAAGGTACTGGGCAATAGCTTCCCGCAGAGCGGGCAGTCCGCTGTTGGGGCACTTCACCAGAATGTCCTCCCCATGCTCCAGCAGCACATGCCGCATGGTCTTGGCCAGAAGCGAAAAGGGAAAATGCACCGCTTCCGCCGCTTCATCCCGTCCGTCCTTTTCCGGCATCTGGAGACCGAAGGCATTGTCCTCTGCCTCTTCCGAGACGGGAAAGGAATCCTGGGCCCGGTAGGACACGAAGCAGCCGCTCCGCTCCCGGGTCTCGATGTAGCCCTCCTCGAGGAGCAGGGTCAGACTGTGCTCCACGGTGATCACGGAACTTCCCGCCGACTCCGCCAGGGCACGCTTCGAGGGCAGGCGCTCCCCGTACTGGTAACGCCCCTCCGTGATGTCCTGCCGCAGCCGATGATAGAGCTTTAAATATTTGCTTTCCTGTTTTTCTGTCGTATTCATAAGACGATTCTAAAATGCCGGGGACAATTCCACAAGCCATTTTCACGCGGACTGTGCTATAGTTATGAAGTTTGCATTGAGAGCCGCAAGCTCGAGATGAATCAAATCATGTAACGCCAAATTCTTAACTGTGTACAGGAGAACTAAATTTGTCCCAACTTACTGACTTTTCCGGGCATTTGCTCGACTGGTACGATAAAAATCGCCGGGTATTGCCCTGGCGGGAGGATCCGACGCCCTATCATGTCTGGCTTTCCGAGATCATGCTGCAGCAGACCCGGGTGGAGGCCGTGCTTCCTTATTATACACGCTTCCTCGCGGCCCTGCCGGACATCGCGGCGCTGGCCCATGCCCCGGAGGATCTCTATCTCAAGCTCTGGGAGGGCCTCGGCTACTACTCCCGGGTGCGAAATCTCCATAAGGGCGCCGAACAGATCCTCACGGACTATCACGGGGAAATGCCGGGAAATGCCGCAGAGCTCGAGAAGATCGCCGGCATCGGTCCCTATACCGCAGCCGCCATCGCCTCCATTGCCTTTCAGGAGCCGGTGCCCGCCATCGACGGAAATCTCCTTCGGATCTTCGCCCGGCTCACAAGCTACGGCGAAAGCATCCGGGAGCCTGCTGCCCGCCGGGAGGCCTTCGCCTTTTTTGCCGCCCGCATTCCCGACCATCGCCCCGGTGACTTCAACCAGGCGCTGATGGACCTCGGCTCCGGCATTTGTCGCGCCCATGGCGAGCCCCTCTGTTCAAACTGTCCTCTGGCGGACTTTTGTCAGGCCGGGCAAAATGGCAACGCTTCCCTCTTCCCGAAACTGCCGGAGAAAAAGCCCCGCCCCGTCAGTCATTACACGGTTTTTCTGATTCATGACCAGGAAAAAATCGCGCTCCGAAAGCGACCGAAAAAGGGACTGCTGGCGGGTCTTTACGAGTTTCCCAATGCAGAGGGCACGCTTTCCGAGGCAGAAGCTGTCCGCTATGTCCGCGCTCTCGGCTTTTCGCCGCTCCGTCTGCAGCCCCTGCCCGCCGCGAAGCATCTCTTCACCCATCGGGAATGGCAGCTCAGCGGCTACGACGTGCTGACAGATGAGCTGCGTCTCGAGGCATCCGAGGATAATGTCGGCGATCTCCGCTATACTGACAGAAGCACAACACTTCCTGCATCCTCGAGTGAACGAAAAAATCCCGACGGGGAGGGCCCGTCGGGAATCATGCTGGTGAGTTTGCAGGCCATCCGGAAGGACTATTCCATTCCCTCGGCCTTTTCTGTATACAAGGAATGGCTGTTAAACGGGCGCCCGTGAGCCTAGCTCCCGCTCAGCCCTGCCTACTGAATGGTGGTCGAACGGGCGCCCGTGAGCCTAGCTCCCGCTCAGCCCGTTCGACATGTGAATATCCACGGTGTTGTACGGGATATCGATGCCTTCGGCCCGGAAGGCAGCCACAATCTTCTCCCGGAGGTTGCTGCAGGCGGTGAAGCTGTCGTTCAGATCCTTGGTCCAGACCGTGAACTTCAGCACCATGCCGTTCTGTGACACCTGACTGGTGAGGACGCTCACGTCCTTCCGGATCACCAGCGGTTCCGCCGCCAGTGCCTCCCGGATCAGCTGCTTTGCCTTTTCGATATCCGCGTCGTAGGAAATCTCAAATTCCAGGAAATTGCCCACATGCTCGATATAGTTGGTGTTCACAATGACACAGCTGTCCACCACGCTGTTCGGGATAATGCAGCTCTGCCCGTCAAACTGATCAATGACCACATGCCGGAGCGTCATATTGGTGACAATGCCTTCGGCCAAAGTGGTGCCGCCGGACACCAGCTTTACCTTCTGCCCCACGTCCAGCGGCTTCGCCGCGGAAATGGAGATACCGGAAATGATGTTTCCGAGGGCCTGCTGGGCCGCAAAGGTGGCCACCGCGATGATCAGGGATCCGCTTTGCAGGAGGGTGGCACTGATTTCCTTCGTGAAGCTGAACTGGGAGAGGATGGAATAGACGAAGATCACCACCACCACAGTTCGGGCCATATTATAGAGGAACTTCACCTGCAGACTGCATTTCTTCGCCAGCAACTTCTTATAGGAAGTGTTGATGGCATTGTAGATGAGAAGAAAGGCCAGTACCAGAATGCCGGTGCCGATGATTTGCTGCAGACTTAACATAGTGTGCTTTTCCTTTCTAAAAATATCGCGTTCCCAAATCCTCCGCCGGAACCGACGGACAGATCACAGCATACCCATACTCTTCAGAAGATAAATCCAGAAGGTCAGCGTAACGGCACTAAGCAGTGTGGTGAGCATGGTGACTGCCGAGGACAGGACGCCGTCATGTCCCATGTTCCGGGCGGTGACGTAGCTGGTCACCGTGGTGGCGGATCCCAGCATAATGAGTGCTGCCATCAGCTTCTGCTCCCGGTATCCAAGCATTACTGCCGCCGGAATGAAAAGTGCCGCAAACCCGACGAGCTTCAGGAAAGATGCGCCCAGCGCCGGCCGAAGGGCACCGCCCATTTTCTTAAAGTCCAGCTGCGCGCCCATGGCCATAAGGCCCAGAGGCGTCGAAGTAGCCGCCACATTGGAAACGGTCTTCGCACAGAAGGTGGGCATGGGCAGCTTCAGCACCGCCCAGAGAATACCGATGAGAATGCCCCAGATAATGGGATTCGTTGCAACACCCTTGAGGGTCTTCTTCATCTTCGCCCCGTTCAGCGCACCCCCGTCCGGCTTCATTAGACTGAGGATCAGTACCGCTGCCACGTTGTAGAGGGGCACCGCACCGATGATCATGAGGGAGCCCATCTCCGCCGTGCCGTAGACATTCTGGATATAGGCCATGCCCAGCAAAGAGGACGAACTTCGGTAAGAGGCCTGGACAAACTCGCCCTGCTCCCGGGGCGACACCAGCCGGGACAGGACCCAGGCGATAGCGATGGACAGGAATGTGGCGACGAAGCAGTAGACCACGAAGGTGGTGTCCCAGACCGCCAGAATATCCACCGCGTAGAGCTGATAGAAAAGATTCACCGGCAGCGCGATCTTGAAAACGAAGGTGTTGGCCTTCGACGCAAATGCGTCATCCATCACCCCGATACGACGAAAAAGCCAGCCCAGCATCATGGTGCAGAAAACCGGCAGACTGGCATTCAGACTGAAAATTAAATTGGACATTGTATACTCCCCGACACCGTCCGGCTTGACAGCGCAGAGCCCGGGCGGTAAGATGTGTTATTACCTGACAGTATAACACATTTCCATAGTATTCCAATGGGGGATTTCGGTATATGAATCATAGAAGCTCTCTATCATCCGTCATTTTCTATGCCTTCCGGGCAGCGATTCCGGTGATGACCGGCTACATCGTCCTGTCCATCGGCTTCGGCATTCTGCTCCGGGCGAAGGGCTTCGGACTCCCCTATGCACTGCTCATGAGCATCTGGATCTATGCCGGTTCCATGCAGTATGTGGCGGTGGATCTTCTCGCCGGCGGCGCTTCTCTCCTGGCCACGGCTATCATGACCCTCATGGTAAATATGCGACACATTTTCTATGGCATCACCATGCTGGAGCGCTATCAGAAATTCCGGCGGAAATACCGCTTTTACTCAATTTTCGCCCTCACCGACGAGACCTTCTCCCTAGTGGTGAATCCCGCCCTGCCGGAGAATGTCCCCTATGACGCCTACTGCTTCTGGGTTTCCCTTTTCGACCAGCTGTCCTGGATCCTGGGCACCGCCATCGGCAGTCTGCTCGGCAACATTATCCCCTTCGACACGACGGGCATCGACTTCGCCATGACGGCCCTCTTCGTCATCATCGCACTGGAACAGTGGGAGCAATCGAAGCAACATCTCCCGGCTCTCACCGGTCTGGGTGTGAGCCTTCTCTGTCTCGTGCTCTTCGGCAGTTCACGTTTCCTGATCCCCGCCATGCTGCTCATCACCGCCGCGCTTTTTCTGGAGCGACGCTATCTTGAAAAAAATGCAACTGTTTAACACCGCTCTGTCGCTTCGAAAGGACGTTCCATGTTTTCCCTGCATCCCCTTCTGCTCATTCTGGTATCCGGCGCCGTCACGGCCCTGATCCGTTTTCTGCCCTTTCTGCTCTTCCGAAAGCACGCCCCGGCACCCGTTCTGTACTTGGGCCGCGTGCTGCCCCCGGCCATCATGATGATGCTGGTGGTCTACTGCCTGAAAAATGTCTCCCTCTTCTCCGGCTCCCGCGGCCTACCGGAAGGTATCGCCATCCTGGCGGTGATCCTCGTACACAAGTGGAAGCACAACACACTGCTGTCCATTGTCGTCGGCACGGTGCTGTATATGGTGCTGGTGCAAAAGGTGTTTGTATGAACGTAAAATTTCAGAGGGATGTTTCTGCCGCATGAAGCAGGAACATCCCTCTGTTGTTTTCGGATAATGTTGGTTTACACAAATCTTACCAGCTCTTCCACCGGCTTCCGGGCAGGGGCTGCCGGTGTCTCCGCCGGGTGGCCTATGGCAATCAGGGCAGCCACAGTCTGTCCCTCCGGCACCTCCAAAAACGCTGCTGCCTTCTCGGGATCGTAGATGCCCATCATCACAGTCCCCAGGCCCCGGGCATGCGCCGCAAGGCAGAATGTCTGCGCCGCGATACCGGCATCAAAGGACTGCCAGTGATTTTCCAGCGCTGTAGAGAAGCTTCCATCCCGTTCAAAACCGGAGCGACCGGTGACCATGCAGAGCGCCACCAGGGCCGGAGCGCCCTTCAGGATATTTGTATTGTGGGCAAAGCCCATAAAACCTTCCTCTGCCAGCTTGTCCAGCTTTTCCCGATCCCGCAGAACCACATAACGGGCAATCTGCGAATTCTTCCAGCTGGGTGCATAGGCAGCTGTGGCCACGATCTCCCGGATCTCCTCCTCTGTCACCGGCGCATCCGTAAATTTCCGGATGCTTCTTCTGTTTTTAATACATTCCAGAGCTTCCATGGTTTGTCCTTTCTCTATTACGTGGGTGCCCGTTGGATATTATTTCCCAAATCCGTCCAGTACTTCATCCTTCGGCAGGTAATCCCAGGTGCTGTCGGTGATCTTCACCACGAGGCTGTTGTCGCTGTCCCGATAAATCATCGCGGACATCTTCTCCCCGTTCGGGTCCTCGATGTCAAAGAACATCTTGTGATCCTCAAAGGTACCGGTACCATTCTCGAGACTGCAAAGTCCCACGATGCTCAGGTTAATGCTGAAGCTGCCGTCACTGTTTTCTGCGATGCTGAGTTCGCTGTCATCATAGCTTCTCTTGTGGGTTCCCAGGAAATAGGTGTCCAGCTCATTTCTCCGGTCTGCTTCCGGATCATCCGTGGACTCACCCTGCAGCGGTGCGAAAATGCTTTCAGCATAAGCCTGGATGTCCATGCCGTTCAGTTCTTTTCCGCTGGCAGACAGGGAATAGGTCACGCCGGTCACGGAATCATACCAGTTCACCAACTGCACATTCTCCGGATCATCCAGTCCGCCAAGGGCATAGTACATGGCCTTTCTGCCGGAAACGAGACCTTCCTCTTCACTCTCCCAGGTATAGTGCATACCGGAAATGTCCGTGAGGGCATCTGCCTGCTGCATCCGGTAGATCCAATTCGCATCGTCCAGCTGGTACTGCAGCTGTGCCAGGCCATCCTCTGCCATGTAGGAATAGCTGACCTCTGTGGCGCCCTCCGGGGCCTTCATATCAAATCCTGTGGCCTCCGCCACGCCCGCCTCATCAGACTCTGTCCAGGGATTTGCGATCTGCTCGCTCTCTGTCTCTTCTTCGGCTGCCTCTGTGGTGGCGGCTTCTGTTGCTGCTGCCGTAGTCTCTGCTGCCGTTGTGGTCTCCTTCGCGGAAGATGAACCACATGCTGTCGCAGTCACTGCACAAAGTGCCGCTGCAGCTGCTGCCAGAATCATTCTCTTTTTCATATACGATCTCCTTGTATTCACTTTTTGTTTTTGCGATCAAACTCTTGTTTTTCGCGCTACCAGTATAGCGAAATTATGCCCGGAATGCAATGCGCGACTGCATTAGCCCCGCTTTTCAAAAGTATTGTCGATAATAATTTGCGCCGCCGTATCTTCATCAATTGTGTGCATACCAGGGTAGTATTGAACCATCACATCAAATGGAAGCAGCCGAGACAACAGCCTGCTCGACGTTTGCGTTTTGAGATAGATTTGGCGATAAGTAAATCCTATCCAACCGGCGATATCCATATCAAAAGTCGGCCCATTCTCCAGCTTCCTGAGCTTCGCACCGATTTCCGGCATGTAAAAATCTGCACATTCCTGCGGCGTCTCCAACTGGAACCTGGAGTAATTCGTGTCCATGGCTTTTCGGCAAAATTCCGACTGTAAATATAATTCTGAAAAATTTCCCATGTCGTACTTTTGTCTGCACATATATTCGTAAATGCGCTGTTGCGTCTGGCAAATATCATACTCAATTCCGGTCATTCATATCCCCCGCTACCTGTTTTTCTCTGTCGATAATTTCATTTAAATACAATCCCTCTCTCTGATACTTTCTGGCCATTGCATTCACGACATTTCGGCTCTCGCTTCTCTTTTGTTCCGCATATTGTCTGACATCCGCCAGTTCTTTTCCCTTCAGAATTTTGCTTTCCAGAATGTCTATTTTGCCGCAGGCAAACGCCGTTCTCGCAACATATTGATTTCCATAATCCACTGACGCCAGACAAGCAATCAGTCCCTTGTCTGTCAATCCATAATCAGAAAATCTTTGCATTGCTTCGTTCATGCGATCATCCGCGATCGGCCCAATGATGACATCATAATCCTTTAATTTCTGCAATGTCTGTTTCGCCAGCGCAAGCGCATTAAACTCTTCACTGCGTCTACGATTTGCCATAACCACATGCAACCATTCTTCGCTACCAAGTATCAGTATGCGCTCCTCCGGGATCTCTGATAGGCGAAATCTCAGTTTATAGAACACCGGCATTTCGGTTTCTGCGATCAGCCCCTGCGCCTGTTTGCTGTTTTCGCCCATGTAAAAGCCCTGGCCAAAGTCGCAATGAACTCTGCTCATCGGCTTGATGATCCCCTGCAATCCGCCGCGGGAACCATGATACAAAATGATGTCTTTCATCCGGTACTCCTTGATTTACTCCAAAAGTGTTGACGGATGCAAAAGCAGCCTGCATGCTTGCATGCAAGGATGATTTTGCATTTGGCAACCTGCCCTGTATGAGCGATGTAGGGCGATAGCCCGGAATGCGAATACAGGCAGGATTGCGAGAGCACGTTAGTGCGAAGCAATCCGTGACTTTTATATTATGTGGTGCCTACAAATACGTAGGCATGTGGGTTTACTTGTTCACTCTCGCCAGGTGATCACATCCTGTCGTCTGGGGCGGGCTGCCGGGTTTTCCATGGCGTATCCCACTGCCAGCACGGCATAAAGTTCGCCGCCTGCCCAGGTGCTCAGCTCCTCCTGCGCAAAAAAAGAGTCGCAAATCCAGAGACTTCCCAACCCCAGTGCCGTGGCCGCCAGTGTCATGTTCTCGATAGCAGCGCCCATGGACTGCGCATTGCAGATTTCCGCCACACGTTCATCCGTTGACAGCTCTTTTTTTCTGCCCGCCTCCGTGAACGGAAGGGATAATGCATTCGTCACGAAAATCAGGGCCGGCGCCTGCTGCATGATCTGCAGCGTGTAGTCTGCGCCGGAAATCATCCCCGCACTTTCCGGTAGGAAGGGCTTCTGCTTCTCCCGGACCAGACCGCTTTCCATGGCCCGCACCGCTTCCGCCTTCGCTGCGCCCGTGGCCACCACAAAGCGCCATGGCTGCCGGTTCTTTGCCGAAGGCGCCGCAATCCCCGCCTCCAGAATCGCCTCGAGCTGCTCCCGGGAAACCGGCCGATCCTGATATTTCCGGATACTCCTCCGGGCTTTGATACATTCTAATGCTTCCATGGTTGTCCTTTCTTCCGGGAAATCTACAATTCCATTTCTGAATTATCCGTTTTATTTTCCTGCTTTGCTTTCTCTGGTGATGTATAGGTAATGTCCGGCTTTTCTTTTTCAGCAGGTGGCTGTTTAAAAGACACATTCTCCTTTTTAGGCCAATACTTACCATATTTTTCCTTTAATTGGTCATAAGAAAAACCATCCTGCGGAACACCAAGGTATTCGTTTTTGCCAAAAGCCAAAATCAGCTCAAAAACCATTGGGCATAGGAATAATCCAACGGCAAATGGTCTGCCATACCCAAATGCCTCACTTTTTTTGTACTGCGTTGCAGCATAAAGTGCCATGGAAGCGCAAAAAGCAATAATGCCGATAACCGGCAATCGGCCCAAAACATTCAATACCAGCGAAAGCAAAAACAGTTGACCATTTCCCCAAAAAATCTTGTAATTGATGTAGTCGTTATAGAATGGTATCATTGCCGCCCACCCCGGTTGACCGGCTTTCCTGAATATTCGCCATTCTGCAGTAATGACAATTCCCAGAATAAGAACGCAAATAACGATTACCGTCAGGATTACCTTTCCATAAATGGTCATTACTTCCCCCGTATAATCATAATAAAGAGAACCTGACAATGAACTTGTGAATGATGCAATAAAGCTAATCAAAAAGCTCAAGATAAAGCTAATTAAATATGAATTCATAAGACATCTCCTTTCAAAACAGCTCTACCAAGTCCCTTCCCTACTTCTCTTATTATATCATTAAATCGATCCCAAAATTCATTATTTTTGATTTTCGCAGCGAAGCTTCATCAAAGGTTTGACCTTCCTGCTTCATTGTCATTATAATACATCTAAAGCGGGCGGGACAACTCTTACGGATATCTGAAGTCCATTCTACCAATTGTATGATACGTAACGGAGGAATCAAAAATGTTGTTGATTATTATCATTGCCATTGCAGCTTACATGATTATCAGCCATAAGAAATACCAGCAATTGAATGCTGAAGTACTAACAAGCTTAGGTCTGACGAGTTGGTATGTCATGTCCTATAATCTGCAGACTCTGTGTTGGCGATGCAACCGATCCAAAGGCGCTAAACTTCAACTCTGATAACGCTTCAATTTCACCATAATCATACACTTTTACAGGAGGCTTCCTTTATGCATGCACAAAATATCGATATTGACGATATGCAATGCTGGGTATTTCGGATGGCCCAGAATCGCTGGAAAAAATCGCCCGAGGAATGTGCCAAAATATTTCAGGAGAATAATGTTTTTGAATTCATCTCCGATTGCTACGATTACCTCCACCTGAGCAGTTATGAATGTGCTTTGGATGAGGTGGAAACCATGCTGAAGAATCGAGGTGTTTCACTATCTGAACTTAATGATCAACAACGTGAGGTATGTGCCGTTACCGTCATGCGCACCATGTTGGAGGATTATAGCGAAGACACCGGAATTCCATTCCGCAAACTCTTTTTTCAATTTGCTGTTTCTCCGGCATACGATATGCTCTTCGATTATTCTACCGGGCTTTGGAAGGAAGGTCCGGATTATCTTCGGGATACCTTTGAAGATGCTCTGCACTATTCTCCGAAAAATCGACCTTCCTCATAAAAGGACCTTATACGCTCATGGATACCAACGTATTTAAAGCATTACTTGAAATAGAAAACTGCAAAAATATCACCCATGCCGCCAAGCATTCCTTCATTTCGCAGCCAGCATTAACCAAGCAGCTGAATAAGCTGGAAAAAGAAATCGGCATGTCCCTCTTCGATCGAGGCCACAGTCCGGTAGAACCAACGCCACAGGGCGAGATTTTTCTCGACTTCGTGCGTAAATACCTGGAGCTGGAAGAGGATTTACACAGAGATCTCGGTGTGAGCCAGAAAACTGCTTCGGCTCCTGTTCGCATTGCCATGACACATCGCGGCGGAAATTATGTCGGCAGCCATACTGCTGCATTGATGGAAAAACACAGTGAACTTCATCTCGAATACCTTGATATGACTGCCAACCAGTGTGAAGCCGCCCTGGATAATGAAAGCGTTGACCTTGCGGTGTATACTGATCCCGTGTTAACACCGAGCCTGGAATACATGCCTCTGGAAGAGGACCTCCTTGTATTTGTGATCCCGGAATCTTCAAATATATTGAAAGGGCTTGATCTCAGCAACAACTCCCTCTCGCATCCCGTTGAAATTCCTGCAAGGCGTTTTCGTGATCCTGCGCTTCGATACATACTGTCAACCCCCGGTCAAGGTCTGTATTACGCCGAAAAAGCCTTCTTCAAAAAATACCATGTCAAAGAGGAGCAATGTCTTCGTGTCGACTATGTGGACACACGTTACCAGGTGGTCTGCTCCGGCTGCGGAATTGCCATTTTTCCGCACATGACCATTTGTAGTCAAAGCAAGGTTCCCGAAAAAAAGATGATCTACGGCATCCCGGAGGGCGACCAATTGTATCGTTACGTCATTGTCGCCAGAAAGAAAGGCAGACAATTGTCTGCTGAAGCCGAATTGGTATGGCATTTCCTCGTAAACAAGTCGCTTCATGAATAATTCCACTTTGAAATCAAAATCATAACGAATCGGAATCACCCAAGTCAGTTTCCGCCTCCGTCATCACGATCATCCTTGCAGTAATTCCAATTGGTTATCAAATCCGATAACCATTCGAATCTCAATAATATTGCACAAATCCTTTCCAAAATGTACAGTTTGATTATGCATTTTACCTATAGGTAGTTCAGACGTATATTTCGAAGGGAGAAATTTTATGAAAGCCTTAAAGGAAACCAAAATTCTGGGATTCCCGTTATGGATGTACGGCATCATGACCATTCTCATGGTGGTCATGGGTGCAAATAACTGGATGCTCACCAACATGGTCGGTGCACTTGCATTTGCAATGATTGTCGGTACATTCCTCGGATGGGTCGGTGATCACATCCCGGTATGGAACACCTGGTTCGGTGGCGGTATGCTTTTTGCCTGCCTTGTTGCCGGTGCCATGAACACATTTAATCTTGTCAGCGCCGATTTCAAAGACGCTCTGAACACATTTAACGGCACCACCGGATTCTTGGATCTGTATATCCTAATTCTGATCACCGGTTCCGTTCTTTCTGTTGACAGAAAAATGCTCATTAAGAGCTTCGCCGGTTACATTCCTACGATTCTGGCCGGTATTGCGGGTGCACTTGCATTGGCCGGACTTGTTGGTGCCATCACCGGCGTTGGCGTCATCACAGCCATTACTGATTATGCCATCCCCGTAATGGGCGGTGGAAATGGTGCCGGTATTCAGCCGATGAGCAAGATGTGGGCTGCTGCCACAGGCGGTGATGCCTCCACCTGGTATGCATCTGCCTTTGCCATCATTAGCATCGGAAACCTGTTCGCCGTATTCATGAGTGCTCTGCTGAACAAGCTCGGTGAATCGCACCCTTCCATGACCGGAAACGGAAAACTGATGAAGGGAATGGAGAATGCCGCCGGCTCTTCCGCCAGTGACTATAAGCCGACCGTTGCCGACTATGCCACCGGCTTAGCACTTGGTGTCGTATGCTACAATCTCGCAAACTTGTATTCAAAGCATATTTCCATCATCAACAATCACCTTGACCTCGGCTTTACCATCCATACCTTTGCCTTCATGGTTATTCTGATTGCCATTTTGAATATTGCCAACATTCTTCCCGAAAATGTCAAGGCAGGCGCAAAGGGCATGCAGCAGTTCTTCGTTAAATATATGTCCTTCCCGTTGATGATCACCGTCGGCATCGGAACAGATCTGTCTGATTATCTCAAGGTATTCACCAACCCTGCCTATGTATTGATCATTGCTGCAACTGTCCTGGGCGTTATGATCGGAACCTGTCTTCTCGGCAAGCTTTTCGGCTTCTATCCCGTGGAAGGCATGCTCACTGCCGGGCTTTGTATGGCAAATGGCGGCGGTTCCGGAGATGTACAGTGCCTCGGTGCTGCACACCGTATGGAGCTCATGTCCTATGCACAGATTTCATCCCGCATCGGCGGTGCCATCATGCTTGTGGTCGCCAGCTTCTTCTTTGGAAAATTTCTGTAAATATGACTTTTAAATTGGAGGCATCAAACAATGAGTAAAGAAAATCCGCTGGCTACCAGCCTTACCAAGGAGCAATACAAGAATTTATTTGGAAATGCATTTTTAAATATGCTCTGGTCCTGCCCGACAGATCAACGATTTTGCTACTGGGCACACCTTCCGGACAGCTACTATGACGAAGAAGATCCACACTATAAACTGCTGGTCATCATCCACGGAACCGGCTGCGCCATAGAAGATTATGTGAAATATGCAAAGGAACTTGCCGATCGAGATCATGTTGCTATTCTGGCGCCGCTCTTCCCCAGCAGTCTCATCCAGCGCGATGATTTTAACAGCTATAAGCTTTTACGATGCGATGGCGTTGCCTATGATCAGGTACTGCTTGACATGATCGATGACATGGGAAAGCGTTATTCCGGCATTGATACAGAAAAGTTTTTCATCTTCGGTCATTCCGGCGGCGGACAGTTCTCAAACCGTTTTCTTCTCGCTCATCCCGAACGGCTGCGCGCCTGCTCCATCGGCGCGCCGGGACGCCCCACATTTTTGAATCCCGACGAAGATTATTTCTGGGGCACCCGGGATTTCAAAGACTACTTCGGGCATGATGTTGACTTAGACGCCGTTCGTAAGGTTCCTGTTCTGATCACTGTCGGGGAGGAGGACAACAAATTTATCGGCGAATCCCCCTACGGCGACAACCGCGTCGCCCGCATGAAAAGCCTTTTAAAAAATCTCACAGACAATGGCCTGACTGCAGAGCTGGAAATCATTCCCGGTTTTGCCCATGAAGGCGGTGAAAAAGAAAGAGTGCAGGCCGCTCAAAGATTTTTCAAAAACTATCTGTAATCCGATTGCAGCTATAGAAATTTTGTTCACAAAAAGGAGAGTCCGCTGACTCTCCTTTTTTCTGCTCCATTTTTACTGTCCGCACCGGCAATGTCTTTCACCCCATCGCCTCTGCCACCAGCGCCTTTAGCGTGTCTTCCGCACAGCCTGTAAAGGATGACAGGGAGTAACTGTATTCCTCGTCGTTCCAGCAGGCCAGATACCAAAGGCCGCCATTCCCGCTGAAGCTGACCATCGTCCCGTTGATATCTACCTCTGCTTCATTCTCGTAGCTGTTGTAATCCCCCGCATTGTTCCCGATTCCCGGAGATTTGCGAAGCATAAGCCCCGTATCGCCCTCTCCATAGTAGCTGATCTGCGCCAGGTCATCCCCGATGGCTGTATACGCGGTGTCCCGCACATCAAAAGGCAGCTCTGTCAGCACCGGAACGGAAAAGCCCACAATACGCTCCAGCTCCTCTGCCGAAGCACAGTCCGTTACCACAAAGGATGCGCCTGCAAGCTCCGTTTCAGCGACACTGCTGCCCGGGATGCCAATGCTTTCAGGCCCGAAAAGCCGAAGGGAATCCAGTCCTAGCACGAGCACCACTGCGGCGGCAATGCCCGCCGTATACAGTGTGCGACGCCTTTTCCGTCGACCCTCCCGTACAAAATAACGATCCACTCCCGCAAGAACACGATCCCGCATTTCATCCGTCACATGGACATGTTCCATGACTTCATCGTACTTATTCAAAATCGTATTCCTCCTTCAGTATTTCCTTCAGCCGCTCCCGGGCCCGCTTCAGATCCGAGCGCACCGTGGCCTCCCGCCGCCACAGTATGGCAGCAATTTCCGCCGTTTTGTATCCCTCATAATAGTGCAAATGCAGGACCTCCCGGGAAATTTTCGGCAGCTGCTTCACCGCCTCCCAGACAAAGGACAGGTCTTCCCGCTTCTCCGCCACCAGCTCTTCGCTGAGTTCATCTGTTTCCCGCCGCTTGCTGTATGCCAGATGATTTTTCGCCGCATTGGCCGCCGTCCGCAGGATATACGCCCTTTCGTGGGCCGCGTTCTCGAACTGCGGATCCGCCTGCAGAATCCGGATCAGGGTTTCCTGCAGAATGTCCTCCGCATCCGCCATATTGTGAACATAGCTGTAGGCAAGCCGGAGAATGGCATTGCCGTATTCTTCAAAATACCGACTGGCTTTCCAGTTCAGCGCGCCCCTCTCTGCCGTTTCCATGCAGGGAAGCTGCCGCGCCACAATCTGTCGAACCCGGTCCGCAGCCAGCGCCAAAAGCATTATCCCGACCTTCCAAAGCCGAAAAGCAAGCGAACGCTGCGCCGTGCCCGCAAGACCTATGCCGATTTCCATGTCTTCCATCCCCTCTTCACTTGCTGATCTCTGCCTCTCAAGCGACGACAGAAACCAGGGCCTTCATCTGTTCCGGACGCATGCCTGCGGCAGTCTCCGTCAAATCCGCACACATGATGGAATAACAATAACCGCCGTCCGTCCATACCGCAAGCCCGACCTTGCCGTCATTTCCCTTAAAAATCACCTCTCGCCCATCAATGTCGATCGTATTCTCTTCTGTGTAAATGTTGTAGTCGCCGCTGATGTCTTCTGTTCCCGGCGCCTTGCGAATACAGATATAATGCTGCGCGTCCCGGCTGTACTCCACCTGCACCAGCTGCTCGTCCTTCATGGCAGCACAGGAAATGTCCGCGTAGTCCTCTATGCTTTCCGGAACGCGAATCTCAATACCGGCGACATTTTCAGCTTCTTCCAGATTTTCACAGTCTGCAAAGGGGCTCCAGGTACTCGCGTCGCCGCCGCAAATGATCTCCTGCTCTCCGCTGTCCGCATCGACTGCCACAAGCTTCACCACAGATTCCGCCGTCTGTGCGCCTTCCACACTGTCCGCCGTCTTAATCGCAGCAATCTCCGTCTGCGTTGTCATCGCACTGCTATTGCCGCAGCCTGTCATACCCATGCACAGCATCATTACCGCCAAAATTGTCTTTTTCATCCTACTCCTCCTGTTTGTCAGTGTAATGTCTTTCACACTAAATACAGGTGGGAGACGGATAATGTTGCAGCCTCGGGAAAATTTTTGATTTTTGCCTAAAAAAGGAGAGTCCGCCGACTCTCCTTTCGTTTTTACTGCCTTATTTGAGGCTTCGGGCATCCTTGTGGGTAAATCCCCTGCCTCTGACTAAAAATTCATAT
>CAVFNN010000039.1:0-16794 GCA_963623925.1 bacterium | reverse complement strand
CTACATTAGCCTCTACCTTGAACTCACGAAGCAGACGGTCAACGATGATCTCCAGGTGAAGCTCACCCATTCCGGAGATGATGGTCTGGCCGGTTTCCTCGTTGGTTCTTACACGGAAGGTAGGATCCTCCTCAGCCAGCTTAGCCAGAGCGTCTGTCATCTTACCCTGAGATGCCTTTGTCTTCGGCTCGATAGCAACGGAGATAACCGGCTCAGGGAATTCCATGGACTCAAGAATGATCGGGTGCTGCTCATCACAGATGGTGTCACCTGTTGTTGTGGTCTTGAAACCTACAGCAGCGGCGATATCACCGGCGAATACCTCATCCAGCTCCATTCTCTTGTTGGCATGCATCTGAAGAAGTCTTCCGACTCTTTCCTTCTTATCCTTGGTGGAGTTCAGAACGTAGGAACCGGTCTTGCAGGTACCAGAGTAAACTCTGAAGTAAGCCAGCTTTCCTACGAACGGGTCTGTCATGATCTTGAATGCCAGAGCTGCGAAGGGCTCGGTATCGGATGACGGTCTGCTGTCTGCATTGCCGTCCATGTCGGTACCTTCCACATCCGGAACGTCTGTGGGAGCCGGCAGGAAATCGATGACAGCATCCAGAAGCTTCTGAACACCCTTGTTTCTGTAAGCGGTACCGCAAAGACACGGAATCGCGTCACCGGCGATGGTTCCCTTACGGAGAGCAGCCTTCATTTCCTCAACGGTCAGCTCCTCGCCCTCCAGGTACTTCTCCATCAGTTCGTCATCCAGCTCGGCGATCTGCTCTACCATCTTCTCATGGTAAGCTTCTACGTCGTCCTTCAGATCTTCCGGGACATCTGTGATCTCGATCTGCTCGCCCTTGTCATCCTTGTAGTAGTACGCTCTCATCTCGAAGAGATCGATCAGACCGATGAAGCTGTCCTCTCTTCCCATGGGGTACTGTGTGATGACGCAGTTCTTGCCAAGACGATCAACGATGGTCTGTACTGAATGGAAGAAATCAGCACCGACTACGTCCATCTTGTTGATGAATGCGATTCTGGGTACATGGTAGGTGTCTGCCTGACGCCATACGTTCTCAGACTGAGGCTCTACACCGCTCTTAGCGTCGAACACGCCAACGGCGCCATCAAGTACTCTCAGGGAACGCTCAACCTCTACGGTGAAATCCACGTGGCCCGGAGTATCGATGATATTGATACGATACTCAGGAGCGCCGGCGATCTTCACATGCTCATGCTCCGGAGTCCAGTGACATGTTGTAGCGGCTGATGTAATGGTGATACCTCTCTCCTGCTCCTGGGCCATCCAGTCCATGGTTGCAGTACCTTCATGGGTCTCACCGATCTTGTGGTTTACACCGGTGTAGAAAAGGATACGCTCAGTCAGAGTGGTCTTTCCTGCATCGATATGCGCCATAATACCAATATTTCTTGTATGGTCAAGAGAATACTGTCTTTCGGCCATTGTCCTTCCTCCTATCAGAATCTGTAATGAGCAAATGCCTTATTGGCCTCAGCCATTCTATGCATCTCCTCTTTACGCTTTACTGCTGCACCGGTATTGTTAGCAGCATCCATAATCTCATTTGCCAGTCTCTCGGCCTGTGTCTTCTCAGATCTCTTTCTGGAGAACTCTGTGAGCCATCTGAGCGCCAGTGTCTGACGTCTCTCCGGCTTAACCTCCATCGGTACCTGATAAGTAGCACCGCCGACACGCTTAGCCTTAACCTCGAGTACAGGCATGAGGTTGTTCATAGCCTCCTCGAAAACTTCCAGTGCTTCCTTGCCAGACTTTTCCTTAACCTGGTCGAAAGCGCCATAAACGATCTTCTGTGCAACACCCTTCTTACCATCCAGCATGATGGAATTCACAAGCTTTGTAACGATCTTGGAATTGTACATCGGGTCTGCCAGAACGTCTCTGTGCAGAGTATGTCCTTTACGTGGCACGTTACTTCCCTCCTTAAACATTACATTTAGATCTTAGGTACTCTTCGCAGCTACATGAATCTTCATGCGCTCTGCGAGTTCATGCGGACTATGGACACACTCTTTGTATAAATCGTGGACCAAATATCCGTCATAACCATGTCTAAAATTTTTACTTTAGCAACTGATTTTTGAAACCGGCTTGAATTACTTCTTTGCCTTAGGTCTCTTTGCGCCGTACTTTGAACGAGCCTGCATTCTGTTTGCAACACCGGCTGTATCAAGTGTACCTCTGATGATATGATATCTTGTACCGGGCAGATCCTTTACACGGCCGCCACGGATCATAACAACAGAGTGCTCCTGAAGGTTGTGTCCCTCTCCCGGGATGTATGAGGTAACCTCGATTCCGTTGGAAAGACGTACTCTGGCGATCTTACGAAGAGCAGAGTTCGGCTTCTTCGGTGTTGCAGTCTTCACTGCGGTACATACACCACGCTTCTGAGGAGCGCTGTTTTCAGTTGCTTTCTTCTTCAGGGAGTTGAAACCTCTCTGAAGAGCAGGTGCAGTAGACTTCTTCTTGGATGTCTGTCTGCCCTTTCTGACTAACTGGTTAAATGTGGGCATTTTGGTCTCCTTTCATTAAAATTTAGTGCTTTTTCTTCATCAGACCGCCCTGCTTAGAGGCTTGAAACGAAGAAAAAGGCATGCAAAAATCGCACGCCTACACAATATATCTCAAACGCCTTCCTCTGTCAATCGGATTTCACTGTTTTTACAGAAATACAACAGTAGCGATGGGCCATGCCCACCGCTACTGATTTCACCGTTTTACAGCTCGTTGCTCAGTTCTCTCTCCAGCTTTGCTGCTTCCGCGGCCTGCTCTACGCCTTCCGCATCCACATCGAAAGCCTCGTCCCTTGTGAAGAGCTCGTCTTCATTATCCTCAAGCTCCTTCGGATCTGTAGAAAGCTTGATGTTCCGATAACGCTTCATGCCGGTACCTGCCGGAATCAGCTTACCGATGATAACGTTCTCCTTCAGTCCCACAAGGTGATCTACCTTACCGTTGATGGCTGCCTCGGTCAGAACCTTGGTGGTCTCCTGGAAGGATGCCGCTGACATGAAGGAATCGGTTGCCAGGGAAGCCTTGGTGATACCCAGCATAGTGCGCTTGCCCTCTGCAGGCTTCTTGCCTTCCTTCACGAGACGCTCGTTCTCGTCCTCGAAGTCAAGGCGATCCACTGTGGTGCCCGGGATAAAGTCGGAATCGTTGGATTCGTTGACTCTCTCCTTCTTCATCATCTGGTGTACGATCATCTCGATATGCTTATCGTTGATTTCTACACCCTGCAGACGGTATACACGCTGTACTTCAGAAATCATGTAATCCTGAACAGCCTGTACGCCCTTGATCTTCAGAAGGTCATGCGGGTTGATGGAACCTTCGGTCAGCACATCGCCGGCCTCCAGCTTCTGTCCGTCCAGCACCTTCAGTCTGGAACCGTAAGGAATCAGATAGGTCTTGGACTGGCCGCTCTCATTGTCGGTCACCACAACCTCTCTCTTCTTCTTGGTGTCCTTGATCTCCACTACACCCGGAATCTCGGTGAGGATTGCAAGTCCCTTCGGCTTACGTGCCTCGAAAAGCTCCTCGACTCTCGGAAGACCCTGTGTGATATCGCCGCCGGCCACACCACCGGTATGGAAGGTTCTCATGGTCAACTGTGTACCCGGCTCACCGATGGACTGTGCCGCGATGATACCGACAGACTCGCCGACCTGTACGGGCTGACCGGTTGCCAGGTTCGCACCGTAGCACTTCGCACAGATGCCGTTCTTGGAGCGGCAGGTCAGGACGCTTCTGATCCGGATGGACTTCCGTCCCTGCTTGTTGAGAGCCGCCATGATCTTCGGTGCTCTCTTCGGTGTTACCATGCGGTCTGCCTTGATAACCACAGCGCCGGTCTCCGGATCCACCACATCCTCTGCCAGGAAACGGCCGGTGATTCTCTCCTCCAGAGACTCGATCTTCTCCTGTCCGTCGGACAGCTCGGTGATCTCCATGGAAGGAATCTTGTCCCGTCCCTCTGCACAGTCGATGTCACGGATGATAAGATCCTGTGCCACGTCTACCAGACGTCTGGTCAGGTAACCGGAATCGGCAGTACGCAGTGCGGTATCGGAAAGTCCCTTACGTGCACCATGCGCGGAAATGAAGTACTCCAGTACGTCCAGACCTTCACGGAAGTTGGACTTGATCGGCAACTCGATGGTTCTACCGGTTGTATCCGCCATGAGGCCTCGCATGCCGGCCAGCTGCTTGATCTGCTTATCGGAGCCTCGTGCTCCGGAATCCGCCATCATGAAGATGTTGTTGTACTTATCGAGTCCGGTCAAAAGGTCCTTGGTCAACTGATCATCGGTGGTCTTCCAGGTCTCGATAACTTCCTTATAGCGCTCCTCCTCGGTGATGAGACCGCGGCGGAAGTTGCGTGCAATCTTGTCCACTGTCTTCTGGGCTTCATCCAGGAGAGCGGGCTTGGTTGCCGGCACTGTCATATCGTGAATGGATACGGTCATGGCTGCTCTTGTGGAGAACTTATAACCGATGGCCTTGATATCATCCAGTGTCAGAGCGGTCTGGGTTGCGCCATGCACATCCATCACCTTCTCCAGAATCTGCTTCAGGTTCTTCTTCTTTACCAGGAAGTTGATCTCCGGTACAAGCTCGTTGCCCGGGATCGAGCGATCCACAAAGCCCAGATCCTGCGGGATGATCTCATTGAAGAGAAGACGTCCCACGGTGGTCTCAATCACACCCTCACAGTGCTTCTCAGTACCGTCCTCCAGCTTCAGCGTACGGGCAACACGGCACTTGATCTTCGCATGCAGTGTCACATACTTGTTCTCGTATGCCAGAATCGCCTCGTTGATGGACTTGAAGGCCATGCCTTCACCCTTGTCGTTGTCTCTCTCCTGGGTCAGATAATACACACCCAGTACCATATCCTGGGAAGGAACGGCAACCACACCACCATCTGACGGCTTCAGCAGGTTGTTCGGAGAGAGCAGCATGAAGCGGCACTCTGCCTGTGCTTCCTGGGTCAGCGGAAGGTGAATAGCCATCTGGTCACCATCAAAGTCCGCATTGAAGGCCGCACATACCAGCGGGTGCAGTTTGATGGCCTTACCCTCTACCAGGATCGGCTCAAATGCCTGAATACCCAGTCTGTGCAGGGTCGGGGCACGGTTCAGCATAACCGGGTGCTCCTTGATCACGTCTTCCAGGATATCCCATACCTGGGGATCCAGACGCTCTACCATCTTCTTCGCGTTCTTGATGTTGTGGGCCTTGCCGGACTCCACCAGCTCCTTCATTACGAAGGGCTTGAAGAGCTCGATGGCCATTTCCTTCGGCACACCGCACTGATAGATCTTCAGCTCGGGTCCCACGACGATAACAGAACGTCCGGAATAGTCAACTCGCTTTCCCAGCAGGTTCTGACGGAAACGTCCCTGCTTACCCTTGAGCATGTCGGAAAGTGACTTCAGAGCACGGTTGCCCGGGCCGGTTACCGGACGGCCGCGACGGCCGTTGTCGATCAGCGCATCCACAGCCTCCTGCAGCATTCTCTTCTCGTTCCGAACAATAATCTCCGGCGCACCCAGCTCCAGGAGACGGGCCAGACGGTTGTTTCTGTTGATGATTCGTCTGTACAGATCATTCAGATCGGAAGTTGCGAAACGTCCGCCGTCCAACTGTACCATAGGACGCAGATCGGGCGGGATCACCGGAAGGTTGGTGAGGATCATCCACTCCGGCTTGTTGCCGGAGGAACGGAATGCCTCCACCACTTCCAGACGCTTTACGATTCTCGTTCTCTTCTGTCCCGATGAATCGTCCAGCTCAGCGCGAAGCTCCTTGTACTCCTTTTCCAGATCGATGGACTGCAGAAGCTCAAGCACTGCCTCTGCACCCATGCCGGCGCGGAAGGAGCCATAGCCGTACTGCTCCACCGCATCACGATAATCCTTCTCGGAAAGAACCTGCTTGTAGCTCAGGCCTGTCTCTCCGGCATCCAGTACCACATAGGATGCGAAGTACAGCACTCTCTCCAGTGTTCTCGGGCTGATGTCCAGGATCAGACCCATACGGGAAGGGATGCCCTTGAAGTACCAGATGTGAGAAACCGGTGCTGCCAGTGCGATATGACCCATTCTCTCACGACGTACCGAAGACTTGGTTACCTCTACGCCGCAGCGGTCACAGGTAACGCCCTTGTAACGGATCTTCTTGTACTTTCCGCAGTGACACTCCCAGTCCTTGACCGGTCCGAAAATGCGCTCGCAGAACAGACCGTCCTTCTCCGGCTTCAGGGTTCTGTAGTTAATGGTCTCCGGCTTCTTCACCTCGCCGTAGGACCACTCAAGAATCTTGTCCGGTGAGGCAAGGCCGATTTTGATGGAATCAAATTGAATCGGCTCATTTACATTCTCAAGCTGTGCCATGTAATCCTCCTATATGTTTAACCGTTGTCACTGTCGTCTCCGAAATCATCACCGCCAAAGAGAGAATCGGTTTCTGCTGCGCTGAAATCATCACCGCCGAACTCCTCTGCAAACTCTTCTGCCAGCTCAGTCTCTTCGTTCTCTGCACCGGTGTCCTTGGCCTCGCTGTCCACCAGCTCGCCGTCCTTGAACTCCTGCTGGGTGTAGCCGTAAGCGCCGTAGTTCTCCTGACGGTCGTAACGACTGTCGCCGCCGGACAGGAGACGGTGCATATCCTGGTTTGCATCGTAGAGGTCCTCAGTGATCTCCACCTCGTTCTGGTTCTCATCCAGCACACGCATATCGAGACACAGTGCCTGCATCTCCTTCAGAAGCACCTTGAAGGACTCCGGAACGCCCGGTGCCGGGATATTCTGTCCCTTGATGATGGCCTCATAGGTCTTCACACGGCCTGCAACGTCATCGGACTTCATGGTCAGAATCTCCTGCAGTGTATAAGCCGCGCCATAAGCCTCCAGGGCCCAAACCTCCATCTCTCCGAATCTCTGTCCGCCGAACTGTGCCTTACCGCCCAGAGGCTGCTGTGTTACCAGAGAGTACGGACCGGTGGAACGGGCATGGATCTTATCGTCTACCAGGTGATGCAGCTTCAGGTAGTGCATGAAACCGATGGAAGTCGGGCTGTCGAACTTCTCGCCGGTACGTCCGTCGCGAAGCTGAACCTTTCCGTCGATGCCGATGGGAACGCCCTTCCACTCTGCTCTGTGATCCAGATGCTCGTGCAGGTACTCATATACCTCCGGGGCCAGCTCTTCCTTATGCTTCTCCGAGAACTCCTCCCAGGAGAGGTTCACGTAATCGTTTGCCAGCAGCAAAGTCTGCTGAATATCATTCTCATCTGCACCATCAAAGATCGGGGTGGATACGTCAACGCCCAGGGCCTTGGCTGCCAGAGACAGATGCAGCTCCAGCACCTGTCCGATATTCATTCGGGACGGCACACCCAGGGGGTTCAGCACGATATCCAGCGGACGTCCGTTGGGAAGATACGGCATATCCTCTACCGGAAGCACACGGGAAACCACACCCTTGTTACCATGACGTCCGGCCATCTTATCGCCGACGCCAATCTTTCTCTTCTGTGCAATATAGATACGAACGGACTCGGACACGCCGGGGGCCAGCTCGTCGGAATTCTCTCTGGTGAATACCATAGCGTTGATTACGGTACCGTAAGCGCCGTGGGGCACCTTCAGAGAGGTATCTCTCACCTCGCGGGCCTTCTCACCGAAGATAGCACGCAGCAGTCTCTCCTCGGCAGTCAGCTCTGTCTCGCCCTTCGGGGTTACCTTACCCACCAGGATATCACCGGCACGAACCTCGGCACCGATACGGATAATACCGCGGTCGTCCAGGTTCTTCAGGGCATCATCACCCACGCCCGGCACGTCCGAGGTGATCTCCTCCGGTCCCAGCTTGGTATCCCGGGCCTCGCACTCATACTCTTCGATATGAATAGAGGTATAAACATCGTTCTGCACCAGACGCTCTGACAGCAGAACGGCGTCCTCGTAGTTGTAACCTTCCCAGGTCATGAAGCCGATGAGCGGGTTCTTACCCAGGGCGATCTCACCATCATGGGTAGAAGGTCCGTCTGCGATCACATCGCCGGCTTCCACATGATCGTGGGCGTATACGATGGGCTTCTGGTTGTAGCCGTTGGACTGGTTGGAGCGCATGAACTTCATGAGCTTGTACTCATCCAGAACACCGTCCTTGTCCCGCTTAATCACAATGCGGTTGGAAGCGGAAATCACTACCTCGCCGGCATTCTTTGCCACGATGCAGGCACCGGAGTCAACCGCAGCCTTTGCGGAGATACCGGTATCTACCACGGCGCTCTCTGTGGTCAGAAGCGGCACGGCCTGACGCTGCATGTTGGATCCCATCAGCGCACGGTTCGCATCGTCGTTCTGCAGGAACGGAATCATGGATGTCGCCACGGAGAATACCATCTTCGGGGACACGTCCATCATATCGATGCTGGCCTTCGGGAATGCGGAGGTCTGCTCACGATAACGGCCGGAAACGCTGTCATGCACGAAGTGTCCTTCCTCGTCCAGGGCCTCGTTTGCCTGTGCTACCACGTAGTTGTCCTCTTCGTCCGCTGCCAGGTAAACCACCTCATCGGTAACGATGGGGTTCTTCGGGTCGCTCTTGTCCACCATACGGTACGGCGCCTCAATGAAGCCATACTCGTTGATCCGGGCATAGGAAGCCAGAGAGTTGATCAGACCGATGTTCGGTCCCTCAGGGGTCTCGATAGGGCACATACGTCCGTAGTGGGTATAGTGTACATCTCGCACCTCAAATCCGGCACGGTCTCTGGAAAGACCACCCGGTCCAAGGGCAGAAAGTCTTCTCTTATGTGTCAGCTCGGACAGCGGGTTGTTCTGGTCCATGAACTGTGAGAGCTGTGAAGAACCGAAGAACTCCTTCACGGAAGCCGTTACGGGCTTGATGTTGATCAGAGACTGCGGGGTAATGTCGTCAATGTCCTGCGTGGACATTCTCTCACGAACCACTCTCTCCATACGGGAAAGACCGATACGGTACTGGTTCTGCAGCAGCTCACCCACTGCACGGATACGACGGTTGCCCAGGTGGTCGATGTCGTCCTTAACACCGATCTCCTCCTCCAGATGCATACAATAGTTGATAGACGCGAAGATATCCTCCTTGGTGATATGCTTCGGAATCAACTCGTGGATGCTCTTACGGATCACGGAAGCCAGCTCCTCAGCAGAAGCGCCTTCATTATCATCCAAAAGCTTGCGGAGTGCCGGATAGTACACCAGCTCATTGATGCCCAGCTCTTCCAGATTCAGCTCCTCCGGCAGCCACTTCGCAGCGTCCACCTCCAGAGAAGACAGCACCTTCTCCTTACGGGTCGGTCCCTCGATCCAGACGAAGGGCACAGCCGCATCCTGAATCTCGATGGCCTTCTTCAGATCCACCACATCACCGGCCTCGGCAATCACCTCGCCGGTGGTCTCATCCACCACATCCTCTGCCAGAGTCTGGCCCTTGATGCGGTTCTTGAGGTGCAGCTTCTTATTGAACTTATAGCGTCCTACCTTGGCAAGGTCATAACGTCTCGGATCAAAGAACATAGCGGAGAGCAGAGACTGCGCGGAATCCACAGACAGCGGCTCACCCGGACGAATCTTCTTGTAGAGTTCCAGAAGACCTTCCTCATAATTGGTAGAAGAATCCTTCTCGAAGGAAGCCAGCAGCTTCGGCTCCTCACCGAACAGATCAATGATCTCAGCGTTTGAGCCAATGCCTAGGGCACGGATGAACACCGTTACCGGCACCTTACGTGTACGGTCCACACGCACAAAGAAGATATCATTGGAATCTGTCTCATACTCGATCCATGCGCCACGGTTGGGGATCACTGTACAGGAATACAGCTCCTTACCGATCTTGTCATGGTCGATACCATAGTAAATACCGGGGGAACGAACCAGCTGGGATACGATAACACGCTCCGCACCATTGATCACGAAGGAGCCGGTGTCGGTCATCAGAGGCAGATCTCCCATGAAGATCTCGTGCTCGTTGATCTCGTCCTTCTCCTTGTTGTTCAGGCGAACCTTAACCTTAAGAGGGGCCGCATAGGTGGCGTCACGCTCCTTGCACTCCTCGATTGTATATTTCTTCTCATCCTCGCAGAGCCTGAAGCCCACGAATTCCAGGCTCATATGGCCTGCGAAGTCCTGGATTGGAGAAATGTCATCGAAAGCCTCCTTCAGGCCCTCGTTCAGAAACCACTTGTAGGAGTCTTTCTGAATCTCAATCAGATTTGGCATCTCCAAAACTTCTTTACTCTGAGAGAAAGTCATTCTGATGTTTTTACCGGTTCTCACCGGGCGCATTTTGCTTTTTTTCATTGACCGTTCACCCCTGCTAATCGGACAGTCACCCGTCCTTCTGGTTAGGATCCACAGCCCTGCTCGACGCCGCTGTACGCCTGGGATAATGTCTTCGGCGCAGCTGTCGGGCAAGCCCTGAATCAGTTCTTTCTGCTACTGCATCTTCCGGGACAGCCGGAAATTCAGGCGAATTCCGAAAAAAGGGCGGATTTAGCCCGTTGACCCAAAATAGCAAACTTCATACTATCATCCGTTGCCACAACTGTCAATCACCAAAATATTTTATATTTTTATCAAAATTTTACTCAAAACGCACAAAAGAGTTGTTCGCAAAAAATCCGCAGCGGCTGTCCGCTGCGGATTTTCTCAAGCACACTCGCTCGTTTACTTTTTCTTTTTGTCCTTGCCCTGCTGCTTGGCTCTGTCCTCGGAGTCCTTCTTCACAACCTCTGCTGCCTTGTCTGCAGTTTTCTGGAAGAAGCCCTTCTTCTTCGGTGCCACCTGTTCCAGACCTCCCCGGGCCGACTTCACAGAACGGATATAAAGGCCGGAAACCGTTACCTTCACCTCACGTTTTACCGGGATCAGATCGAAAACACTGGGGTCCGCAATCATGGTCACCACGCGATTGCCTACCTTCGCCTTTACGACAGGAAGCTTCTGCAGCTTCAGATATACCGGCGTCTGCTCCTGTATCTGCTTCGGCAGTCCCGCAGCCACCGCATCCTTGATGCTCATCTTTTTCTTGTCAATGACCAGAATGGTGGCATCCATTGTGTTGGCCTCGATGATCGGTGCCTGCTCCTCCTGCTTCTTCTGCATCCGTCTTCCCATGAAGTACAGAATCACCAGCAGGATCAGCAGAATGATAAGTACTGTGATAAGTACCTTTCCAACCACTGCCCACTGAATCGCATTTAAAACCATGTGTCTATCCTCAACTTTCTAATTTTTCATTCCCTTATCTTACTATCTCACCTGTGAAATTGCAATGCTGAGTTCACAGTCTGCCAGCTTTCTTCCGTACTGCAGCATGGCGTAGCGCAGTCCCATCTGCCAGCTGCCCGGCTCTTTGCCCTGCAGCACTGAAATTTCCCGGGTCTCGAAGCCCAGATCCATGGCCCCCACCGGCGTTTCATACAGCATTTCATGGCAGTGATTCTCACGGTACAGAAGCGGATTTTTCGTATCCCGGTTTTTCACGATCCGCACCTCCCGCTCTGCCGGAGAAATCTGCATGTCATGATGTACGCCATCCAGAAGATAGCTGAGGAGAAGACTGCCGTCCGCCTCCTCCCTGAGGATTCCGGCCGCCCGGTGAACAAATTCCTGGGTCTCACCGTCAACGGTCTGTTTCGTGGCCATTTCGATTTGAACTTTCATTTGGTACCTCACAATATCGTTACGCAATGCCAACGTTTTTTGATTCATAGGATGCACTTTCCTATGAATCAAAAATATAACCCCCGCTCCGTATGGAGCGGGGGTTCGATAAAGATCAAAAAAGGATGAAAGAAAAATAAATCTCGTACATTTATTTATGTCATTATCCTAGCACATTGCTCCCGAAAGTGTGTGAATCAAGTTTGAATAAATTATTATGAATTTCTTAATCCTCTTCTCTTCCGTAGCCGGGACGTCCGTAAGCCGTCTCGATGAGGTCTGCCACCAGCTTCTTTTTGTCCACGCCCTTGGCCGCCCAAAGCATGGGATACATGGAAATGGCCGTAAAGCCGGGCAGTGTATTGATCTCATTAAACACCGGACCATCCTCCGTCAGGAAGAAGTCCACCCGGGAAAGGCCGTAGCCGTCCACCGCGGCAAAAACCGCCTTGGCGCCCCGCCGGATCAGCTGCAGGTCCGTCTCAGAAAGAGAAGGATGCACATCGGTCTCCGACTGGGGATTGTTGTACTTCGCATCATAATCATAGAAGTCTGCCGCTGCCCGGATCTCACCCACATCGGACATATGGATCACACCGTCTTCCCCGCGGAACACGGCGCATTCCAGTTCCCGACCAATGATGGTTTCCTCAACCAGTACCTTGCGGTCCACCGCAAAGGCCTTCTGAAGCGCTGTCACCAGCTCTTCCCGGTTTTGTGCCTTGCTGACACCGCAGGAGGAACCTGCATTGGAGGGCTTCACGAATACCGGGTAGGAAAAGGCTGCCTCGACTCTGGCAACATTATCCTCCATATCCTGGATCTCTCTGCCGATAACGGAGACATAACGGGCCTGGCGGATACCGATCTGCCGCAGCGGCGCCTCCACAATAATCTTCGTATAGAGCTTGTCCATGGAGACTGCCGAAGCCAGCACGCCACAGCCCACGTAGGGGATCCGGGCCAGCTCAAAGAGACCCTGGATGGTGCCGTCCTCACCGTTCTTGCCGTGGAGGGCCGGAAAAATCACATCGATCTTCTGCAAATGACTCTCGCCGCTCTCCATGTCCTGCACCAGCAGAGACTGGAGCTTTGCGTCCGGAAGCAGGATTGCCCGCTTCCGGGACTGATACCAGCTGCCGTCCTCAATGGCTTCCAGGGAATCTGCCAGCAGCCATTCGCCCTCTTTCGTGATGCCCACCAGAACCACATCGTAGTCCTGCGGATTCACGTTTTTCACAATATTCACCACCGACTTGCAGGAAACCTCATGCTCCGAGGATCTGCCGCCGAATACCGCCAGTAAGCACCGCTTCATCTGCCGCTCCTCTGTTCTTTATTCCTGTGTTGCCTTTTCGATCTGTGCGATGGCTGCCTTCTGCATGGGAATTCTGCAGTTCTTGTTGCTGCCGAACTCAACGATCACGGTGTCATCGGTAATATCGATGATCACGCCGTAGAAGCCGGAAGTGGTCAGCACAGTATCACCCACAGCAACGCTGGCCAGCATCTCCTGTGCCTTCTTCTTCTCCTTCTGTGCCGGTCTGATGCTCCAGAAATAGAGAATGGCAATAATTGCAACAATGTAAATCACCCAGCCGATTGAACTCATGGCTTTGCCCTCCTAAAGGTCATAAAAATAGTGTTTTTGCCGTTATTTCTAACAGCACGCGTGAAAAATATTCTAGCATTCGCTGTTCAGATTGTCCAGCGCTTCCTGCTTCCAGCTGTCCCAGAAGCCGCCCCGGATCGCGGTGCGGATCTCCTCTGTCAGGTGGTTATAGAAGTAAAGGTTGTGCAGTACACAGAGTCGCATGCCGAGAATCTCCTTCGCCTTGAGAAGGTGCCGGATATAGGCTCTGGAATAGCCGCCGGTGAAGCTGCCGTCCGATCGCCGCGTTCCTGCGCAAACCGGGCACTGACAGCCCTCCTCGATGGGTCGGGGATCCAGCTCATGCTTCTGGTTGAAGAGGTTGATCTTGCCCCGGTGGGTATAGACATGGCCGTGGCGTCCGTTCCGGGAAGGATAAACGCAGTCGAAGAAATCGATACCGCGATCCACCGCTTCAATGATGTTGGCGGGGGTACCCACGCCCATCAGATAGGTCGGCTTCTTCCGGGGAAGATACGGCACCACCTCATCCAGTATGTGGTACATCTCCTCATGGGACTCTCCCACGGCGAGACCGCCCACCGCATAGCCGTCCAGGTTCATCTCGCTGATGATCTTCGCGTGCTCAATACGGACATCCGGCAGAATGCCGCCCTGGTTGATGCCGAAAAGCAGCTGCTGCGGATTCACCGTCTCCGGCAGACTGTTGAGGCGCTGCATTTCCTTCCGGCAGCGCTCCAGCCAGCGGGTGGTCCGCTCCACAGAGGGCAGAATATAGTCCCGGTCTGCCAATGCCGGCGGACACTCGTCAAAGGCCATGGCGATGGTGGAGCCCAGGTTGGACTGGATCTGCATGGACTCCTCCGGGCCCATAAAGATCCGTCTGCCGTCGATATGGGAACGGAAGTATACGCCCTCTTCCTTGATCTTCCGACCGGTACCCGCCAGGCTGAAAACCTGGAAACCGCCGGAGTCCGTGAGGATGGGACGGTCCCAATTCATGAACTTATGGAGACCGCCGAAGCGATGGATCAGCTCGTCTCCGGTCCGTACATGAAGATGGTAGGTATTGGACAGCTCGATCTGGGTGCCAATGCTCCGGAGATCATCGGTGGAAACACCGCCCTTGATGGCGGCCACGGTGCCCACATTCATGAACACCGGGGTTTCTACCGTTCCGTGGACCGTCTCCACGTGAGCGGATTTTGCTCTGCCGCTCTCAGCAACAATTTCATATTTCATGGCTTAACCCTTCTTGCCGGACTTGGCCTTCTTCGACGCCGCCTTCATTGCACCGGCCTTCTTCGCCCGGTTCTTCTCTGCGAGACAGACAAAATCATACCAGAGCGGTCCTGCAACCATCACAGAGGACCAGGCGCCGGAGAGGATGCCTACCATAAGAGGCATGGTGAAGTCCCGGATAGAGCTCACACCGAAGATAAAGAGCATCAGCACCGTCACGAATGTGGTGATGGTGGTGTTGATGGATCTTGTGAAGGTCTCCGAAATGGCCTTGTTCACCGCCAGCTTCATGTCCTTCCGGCCGCCCGGCGCGTTCAGATTTTCTCGGATACGGTCGAAGATGACGATGGTGGCATTGATGGAATAACCCACGATGGTCAGCACGCAGGCAATGAAGGTGGAGCCCACCGCCCAGCGGCATGCCGCATAGAAGGTGATGGTCACAAGCACGTCATGGGCCAGCGCCGCAATGGCTGCACTGGCGAACTTCAGATCCTTAAAGCGAATCCAGATGTAGATCAACATAAAGAAGATCGCGATCACCAGCGCCCAAACCGCATCCTTCTTCATCTCCAGCGACACGGCACCGGAAATGTTTTCGGTGGTGATTTCCGACTCGTCCACACTGAAGGTGTCCGCCAGCTTCTCATAAAGGGTGCTGCGCTCCTCCGTGGTAAGGGTCCGGGTCTTGATGATGACCTCATTGGTACCCGCCACCTTGGAAGCTTGGGCGGAGGAATTGCCGCCGGTCACCTCGGTGAATACCGGAATCACCTGCTTGTCAATGTCGTCCATGGACAGCTCCTCATTAAACGTGATGTTCGTGGAGGAACCGCCCTGGAAATCCAGATCATAATTGAAGAGATTGCCGAGACTCTTCTTGTTGACGCCCATGGCGATGAAGCCGGCAGCAATCACCGCCAGAGAAATGCCGTAGGCGATCTTTCTTACCTTAATAAAGTCACGGATCTTCACTTCCTTCCGGATGCCGTAGAGCTTCGGGTTCTCAGCGCCCAGCTGGTAGAAGCAGAACATGATGACACGGGTCACCAGAAGTGCCGTGATGAGGGAGATAATGATACCGATGGCCAGTGTGGTGGCAAAGCCCTTCACGGTACCGGAACCCCGGAGGTAGAGCACCGCCGCCGCGATCAAGGTGGTGATGTTGCCATCCAGGATCGCAGACAAGGCCTTGGCATAGCCCGCCTTGATAGAAGCGCCTACGGAATTGCCTTTGCCGATCTCCTCCTTGATTCTTGTGAAGATGATGACATTGGCATCCACTGCCATACCGATGGAGAGGATAATGCCGGCGATGCCCGGCAGAGTGAGGGTCACCTCAAAGGCCTGCAGAAGCACCAGCTCCAGTCCCACATACATAAGAAGGGCCAGGGATGCTGCAAAGCCCGGCAGAAGATAAACCGCGATCATGAAAACCATGACCAACGCCACACCAACACCGGCGGCCTTGATGGAGGAGGAAATGGCCTCCTGTCCGAGCGTCGCGCCGATGACATTGGAACGAAGCTCTGTCAGCTGTACCGGCAGTGCGCCGATACGGATGGTCTGGGCGATCTTGTTGGCTTCCTCATAGCTGTCGATGCCGGTGATGGAGGCCTGGCCGCCGTTGATGGCTTCCTTCACGTTGGGGGCAGAAATCACCTCGTTGTTGTATACGATATACAGAGGGCTGCCGACATTATCCGCCGTCGCCTGGGCGAACTTCTCCGCACCTTCGTCGTTAAAGGTGAGCTCAATGACGTACTCTGTGGCATTGCCGTTCTTCGTCATGCCGGCCGTGGCATTCTTCACATCGTCACCGGTCATCAGCACGTTGCCGGACTTGTCCATAAACTGCAGGGTACCGGGCTCGCCCAGCTCCTCCAGAATGGCATTGGCGTCTGTTGCACCCGGAATGTCGATGTTGATGCGGTTGCTGCCCTCCTGATAAACCTGGGCTTCCGTGGAGTAGCTCTGGGCCTTCAGCTGCAGCTTGTATACAGTATCCGACATCTGCTCCGCGGTGGGATCCTCCTCCACCGTCTGATAGGTGATGGATACACCGCCGTTCAAATCCAGTCCCAGCTTGATGTCCTTAGCGCCGTGATAGCCCAGCAGGCAGAAGCCCGCCGTCACCAGCAGCACCAGGAGCAGACCGAGACCGCCCTTTACTTTCTTGTTCAT
>CAVFNN010000038.1:0-17746 GCA_963623925.1 bacterium | reverse complement strand
GCCTTAGCGGCGAGCGTATCAGGGCTTTGTGTGAACAAAGCCTTCATCATATGGAGGTGAAAAATGGACGAACTCAGAGAACTGATCAAGACGGCGCTGGAGGCAAGAGAGCACGCCTATACGCCCTATTCTCATTTTAAGGTGGGCGCGGCACTGCAGGCCGCAGACGGTCGTATCTTCCAGGGCTGCAACATTGAAAATGCTGCCTATACACCGTCCAACTGCGCGGAGCGCACGGCTTTTTTCAAGGCCGTCAGCGAAGGTGTCTATGATTTTCGACGCATCGTGATCGTGGGCGGCGCGGAAAAGGAAGAAAAGCTGCAGATCTGTGCACCCTGTGGCGTCTGCCGTCAGGTAATGGCAGAGTTTTGTGACCTGGACGAATTCCGTGTCATTCTGGCCGTTTCGCCGGACAGCTATGAAGAGTATCGGCTTCGGGATCTTCTGCCGAAAGCATTTACCCCTGCCCGTCTGGGCAAGAAAAACAGCATGCGGCCGCTGTGAGACAGGCCGCGACAATATGTTGTGAAAATTTTAACATACAAACACAAGGAGGAAAAAACTATGTCAACACCGCATAATGCAGCCAACCCCGGAGATATCGCAAAAACCGTACTGATGCCGGGCGATCCCCTTCGCGCGAAGTATATCGCAGAGCACTATCTGGAGAATCCGGTTTGCTTCAACACGGTCCGGAATATGTTGGGCTATACCGGCACCTATAAGGGCAAGAAGGTCTCCGTTATGGGCGGCGGCATGGGCATGCCCTCGGTGGGAATCTACACCTATGAGCTCTTCAATTTCTACGATGTCGACAACATTATCCGGATCGGCAGCGCCGGCGCTCTCCAGGAGGATGTGGAGCTGAAGGATGTGGTCATCGCCATGGGCGCGTGCACGGATTCCAACTATGCCAGCCAGTTCGAGCTGCCGGGTACCATTGCACCCATCGCGGACTACGGTCTTCTGGAGAAGGCGGTGCAGGCGGCACGGAATCTGGGCGCACAGGTAAAGGTGGGTAATGTCGTCTCCTCCGACATTTTCTACAATGCCCGCGCCGATGTGAACCAGAAGTGGGCGAGCATGGGCGCCATCTGCGTGGAAATGGAGGCAGCAGCACTGTACCTCAATGCGGCGAAGGCTCATAAGCATGCACTGGCCATTCTGACCATTTCCGACAGCCTCGTGAAGGAAGGTTCCCTCAGCGCCCAGGAGCGTCAGGAGGGCTTCCACCAGATGATGGAAATTGCTTTGGAGTTAGCTTAATGGGGCAGGGGCCCCATTAGGCTGACTCTCTCCCAAATGGGGATCAGCGATAGCTTGGCTATCGGGGACCCCATTTGGGAGTCTGCATCCATACAACAGTAGGAGAACGTACATGATAAACTATTCAGAAACCTCCCGTCTCTATCATATCGATGTGGAGCCGGGAGCTGTGGGAAGATATGTGATTCTGCCGGGAGATCCGAAGCGCTGTGCGAAGATCGCAGCTTACTTCGATGATGCAAAGCTGATCGCGGATCACCGGGAATATGTGACGTATACCGGAACACTGCTGGGCGTACCGGTGGCGGTGACCTCCACCGGCATCGGCGGCCCGTCCGCCTCCATTGCCATGGAGGAGCTGAAGATGTGCGGCGCGGACACCTTTATCCGCGTGGGCACCGCCGGCGGCATGGATCTCGATGTGGAGGCCGGTGATGTGGTGATCGCCAACGGCGGCATCCGCATGGACGGCACCAGCAAGGAATATGCACCGCTGGAGTGGCCGGCCGTGGCGGATTTTGAAGTGACCACAGCGCTGAAGCAGGCAGCGGATCAGCTGGGCTTCCGGAACCATGTGGGCGTGGTGCAGTGCAAGGACGCCTTCTATGGACAGCACAAGCCGGCAGAGCTGCCCAACAGCTTTGAGCTCATGAACAAGTGGGAGGCCTGGAAGCGCCTTGGCTGCAAGGCATCGGAAATGGAGAGTGCGACACTGTTCACGGTGGCAGCTTACCTCCGGGTACGCTGCGGTGCAGTGCTCTTCATCATGTCCAACCAGGAGCGTCTGAAGGCAGGCATGCCCAATACCATCGAGCATGACACCGACAAGGCCATCCGGACAGCCGTAGAGGCCATCAAGATCATGATTCGTCAAGACCAGGCCAGGGCTGCAGCGAAGAACTGAAGCCTTGTGAATAGAAAGAAGTTAAAAGATGAAGTATAAAAGAATATTTGCAATCGTGCTGGATTCCCTGGGCATCGGCGGTGCCCGGGATGCAGCGGATTTCCAGGACAGCGGTGCCGATACCTGGGGACATATCACTGAGCGCGTGCCGCATATGCAGGTACCCAATCTGCAGAAGCTGGGCATTGCGGATCTGAAGAGCCTCACCGGCATTGCGCCCACCGGCCATCCGGCAGCGGTATGTCTCAAGCTGAACGAGGCCTCCCGGGGTAAGGATACCATGACGGGACACTGGGAGATGATGGGCCTGAAGACCGTGAAGCCCTTTGTGACCTTTACAGACCACGGCTTCCCGCCGGAGCTCATTGCCGAGCTGGAGGCCCGGACCGGCCACAAGGTCATCGGCAACAAGGCGGCCTCCGGCACGGCCATTCTGGACGAGCTGGGCGAGGAGCAGATGCGGGATCACAGCATGATCGTCTATACCTCTGCGGATTCCGTGCTGCAGATCGCCGGACATGAGGATCCGCAGTACTTCGGTTTGGACGAGCTCTATCGCTGCTGCGAGATTGCCCGGGAAATCACTATGAAGGACGAATGGAAGGTGGGCCGTGTCATTGCTCGTCCCTATGTCGGTGAGAAGGCCGGTGCCTTTAAGCGGACCGCAAACCGTCATGATCTGGCGGTGAAGCCCTTTGACCGTACGGTATTGAATGTGCTGAAGGATGCTGGACTGGATATGATCTCCATCGGCAAGATCAGCGACATTTTCGTTGGTGAAGGCGTCACCGAAGCCATCCATTCCGTCAGCTCCGTCAACGGCATGGAGCAGACCATTGAGGAAGCAGAAAACCATGATTTCACGGGCCTCTGCTTCGTGAATCTGGTGGATTTCGATGCCCTTTGGGGCCATCGGAGAGATCCGGAGGGCTATGCTGCGGAGATTGAGCGCTTCGATGTGAAGCTGGGTGAGTTAATGAAGGTACTGCGGGAGGATGATCTCCTGATGCTGACCGCAGACCATGGCAATGATCCCACCTACCGGGGTACGGATCATACCCGGGAGCAGGTACCGCTTCTGATTTATAATGAAAAGCTGCAGGGCGGCATTCTGCCGGAAGAGAACAGCTTCGGCGTCATCGGTGCCACCATTGCAGAAAACTTCGGCCTGGCAATGCCGGAACACTGCATCGGCACATCCCTGTTGGAGAAGCTGAAATGAGTGCAACACAGGAAATCCTGAGCCCCGGGGCAGCCGCGAAGCGGCGGCCCCGGCGGTTGCTGTCAGAGGAGGACCGCTGGATGCGGGAAGCCATCCGGGAGGCCCGGCGGGCCCTGCGGGGTGGCGATGTCCCCATCGGCTGCGTCATCGTCTATGACGGCAAAAAACCGGGAAGCAAGGCGGATCTCAATGCGGAGGCTCACGGCATTCAGCCCGGTACCATCATCGGCCGTGGCTACAACCGCCGGAACAAGGATCGGAATGCGCTGATGCATGCGGAGATTCTGGCCATTCAGCGGGCCTGCCGGAAGATCGAGGACTGGCGGCTGGAGGACTGCACCATGTATGTGACGCTGGAGCCCTGCCCCATGTGCGCCGGAGCCATCATTCAGGCCCGGGTGCCCCGGGTGGTGATGGGGGCCCGAAACCAGAAGGCCGGATGCTGCGGTTCTGTTTTGAACATGCTTGATCAGCCGGGACTCAATCACCGGGCAGAGCAGAAGGATGGCATTCTGCTGGAGGAGTGTCAGGAACTTCTGGCCATGTTTTTCCAGAAGCTCAGGAGATAGGAGAAGAGATGAAGGGACGCTGCATCATTGTGGGAGCCGGGGATTTCTTTGGCTTCCCCTTTTCATTGACAGAAGAAGATTATCTCATTGCGGCAGATGGGGGATATCAACATCTGAAGCCTCTGGGCATTCGCCCGCATCTCCTAGTGGGAGACTTTGATTCCATGCATATCCCCGGTGTGGCGGGAGAAACCGGTCCGGTGGCAGGACTCTCCATTTTTGAAGATGCGGAAAAGGCGGAGTATATCCATCACCTGGAGGCGCGTCATTATGACGGCATCGAAACTCGGGTTATCGATCCGGTGAAGAATGATCCGGATCTGCTGGCCTGCATCCGCATCGGCATGGAAAAGGGATATGAGGAATTTCATCTCCTGGGGGCCACCGGCGGCGAGCGGATCGATCACAGTATTGCGAACTTCCAACTTCTGGGCTTTCTGGCCCGGCGGGGTCTCCATGGCTATCTCTACAGTGAACACCAGGTGGTCACTGCCATCGCCAACGAGAGTGTTTCCTTTCCACCGACGCAGAAGGGCTATTTTTCGGCCCTGGCACTTTCGGACACGGCAGAGGGTGTGACCGAGCGGGGCTTCAAATATGTGGTGGAGGATGTCACATTAAACAACAGCACGCCCACAGGACTCAGCAATGAGTTCGTTGGCAGCGCCGCCGACATTAGCGTCAGAAACGGTGTGCTGCTTCTGATTTATGAGCATTCTGTGAAGCTGTAGATTGCCCTTGAATAAAGAAAAGTCATTTGTTATAATCCAGATAGCAGAGAGCTGCTGGGGCGTTCGAGTCTGCACAAATTGAACCTACAAATTTGACATACGGGATTCCTATATTTGTGATATTGATATCATGCCTTCCTTCGGGTAAAGGACCTTAGATATATCCGTGCGGAGACCCACCTGGCTGAGCGCTAGGAGTCAAGCGTGTAGTACGGCGTTCTGGTTCCTCTGTCATTAAGAGAAATAAGAGGCTCCGCATCCTAGGATGTGGAGTCTTATTGTTTTATCCTATGTTATACAATGCGGAAAATGTAGGGGGCATTTTCTGTACTGTATGCAGCATGCACAGAAAGGATTGCTATGAAAAAAGAAAACTGGGAGAATCAGATTCGTTGGGGCGTCACCGCCTTTGTGGTCAGTGCGGCCGCAGTGGGTGTCGTTTACTTGATTTTTCACATCAGTGGCGTGATCGCTGCGTTACGCGCGCTCTTGTCCATCCTTGCCCCCATCATTTACGGCGCTGTATTCGCCTATCTCATGTGTCCCGTCTACGACAAGGTCAACCAGGGCCTGCAGAGGCTCTTCTCCAAAAAGGGAGAACCGGGCGCTCATCAGATGTTGAGCCGAGGCGTTGCCACGCTGGCTTCAATGGTGTTTCTGACCTTCATTGCGGCAGGTCTTGTTTCCATGATTATCCCGGAAATGATCCAGTCCATCACCAATCTCGCCAACACGCTGCCGGACAATCTTGCGGCCTTCTATGAGGAAACAGCGGTGAAGCTTGCCGATTATCCGGAGGCCCAGCAGCTGCTGGAGCAGATCTATTCCCAGGCAGAGGCCATGATCAGTGGCTTCCTGAAGGATACCCTGTTCCCGAATGTGAAAAATATCATGGCATCCCTATCTGTGGGCCTCTGGTCCGCCTTTGTCTGGATCAAAAACATTCTCATCGGCCTCATCGTCATGGCCTACCTTTTGAATATGAAGGAAAAGCTTCTGGGACAGATGCGTAAGCTGATCTTTGCCGTCTTGCCGGTGAACTGGGCCAGGGCCGTGATCCGGGAATGTGAATTCGTCAATCGAATGTTTGGCGGATTCATCATGGGCAAGGTGGTTGACTCTATCATTATCGGTATGCTTACCTTCGTTATTCTGAGCTTTATGCAGATGCCTTATAGCATGCTGGTGTCTGTCATCGTGGGCGTCACCAACGTGATTCCGTTCTTCGGCCCCTTCATCGGTGCGATTCCCTGCTTTGTCCTGATTCTTCTGGCGAGTCCCATCAAGAGCCTTTACTTTGCGGTGGCGATTTTGGTGATTCAGCAGTTGGATGGTAATGTCATCGGTCCGAGAATCCTGGGCGATTCCACGGGACTGTCCAGCTTCTGGGTATTGTTCTCCATTCTGCTCTTCGGCGGTCTCTTCGGCTTCGTCGGCATGATTATCGCCGTTCCGCTCTGGGCTGTGATCCTGAATCTGATATCCAAGCTCGTGAACCGGGAGCTTCGGCGGAAGCAACTGCCGCTGTCCTCGGATGCGTACCAGAGTATGGAGGAAATGTAGGCACTGGGGAATTGAAAAAATAGAAATCTATGCGTATAATAGGGATATTCTGTGCCTGGGGCGGGTTTCGCTCGGTACAATGGTATAAATAAAGGAGAATAATATGGCAACATTACTGGAAACATGGAGAGTTCAGGCCTACGGAAACGGCCTTTCAAAGGCAGAGCAGGAGCAGCTCTGGCAGAATTATTTTGCAATGGAGAAGGCCTTCTATGAGGAGGTTCTGACAGATCCCGCACACGTTTTCGAGGGAAGCGTGAAGGAACTGGCTGAGCACTTCCACATGGACGTGTTCCATTTCACCGGCGTGCTGGACGGCATCAATGAGTCCCTGAAGGGCTATGAGAACCCGATCGAGACCATGGAAGAGGATACCCAGGTGAAGATCGAGATCGACCCGGAGAAGCTCTACTACAACATGGTGGCTGCGAAGGCAAGCTGGCTTTATGGTCTTCCCCAGTGGGACAGCATCCTCACCGAGGAGCGTCGTGCTGAGCTCTACAAGGAGCAGAAGAAGTCCGGCACCTTGCGTCGTGAGACCAAGAAGATTTACCCGAACGACGCCTGCCCCTGTGGTTCCGGCAAGAAGTACAAGAAGTGCTGCATGCGGAAGGACCAGGAGATGGAGCTGAAGGCCCTGCAGGGTGAGGCATAAGCATGGCAGAAAACTATGTGATTCGTGCAACGGCGGCGGAAGGACAGATCCGCGCCTTTGCATGTACCACCAGCGGTGTCTGTGAGGAACAGCGCCGAATCCACAATACCTTCCCCATCTGTACCGCTGCGGTGGGCAGACTCATGAGTGCCGCTCTGATGATGGCGGTGGACATGAAGGGAGAGAAGGATCTTCTGACATTGACGGTGAAGGGAGACGGACCGCTGCGGAGCATGACAGTGACAGCGGATGCCCATGGCCACGTGAAGGGCTACTGTGCGAATCCCAACGTGATGCTGCCGCCCAATGCAGCAGGTCATTTAAATGTCGGCGGCGCCGTCGGCAAGGGTACCCTCTCTGTGATCCGGGACATCGGACTGAAGGAGCCCTATGTGGGCCAAACCGCGCTCCTTTCCGGAGAAATTGCGGAAGATCTGACCTACTACTTTGTCACCAGTGAGCAGGTGCCCTCCTCTGTGGGACTGGGCGTTCTGCTTTCCCGGGACAATGTTGTTTGCCAAGCCGGCGGCTTCATTATCCAGTTGATGCCGGGCGCATCTGAGGAAGTGATCGCTGCCTTGGAGACGCGACTTTCCGAGGTGCATTCCGTCACCGCCATGCTGGACCAGGGCATGAGCCCAGAGGACATTCTGACGGAGATTCTTGGCGATATGCAGCTGGAGATCAATGACCGCCAGGAAGTCAGCTATCACTGCGGCTGCAGCCGGGAGCGGGTGGAACGCGCCCTCATTTCCATCGGCAAGGACGAGCTGAAGAGCCTGATCGACGAGGGAAAGCCCCAGGAGGTCAACTGTGACTTCTGCGGAAAACATTACCTATTTACCGGCATCGAGCTGAAGGCTTTGTATGAACGTTCCAGATAAACGGAATTCGAGGAAAATGCTTTCATTTTCGTTGACGCGTGAAAACCTTTATGCTAATATTCGAATTGCTGCGGCAATCATGCGGCAGTAGATTTTGGAGGTATATCTAATGAAGGGTACAGTGAAGTGGTTTAACAACCAGAAGGGATATGGCTTTATCTCTGATGAAACAGGTAAGGACGTATTCGTGCACTATTCAGGACTCGTAGGCGACGGCTTCAAGTCTCTGGAAGAGGGTCAGGCCGTTGAGTTCGAAGTCGTTGACGGTGCTAAGGGACCGCAGGCAACCAACGTAGTAAAGCTTTAATTTTTCTGTTGGATTGTACCTTATTGTATAGATGGGGCGGGGCAGAGAAATCGGCCGTGCCTGCTGCAAGAAGCGTGAATCGAAGAAAAGACGAAGCGAGCAGTATCCTTTACTGGGTACTGCTTCTTTTTGTATTTGTTTAGCACCACCAGGAAAAGGCATAAAACGCAGAGCCGAGCTTGCTCGGCGAAGCGTTTTGGGACTTTTCCTGGTGGCGGACAAGACGCGAAGCGTCTCTGGACCGCCACATCGCCGCATCGCGAAGCGATGCGGCGATGTGGTGCTAAACATCTCTTGATTTCGGAGGAGAATAAAATGAACAACGCAGCGAAACGCGTAAGCCTATATGGCCTGCTGCTGGCGCTGAGCATGGTGCTGAGCTATGTGGAGGCGATTTTGCCGGTGAACATCGGGATTCCGGGCGTGAAGCTGGGCCTGCCGAATCTGGTGACGGTGACGGGACTCTACAGCCTGGGCGTAATGCCCACCATGCTCATCAGCTTTCTGCGTATCCTTCTGGTATCGGCCACCTTCGGCAATGCCATGACCCTCTGCTACTCCCTCAGCGGCTTTTTCTTGAGCCTTCTCAGCATGCTGCTGCTCCGGCGTTTGGGAGGCTTTTCCTCTGTCATGGTGAGCATCTGCGGCGGTGTCATGCACAATGTGGGGCAGCTCCTGGCCGCGGTTTTCCTCCTGCACTCGTCTGTCCTTCTCTATTATTTTCCGGTTCTTCTGGCCGCCGGTATGGCTGCCGGGGCGGTCATCGGACTTCTGGCGGGGCTGGTGCAGCAGCGCATCCGGCATTTCCTCAACAAGCTGTGACAGCGCTGCTTCTTGACAAGCGGAAAAAGCTGTATATAATTTCTATCAAGGTTGCATAAGTATGCAAAGCCTTTTTGGAGAGGAGAGTAAGATTATGAAGAAGATGACAGCAATTGCTATGGCAGCATTGGCAGCGCTTTCTGTGACCGCCTGCGGTTCGAGCAGCACAGCAGAAACCACAGCAGCGGCAACCACTGCAGCAGCAGAGGAAGCAGCAACGACAGCAGCAGGAACAGAGGCTGCAGCTGAGGCAGAAGAGACAAAGGCAGCAGGTGATTCCTCTTATGCAGGAAAGACTCTGATCATGGCCACCAACGCAGAGTTCCCGCCCTATGAGTATCATGACGGCAACGAGATCGTGGGTATCGATGTAGAGATCGCCCGGGCCATTGCAGAGCAGATGGGTGCGGATTTCGAGGTTTCCGACATTGCCTTCGATTCCATCATTCCGGCAGTACAGGCCGGTAAGGCAGATTTCGGTGCAGCCGGCATGACCATCACCGAGGATCGTATGACACAGGTTGACTTCTCTGACAGCTATGCAAGCGCAGTGCAGGCCGTTATCCTGAAGGAGGATTCTGACATCGCCAGCATCGATGACCTCCAGGGCAAGGTGATCGGCGTTCAGCAGGGAACCACCGGTGACATCTATTCCACAGATGATTTCGGCGAGGACAATGTACAGCGTTTCCCGAAGGGCGCAGATGCCGTAACCGCACTGCAGACCGGCAAGGTAGACGCCGTGATCATCGACAACAACCCGGCAAAGGTTTTTGTGGCGCAGAATGAGGGCCTGAAGCTTCTGGATTCCCCTTATGCAGAGGAAAATTACGCCATCTGTGTAAAGAAGGGCAACACTGAGCTTCTGGATGGCATCAACGCAGCCATTAAGGAGCTGAAGGATTCCGGCAAGCTGGATGAAATTGTTGCAAAATATATCACAGCAGAGTAAATTAAATACAGTGTGATGGCAGGGTGGCGTCGCTTCGGCGGCGCCATTTCTGCGATAAAGGGGTAATGACGGCTGCAGCAGGAATGGAGGGCACAGCGTGGGTATCAAAGAGAAACTGTACATGAATCTGGTGAAGGATCAGCGATGGCTGTATCTGGCGAACGGCACGAAGAATACGCTGATTATAACGGCCTTCGCCCTGCTGATCGGTGTGATCGTGGGCTTTATCATCGCGGTGATCCGGGCAACGCATGACAAGACTGGAAAGCTTAAGTTCGCGGATGCGGTTTGCCGACTGTACCTCACGGTAATCCGCGGTACACCTTCTGTGGTGCAGCTGATGATTGCCTACTACTGTATCTTTACGGCACGCTTTTTCACTGGCATCTTCGTGGCTTCCATTGCCTTCGGTCTGAACTCTGCGGCTTATGTAGCGGAAATCATCCGTTCCGGCATCATGTCCATTCCCAACGGGCAGATGGAGGCGGGACGTTCTCTGGGCTTTAACTATAATGAAACCATGCGCTACATTATCATGCCCCAGGCGCTGAAGAATGTATTGCCGGCGATCTTCAACGAGTTTATCGTGCTGATCAAGGAAACCTCCGTGGCCGGTTACGTGGGCGTGCAAGATCTCACCAAGGGCGGCGACATTATCCGTTCCAGAACCTATGATTCCTGGACATCGCTCTTGATGGTGGCCTTTATCTATCTTGTGCTGACGCTGGGACTTACCAGACTGGAGAAGCGTTTTGAAAGGAGAATGAGACAGAATGAGCGATAAGACATACGAAAAGGGTGACGTACTCATTGATGTGCAGCAGCTTTCGAAACGCTTTGGAGAGCTTACGGTGCTGAACAACATTTCCACCAAAATCCGGAAGGGCGAGGTGGTCTGTGTCATCGGCCCCTCCGGTTCCGGAAAATCCACATTTCTGCGCTGTCTGAATCTTCTGGAGACACCCACGGACGGGCACATTTTTGTAGAAGAAAAGGACATCACGGATCCGAAATCCGATGTAGACAAGCTGCGGCAGAAGATGGGCATGGTATTCCAGCAGTTCAATCTTTTCCCGCACATGAGCATTCTGGACAATCTGACGCTGGCGCCCATGAAGCTGCTGCATCGCAGCAAGGCAGAAGCGGAGAAGGAAGCCCTGGAGCTGCTGGAGCGTGTGGGACTGCGAGAGAAGGCACAGAACTTCCCCCTGCAGCTTTCTGGCGGACAGCAGCAGAGAGTGGCAATCGTCCGGGCCCTGGCCATGCATCCGGATGTGATGCTGTTCGATGAGCCCACCTCTGCACTGGATCCGGAGATGGTCGGTGAAGTGCTGCAGGTTATGAAGCAGCTGGCCGAGGAAGATATGACCATGGTGGTGGTTACCCATGAGATGGGCTTCGCCCGGGAAGTGGCAGACCGCGTCATGTTCCTGGAGGGCGGCAACTTCGTCACAGAGGCCGCGCCGGAGGAGTTCTTTGCCCATCAGGACAATCCGCGTCTGAAGGCATTTCTCTCGAAGGTGCTGTAAGCAGACTTGAAGAATCGGCGAGAACATGATACTATTAGCTGGCAAACGTAAGTTTGCTGGCTTTTTTCTATATTGTAAAAGAGGTTTTCAGAAATGGAAAAGAAATATATCAAGATCCGGGGCGCCAGTGAGCACAACCTGAAGCATATCGATCTGGACATCCCCAGAGACGAGCTGGTGGTGCTGACGGGGCTTTCCGGTTCCGGCAAATCCTCCCTGGCCTTTGACACCATCTATGCGGAAGGGCAGCGGAGATATATGGAATCGCTGTCCTCCTACGCCCGGCAGTTCCTGGGGCAGATGGAGAAGCCGGAGGTGGAGTTGATCGAAGGCCTGTCGCCGGCCATTTCCATTGACCAGAAGTCTACCAACCGGAATCCCCGCTCCACAGTGGGCACGGTGACGGAGATCTACGATTATCTCCGCCTTCTGTATGCCAGAATCGGTATCCCCCACTGTCCGAAGTGCGGACGGGAGATCAAGCGGCAGACGGTGGACGAAATGGTGGATCAGTTGCTGTGCCTGCCGGAGAGCACGCGGATTCAACTTCTGGCGCCCATCGTCCGGGGCAAGAAGGGTATGCACGAGAAGGTCCTGGCCAGTGCCCGGAAGTCCGGCTATGTGCGGGTACGCATCGATGGAAATATGTACGACCTCGCAGAGGAGATCAAGCTGGAGAAGAATCTGCGGCACACCATTGAGATCGTGGTGGATCGCCTGGTGATTCGGCAGGGCATCGGCAAGCGTCTGGCGGAATCCATTGAGCAGGCGGTGGCGCTGTCTGACGGTCTGCTGACGGTGGATGTCATCGGCGGTGAGCCCATGAATCTGTCCACCAGCTTTGCCTGCCCGGACTGCGGCGTCAGCATCGAGGAGATCGAACCCCGCAGCTTTTCCTTCAACAATCCTTTCGGCGCCTGCCCGGAGTGCTTCGGCATCGGTTCCAAGTCGGAATTTGATGTGGCGCTGATGATCCCGGATGAGAGCCTGTCGCTCAATCAGGGAGCGATTTCTGTCTTGGGGTGGATGAATTCCAAGGATGAGGGCAGCTTCACCCACGCTATGCTGATTTCTCTTTCGGAGGCCTATCATTTCAGCCTGGATACGCCGTTCCGGGAGCTGAGTCCGGAGGCGCGGGATATCATTCTGAACGGTACGCATGGCGAAAAGGTGACGGTGCACTACAAGTCCCAGTTCGGCCGCGGTAATGTGCATCATGTGGCCTTTGAGGGACTGGTGGAAAATGTGAACCGCCGCTACAAGGAGTGCTTTTCCGATAAGATGAAGGCGGAGTATGAGCAGTTCATGCGGGTTACACCCTGTCCGGCTTGCCATGGGGCACGACTGAAGCCTTCCTCTCTGGCGGTGACGGTGGGAAATTTGGACATTCATGCCCTGACGGAGCTTTCCATGGAGAAGTTCTATGACTGGCTCGAGAAGCTGGAATTGACGGAGACGCAGCACAAGATCGGCGATCTGGTGATCCGGGAGATTCGGGCCCGGAGTCGCTTTATGCTGGATGTGGGACTGGATTACCTCAGCCTGTCCCGGGCAGCAGGTACCTTGTCCGGCGGCGAGGCCCAGCGTATCCGCTTGGCTACCCAGATCGGCTCCGGTCTGGTGGGCGTTGCCTATATTCTGGACGAGCCCAGTATCGGACTGCACCAGCGGGACAATGATCGTCTCATTGCGACATTGAAGCATCTTCGGGATCTGGGAAATTCGGTTCTCGTGGTGGAGCACGATGAGGACACCATGCGGGCGGCGGATTTCATCGTGGATATCGGCCCCGGTGCCGGCGAAAACGGCGGACAGGTGGTGGCCCAGGGTACGGCGGAGGAAATCATGGCCGTGCCCGAAAGCATTACCGGACAGTATCTGAGCGGAAAGAAGAAAATTGCGGTGCCACAGACGAGACGCACGCCGCGGGGCTGGATCACCGTGCGGAATGCCAAGGAAAACAACCTGAAGAACATCGATGTGGCGTTCCCGCTGGGCGTATTTACCTGTGTTACCGGTGTCTCCGGCTCCGGTAAGTCCTCTCTAGTGAATGAGATTCTTTATAAGACGCTGGCGAAGCGGCTGAACCGGGCCAGAACCATTCCGGGAAGATGTCGTGAGATCGAGGGCGTGGAACAGCTGGACAAGGTCATCAGCATCGACCAGAGTCCCATCGGCCGGACACCCCGTTCCAATCCCGCCACCTATACCGGCGTGTTTGACCTGATCCGGGATCTTTTTGCGGCCACCAGTGATGCCAAGGCAAAGGGCTACAGCAAAGGACGTTTTTCCTTCAATGTGAAGGGCGGTCGTTGTGAGGCCTGCTCCGGCGACGGCATTGTGAAGATCGAGATGCATTTCCTGCCGGACGTGTATGTGCCCTGTGAGGTCTGCGGCGGCAAGCGTTACAACCGGGAAACGCTGGATGTGAAGTATAAGGGGAAAAATATCTACGATGTACTGAACATGACGGTGGAGGAGGCGCTGGAATTCTTTAAGAATGTGCCGTCCATCACCCGGAAGATCCAGACCCTGAAAGATGTGGGACTCGGTTATGTGCGGCTGGGGCAGCCCAGCACAGAGCTGTCCGGCGGCGAGGCCCAGCGCATTAAGCTGGCTGCAGAGCTGAGTCGTCGGGGCACAGGAAAGACGATCTATATCCTGGATGAGCCCACCACCGGCCTGCATTTCGAGGATGTGAATCATCTGGTGCTGATGCTGGACCAGCTGGCCGCCAACGGCAATACGGTGGTGGTCATTGAACACAATCTGGATGTGATCAAGTGTGCGGATTATATCATTGACATTGGACCGGAGGGCGGTGAGCGCGGCGGCACCGTCGTGGCATCCGGTACGCCGGAGGAAATTGTTGCGGTGGAGAAGTCCTATACCGGAAAGTATCTGAAGAAATACCTGAAATAAGGAAGGATTTTATTCTCTTTCGTGCGGTTTTCGGTGGCGGTTTGTTTTTTCGTGCAGGTTCGGATCGGCGGTGGGCTCCGGCTTTATAGAGTAGTCCATCGCGGGATCAATGATGTGTCTCGTGGTCTCAAGGTTCTTTTCGTAGTTGTCCACGTCCTGCCGTCGGCCTTCTGCAGCGAAGAATCTATCGATGGCAGCTGTGACACTGTCTGTCAGTCCGCTTTTGAGTGCATAAAAACGTTCGGCGTAACGGTCGTTTTTGACATTGTAATAGCCCTGCAGGAGGGAATTCGGCGTGACGTCCAGAGCGTCCACCAGCTCCAGCAGGCCGGATATTTTGGTTCCAGCGACTCCTTTTTCAATACGAGAAATGGAGTTGGGCTGCATGTGGCAGCGTTCGGCCAGCTGTTCCTGCGTGAGATTTTTTTGCTTACGGTATTTGCGCACATTTCTGCCGAAGGCTTCCCAGTCGATGTCCCGGGGGCTTTCGCTGTGTTCGTGGTTTTGTGTAACTTTTTTCATAATGACTCCTAATTTGATTCAATATTACAAGTGATTCGAAAAAAGTTATATTCACGGAAATGCAGAAAATCTGCGGGAAATGTATAGAATGCAGATAAAAACTATTCGGGGAATGTGTGATATATGCATGCGAGGTATAGTTTGCGAGGGCCGCGACATCCAGAAAACAGAGACGCCGTAATTCTGACATTTTTGTGACTTTGCTTGATGCTTTATTTACAGGACGGAGAAAATCAGCTATACTACATACGATTCTACAAGGGCTTGTACCGGTTTCGACGGGGACGATGCAGCTTTAGAAGCTATCCGTACGGCGAGCGCGTTAAGTGCCAACTTAAAATTAAACGCTAACGATAACAACGTAGCACTGGCAGCGTAAGCTGTCGGTCAGCCTCAAAGCACTCACACTTTGAGAATCTGGCCTCGACTATGTGAGAAACGACGCATTCCGGTTCCTCCCGGGTGTGGGCGTATCAGAGGATACCGGTCAGCAGGAGACGTGCGCATCTCATGCTGATGGGGAATCACCGAAGCGTACTATGATAGTAGAAGGAAAGGGAATTCGTTTTCGGACATGGGTTCGACTCCCATCAGGTCCACTCAAGCAGTCTTAAACGAACCGCATTGGATGTGTTCGAATTCAGGAGATTCGCGTTAGCGGGTCTCTTCTTTTTTTGCTTGCTTTAGGGATAGCACTCGACTTATAATAGCCGGAGTAAAACAAAGTCTACATTATATCTGGAGGGAAAATGGCGAAGGAACTCGTAGTAGTATTGGACTTTGGCGGACAGTACAACCAGCTCATCGCGCGCCGCGTGCGTGATGAGGGCGTATACGCCGAAGTGTATGCATCCAGCATTGGCCTGGATAAGCTTCGTGAACTGAATCCGAAGGGAATCATTTTCACAGGAGGACCGCAGTCCGTCTATAAGGAAGAAAGTCAGCACATTGATCCGGCAGTTTTTGAAATGGGTATCCCTATCCTTGGCTTCTGCTATGGTGCACAGCTGATTGCCTATGAGCTTGGCGGTGAGGTGAAGACCGCGCCGGTCAGCGAGTACGGCAAGACCGATGTGAAGGTAGAGACGGATGCAGTTCTTTTCAAGGGCGTGTCAGAAACCACCACAACCTGGATGTCCCATACCGATTACATTGCCAAGGCACCGGAAGGCTTCCGCGTGACGGGATCCACACCCAATTGTCCGGTGGCGGCCATGGAAAATCCGGCCAAAAACATTTACGCAACCCAGTTCCATCCGGAGGTGCAGCATACTGCAGAGGGTAAGACAATGCTGCACAACTTCCTCTATGATGTCTGCCACTGTACAGGCGACTGGAAGATGGAGAGCTTCGTGGAGGAGCAGATCCGCAGCATCCGGGAGACCGTAGGTGACGGACGCGTTCTTCTGGCCCTGTCCGGCGGCGTGGATTCCTCCGTGGCAGCAACCCTGATGGCAAGAGCCATCGGCAAGCAGCTGACCTGTGTCTTCGTGGACCACGGTCTTCTTCGTAAGAACGAGGGCGATGAGGTAGAAGCTATCTTTGGACCGAAGGGACAGTATGACCTGAACTTCATTCGCGTCAATGCCGGCGAAGAGTACTTTGAGAAGCTGGCCGGTGTGGAAGAGCCGGAGAAGAAGCGGAAGATCATTGGCGAGCAGTTCATCCGTGTCTTCGAGCGGGAAGCCAAGAAGATCGGTGCGGTGGATTTCTTGTGCCAGGGAACCATTTATCCGGATGTGGTGGAGTCCGGCCTCGGTAAGGGTGCCGTTATTAAATCCCATCATAATGTAGGCGGCCTCCCGAAGAACATTGAGTTCAAGGAGATCATTGAGCCCCTGCGTCTCCTGTTCAAGGACGAAGTGCGTCGTGTGGGTCTGCAGCTGGGTCTGCCGGACTATCTGGTGTTCCGTCAGCCTTTCCCGGGACCGGGACTGGGCGTCCGCATCATCGGCGAGGTAACGCCGGAGAAGGTGCGTATCGTGCAGGATGCCGATGCCATTTACCGCGAGGAGCTGGCCAAGGCAGGGCTTGACCGCAAGATCAGCCAGTACTTTGCCGGACTCACCAATATGCGTTCTGTGGGCGTGATGGGCGACTTCCGTACCTATGATTATGCCGTGGCCCTCCGGGCCGTGGAGACCGATGATTTCATGACCGCTGAGGTCAGCAACATTCCCTTCGAGGTGCTGCAGACCGTCATGAACCGCATCGTCAACGAGGTCAAGGGTGTGAACCGCGTATTCTACGATCTCACCAGCAAACCGCCTGGAACGATTGAGTTTGAATAATTTCAAGAGAAGAGCTATCTGATTTCATTAAGAAGTCAGGTGGCTCTTTTTCTACGTCTCTATTCTTTTTTGATATTCTGATGGAGAGCAGCCCTTTTCTTTATGGAAGCTTTTATTTGATTCAGCAAGGATTCTCACTTATAATGATTCTAAGAAGACCGTCTTTTAGATACTATAAAAATGCTGTGTGTGATGCAAAGGGAGGGATGCCGACTTGAATACGGAAATTACAAACGCAGTAAAATGACATTCCGGAGCATGACGAAAACTATGAGATGCATCGCTTGCTTGGCGCATTGCTTTCCAGTGAGTTAAAGAAGCAGGAGAAGCTGGAAATACTGGAACATATTGCTATTATCCACAGTTACGGAACACGTGTTATCAAGACCGATAACAAACGTATAATGTACTGACTAACAATGGGGTCAGAAAGGAAGTGATTTTATGATAGCAACAGAATCTATTACAATTCAAATACCGGCGGGAATGTCGAAATATTTAGTGGCTGTAAATCCGGAAACTGAGCTTACAAGAAATGCACTGCTGCTCTACCCATATATATTGAATCAAACCATATCCCATGGGCGTGCGGCAGAAATCCTGGGGA
>CAVFNN010000037.1:0-18074 GCA_963623925.1 bacterium | reverse complement strand
GTAGAGCAACTGATTTGTAATCAGTAGGTTTTCGGTTCGAGTCCGAATATCGGCTTTGACCTGAGCATTTGCTTAGGTCTTTTTTTAAAACTACAGAAAATTTGGAACCGTAGCTCAGTTGGTTAGAGCAGTCGGCTCATAACCGATCGGTCCAGGGTTCAAGTCCCCGCGGTTCCAGTGCATGTGCTAAGGAGGGGCCCGCGATAGCGGGAAGATTCCTTAGTGCAAAAAAACCACCTTTTTAAGGTGGTTTTTTCGGAGCGAACTGACATGCCCCGAAGGGGGATGCTTTCCGAAGGAAAGTTGAACGAGAGCTACAAGCTCGAGTTCAATCCTTGTCGAAGGGCCAATACAGTCGTCAGAATGATTACGATCTGACATGCCCCTACGGGGCATGCCTGCGAAGCAGGTTCGCTGAGAACTTCAAGTTCGAAGCGAATCCTTGTCGAACAGCCAGTAGAGTTTCTGACATGCCCCGAAGGGGGATGCTTTCCGAAGGAAAGTTGAACGAGAGCTACAAGCTCGAGTTCAATCCCTGTCGAACAGCCCATAATCTAAAGCCCAAAAGCCGCCTCTTTGAGGCGACTTTTTCTTTACCAAAACATTAGCAATCACTATTGCTGAGTGCTAACAACTGTGCTATACTAAACCATGCTTACATAAGAAGCAACATTCTTCCCTGAGATAAACATTAGCAGCAGAGAAGAATCCTACATAAATTATAGAAGAGAGGTAATCATATGGCACAAAAAGGCAGTTTATCCATCAACAGTGAGAACATTTTCCCGATCATCAAGAAGTGGATGTATTCCGATCAGGATATCTTCATTCGTGAGCAGATCTCCAATGCCTGCGATGCGGTGACAAAGCTGGAGAAGCTGGCGCTCATCGGCGAGTGGGAGAAGCCGGAGAATTACAAGGGCAGAGTGGATGTGACCGTGGATGCGGAGAAGAAGACCATTTCCTTCCGCGATAACGGTATCGGTATGACCGAGGAAGAGGTTGAAAAGTACATCAACCAGATCGCCTTCTCCGGTGCGACGGATTTCATCCAGAAGTATAAGGACAAGGCCAACGATGACCAGATCATCGGACACTTCGGTCTGGGCTTCTATTCCGCGTTCATGGTGGCAGATCTGGTGGAGATTGATACCCTTTCCTATCAGAAGGATGCCAAGCCGGTGCACTGGGTATGCAACGGCGGTACGGAATATGAGATGAGCGAAGGCAGCAAGGAAGGCCATGGAACAGAGATCACGCTGCACCTGAATGATGACTGCCTGAAGTACGACAATGAGTGGGAAGTCCGCACCATCATCGATAAGTACTGCTCCTTCATGCCGGTGGAGATTTATCTTACCAAGCTGCCGAAGGACAGTCAGACCATCATGGCAGATGAGAAGCAGGACGGCGATGTGGTGCTGGAGGAGATCCCGGAGAAGACCACCAAGGATTCCGACGGCAAGGAGCACACGGAGAAGGCACAGCTGAAGATCGAGAAGCGGCCGGAGCTCATGAATGAGATCCATCCTCTTTGGGGCAAGAAACCTTCCGAGTGCACAAAGGACGAGTACATCGAGTTCTACCACAAGGTATTCCACGACTACAAGGAGCCGCTGTTCTGGATCCACCTCAACATGGATTATCCCTACAATCTGAAGGGAATTCTCTACTTCCCGAAGATCAACATGGAATACGAGTCCATCGAGGGAACCATTAAACTGTACAACAACCAGGTATTTATCGCCGAAAACATTAAAGAAGTCATCCCCGAGTACCTCATGCTTCTGAAGGGCGTCATCGACTGCCCGGATCTGCCGCTGAATGTATCTCGTTCCCAGCTGCAGAACGATGGTTTCGTGAAGAAGATTTCCGATTACATCACCAAGAAGGTGGCTGATAAGCTCTCCGGCATGTGCAAGACGGACCGTGAAAACTACGAGAAGTACTGGGACGACATCGCGCCCTTCATCAAGTACGGCTGCCTGCGGGACCAGAAGTTCTGCGAGAAGATGACGGATTATATTCTCTTCAAGGACTTGAACGAGAAGTACATGGCTCTTCCGGAATGCCTGGAAGTGAATAAGGTGGATCCGGACGAGAAGAAGGAGCCGGAGAAGACCGAGGATAATGCTGCCGGCGCTGCGGAAGAGAAGAAGTCGGAGGAGACGGCTGCGGAAGAGAAGAACAAGGTGATCTTCTACGTGACGGATCCGGTACAGCAGAGCCAGTATATCGCCATGTTCAAGGCGGCCGGTAAGGATGCCGTGATCCTGACAGAGAAGATTGACCAGCCCTTCATCACAGAGCTGGAGGCACGGAATCAGGGCGTACACTTCAAGCGTATCGATGCGGATCTTGAGAAGGAATTCCAGGCAGAGACCAGTGAGGAGGAGCAGAAGACCCTGGAGGAGAAGCAGGGCACACTGCAGACCTACATCCGTACCGCTACCGGTCGGGATAAGCTGAATGTGAAGCTGCAGAAGCTGACATCGGCGAAGACCGCAGCCATGCTTTCCGTATCCGAGGAATCCCGTCGTATGAACGACATGATGAAGATGTATGCCACAAAGGGCATGCCGATGGGGGACCTCACCGTGGAGGAAACATTGATCCTCAATGCAGAGCATCCGCTGGTGAAGTATCTCTCCGAGCATGACGAGGACGACAGCACAAAGCTCATCGCCGAGGAGCTCTATGATCTGGCAAGACTGCAGCAGGCACCGCTCAATGCAGAAGACATGGCGGCCTTTGTCGAGAGAAGCAACGAGCTTCTGATCACACTGACCAAATAAGCGGATTTCGGGCTTCCTGTGAACAGGATTCTGGACATTCTGTATACTTGACGGAGAAACTTCTATTTAATATAATGCTTTTGTTGCAGACGACCCGGACGAGAGGATTGAGAATGAATCGAGACGTGAATTTCGCGAAGAACGGAAATCATATGAGCCGGACAGGGATTTTCTGCGTTATGAACAATAAGGCGGGAAAGCCAGTTGCAGCAGTAAACGGTCTATAAATTCAAGGGAACAGCATGCTTATGCTGCTCCCTTTTTTTGCATGAAAATTCGTGCAGCAGCGGAAAGGAGAAAATGGTGAAAAAGGTAGCAGTCATCATGGGAAGCGATTCGGATCTTCCGGTAGTGGAAAAGGGCATTGATGTTTTGAAGGAATACGGGGTGCCCTTCGAGGTGCATGTGTATTCTGCACACAGAACGCCGGAGGAGGCAGGCGCCTTTGCAAAGTCGGCACGGGCCCAGGGCTTCGGTGTTTTGATCTGTGCTGCCGGTATGGCTGCGCATCTGGCCGGTGCCTTTGCGGCCAACACCACACTTCCGGTCATCGGCATTCCCTGCTCCAGCAAGGTACTGGAGGGCATGGATGCATTGCTTTCTACCGTCATGATGCCGCCCGGAATTCCGGTGGCAACGGTGGGCGTCAATACCGCGAAGAACGCGGCATTGCTGGCCATTGAAATTCTGGCCGTGACAGAGGAGAGTCTGGCAGAGAAGCTGCAGGCCGACAGAGACCGGAACCATGAGAAGATCATGCAGAAGGATCAGGAGCTGGCAGCGCGTTTTAACACATTGGCTTAAGAGGAGTAAAGGAGAACGACATGAAGAGTTACAGTGAGGCGTACAAGGAAGCAGGCGTAGACATTACCGCGGGCTATAAGTCTGTGGAGCTGATGAAGCAGTATGTGGCACGGACCATGACCGAGGGTGTGGCTTCCGGTCTCGGCGGCTTCGGCGGTCTCTTTGAGCTGCCGGAGGGCTACAAGAAGCCGATCCTCGTTTCCGGCACCGACGGCGTCGGCACCAAGCTGAAGCTGGCTTTCCTGCTGGAGAAATATGATACCGTGGGCATTGATTGTGTAGCCATGTGCGTGAACGATGTCATCTGCTGCGGCGCGAAGCCCCTGTTCTTCCTGGACTACATTGCCTGCGGCAAGAATGTGCCGGAGAAGATCGCAGACATCGTGAAGGGCGTGGCTGAGGGCTGCGTGCAGGCGGATTCTGCTCTCATTGGCGGTGAGACAGCCGAGATGCCGGGCTTCTATCCGGAGGATGAGTACGATCTGGCCGGCTTCTCCGTGGGTATCGTGGACAAAGAGAAGATCGTGGACAACAATTCCATGAAAGAGGGCGATGTGGTGATCGCACTGCCTTCCAGCGGTGTACATTCCAATGGCTTCTCCCTGGTACGGAAGGTCTTCGACATTGACCACATGACAAAGGAAGCTGCACTGACACCCGTTCCGGAGCTGGGCGGCAAAGGCATTGGCGAAGCCCTGCTGACACCCACTGTGATCTATGTGAAGCCCGTGCTGAAGCTCCTGGAGAAGGTGACGGTGAAGGGCATCAGCCACATCACCGGCGGCGGCTTCTATGAGAACATTCCCCGTTCCATTCCGGACGGCCTGGGCGCGAAGATCAACAAGAGCGACGTGCGCGTACTGCCCATCTTCGATCTGATCCAGAAGACCGGTAATATCGACACCCGGGATATGTTCAACACCTACAACATGGGTGTGGGCATGAGCATCGTAGTGGCACCGGAGAACGAGGCAGAGGCCATTCGTATTCTGCAGGAGAACGGCGTAGAGGCATATCATCTGGGTGAGATCGTGAAGTCAGATGACAAGGTGATTCTGAACTGAGGAGGAAGAAGCGATGACTTACGAGGTACATAAGCTGGGCACACTGCTGGCAAACAACAGCTATCCCGGCCGCGGTATTGTGGTGGGCAAGTCAGAGGACGGACAGAAGCTGGCCATTGCCTATTTCATCATGGGACGCTCCCAGAATTCCCGGAATCGTATTTTCCGGGAGGAGGGAGAGGATGTGACCATTTATCCCTTCGATGCGTCCAAGGTGGAGGATCCCAGTCTCATCATTTATTCCCCGATCCGTCGTCTCGGCGACAACCTGATCGTCACAAACGGAGACCAGACCGACACGGTTTATGATTTCCTGAAGAACGGCGATACCTTTGAGGAAGCCCTGGAGACCCGGGAATTTGAGCCGGACGGCCCCAACTGGACACCCCGCATTTCTGCCCTGGCGATGCTGGATGACAGCAATGCTTACAAGATGTCCATCCTGAAGGCCCAGGACAGCGAAGGTAAGGACTGCGCCCGTTATACCTATTCCTATAAGCTGCAGAGCGGTCTCGGCCACTTCCTGCACACCTACCGCTGCGACGGCAATCCGATCCCTACCTTTGAGGGAGAACCGGAAAGAGTCAGCATCCCCAACACGGCAAAGGCCTTCAGCGAGGAGATCTGGAGCAACCTGCATCCGGAAAACAGAATTTCCCTGTACGTGCGCTACATCGACCTCGCCACCGGGGAGACCGAGAACGTTATGATCAACAAGTGGGCAGAGTGATGCCGGAGAGGACAAGAGAATGAATGAATTTCAGTTAAAGTATGGCTGCAATCCGAATCAGAAGCCCGCAAGAGTCTTCATGAATGAGGGAAAGGATCTTCCCTTCGAGATCCTGAACGGCCGCCCCGGCTACATTAACTTTCTGGATGCGCTGAATTCCTGGCAGCTGGTTTCCGAGCTGAAGGCAGCCACAGGTATGGCTGCCGCGGCTTCCTTTAAGCATGTGAGCCCCAGCGGTGCCGCCATCGGACGGAAGCTGCCGGAGAAGCTGAAGAAGGCCTGCTTCGTGGATGATGTGGAAGGACTGGATGAAAGCCCGCTGGCCTGCGCCTATGCCAGAGCCAGAGGCACGGACCGTATGTCCAGCTATGGTGACTTCATTGCTCTTTCAGAGCCCTGTGACCTCACCACCGCAAAGCTCATTCACCGGGAGGTGTCCGACGGCGTCATTGCTCCGGACTACGCACCGGAGGCCCTGGCGCTTTTGAAGAACAAGAAGAAGGGAAACTACAACGTGATCAAGATTGATCCTGCCTATGTGCCGGAGGAGATCGAGCGGAAGCAGGTTTACGGCGTGGTTTTCGAACAGGGCAGAAATGAATACAAGGTGACCGATGAGGCTTTTGCCAACATCGTTTCGGAGAACAAGGAAATTCCGGAGGAGGCACGTCTCAACATGACCGTTGCCCTCATTACCCTGAAGTATACCCAGTCCAACTCCGTATGCTATGCAGAGGACGGACAGGCCATCGGTGTGGGTGCCGGACAGCAGTCCCGGATCCACTGCACAAGACTTGCCGGCAATAAGGCAGATGTGTGGCATCTTCGCCAGTCCGACCGGGTACTGAACCTGCCCTTCAAGAGCGGCATGCGGAGAGCCGATCGGGATAATGTCATCGACGTCTACATTTCTGACGAGTACGAGGATGTACTGGCAGACGGCATTTGGGAGAACTACTTCACCGAGAAGCCGGCACCCTTTACCCAGGAGGAGCAGAAGGCATATCTTGCCGGCATCAGTGGCGTGGCCCTGGGCTCCGATGCTTTCTTCCCCTTCGGTGACAACATTGAAAGAGCCCACAAGTCCGGTGTCAGCTACGTGGTGGAGCCGGGCGGATCCATTCGGGACGATAATGTCATCGAAACCGCGGACAAGTACGGAATGGTGGTTTGCTTCAGCGGCATGCGGCTGTTCCATCATTAAGGAAAGGGCAGAGACGTGAAGAGAAAAGCGAGAATAGCGGTGCTGGTTTCCGGCGGCGGTACGAATCTGCAGGCCCTCATCGATGCGGAAAAGCGCGGTGAGCTGCCGGACGGCGAGATTGTCCTGGTGGTGGGCTCCCGGGAGGGCATTTACGCCCTGACCCGGGCCGAAGAGGCCGGCATTAAGCATACAGTGGTGCATAAGGACGAAGAGAAGCTCATCTCTGTATTGGAGGACAATGACATTGACCTCATCATCCTGGCGGGCTTCCTGACCATTCTTTCCGAGAATTTCACGAAGCGCTTTGCCAACCGCATCATCAACATTCATCCGTCCCTCATCCCCAGCTTCTGTGGAAAGGGATATTACGGTCTGAAGGTCCATGAGGCAGCCCTCAATTATGGTGTGAAAGTGACCGGTGCGACGGTGCATCTTGTGAATGAGATACCGGATGGCGGACGGATCCTGTTGCAGAAGGCGGTGGAGATTCTCCCGGAGGATACTCCGGAAAGCCTGCAGCGCCGTGTCATGGAGCAGGCGGAATGGAAGCTGCTTCCGGCAGCAGCGGAGCTTATGTCGAAGGAAATTGTGGAGGCAGAGGTATGAAGATTGCAGTCATCGGTGGCGGCGGAAGAGAGCACGCCATCATTAAGAGTCTGAAGAAGAGTCCTCGGGCGGAAAAGATCTATGCACTTCCCGGAAACGGCGGTATCGCAGCAGATGCCGAGTGTGTGCCGGAGATTTCCGCAACGGATATCGAGGGCGTGGTTGAATTCTGTCAGGAAAACCGCATTGACTATGCCGTGGTGGCACCGGATGATCCGCTGGTGCTGGGTATGGTGGATGCCCTGGAGGCGGTGGGTATTCCGGCCTTCGGCCCTCATAAGAATGCAGCGATCATCGAGGGTTCCAAGGTCTTCTCCAAGAATCTCATGAAGAAGTACGGCATTCCTACAGCAGAGTACGAGGTCTTTACAGACCTTGCGGCTGCAGAGGAATATGTGAAGACCTGTCCGATTCCTACGGTCATCAAGGCAGACGGCCTGGCCCTCGGTAAGGGCGTGATCATCGCTATGACCCGGGAAGAGGCAGAGGACGGCATTCGCACCATCATGGCAGAGAAGAAGTTCGGTCACTCCGGCGACCAGATCGTGATCGAGGAGTTTTTGACTGGCCCGGAGGTTTCCGTGCTGAGCTTTACGGACGGAAAGACCGTGGTGCCCATGATTTCTTCTATGGACCACAAGCGGGCACTGGATGGAGACCAGGGCCTCAATACCGGCGGTATGGGTACCGTAGCGCCGAATCCGTATTATACCAAGGAAATTGCAGAGACCTGCATGGAGACCATTTTCCTGCCCACCATCGCGGCCATGAATGCCGAGGGCAGAACCTTCCGGGGCTGTCTCTACTTTGGTCTGATGCTGACAGAGAAGGGCCCGAAGGTCATCGAATACAACTGTCGTTTCGGCGATCCGGAGACCCAGGTGGTGCTGCCGCTGCTGGATTCTGACCTTCTGACCATCATGGAAGCCACCACCAACGGTACACTGGCAGAAACCGAGGTACAGTGGAAGGACCAGAGCGCCTGCTGCGTGGTCATCGCTTCCGGCGGTTATCCGGTGAAGTACCAGTCTGGCTATGAGATCACCGGCATTGAGGCTTGCGAAAATGTCTATGTGGCCGGTGCAGAGGCACGCTCCGGACATCTGTACACCAAGGGCGGCAGAGTCTTGGGCGTGGTGCGTACGGCAGCAACGCTGTCCGATGCCGTGAAGCTTGCCTACGAGGATGCGGACCGCATACATTTCACAGATATGCACATGCGCCGGGACATCGGTCAGCGGGCGCTGAGAGCCTATGAGGAGAAATAAGGGGGAAAGAGCGAAATGGTAAATCGCGTTTATGTGGAAAAGAAGAAGGGACTTCGTCACAGTGCTGATGGCCTGAAGAGGGACCTTCAGAACATTCTTCTGATTCAGAATCTGGAGGATGTGCGTCTTTTTAATCGCTATGATGTGGAGGGACTGGAGCCGGCTGTTTTCGCGCAGGCGGTACAGAAGGTGCTTTCTGAGCCCCAGCTGGATGATGTATACACAGAGCTTCCCGAGGATAATGCTTTCACCTTTGCGGTGGAGTACCTGCCGGGACAGTATGACCAGCGCGCGGATTCTGCAGAGCAGTGTATACAGATCCTGACCCAGGGGGATAAGCCCCGGGTGCGTTCTGCCAAGGTGTACAAGCTGTATGGCAGTCTGACAGAGAAGGAAATTGCAGAGATCAAGAAGTATGTCATCAACCCTGTGGAGGCCCGGGAGGCAAGCCTTGCTGAGGTGGCAACCCTGGATATGAAGTATGAGATTCCCACAGAGGTGGAGACCCTCACCGGCTTCATTGAGGAGTCCGAGGAGACCCTGCACCGCTTCCTGGAGGAAAAGGGACTGGCCATGGATCTGGATGATCTCAAGTTCTGTCAGGACTACTTCCGCAGCGAGCACCGGGATCCGACCATCACGGAGATTCGTATGATCGATACCTACTGGTCCGATCACTGCCGTCATACCACCTTCCTGACCACCATTGACAGCGTAAAGTTTGCGGATGAAGAGGTGCAGAAGGCATGGGATCGCTACCTGGCAGCCCGTCAGGAAATCAACCGTACCAAGCCCATGAACCTCATGGACATCGGTACCATCGCGGCGAAGGTGCTGAAGCAGGAAGGCAAGCTCACGAAGCTGGACGAGTCTGAGGAGATCAATGCCTGCACTGTGAAGATTCAGGTGGATGTGGACGGTGCGCTGCAGGATTGGCTGCTGCTCTTTAAGAACGAGACCCACAACCATCCCACGGAGATCGAGCCCTTCGGTGGTGCGGCCACCTGTATCGGCGGTGCCATCCGGGATCCGCTGTCCGGACGTTCCTATGTTTACCACGCTATGCGCGTTACCGGTGCCGCAGATCCTACCGTTCCGGTTACCGAGACCATGGAGGGCAAGCTGCCCCAGCGTAAGCTCGTGACCACGGCAGCAGACGGCTATTCTTCCTACGGCAACCAGATCGGTCTGGCGACAGGTCTTGTGGATGAGATCTATCATCCGGGCTATGCAGCAAAGCGTATGGAGATCGGTGCCGTTGTGGCAGCCGCTCCGGCAGAGAATGTACGGCGTGAAGTACCGGCACCGGGAGATGTGATCATCCTTCTGGGCGGACGTACCGGCCGTGACGGTATCGGCGGTGCCACAGGCTCCTCCAAGGCCCATAATCTGGAGTCTCTGGACAGCTGCGGTGCCGAGGTGCAGAAGGGTAATGCGCCGGAGGAGAGAAAGCTGCAGCGTCTCTTCCGCAATCCGGAAGCGAGCCGTCTCATCAAGCGCTGTAACGATTTCGGTGCCGGCGGTGTTTCCGTGGCCATCGGTGAATTGGCAGATGGTCTCGACATTGACCTGAACAAGGTGCCGAAGAAGTACGAGGGATTGGACGGCACTGAGCTGGCCATTTCCGAATCTCAGGAAAGAATGGCCGTTGTGGTGGCACCGGAGGACGAGGCACGCTTCATGGAGCTGGCGCAGAAAGAAAATCTGGAGGCCAGCCATGTGGCAAATGTCACCGACACGAACCGTCTGATCATGCACTGGAACGGAAAGACCATTCTGAACCTTTCCAGAGAGTTCCTGAACTCCAACGGTGCAGAGAAGCATATCGAAATTGAAACCCAGAAGGCGGAGGATATCCACAAGGAGGTCAAGGGCGGCTTTGTCGAAAACCTGGAGAAGCTGGCTGCCGATCTCAACGTCTGCTCCAAGCGGGGACTCAGCGAGCGCTTCGATTCCACCATCGGTGCGGGAACCGTGCTGATGCCCTTCGGCGGAAAGTACCAGAGAACCCCGATCCAGGCCATGGCAGCGAAGATCTCTGTGGAGAAGCAGCATACCGAGCTTTGCTCCGTGATGGCCTATGGCTACAATCCCTTCATCACCGAGAAGAGCCCCTATAAGGGCGCTTATCTCGCTGTGGTGGAGTCCGTATGTAAGCTCATCGCCGCAGGTGCCGGTTTTGAGGATACCTACCTTACCTTCCAGGAGTACTTCGGAAAGCCCGGTCATGTGCCCGCACGTTGGGGCCAGCCTCTGGAGGCGCTGCTGGGTGCCTTCTCCGCACAGCTGGATCTGGGCATTGCCGCCATCGGCGGAAAGGATTCCATGTCCGGCAGCTTCGAGAAGCTGGATGTACCGCCGACATTGACCTCCTTTGCCATCACCACAGAGAATGTGAAGAACATCCTCTCACCGGAGTACAAGGCAGCTGGTCACAAGGTGCTGTGGGTTCGCCCGGCCTATGAGAAGGATTTGCCGAAGAAGGAGAGCCTCTTCGCAGAGTTTGCCGAGATCCATCGTCTCGTGACCGAGGGTAAGCTGGCCTCTGTGTATACACCGACCTACGGCGGCCTGGCAGAAGCAGTGCTGAAGCAGTGCATGGGCAACGGCCTGGGCTTCACCTTCGCGCCGAGCCTGTCCCTGGAGGACATCTACGGCTACCAGTATGGTTCCTTCCTGCTGGAGCTTTCTGACAATGTATCCGTGGACGCGCTGTATCAGAACGAGGCACTTCGGGCAGCCGGCGTCATCGTGGCGGATGCGGGTGTCGTGACAGAGGCAGCAGAAATCCGCTACAACGAGGCGGCTGTGTCTCTGGCAGCGCTTTCCGAGGCCTATGAGGAGAAGCTGGAGTCCGTATTCACCTGCAACCGCGTGACGGCAGCAGAGGGTAATGCTGTCGACCTCAGCATCCCGGACTACAGCGAAACAGAATGGATTGCGCCGGCTGTGACCAGCGCAAAGCCGAAGGTGCTGATTCCGGTATTCCCGGGCAACAACTGCGAGTATGATTCTGCCAAGGCCTGCCGTGATGCTGGACTGGAGCCGGAGATCGTGGTGGTGCGGAACATGACAAGACAGGACATCACCGCATCCGTAGAGGAAGTGGCAGCAAAGCTTGCGGAGTCCCAGATGATCTTCATTCCGGGCGGCTTCTCCGGCGGTGATGAGCCGGATGGTTCTGCCAAGTTCATTACCTCCTTCTTCCGGAACGAGGCAGTGCGCGAGCAGACCATGAAGCTGCTGAATGACCGGGATGGCCTCATGATCGGTATCTGCAACGGCTTCCAGGCCCTCATCAAGCTGGGACTCGTGCCCTACGGCGAGATCCGGGATACCGATGTGCACTGTCCGACACTGACGTTCAATACCATCGGACGGCATCAGTCGAAGATTGTACGGACTCGGGTGGCTTCCAATATGAGCCCCTGGCTGGAGAACACCAATCCGGGCGACGTCTTCAATGTGGCCATTTCTCACGGCGAGGGTCGCTTCCTCTGTGAAGAAGCACTCTTCAAGGAGCTGGTACAGAAGGGTCAGATTGCTACCCAGTATGTGGATCTGGCGGGCAAGCCCACCATGGATATCCAGTACAACCCGAACGGCTCCTATTATGCGGTAGAGGGCATCACCTCACCGGATGGCCGTGTCCTCGGTAAGATGGGACATGTGGAGCGCTGGGAGAACGGCAATTTCAAGAATGTACCGGGCAATTTCGATATGGGACTGTTCCGGGCAGCCAAGGAATATTTCGAATAAGAATCAGAAAGTTTACGATAGAAAGGCGCCGGGTGCGATGCATCCGGCGCCTTTCTTTGTGCTCTTTGTATACAGAAAGCTTACCGTATTCTTCTAAACAGAAACGAGAAAAAGTGATACAATAGTATTGTTTGGCGTTAGAAAAATCGCAAAGCAATGTAGTGATGTCAAACAAAATAGAAAGAAAAACAAGCAAGGAGGCGCCATCATGAACGAGAAAGATCCGGAGCAGGAAGTAAAGCTGAAGGCCGAGATGGAAAAGGAAGAGGAAAATGAAGGCGCCGAGATTGAAATTCCGGAGGAGAGCCGCCCCAATCTGACTGCATTGTTTGAGTCCATCCCGGACAGTGATCGGAAGGAACGGGAGGAGGAAGACGAGGAAGAAGACGAGGATGCCCTGGAACAGCTGATTGATGAAGGAAACCAGCAGGACATCGACGAATACTATGAGGACATGCAGCCGGCCGACTTTGTGGAAGAGGTAGACGAGCTGGATGATGAAGACATTCGCCGACTGCCGGATTTTCTGGATACCGAGCAGCTGACCGAAATCATGGAGGAGGCCGATGATGACCTCCGTCAGCGACTGGGAGAGAATTTGTCCGATGATCAGCTCCTGGAAGTCTTCGAGAGCATGTCCAAGGATGATATCGTAGATATCATGGGCGAGATGTCAACGGGCCGCCGCAAAACTCTGCTGAACCACATGAAGGCCGGCGACCGCCGGATCATTCATACCCTTCTGCAGTATCCGGATGATTCTGCCGGTGGTATCATGACCACCGAGTACATTGCGCTGCGGGAGGAACGAACCTGTGCAGAGGCGCTGGACATCATTCGTGAAATCGGTCCGAAAACAGAGGTCATTGAAAGCATTTATATCACGGACGACAAGCGGCATCTGGTGGGCATTGTGGACCTCCGGGACCTTCTGGGGGCATCACGAAACACAAAGCTCCGGGAGATCATGGATGACCAGGTGATTTCTGTGGAACCGGAGGTGGACCAGGAGGAAGTGGCCCAGATGGTATCTAAGTACGACCTTCAGGCCATCCCGGTGGTGAGCCGCAAGCAGACCATTCTGGGCATCATCACCGTCGATGATATCATCGATGTCATCAATGAAGAGCACGATGAGGATATCGCCCATCTCGGCGGAACCAGCAAGGAAGAGGACCTGGATTCCACGCTACTGGAGTCCATTCGGATGCGGCTGCCCTGGCTGCTGGTCAACCTGCTGACGGCCTTCCTGGCTTCCTTTACGGTGAAGATTTTTGAAGGTACCATAGAAAAGGTGGTGGCGCTGTCTGCCACCATGACCATCGTCTCCGGCATGGGTGGCAATGCAGGCACCCAGACCATGTCCATCATGGTGCGGGAGTTGGCGAAGGGCGAGCTGGAGCTAAAGGAAAACTGGAAGGCACTGGTGAAGGAGATTCTCCTGGGCATGGTGGATGGTGCGGCCTGCGGGCTGGTCACCGGCATCGTGGTGGGAGCTTTGTACCGGAACATTTTCCTGGGCATCATCATCTTTTTGGCGATGATTGGCAATCTTGTGGTTTCCGGTATTTTCGGCTTCCTGGTGCCGGTGGTGCTGAAGCAGTTGAAGGCGGATCCGGCATTGGCATCCTCGATCTTTGTCACAACGGCAACGGATGTCCTTGGTTTCTTTATCTTTCTGGGACTGGCCAGTCTCTTCCTGCCACGCTTGATCTGAACCGGAAGCTTGTATCAAAAAAGCAGAGCCTTTTTCGGCTCTGCTTTTTGATTCATAGGAAAGTGTGCCAAGGCACATTCTTTCTTGCATATCTGGTGTTTTCTGATTGCGTTTATGCGGTTTTTCGGCTCCATCGAACAGCAAAATAGATGAGTTCAATGATGCTGCAGGCCATCCAGCCGACGGGATAACCGAAGCCGACGGAGGCCGGGGTATTCGCAATGAAGCGTGTCATGAAGAAGAGATAGGTCTGACGGATGGCCACGAAGCTCAGGATCATGATGACCATGGGACCGGTGGAATCGCCCCGTCCCCGCAGTGCGCCGGCCAATACATGGTTTACGGTATTGAAGAGCAGGAAGAAGACATTTTGCCGGAGGAAGAGAACGCCGAAGGCAATGACGGCGGTGTCTGCGGTAAAGAGTCCCACGGCACCGGGAGCGAAGAGCCACAGGATCAGTGCCAGGGCAGCATTCATGATGACGCTGAGGATCAGGGAAGTGATGGTGCCTTCATTGGCACGCTTCAGCTTACCGGCACCGATGTTCTGGGACACGAAGGTGGTGGCAGCCATGGCCATGCTCTGGATGAAGAGCATGATGAACTGGTCCAGCTTGTTGTAGCTCGCCCAGCCGGCCATGCAGGCAGAGCCGAAGCTGTTGATGTAAGCCTGGACGAAGACATTGGAAAAGGCCGTGATGACGGACTGGATACCGGCGGGCAGTCCCACCTGAAGGATCATGCGGAGCATCTGAGGATCGATACGGCAGTCATGAAGGGTCAGCCGGTAGATGTCATGTGTGCGAAGAAGCAGCAGAAGGATCAGTGCGGCGGAGACGAATTGGGCAATGATGGTGGCCAGAGCGACGCCGAAGATGCCCAGATGGAAGACGAGAACGAAGACCAAATCCAGGACAATGTTGATGATGCTGGTCAGTACGAGGAAATACAGGGGACGTCGGGTGTCACCCACGGCACGAAGAATACCGGAGCCGATGTTGTAGATCAGGAGTCCGGCGATTCCGGCAAAGTAGGTGCGGAGGTAAATGCTGGCGTCATTCATGACATCATCCGGTGTGGACATGAAGCGCAGCATCATGGGAACGCCGAGAATGCCCAGAATGGTGAAGAGCACGCAGCAGATGAACGTTGTTGCCATGGTGGTTTCCACAGAAGTATGCAGACGTTCCATGTTTTTGCCGCCAAAATAACGGCCGATGATCACACCGGCACCGATGGAGAAGCCATTAAAGAAAAAGACCGCCATGTTTACGATCATGGTGGTGGCACCCACGGCCGCCAGGGCCTCTGTGCTGACATAGTTTCCCACCACAATGGAATCCACGGTGTTGTACAGCATCTGGAAAATGTTACCGAACATCAGGGGCAGCGCAAAAAGCATGATTTCCTTGGTGATGTTTCCGGTGGTCATATCCCGGGTGGTGCTCTTCTTTTTTATCGTTTGGCTTTGCTCCATAGTCGCCCTCCTGTGTATTGTGTGTAAAACTTTACAATTGATTAACAAAGTTATTCTATTCCTCTGAAAAGATAACGTCAACCGATGAAAAGAGAGGCAGCGTTGCGGCATCGAGCGCAACGAAAACGCCCCGGAGTTTTTACTCCGGGGCGTTGGCTATTGTCAGATTCTGAATATAAACAGGATGGAGAGGGGATTAGAAATCTACCTCTGTGTCATAGTAGCATGCCTTCAGCAGCTTCTCCATCTCTTCCTGTGTCGGGATACGAGGGTTGGAACCGGTGCAGGCATCGGCAATGGCATTCTTAGCAATTTCAGGAAGTCTCTCAAGGAATACCTCCTCCGGAACGAAGCCCTGCTCAGTCGGATAGGAATCCGGACCGTAGTTCTTGATGCAGTGCGGAATGTTCAGCGCATCGTTCATCTTTCTGAGTTCGGCAATGAGGAGAGCAACCTTCTCGTCATCGTTTGCACCGCCGAGGTGCATATAATCGGCGATGACACCATAGCGCTTCTTTGCGGTCTCGTCCTTCGCATTATAGGCGATAACCTTCGGAAGATACATGGCATTGGCAGCACCGTGAATGATGTGTGCGCCATAGTCAGCAAAAGCAGCACCGGTCTTGTGAGCCATGGAGTGCACGATGCCCAGCAGCGCATTGGAGAAGGCCATACCGGCGAGGCACTGTGCGTTGTGCATGGTATCCCGGGCTTCCATATCGCCATTGTAGGACTTGATCAGAGACTTCTGGATCAGTTCAATGGCATGAATCGCGAGAGGATCGGTGAAGTCACAGTTGGCAGTGGATACATAAGCCTCAACAGCGTGGGTGATGGCATCCATACCGGTATGCGCCACCAGCTTCTTCGGCATGGTCTCTGCGAGATCCGGATCCACGATGGCAACATCCGGTGTAATCTCGAAGTCAGCGATGGGGTACTTAATGCCCTTTGCGTAGTCTGTGATGATGGAGAAAGCGGTCACCTCAGTGGCTGTGCCGGAGGTGGAAGAAACCGCACAGAAGTGCGCCTTACGACGAAGCTCCGGAATACCGAATACCTTGCACATGTCTTCAAACGTGCAGTCCGGATACTCGTACTTGATCCACATCGCCTTGGCAGCATCGATGGGAGAACCGCCACCGATGGCTACGATCCAGTCCGGTTCAAATGCCTGCATTGCCGCAGCACCCTTCATAACTGTCTCCACAGAAGGATCGGATTCAATGCCCTCGTAGAGCTGAACCTCCATACCGGCTTCCTTCAGATATTCCTCAGCCTTCTGCAGGAAACCAAAACGCTTCATGGAACCGCCGCCGACACAGATCATTGCCTTCTTGCCCTTCAGGTTCTTCAGCTCTGCAAGGGAGCCCTTTCCATGATACAGATCTCTCGGTAATGTGAATCTAGCCATAGTGCATTCTCCTTTTGAAATAAATCTCCACAACCTGATGAAATCAGGAATTGTTAATCTTTTAACAACTAAGCATATTATAGCACCTTTGCGGGAAATTGCAATTCAAATTTGTGAAAAATGTGTAAAAATTGAGACGTAGAGTGGTTTCTGCCGCTGACAGAGGGATAGGGAAATGTTTTCGGCGCCGAAGACATTTCCCTTGACAGAAAAGGGCTGTGCTGATATATTAGTAGGGCTGTCTGAACTTTAGACAGAAGAACATCAAGCAGGGCGTAAAGCCCGGGCTACATTAAATACTGAAATCAGTGAGCGGAGGCCCCGCGATTGTCGAGGAGTCTCACCGGTTTGGGTTCGATATGCGGAAACGCATCTCACCAGAGTAAGTAGCCTGCATATAGGAGGTTGTTATGAATTCATACGTAGCAAAGGCTTCTACTATTGAGAGAAAGTGGTATGTAGTAGATGCTGAAGGCAAGACCCTTGGACGTCTTGCATCTGAGGTCGCATCTGTTCTTCGTGGAAAGAACAAGCCGACATTCACACCGTTCCTGGATTGCGGTGATTATGTAATCGTTGTTAATGCTGAGAAGATTGCTGTTACAGGTAAGAAGCTGGATCAGAAGATCTACCGCACTCATTCCAAGTATGTTGGTTCCATGAAGGAGACAACTCTTAGAGATATGAAAGCCAACAAGCCTGAGCAGGTTATCGAGCTTGCAGTTAAGGGTATGCTTCCGAAGGGACCCCTGGGCAGACAGATGTACAAGAAGCTTTTCGTGTACGCTGGACCGGAGCACAAGCATCAGGCACAGCAGCCTGTTGAGCTGACATTCTAAGGAGGGATATCTAAATGGCTACAAATAGAAATTACGGTACAGGCAGAAGAAAGAAGTCTGTAGCAAGAGTTTACATCATGCCGGGTACTGGCAAGATCACTGTAAACAAGAGAAGTCTGGATGAGTACTTTGGTCTTGAGACTCTGAAGACCATCGTTAAGCAGCCCATCGTAGCTACACAGAACGAGGGTAAGCTGGATGTTCTGGTTAATGTTCACGGCGGTGGATACACAGGACAGGCTGGTGCCATCAGACACGGTATCGCCAGAGCTCTTTGCGAGATGGATCAGGACTTCAGACCGGTTCTGAAGAAGGCTGGATTCCTCACAAGAGATCCGAGAATGAAGGAGAGAAAGAAGTACGGCCTCAAAGCCGCACGTCGCGCACCTCAGTTCTC
>CAVFNN010000036.1:0-18218 GCA_963623925.1 bacterium | reverse complement strand
GGTGCTTAACACTTTACAGGAAATCGGTTCCTTTTTCTATACCTGAGGAACTATCGTTTACACAACATATTTTACACTATCCCATGGCGGCTTTCCTGTCATTTGGTGTAAAAATCAGGCGAAAATTCACGCAAAATAACACGAACTTTTCTGAGAAATCAACATTAAATGACGGGAAAACCAAAATCCGCGATTTCCTTTGCCAGCCGTTTTGTTGTTTCAGCGGCTGTATCTAGGTAAAGAACAGAAAAATAAACCTTCCAAAGTGTATCCGGCTCGATCACGAAGAAGTGGTTTGTTACCTTCGGCGGCATGAACGCAGCGGGCAGAAAACAGGCACCGCGGCCTTCCAGAAGTAGATTTTTAGCTGCTAAAAAGTCATCGGCTTCATAGATTCGTGGTGCAAAAATGTGGTTTCTGGAAAGGATCTCATCTTCGATATGCCGCATGAGGGAGGTGCTTTTCAGCAGAATAAAAGGAATGGTCTCACAGTCACGGATGGTTGGTGCGGCGTGGATAAAGGTACGTAAATATGCTTTGGGCACAAGCAGAACCAGATGATCCTCAGAAATAGGGATACTGCATACATTGGGCTGCTTATGCTGTGTGCCGGAGCAGGTGACGGCCAGGTCGGCGAATTCGTTGAGGATATATTCCGTTCCAATGCGGGAACCGGCACAGAATATATCGATGCTGTCGTCAGATATCTGTGACTTTAGAAGCTTTGTATAGCTCTCGTAGAGCAGGGGGGTTATCGAGAGACGATATTTTTTTCGCATGTGCTGTTGAATTTGCAGCTTGTCATAGGTTTCCTGTTTGATCGCAAGAATCTGACGAGCGGTCTCCAGATAAGCCTTTCCGGCTTCGGATGGCTGCATTTGATGCCTTTGATAGATAAAAATATCGTGGCCCAATTCCTTTTCTTCCTTGGCCAGACACTGGCTGACAGCAGAAGGTGATACAAAAAAGTTTGCAGCTGTCTTGCTGATGTTCCTTGTTTTTTCCAAATCCACAAGATATTCAAAACGCAGTGTGTTCATGATGGGTGGAATTCCTTTGATACAATTTACAGAGGATGCAGGCGCAGACGCCGTTGCTCCAGATAATAGTCAGCATATTGATGAATGTAAAACGGCGCACGCCAGTGGCTGATGATCAGGTGGATCAGATATTCCTCTGCCGGAGACAGCGGATGATCTTTGCGGATACCAATGCCCTGATAAACAATGAGTCTTGGGCTATAGCGGTAAACAGAGACGGGGTCGTTCTCATTGTAGTAGGGAGCGGCGATAAAGGCCGCACCGACACCATTGCGGACAAGTTTATATAAAATCGGGACAATGTCCGTTCGGAAGATGATATTCTTACTGACGCCATGCTTTTCATAAATAGCGTCAATTCGTTTGGTATAACTGGTGCCGACGGAGTTGATCAAGAGCGGTGTGTTGCCAAGCATCTGAAAATCGATGGTGGGGATCAGGGGACCAGAGGAGGGCGAGTATCCTAGGCTGCAGCTGCGGGGAACCATGAACAAAAGCTCTTCGTCTAGGAATTTCAGATACTCGATCTCTGCGTCATCAGAGGTGCCGGAACCGATCACCGCCAGTGTGACGGAACCATCTGCGACATGCTGCCTTAAATTCGGGGCGCTGTCGCCATAGAAATCCAGATCGATTTCCGGATATTTTTTTTTAAAGGGGGCGTAGATGGAAGCAAAGCAATCGGCGCCACGGATTGTACTGCCGCCGAGCATAATGCGGGTGCTTTCTGCAGAGTGATCGAGCTGTGAAAGCAGTTTCTGCGCGGCAGACAGAGATGCCTGACAGCCCTCCAGATAGATTTGTCCGGCTTCTGTGAAAATGACGGATTTTCTTCGCCGTATGACCAGAGAGACGCCGAGGGCGGTCTCCAGATTGCTCAGCCACTTGGATAAGGCAGAAGGGGATATGTGCAAATATTCTGCGGCCTTGGCCAGATTTCCGCAGGTAGCCAGTGCAGACATATAGCGTTGATCTTTAAGATACATATATGCTCCTAGAGTGAATTTTACTTAAAACTATAATGAATATTGCGACATTGTCAATGCGAAAGGAGAAAGATATAGTAATACTTAAGTAAAAAGAAGCGCCTGCAAATAGACCGGTCGGCAGGCACTTCTAAAAAAGTGAGTTTTAGTTAATGATGAGAGGGAAATGAAATGCAAACGTATATAGTCTTGGGACTGCTGATCTTTATGATCGTTATGTTCATGATCAATAAGGTGCCTTATGGCATTACGACCATGACCTGTTGTGTGCTCCTGGCGCTGACCGGTGTTTTTGATATCAAGGATGCCTTTTCCGGGCTGGCCAATAAGACGACGATTTTGATTGCCAGTATGTTTACTGTGGCTTATGCTTTCGGAAAAACCAGTCTGATCGGAAAAGTCAGGGACTTCATGGAAAAGATCAAGGAGAAGAACGGATTCATATTCATTCTGTCGCTGTTCCTGGTGACCATTGTTCTGGCGCAGCTGATGGGAAGAACCGCGATTGTGTCGATTATCGCACTGTTTCTGGTATCCTTGGATGACAATGATGAAATTTGCGGTTCCAGAATGTTATTTGCCGCATTTTCTGTTCTGGCAGCATGGTCGCTGAAATTCCCCATTGGATTGGGTGCGACTTCTGCAGCTACTGCTAATGCCTTTTACGAGGGAATCATCAACAATCCGGATTACATGCTCCAGCCTACAGATTTCATCAAGGTGGCGGCAATACCTTGTATACTGTTGACAATTTATGCTCTTTTTGCCTGGAGACTTATTCCGAAGCATCCCATCAACACCACAGATGTGAAGGAAGTAAAGAAAGCTGCAGCCATTTCCAAGAGAGATGAGTATATCATCAATTTCGTTTTCATTGTGGTTCTGCTTGGGTTCATCTTTGGCGCAAAAATCGGAAATCTCATGTATTTGATTCCGGCTGCCGGTGTGCTTGTTCTGGTTTACACGAAGGTTCTGACCACAAAGGAAACCGTGAATTCTCTGACCGGAGATATGGTATGGATGATTGCCGGTGTTCTGGTAATGTCCGATGCCGTCGGAAAATCCGGTGTAGGTGATATGATTGGAAATGGTCTGCTGAAGCTTCTGGGCGAGCATCCGAATGGCCTGGTGGTACTTATTGCATTCGCTGCGGTTACGATTGTAATGACCACATTCATGTCCAATACGGGAACAGCTGCCGTATTGACACCGATCGCGGCTTCTCTTTCCATGGTTTCCGGTATGGATCCCAGAGGAATTGTGCTGGTGGTCAGCATTGCATCGGTTATGGCCATCGCCTTTCCGTCAGGATCCGCAGAGTGTGCATTGGCCTTTGCAATCGGACAGCATCAGCCCACCAAGCTGCTGAAGTATACGGTGCCCTATATCCTGCTGGCTATTGTTTCACTGGCAATTTCGGCGAATATTTTCTTCCCGGTCTATGCATAAAATGCAAAGAAGACGCTGGTGTAAGATGATTTTTGAAAAGAGGTAAATAATATGAGATCTTATCTGATGGAAGCAGTGGCGCAGGAATTGCCTGCGGCAGAATCCGTAACCATAGACCGACAGCATTATTATCGTCAGTTTCTTCATGGGTACTATCAGTTCAATTGTGTGGTATCAAAGGAGCAGGACGTCGTTCGTTCCGCAAAATTCTATATTCCGGAGGGTTCGATCTACAATCAGCCCACCATTATTATCGCCATACCGGAAAACAGCAATCCATGGGAATTTATGCTTCGCAGCGGTTGGAAGAGTTTGGCGGATGCATACGGCCTGTATCTGGTGCTGATGGAACCGAAGGCGGATGGGAATTGGGGAACTGCGGAGGAAGAGAGTAAGTATTTCGATGCCCTCAATAATGACCTGTCACTGCGCCCCATGTTCTGCGCATTTCAGCCGAATTTCTATGGTGTGGCTTATGGTAAGGCGGCGGATCTCATGGGATACCAGGCGCGACGGAAGCCCCGGGCCTATGCTGCGCTTGCATTGCTCGGTACTGAGGGAATGCAGGCAGCGGAAAAGGAACAGCTGGAGAAGCAGGAAACCGCGGTTCCCGGCATGATGCTGGCGGATGTGCAGGAGCCGGTTTGGCTGGTTTATGCAAATGCCGATGCGGCTGTTGAGAGACAGCTTTCTTATTATCGGAGAGCAAATCACAGCGTTGAAGAAGCGAGAGAAGAGAATGGCGTTTCCATTTATGAGCCGACAGACGGCGGAACGGTGGATGAGCATTGGTGTGCCAAGGTGATCGCTGAGCAGAACGCCTGGGAGAATTGTCTCGGACGTGCCTACAGTGAAAGAATCCTGACGGAGCTCTTTGATGGTATGTACCGATACCCGGGAAATGGAAACGGTGCTCTGCGAAAGGCCGGAAATATTTACGACCGGGGATTCGAGAAATTCACGGCACCTGTCTGGGGCGGCTTTGCGCAGGATCATACAGACATGTACCAGCGTGAGTGGTATGTCTATGTGCCGGAAAAAACGAAGGGGAAGGAAAATGTACCGGCGGTTTTTGTGTTCCACGGTGCAGGCGGCAGCGGAGATGAAATTGCCGATCGTATCGGATGGGGCAGTGTGGCAGAGGCCCATGGCTTTATCATTATCATGCCGACGGCTTCCGAGCCGAATGAGGTACGGGAGATCAGCGACATGAAAACGAATAATGTTTTCCGTGCCATGTGGAATACCGGCGCAGCGCAGAAGGACCGTCCGGCAGATATGCTTTTTGTGGATTATCTGTATGATTGGCTGACAACACATTATGCGGTGGACAGATCCCGGATCTACGCCAGCGGACAGTCCTCCGGCGGGGCCATGAGCTGGTCCTGCGCGGCCTACAGACCGGATTATTTCGCTGCAGTGGCACCCTTCTCGGCAAGGCGTTGTGATCTGGAAGCCTGGCAGCGTGGCGAGCCGGATCCAGAATACCGGACCGGTTCACTGATCCCGATCTTTGCCAATCTGGGCTGTTGCGACAGTGCCTTTAAGGGCGGCTTTGCAATGCCGGAATCCGAGGCATTTGTGGATTATTGGTGTGAGAGAGGCAAGCTGACCAAGCGCTGGAGGGATTACAGCTATATGGACGGCGGACAGAACTGCAGCTATCGGGAAGGTCTTTTCACTCATTATGTATTTTGTACAGAGTCAGGCGTTCCGCTGCTGCATCTTTCGGAAACGGATACGAAGGCGCATGCGACCTGGCCCAGTGAGTGTGAAATGGCTTGGACGGAATATTTTGTGCATTTCAGCAAGGATCCGGAAACAAAAGATCTTTTCTATAAAGGAGAAAAGGTTTAACTAAGCAGGAACTCCGACAATATACTGTTGCTGACGTCCATGCCGCGGTCGGTGAAGCGGTAATGGCAGTTCTCGTGGGCCATGAAGCCGGCGGCGCAGTATTTCGTGAGCTGGGGGCCGTAGACGGAGAGGAGATCCACGGAGAAGCGGCTGGTGAACTCGATCTCCGAGACCCCGGCGGTGCGGCGGAGACCGAGGAACATGAATTCCTCCATCTGGGACGCACGGCTCAAGACATTGACATTTTCGTGGAGCGTAGGGAAGCCGTTCGCGGCTTCCTTTTCCATGTCAGTGGCGAGATAGGCCGGGAGCTGCCGCAGGTTGGACCAACGGGTGTGGTTCAGACAGGAGGCCGCCCCCAGACCGAAGCCGAGGTAAGGCACGTCGGACCAGTAGCCGTAGTTGTGACGGCAGGCGTAGCCGGGCTTTGCGTAGTTGCTGACCTCGTAGCGCTCGTAGCCGTAGTGCTGTGTCAGTTCCTTCGTGATTTCGTCGTTTTCCACCACCGTGTCCTCATCGGGGAGCGTGAGACGACCGCTCTGATAGAGCCGGTAGAAGGGCGTTCCTTCCTCAATGATCAGATTATAAATGGAAATGTGCTCGGGCTTCAGCATGAGCACATTTTTTAATGTCTTCCGCCAGGAGGCAGAGGTCTGCCCCGGGATATCGTCCATCAGGTCAATGTTGATGTTGCGGAAGCCTTCCATCCGAGCGCTCTGGTAGCATTTCAGGAAGTCCTCGAAGATATGGAGTCGTCCCAGCGTGCGAAGCTCCGTGTTGTTCGCGGACTGGAGACCGATGGAGAGCCGGTTGATGCCGGATTCCAGGTAGCTTCGGAACTTGTAGCGGAGCGTGGAGGCGGGGTTCACCTCAATGGTGATCTCCGCCGTGCTTCGTACCTTATAAAAGCCATAGGCCGTGGAGAGGATCCGGGAAATGTCCCGGGGATCCAGCAGAGAGGGCGTACCGCCGCCGATGAAAATGCTGTTGATTTCATAGTCCTTTGCGAGGCTTGCAGAGGCCTGCATCTCTCGGCAGAGCTGCTGCACATAGTCTGCTTGTGCTTCCGGCTTTTCCGGGAAAGAGAGAAAGTCGCAGTAATTGCATTTCCTTGCGCAGAAAGGTATGTGGATATAGAGCTCCAGCTGCTTCTTGTCTGTCGGATCCACGATTTTGTTCATTTCTTTTCCTCCTGCGTCATGATACTCCGGCTACTCTAGCACAGCACGCCGATTTAAACAAGAGAGGCGGCCGCTCCGGTCTTGCCTAAATCCCCATGATGCGGTATGATACGGGGTAATTTTACTGGTTAAAGTGTTAAAGCAAGAGGAGGAGAATGATGACAATCGCAAAAATCGGCATGATGCTGGCCATGCTCATGTATCTTTTGGGCATGCTTTACATCGGCTTCAAATCCGCAGACCGTACCGGCAGCGCCGGAGACTTCTATCTCGGAGGCAGAAAACTGGGCCCCTTTGTCACCGCCATGAGTGCGGAGGCATCGGACATGTCCTCCTGGCTCCTGATGGGTCTGCCGGGACTGGCCTACCTGAGCGGCATTGCCTCACCGGGCTGGACCGCCATCGGTCTCGGCATCGGTACCTATCTCAACTGGCTCATCGTGGCCCGGCGGATCCGGATCTATTCCGAGGTGAACGATTCCATTACCATTCCGGAATTTTTTTCCAACCGCTACAATGATCAAAAGCGCCTGCTGACCCTGGTGGCGGCTGTCGAAATCGTCATTTTCTTCATCCCCTACACCGGCTCCGGCTTCGCGGCCTGCGGCAAGCTCTTCTCCAGCCTTTTCGGCCTGGACTACCATGTGGCCATGATCGCCAGCGCCTTCGTCATCGTGGGCTATACGTCCCTTGGTGGCTTCCTGGCCGCCAGCACCACCGACTTCATTCAGAGTATTGTCATGTCTTTGGCGCTGCTCATCGTGCTGGTCTTTGGTGTACAGCAGGCCGGCGGTGTGGCCGTGGTCATGCAGAACGCAGCCGGCCTCAGCGGCTACTTCAGCATGCTGGCGTCCCATGATCCCGTGAGCGGCAGTGCTGTCGGCTTCGACTTCATTACCATCCTGTCAACCCTGGCCTGGGGCCTCGGCTACTTCGGCATGCCCCATATCCTGCTCCGCTTCATGGCCATTGAGGAAGCGGAGAAGCTGACCCTGTCCCGCCGGATCGCCTCCGTTTGGGTGGTGATTTCCATGGGCATCGCCATCTTCATCGGTATGGTGGGCCTCGGCATGACCAATGCCGGTAACCTGGATACCCTGGTGGGCTCCCAGTCCGAGACCATTATCGTGCTCATCGCCAACAGCCTGGCTTCCTATGGCCTTCTGCCGGCGCTGGTGGCCGGTGTCGTATTGTCGGGCATCCTGGCGTCTACCATGTCCACCGCGGATTCCCAGCTTCTGGCATCCTCTTCATCCATCGCCAACGACATTATCCACAATGTCTTCCGCATCAACCTGGATGAGAAGCAGACCATGTATATCGCGCGCGCCTGCCTTCTGATCATCGCCGTGATCGCCATTGTGATCGCCTGGAACCCGGACAGTTCCGTCTTCCAGATTGTGTCCTTCGCCTGGGCGGGCTTCGGCGCCTCCTTCGGCCCGGTGGTACTCATGGCCCTGTTCTCCCGCCGCTCCAATTTCTACGGCGCTTTCTGCAGCCTGCTGACCGGCGGCGCCATGGTTTTCATCTGGAAGTATCTGGTGCGGCCCATGGGCGGCTTCTGGGACATCTATGAGCTCCTGCCCGCCTTCCTGCTGGCGATCATCGTGAATATTGTGGTGAGCCTTCTGACACCGGCCCCGAATCTCAGCGTGACCGCGGATTATGACCAGGTGAAGGCCAGAATGAAGGGCTGAGCATGGCAGCAAGCGGAAAAAAAGAAGAAAAAACCCGGTATTTAGAGCTCAACAATGACTTAAAGAGCGGGAACTATCGTCCCCTGTATCTTCTGTACGGCAGCGAGGAATATTTGAAAACTTCCTATAAGAAGATGTTTCGTCAGGCCATCGGCGGCGAGGACGGCATGAACTACCAGCTTTTCGAGGGCATGCCGGATGTAGATACCCTGATCGATGCGCTGGAGACCATGCCGTTCTTCGCAGAGCACCGGCTGGTTCTCATCAGCGGCTCCGGCCTCTTCAAAAAAACACCGCCGGAGCGGCTGCTCAACTATCTTCCGAAAATGCCGGAGAGCAGCCACCTCATGTTCATCGAAAACGAAGTGGACAAGCGGAACAAGCTCTATAAGCTGGTGAGTACCCGGGGCTTCGCCTGTGAACTCGGCGAGCAGGACGGGAAGCAGCTCGCGGCCTGGGCCGCCCGCTACCTCATGAAAGCCGGCAAAAAGATCCGGGGTTCCACCATGGAGCAGCTGCTCCGGAAGACCGGCAGCAGCATGGACAACATCCTGAGTGAGCTGGAAAAGCTCATCGCCTATACCGGTAGCCGGGAGATCATCGAGGACGAGGACATTGCGGCCATCTGCACCGAAAATGTGGAGGACCGGGTCTTCGACATGATCACGGAATTGAGTCTGGGCAACACCGAGAAAGCCATGGCCTGCTACCGGGACCTTCTCTTCCTGCAGGAGGCGCCCATGAAGCTGCTGGCCCTTATGCGTCGGAACTTTAACCAATTGCTCCTCGCCAAGGAGTGCCTGCAGCGTGGCGTGAGCCGGCAGGAAAGCGCCGCCTACATTGGCGTCAGTCCCTGGGCCGCCGGAAAGCTCCTGGAGCAGGCGAAGCACTATACCCGGGAAAGCCTTCAATCTTATCTACGTCGCTGTCTCGACTATGACACCGGCATCAAGAACGGAAATCTCTCCGACCGCATGGCAGTGGAGCTTCTTTTGACGAGTTGATCGTCCTCCACTGCACGTTTTTCTGCGGCAAAATCCAAAAATGCTTGACAGTAAAATCCCTTGAGAGTATGATACCCAATAGATGTTAGCACTCCGACATTTTGAGTGCTAACAATCTAAGGGAAGCGAAAGCGCTTCCGAAAGTAAGGAGGCGGACAGAGATGGAGCTGGACAATCGAAAGCTTGTGATATTGACAACCATTATCAAGAACTATCTTGAGACCAGCGAGCCCGTGGGCTCCAGGACCATCAGCAAGTTCTCAGGACTGAATCTGAGCTCCGCCACCATCCGAAACGAAATGAGCGACCTGGAGGAGATGGGCTACATCATACAGCCCCATACCTCAGCCGGGCGGATTCCCACAGACAAGGGCTATCGCTTCTATGTGGATCAGCTGATGGCCAGTCACCGGGATGAGCTGGAGGCGGTGCGAAGCAGTATGTTTGAGCGGGTGGACCGATTGGAAACCACGCTGAAGGAGCTGGCGAAGACCGTAGCGGCCGACACCAATTACGCGGCCATGGTTTCGGGACCTTCCATTCACCGGAACCGGATCAAGTTTGTGCAGACCTCCATTGTGGATGTCCACAAGCTGCTTCTGGTGATCATGATGGAGGGCAATATCGTAAAAACCGCCACCGTACAGCTGGACGGCAGCGAGGAGCTGGACTTCAACACGGTACTGTCTCTGAACCTCATCTTAAATGATGAGCTGGACGGGCTTTACGCCGAAGACATTACCGAAGGACGCTGTGCACAGCTCTATGCCCGTTCCGCCTACAAAAACACACTGCGCGCCATCATGGAGACCATCATCGCCACGCTGGATTTTGCCAAGCGCGACCTGAAGATCTACACCTCCGGCGCCACCAACATTTTCAAATACCCGGAGCTGACGGAGACGGACAATGCCTCCCGGCTGATTTCCGCATTTGAACAGAAGGACGAGCTCATTGATCTGGTACAGGATGTGGAGAATTCGCAAAAGCAGATACAGGTTTACATCGGTGAGGAATCGCCGCTGCAGAATGTGTCGGACTGCTCGGTGGTGACGGCCAATTACCAGCTGGGCAATGGCATGAAGGGTACCATCGGTGTCATCGGTCCCAAGCGGATGGATTACGAGAAGGTGCTGGATATCCTGTCGCGGCTCATGAATGAGATGGATCAGGCATTTAAAGAATAGAGATAGAGAGGAGCAGAGGACTTGAACGAAGAAGAGATGAAGAAGCCTTCTGAGAACCAGGAGGAGACCGCGGAAGCGGAGAAGAAGGAAGAGGCAGTCGAAGCGGCTGCAGAAAATACAGGCGATACAGCAGCAGAGGATAATGTCGGCGGTGCCGAAGAAGCGGACAACGCCGAAGAGACAGAGGACCTCAAGCTGCAGCAGCTGAAGGAGAAGTACGAAAACGAGACAGCGGCCTGGAAGGACAAGTATACACGGCTCTATGCCGAGTTTGACAACTTCCGGAAGCGGACAGACAAGGAGAAGTCCCAGATGTTTGAGCTGGGCGCCAAGGATGTCATCGAGAAGCTGCTTCCCGTTTATGACAACTTCGAACGTGCGCTCGGCACAGTACAGGAGGAAGATCTGGAGGATGCCTTCACGAAGGGTGTGATGGGCATTTACAAGCAGCTGCAGAAGCTGTTCAGTGATCTGGATGTTCAGCCGATCGAAGCCGAGGGCCAGAAATTTGATCCGAACCTGCACAATGCGGTGATGACGGATACGGAGAGTGATGCCGAGGAAGACATCATTACCCAGGACCTGCAGAAGGGCTATACCTTCCGCGGCAATGTCATCCGCCACTCCATGGTGAAGGTGAAGAAATAAAGAGGAACAGACAGGATTTGTTTTGGAATAGAAAAGGAGAGTAAGATCATGGGAAAGATTATAGGAATTGACTTAGGTACAACCAATAGCTGTGTAGCCGTTATGGAGGGTGGTAAGCCCACCGTCATCGCCAATGCAGAGGGTCTCAGAACCACACCGTCCGTTGTGGCATTCACAAAGAATGGCGAGAGACTGGTCGGCGAGCCCGCAAAGCGTCAGGCTGTAACCAATGCAGACCGAACCATCGCTTCCATCAAGAGACACATGGGCTCTGACTACAAGGTAAGCATCGACGGAAAGAGCTACACACCGCAGGAGATTTCCGCAATGATCCTGCAGAAGCTGAAGGCAGATGCCGAGGCATATCTCGGTGAGAAGGTCAGCGAGGCTGTCATCACTGTTCCGGCATACTTCAACGATGCCCAGAGACAGGCCACCAAGGACGCAGGACGCATTGCCGGCCTCGAGGTAAAGCGTATCATCAACGAGCCGACAGCCGCAGCGCTGGCTTACGGTCTGGATGATGAGTCTGAGCAGAAGATCATGGTTTATGATCTGGGCGGCGGTACCTTCGATGTATCTGTTATCGAGATCGGTGACGGCGTTATCGAGGTTCTGGCCACCAACGGTGATACGCACCTCGGCGGTGATGACTACGACAACCGCATTACCCAGTGGATGGTAGATGAGTTCAAGAAGGCAGAGAATGTGGATCTGTCTCAGGATAAGATGGCATTGCAGAGACTGAAGGAAGCTGCCGAGAAGGCAAAGAAGGAGCTTTCTACAGCCACAACCACAGAGATCAACCTGCCCTTCATTACCGCTACCGCAGAGGGCCCGAAGCACCTGGATATGAACCTCACAAGAGCGAAGTTCGAGGAGCTGACTTCTAACCTTACCGAGAGAACCGCTCTTCCGGTACAGAATGCCCTTCGTGATGCAGGTATCACGGCAGCAGAGCTTTCCAAGGTTCTTCTGGTGGGTGGTTCCACACGTATGCCGGTGGCGCAGGAGAAGGTAAGACAGATCACAGGCAAGGAGCCTTCCAAGACCCTGAACCCGGATGAGTGCGTAGCCCTCGGTGCAGCCGTACAGGGCGGCAAGCTGGCCGGTGATGCCGGTGCCGGTGATGTGCTTCTGCTGGATGTTACTCCGCTGACACTGTCCATCGAGACACTGGGCGGCGTGGCAACACCTCTTATCAAGAGAAACACCACCATCCCGACAAGAGCATCTCAGGTATTCTCTACTGCGGAGGACAACCAGACTGCTGTAGATATTCATGTAGTACAGGGTGAGCGTGAGTTTGCCCGCGACAACAAGACCCTCGGCCAGTTCAGACTGGACGGCATTCTGCCGGCACGTCGTGGTGTTCCGAAGATCGAGGTAACCTTCGACATCGATGCCAACGGTATTGTAAATGTATCTGCGAAGGATCAGGGAACCGGCAAGGAGCAGCATATCACCATCACCTCCGGCTCCAACATGTCCAAGGATGATATCGACAAGGCCGTACAGGAGGCACAGCAGTACGAGGCAGCCGATAAGGAGAAGAAGGAAGCCATCGAGACCCGGAACGGCGCTGACTCCATCGTATTCCAGACCAAGAAGGCCCTGGAGGATGTGGGTGACAAGATTTCCGGCAGCGACAAGTCTCAGGTTGAGGCGGATCTGAAGGCCCTCGAGGATGTTCTGGCAGCGAACCCGCTGGAGAGCATCACCAAGGACGGCGCAGAGAAGATCAAGGCCGCACAGGAGACCCTGATGAAGTCTTCTCAGGCACTGTTCAGCAAGGTCTATGAGCAGGCCCAGGCCGCACAGGGTGCCGCAGGTGCTGAGGCCGGTGCAGGCGCAGCAGGAGATGCTTCTCAGAGCACAGGCAGCGCCAGCGACGACAATGTGGTTGACGGCGACTTCAAAGAGGTTTAATTTAAGGAACAGCCTGGTATGAATGTGGCAGCTGTCATGACGACAGCTGCCTATTCGATGCTTTAGCAAGCAGGCTTAGCGAAATATAAAGGGGAACCAATACATGGCAGAAAAACGTGATTATTATGAGGTTCTCGGCGTTGACAAGGGCGCAGACGATGCGGCCATCAAGCGGGCATACCGAAAGCTGGCGAAAAAGTATCATCCGGATGCCAATCCGGGCGATAAGACCGCCGAAGAAAAATTCCGGGAATGCTCCGAGGCCTATGCTGTCCTGTCAGACCCCGAGAAGAAAAAGGCCTACGATACCTATGGCCATGCGGCATTCGATCCGAATTCTGCAGCAGGCGCCAACTCTGGTTTCGGCGGCTTCGATTTCAGCAACATGGATTTCGGCGATATTTTCGGCGATCTCTTTGGCTTTGGCGGCGGCAGCCGGGGCGGCTTCTCCTCCTATGGCTTCGGAGGCGGTCAGCGGGCCAACCAGCCCCAGCGGGGTGCTTCCATCCGGGCCGGTGTTCGCATCACCTTCGATGAGGCCATCAAGGGCACGAAGAAGAACATCAAGATCCGCTACAAGGACACCTGCCAGAGCTGTAACGGCTCAGGCGCCAAGGCCGGTACTTCACCGGAGACCTGCCCGAAGTGCGGCGGCCGCGGTCAGGTGATGATGAGCCAGCAGAGCATGTTCGGCACCATCCAGCAGGTGGTTTCCTGTCCGGACTGCCACGGCAGCGGCAAGATCATCAAGGAAAAGTGTCCGGATTGTCGTGGTGAGGGCTACATCTCCACCATGAAGACCATCGAGATCACCATTCCCGCCGGCATCGATGATGGCCAGACCCTCCGTCGGGCCAATGGCGGCGATCCCGGCACAAACGGCGGTCCCAGAGGCGATCTTCTGGTGGAGATCACTGTGTCCCAGCATCCCTTCTTTAAGCGCCAGGGCACGAACATCTACTCCACCGAGGCCATCAGTTTCTCCCGGGCAGCGCTGGGCGGCACCACCGTCATCAAGACCGTGGACGGACCTGTGGAGCTCAATATCAAGCCGGGTACCCAGTCCGACACCAAGATGCGGCTGCGGGGCAAGGGTGTACCGAGTCTCCAGAATCCCAGTGTACGGGGCGACCACTTTGTGACCATCGTGGTGTCCGTGCCGGAAAAGCTGAACAAGAAGCAGCAGGAGGCCCTCAAGGCCTATGCCGAGGCTTGTGGCGAGACCGTGTAAAAAGAGAATATGCAGTAAAAAGGGGAGTTGCCGAATGGCGGCTCCCCTTTCGTGATAGAAGAAGGAGGAGAAACGGTGACGCTGCAGCAATTACACTATTTCGTGACCGTATCGGAATGTGAAAACATTACCCAGGCGGCGGAGAAGCTCTACATTTCCCAGCCCAGTCTCAGCAATGCCATTCACAAGCTGGAGGAGGAAATGGGCGTCACGGCCTTCGCCCGCACCAACAAGGGCGTGGCCTTGACCCGGGAGGGCGAGGAGCTTCTGTCCTTTTCCCGAATGCTGCTGGAGCAGGCGGACATCATGAAGGAGCATTTCCATGCGGAGGAGAAGCGGTCGCCGAAGTTTTCCGTTTCCTGTCAGCACTATGCCTTCGCGGTCAATGCCTTCGTGGATCTGGTGAATCGTTTTCAGGCGGATCAGTACAGCTTCATTCTGCGGGAAACCCAGACCGGCGAGATCATCGAGGATGTGGCCGGGGGAAAAAGTGAGGTCGGCATCATTTACCTTTCGGAAAACAATGCGGATGTGCTGACGAAGCTGCTGAAGAAGAATGAGCTGTTTTTTGAGGAACTCTTTGTCGCGGCGCCCCATGTCTTTCTCTGCCGCGAGCACCCTTTGGCCGAAGAAGAAAGCATTACCCTGGAAATGTTGAAACCCTATCCCTACCTGGTTTTCGAACAGGGAGAACGGAATTCCTTCTATTTCTCCGAGGAGTTTATCAGCGTGCTGGACTTTCCGAAGCATATCCAGGTCCGGGACCGCGCCACTCTGTTTAATCTTCTGATCGGTCTCAATGGTTTCACGGTCAGCTCCGGTGTCATCGATCCCCGGCTCAACGGTGACAATATCGTGGCGAAGCCGCTGGCGGTGGACTGTGTCATGCGCATCGGCAGTATCCGAAAGAAAAATCTGCTCCTGAGCCGATACGCGCAGTTTTATCTCGAGGCACTGCGAAAGCATCTTGGAATAGCTTAAAACTATGGACAACGGAAAATAAAAGATATTTTTCGAAGCTGTGCTATGCCGCTATACTTTGGGAAAAACAAAAACAAAGGAGTATAGCCATGAGCACATTAAAGACACCTTTTCGTTACGATTATGTAGGAAGCTTTCTGCGTCCCCAGTCCGTGAAGGACGCGAGAGCCGCTTATGAAAACGGCAGCATGACCAGGGAGGAGCGGGACCGGATACTGGATGCGGAGATCACTAAGCTGGTGGAGAAGCAGAAGGCTCTGGGCTACCATGTCATCACCGATGGTGAGTTCCGCCGTACCTACTGGCACCTGGATTTCATGTGGGGTTTCGAAGGCGTGGAGCATGAGAAGGGCGGCGGTGTCCAGTTCAACGGCGAGATGGCGGCACTGGACGACACCTGGCTCAGCGGTCCGGTGAAGGCCAAGGCGCATCCCTTTGTGGAGTATTTCAAGTTTCTGAAACAGTTCGAGGACGAGAACACTGTGGCCAAGTATACCATCCCTGCACCGGCCCAGATGTTCCAGCAGATGATCGTGCCCGTCAACATCGCGAGCACGCGGAAGATTTATCAGGATAATGAAGCCCTGATCCGGGATATCGGCAAGGCCTATCAGGATGTCATCCGCCAGTTCTACGAGGCGGGCTGCCGGAATCTGCAGCTGGATGACTGCACCTGGGGCGCCATTGTGGGAGACGCCGCAAAGCAACGCTATCAGGCGCTGGGAATCGATCTTGAAGAGGTGAAGCAGCAGCTTCTCGCGGTGAACAATCTGGCGCTGGAGGGAAAGCCTGCGGACATGACCATTACCTCCCATATCTGCCGCGGCAATTATCATTCCACCTTCTTCACCAGCGGTGCCTATGATTCTGTGGCGGACTATGTTTTTGCGCAGGAAAATGTGGATGCGCTGCTTCTGGAGTACGATGACGAGCGCTCCGGCGGCTTCGCGCCGCTCAGCAAGGTCTCTCCGGACAAGAAAGTGGTGCTGGGACTCATTACCACGAAGACGCCGAAGCTCGAGGACAAGGAAGCGGTCATTGCTCGGATCCATGAGGCCGCCAAATACATCCCCCTCGAGAGACTCTGCCTCAGTCCCCAGTGCGGCTTCGCTTCCTGCGAGATCGGCAACAAGCTCACCGAGGAAGAGCAGTGGGCCAAGCTTCGCCTCGTGAAAGAAATTGCGGAAGAAGTGTGGTAATAACCACATACTTCTCGCCAAAATCGTTTATAATGAATGCGAACCATACGAGACAAAACAGGAGGATGTCACGATGATACGTAAGATTATTCATATAGACGAGGAGAAGTGCAATGGCTGTGGCCTCTGCGCGACGGCCTGCCACGAGGGAGCGATCGATATCATTGACGGAAAGGCAAAGCTGGTGCGCGAGCATTTCTGCGACGGCTTCGGCGACTGCCTGCCCAACTGCCCCACCGGGGCCATCAGCTTCGAGGAGAGAGAAGCACCGGCTTATGACGAGGCGGCGGTAAAGGCAGCGCAGGAGAAAAAGCAGAAAGAGGAGAAGACCATGACGGTTGAGGAGATCATGAAGATAGAGGACGAGGAGCAGCGGAAAAAGGCCATGCAGCTCCATATGGCGGTGCAGAATATGCATCATGAGGGCGGCTGCCCCGGTTCCCGGCTTCGTCAGATGCGGCATGAGGCGCCAATGTCTTCAGATGCGGAGGTGCCGACCACGCCGATGGCTATGGGCCGCCCGGTGTCCCGTCTCAACCAGTGGCCTTGCCAGATCAAGCTGCTTCCCACACAGGCCCCCTTCTTTGACGGCGCAAAGCTTCTCATTGCGGCGGACTGCACCGCCTATGCTTATGCCAATATGCACGAGGAATTCATGAAGGGAAAGATCACATTGATCGGCTGCCCGAAGCTCGATGACATCGACTACACCGATAAGCTCACCGAGATCATCAGTCGGAACGAGATCAAGAGCGTCACCATCGTCCGCATGGAAGTGCCCTGCTGCGGCGGCCTTCAGCGCGCTGCCGAGAACGCCCTCCGGAACAGCGGGAAGTTCCTCCCCTGGCAGGTGGTGACCATCTCTGTGGATGGAAAGATACTGGAGTGAGGAAGTCTTCTTACTTCCGCTCCAGCACCAGGGCATCCGGTCGGGCCAGCTGGCGTTCGGTATTCTTTTCCGCCGCCATTGCCCGGCCTTCTCTTCCCGGAGCGGGCATCCGCTTATCCGGAAATTGCCCGAACATTGCTGCCAGTTCATTGAAGCTCAGCCGACGCCGCCGCGGCATGGGAGGCGCGGCTTCCATGCTTTCTTCGTTTTCTGCATTGCTTGTGGAAGCTTCGTCCGCTGAGAGCGCCTTCGGCAAAGCTTCTGCCAGCGCTGCCAGTTCCGGATGTGTTTCCGGGTCCGGTCCCGCCGCCAACATTTCCATGAAAAGCGGTAGATCCATATCATAGGCGTCCGCTGCGAGGAACAGAATCTGATCCCAAGGCTCACCATAACGCTTATAATCCTTTAAACTGCTTTCTTCAATATTTTTCTCAGACATATCTTGCCTCCTGTTCTTTAACCACGACTGCCGTGGAAGCTATCCTTTACTTTGCTCGCAGTATAGCATGGATAGGGACACCAAAGGGACACAAAAATGGACATTGTTTGTATGGACCTGTCCGGAAGAATCCACTTGCATCCGCAAGAAAAGATGCTATGGTAGAGGTAGTAGGGTTGTTTCGGTTTGTGCAGTATTTCGAAGAAAGGACAGTTTCTATGTTTATTTTCCCCATCCTCATTTTGGCGATTCTTTTCGCCGTTTTCGCCTTCCTTTTCTACAAGAAAGCCCCGCCCACCCAGGCCATCGTGGTGACCGGCTTCGGCCTTTCCCGCCCGAAGGTTGTATCCGGTAAGGGCGTGTTCGTGCTTCCGGTGATCCAGCGGGCGGACCGCCTCAACATGCGGCTCCTTAAGATCGATGTGAAGACCCCCACCACCGGCGTCAAGACCAAGGAAGGCGTTTCTCTCTGGCTCGATTCCGTGGTGACCGTCCAGGTAT
>CAVFNN010000035.1:0-20637 GCA_963623925.1 bacterium | reverse complement strand
GAGTGTGTAGATGGATTGCAGCGTGCTGGTCGCCATATTGGCATGAGACACTATCGGGCATTACTGGATAGACTTAGAAACTGATCTGGCAACAAAATGGCAACAAAAAATCGGATAGCCAAAGTCAGGTAGCTCTTTTTCTACGTCTCTATTCTTTTTTGATATTTTGTAAGAAGAGCGTCTTTTAGATACTATAAAAATGCTGTGTGTGATGCAAAGGGAGGGATGCCGACTTGAATACGGAAATTACAAACGCAGTAAACGCGGCAGGAGAAAAAGCGCAATATGATGCCCGTGTAAAACGCCTGCTGTCTCAGAAAACCATACTGGCGCATATTTTGGTAAAGACGGTTGATGAATTCAAAGGAATGAATCCGGAGGATGTGGTGCCATATATCGAAGGCGAGCCGAAGGTGGGCATTGTACCGGTTGAACCGGGACTGACCAATGCAGAGGAGGTGGATGAGGTAGGGCAGCGGATTGTTGGAATCAATACAGAGAATGCCGAAATCAATGAGGGACTGATTCGGTTCGATATCATCTTTTATGTCCGCATGAAGAACGGCCTTTCGCAGATTATTGTAAATATCGAGTGCCAGAAGGATGATCCGTCGGCATATAAAATTCTGAATCGGGCAATCTTTTATGTGAGCAGGCTTGTTTCGTCACAGAAGGAAAGAGATTTTGTAAATACGAACTACGATGATATCAAGCAGGTATTCAGTATCTGGATTTGTATGAACATGGAGTACAACAGTCTGAGCCACATTCACCTTACAAAGGATGAGATGCTGAGACCGTATGACTGGAAGGGAAACTTGGATTTACTGAATGTCGTGATGGTAGGAATCACAAATGACGTTCCGGAATATGACAAAAACTATGAGCTGCATCGCCTGATCGGAACACTGCTTTCCAGTGAACTAAAGGAGCAGGAGAAGCTGGAAATACTGGAACATGAGTATAATATACCGATTAACAATGAGTTCAGAGAGGATGTGAGGATTATGTGTAATCTGAGTACGGGAATTGAAGAGAGAACGACAGAAAAAGTCAGTGAAAAATTTATTCTGAACATGTATAAAAAGGGATACACATTGGAACAAATAGCAGAAGTGGCAGAAACAAGTGTAAAAGTTGTTGGAGCGATTATTGAAAAAAATACATCTGTGCTGGCGTAAAAGACAAGTGAATGTTGTGCTCTTAAGCAAACCTGCTTATAAAGAGAAGAGCTATCTGATTTCATTAAGAAGTCAGGTAGCTCTTTTTTGCGTCTTCATCTTCTTTTGATATTCTGATGGAGAGCAGACTGCTTCCTTATGAAAGCTGCCATAAAAAATTTACGGTGAAACCTGTCACAAAAGCGAAAATCATCACAAATGGGAGATACAGGCAGAATCGTTTGAGGCCCAATACACTTTTGAGCGCGCCGAGGTTGGTGATTTTTGTGGCAGGTCCCGTAATCATGAATGCGGCTGCATTTCCAAGACTCATACCGTTTGCAAGCCATTCCATGAGCAGCGGAATCGTTCCGCCTCCACAGACATAGAGAGGAACGCCAATCGTTGCCGCCATCAGCACGCCGAAGCCCTCGTTGCTGCCGAACAGAGCTACAAATGCATCTGTCGGCACATACCGTTGAAATACTGCGGAAAGCAGTACGCCAATCAGAAAATAAGGCCCGGTTGCCTTGATATTGCGCCGGATGTTTTTCAGCAGCCGCAGAACCATATTGGGATCGGTATCATGGCTGAGAGGCGCCTCAAACTTTCCAAATGAAAAGAATGGTTTGTCCCGATAAAAGAAATGTGTATATTGGCGAAAGAGGCTGCAATTGGAATGGTTCCGTACATACAGAGTGGAGAAGCAATTCCAAGCAGGCTTGCGGGGAGTATGCCCCGTACACCCCAGTTTTTCTCATTCATCTTTGCGAACAGACCATGGATCTTATCTTTGGCAAAAACAGAGATCACAGAACCGATGATAATGCCGAGTGCCCAGTATCCGAAAATCTGTCGAAACTGCACATCAAAATAGTACCAAAGATAGATGCCCTCCCGCTGCAGGATTTTCAGCATACCCAGGTCCTCCTTTTATTCATTCCAATCCTTATTCATCAATATTTACCAGTGTGTAATCTCTGCTGCCGAGCCCGATTTCTTCCCCGTGCTTTAAGGACATAAACGCATTTCTGGATTCCATGCGGTAAATCAGGGAAGCATTGTCGTCATCGGACAGATATACCTGGTCAACACAAGCCTGGTCCAGGGCGACAGGGTCGGTAGAGGCCAGAATACCAATATCGTGCATATCAGGCGCGGTTGGATTTTCAACGCAGTCACAATCTACGGATAAGTGGTTCATGACACTGATATAGATCATGTTTTCTGCGCCGAGATAATCCCGCACAGCGGAACCGACCTCTGCCATAGAGGACTGGAAGGCATTGATGTCAGGAGAAGATGATCCTGTGTCCAATGAAGTGCCGCCGCTGTGGATATTGCTCTTGCCGTGAGCACCGGAGCCGATTCCGATGGAAATGTTTTTGATGGCACCGCCGAAGCCACCCTGCGGATGGCCCTTAAAATGTGACAGGACGAGCATGGAATCATAATTCTCCAGATGACTGCCGACATAATCTGTGGTCAGATATGTACCGCCTGCTTTACGCCCAGTGCATCGTAGATTTTCATCAATCCTTCCGGGCTGATATCTGTTGTCATGTAGACGGTCTGCCCATTTTCCACATTGTGGTATTCATGCGGAAGGGCATCATCTCCCTGATAAGCAAAGAAGGCAAAGTTGTCCATAACCGGACTACCATCTGCTTTTTTGACGCCGGTGTCTACCGGTGCAGGTGGGCCTGCCGGTGCCTCTTCTGCAGAGGCTTCTTCTGAAGGTTCAGCCACTGTTGTTTGCGCTTCGCTTACCGATTCTTCGCTGGAAGGCTGCGTATTTGGCATTTGACTACAGCCTACTACAGACAAACATAAAACACTTGTGGCCAATACAGATAAAAATTTCTTTTTCATATAGGTTTAGCTCCTTTCGCTTGCCGTTATTGACATTCTTATAGCTATAGAGTAACTTTAACCTTGAGGTGAAAGTCAACAGTTGCAACAATAAAAATTTTGATGGAGTGATCTACTATGCCCTATACAATCAAACAAGCCGCAGAGCTTACGAATTTGACGCCTGTTACGCTGCGATATTATGACAAACAGGGTTTGCTTCCTTTTATGGAGAGAAAAGAATCCGGTTACCGTATGTTCTCTGATGGGGATATTGCTATGCTGCGGGTTATCGAGTGCCTGAAAAAATCCGGTATGTCCATCAAAGATATTCGGCAATTCTCCGAGTGGGTGTTGATGGGGGACGACTCGCTGCAGGAGCGTTATGAAATGTTTCTGGAACGAAAAAAAGCAGTAGAAGCGCAGATGGCAGAGCTGCAAAAGACGCTGGATTTTATCAATCACAAATGCTGGTATTATGAAACGGCCATTGAAGCCGGAACGGAAAAAATCCACTTCAAGGAGCAGTCAGATGAACTGCCTTGTGAATAAGAGAATGGTTGACGCAATCCGAAAAAATTTTTTTGAAAAAGTTGTTGACAGAAAGAAGGTGATTTAGTATTATAACGGAGTCGCCGAAAGAAAGGCGACAAACGAACGGGGTCTTAGCTCAGCTGGGAGAGCATCTGCCTTACAAGCAGAGGGTCACAGGTTCGAGCCCTGTAGGCCCCACGTTTTCGGTTTGGACTGCGCTGAAGGCGCGGCCTGAGCCGAGACCATATGGCGAGGTAGCTCAGCTGGCTAGAGCACGCGGTTCATACCCGCGGTGTCGAGGGTTCAAGTCCCCCCCTCGCTACGATGAATCAAAAGCGATCTGCTTAGGCAGGTCGCTTTTTTTAAAAGTTTGAGATATTTATGGGAGAAAAATAAAAACTATGATGACGAATCGAGAAATACGCCAATTTGCCTGGCGACAGCTGAAAGGAAACTGGTTTGCTGCCATCGGGGCATCGTTGCTGTCCACCATCTGCCTTATGGTGCTGGTGCTCCTTATGGCGGGCGGCTACCTGCTGGCCTTTTTGGGCGCGGCAGCGGCGATGAGCCGTACGGGAGCGGCGGACATCCGGTATGTACTGCCTGTGACCGGCGTTGTGATGGCGGCGCTGCTCTTTCTTCTGATTTACATTGCGTCCGGCTTTTCTCTTGGCGCGTTGCGCCTCAATCTACGTATTGCCCGGGGCGAGAGGGTGCGGGCACGGGACATCTTTGCCGGTTTTACGGATTTTCTGCAGCTTCGACATTTCGCCTGCGTTTATATTCTGATGAACGTCGGCGCGTGGATGCTGAATTTTCCGATTGATATTGTGTCAGCCATTTACGGCGGCAGCAGCGCCAACGCCCACATTACGGCATTGATCTGCAATGCGTTGGCCATTGTCTATGCTTTTTTCATGTCCATGGCCACACTGGCGGCAGCGGAAAACCGAAACCGCGGTGCGCTGAAGTCCATTCGGGTGTCCTGCCATATCATGCGCTGCCGGAAGCTGCGTCTTCTGGGGCTGTATCTTTCCTTCATTCCCTGGATCGCACTTTCCATGCTGAGCTTCGGCATCGGCTATCTCTTCGCGATTCCCTATCTGTCCGTGGCCCAGGCGATCTTCTTCCTGAGCGCTTACAGCGAGGATTATCTGACCTCAGCCCAGGATGCGGATTTCCGGGAGGTCTCTGAGGATAATGTCGGCGGTTCCAACACCGCGGCTGCGGCAGAAGATGAAGGGGATGCCCGAGATGCTACGGCTGTATGGGAAAACACAGAACCGGCGGCAAACGCGGCGGGGAATGCAGAGATGAGCGAGCGGGACATGTCCCCGGCGGAAAATAAAACGGAAGCAGAACCCGCAGCGTCGGAGCTGCCGACATTGGACCGGGACGAAGCAGCGCAGGAGACTGTTGCGGTGGAAAGCGATGCGCGTGCGGCGGCCGAATCGAAGGAAAAGACAGAACAGCGCCGGAGCTTTGAGGAGGTTTACCGGGAAGTGGTGCTGCAGAACGGCGGAAAAGCGGAAGCGGACAGCCGGGAGGAAGGAGGAACGTCATGAAGTGCCCCTATTGTGATGCGGATGATACCCGGGTGATCGAATCTCGCCCGGCAGATGAGAACACGGCCATTCGGCGGCGTCGCCAGTGCGAGCACTGCGGCAGACGATTCACTACCTATGAGAAGCTGGAGACCATGCCGTTGATGGTGATCAAAAAGGACTGCAGTCGGACACCCTATGACCGCAGCAAAATCGAGGCAGGCATTGTGCGTTCCTGCCATAAGCGCCCGGTGTCCACGGAGCAGATCCGGGAGATAGTGGATGAGATTGAGAATAGCCTTTTCTCAAGCGGTGCCCGGGAGATTCCTTCCCAGCGGATCGGAGAGCTGGTGATGGAGAAGCTGGAGAAGCTGGACCAGGTGGCCTATGTGCGCTTTGCCTCGGTGTATCGGGAGTTTAAGGACGTAGACAGCTTCGCGGAGGAGATCCGGAAGCTCATGGCCCACAAGGATCAGAAGGAGGATGCGGGTGTTTGAAAAATTGTATCCGGATGATACTGTAGATGCGGTAAGCGCGGTGGATTTTCGGCAGCTGGCGGCAAAGGGCTTTCGCGGGGTGGCTTTCGATATCGACAACACGCTGGTGGAGCATGACAAACCGGCGACAGAAGATTCTGCGCGGCTTTTTCAAGAGATCCATGAAGCTGGCCTTCGCATTTGCCTGCTTTCCAATAATCATGAACCCCGGGTTAAGGCCTTTGCGGAGGCCGCCGGTGCGGATGCCTATATTTTTGATGCCCATAAGCCGAAGGCAGAGGGGTACCTGCGGGCAACGGAGTTGCTGCAGGTAAAGCGGGAGGAACTGGTTTTTTTTGGCGATCAGCTGTTCACGGATATCTGGGGCGCCAGGAATGCGGATGTGAAGTGCGTGTTGGTGAAGCCTGTGGGGCCGGAGAAATACTTCCACATTGTGCTGAAGCGGTGGCTGGAAAAGCCGGTGCTGCTTTGCTATCGTTGGCATCATGCAAAAAAGACTATCTTTAATTGAGGAGATTAGTGTATGACCAAAATTTGCGTGCCCATCACGGGGCATTATGAGGCGGAGATCAAGTTTCAGGCGGAGCAGATCCGCCATGCGGAAAGCTATCCGGAGATTTCGGTGATCGAATTCCGCTATGATCTGGCCAGCGAAGTACAGGAGGAAGCGCTGGAGGACCTGCTCCGGCGGCTTCAGGACTGCTTCCGGGAGCGCACGATTCTCTTTACCATCCGTACAGATATCCAGGGTGGCTGCTTCCATTATGATCCGGAAAAGTACCTCTCGATCAACGAAAGAGCCATCCGGAGCGGTGCCATCGGCATGCTGGATATCGAGGGTGCCCGGGAAGGCTATGAGGCTGGTGCACCCAGTCCGGAGGACGAGGCGATCACGCGACAGCTGACAGCGCTCTGCCGGGAATATGGTGTGAAGTCGGTGCTGTCCTATCATGATTTTTCCGGAACGCCGTCTATTGCAGGAATCCTGAATGTGTTCCGGACGCTGCGGGCCCAGGGCGGCGATGTGCTGAAGGCGGCCTTTATGCCGGAGACGGAAGAGGATGTGCTGAATCTTATGCTGGCGACCCGTCAGTTCCGGACAGAGGATGCAGACATGCACGAATACATTTCCATGTCCATGGGAAAGCTCGGGCAGCTGAGCCGGGTGGCTGGTGCGCTTTCCGGCGCAGACTATACCTTTGCTGCCGTTGGTCAGGCTTCGGCACCGGGACAGATGGAGGCAGGGGATGCGGCCCTTGTGATGCGGAAAATTTTTGATTGAAAGAATAGATGGAAACGCCATTGCATTTGCGAAAATGCAATGGCGTTTTGCACAATAAAACGGTATTTTTTTGGAAAATCTACAATTATCCGTGCAGCCTATGACACCCATTGATTTTATCTATGTGGTTCTGCACAATGCAGAATTGAAAAAACGGGAAACCCATGGTAATATTAGTCAAGTCGAGAAACAAAAGAGGTTCCGAATTTGGGGCGGAATCTCAGCAGTTTCCGAAGCCGGTCAGCGCATGACCGGGAGTATCCATTACACTGCAGAGGCTTCGCAGCGCGAGGGGTCGCGTACGGGGGCGAGGCAGCTGCAAACATTTTATCAAGGGGGATAATTTTATGGATCAGTACAAAAAGGCGCTGTTCGCTCCTTGTAAGCCCATGGGCCTGCCCTGGTGGCTTGCACTCATTATCGTTGTGGTGGCTTTTGCCGGCATGTTTACCGGATCTCTTTCCACGGATCTGGCCGGCTGCTTCCTGCTGATGCTCAGCGTCGGCATTGTCTGCGATCAGATCGGTGACAGACTTCCGATCTGGAACACCTATGTAGGCGGCGGTATCGTTATGACCTACATTGTGTCTGCCTTCCTCTTCACCTACAACTTCTTCCCGGAGAAGTATGTGACCGGTATGACAGCACTCATGGATGATTCGGACTTCCTGTCCTTCTTCATCGTGTTCCTGATCACAGGTTCCATCATCTCTCTGGATCGTAAGCTGATGATCCGCTCTTTCGTGGGATACATTCCTTCCATCTTCGGCGGTCTCTTCGGCGCAGGCCTTCTGGGTATCCTCGGTGGTCTGATCTTCGGTGTGACACCTTCCAACGTGCTGATCAAGTACGTGCTTCCCATCATGGGAGGCGGAAACGGCGCAGGTGCAGTGCCTCTTTCTCAGATCTACGAGACCGTAACCGGTGATGCAGCAGCAAACTACTACACCTTCGCCATTGCCATCCTGACCATTGCCAATGTCTTTGCCATCATTAGCTCTGCTCTTTTGAAGAAGCTGGGTGATGTTAAGCCGTCATGGACCGGCGGATGCGGTGCTGATGCCCGCCTCATGCGGAAGGGCGACTTCAATGCTGATGATATGAAGCTGGAGAAGCCGAAGCTTGGCGACTACGGCGGAGCTATCGTTCTGGCATGTGCCTTCTATGCGCTGGGCAGACTCTTCGCAAAGGTTATCCTGCCGGAGATCGCAGGCGCACCGATCCATCAGTTTGCTTACATGATCCTCTTCGTGGCTATCGCTGCAGCAACCGGTATCATTCCGGACAACATTCGTGCCGCTGCCAAGACCATGCAGAGCTTCTTCACCAAGAACTTCATCAACATCGTCATGGTAGGCGTGGCTGTAGATACCAACATTCATGATCTGGCATCTGCATGTACACTTTCCAACGTTGTCATTGCAGCGCTTATCGTACTCGGATGTATCATCGGTTCTGCAATCGTTGGCCAGCTGGTTGGTTTCTTCCCCATCGATACCGCTGTTACTGCCGGCCTCTGCATGGCGAACCGTGGCGGTTCCGGAGACCTGGCTGTACTTGGCGCCGGCGACCGTATGGCGCTGATCCCTTACGCTCAGCTTTCTTCCCGTCTCGGCGGTGGTATCGTGCTGATCCTCGGATCTGTCATCTTCGGTATGTTCCTGAAGTAAAAAGAGTTTAAAAACAATAGCGAACAGTAGGCCCCGGCGGATTTCCGCCGGGGCTTTTGTGTGCGTTAAAGCTGTCTTTGCTTATTGAAGCCAAACCGTTTTTGTGTTAGATTCTATAAGCAAAGTTTTTACAGATATGCTACCAGTTTATGACAAAGCGCGTATATACTGAAGCATGATCAGACGAACACCCGGGCGCGGGTGTTTTTTAAGGAGGAAATCAAGATTATGAAGAAAAGTATCGCACTTCTTCTGACGGCTGCATCAGCGGTTTCACTGCTGGCAGGCTGCGGAAGCAGTTCCAGCACGGAGACCACAACAGCTGCAGCAGGTGCAGAGAGCGCCGCGGCTTCTGAAGAGAAGGCAGCTGCCACAGAGACCAAGGAAGTGGAGAACCTGGAGGTTGCTTTTGTGCCTTCTCGTGAGCCGGCAGAGATTGTGACCGCCACAGAGCCGCTGAAGGCCATGATCCAGACCCAGATGGCTGAGCTTGGCTATGACATCAAAAACGTCAACATTACCGTGGGCACCAGCTTTGAGGCCGTCGGTGAGGGACTCGAGGCCGGCACCATTGACGTAGGATTCATTCCGGGCGGTACCTATGTGCTCTATGATGATGGCGCTGAAGTGCTTTGCACAGCCACCAGAGACGGCCTGTCCATCGACGATGACGACCCGAAGGTTTGGAACGAAAACAAGCCCACAGAGGCAAAGGATGAGCAGGTTACCTATTACAGAGCCCTCATCGTGGCCGGCCCTTCTGAGGCGGGACGTGCAGCAGCAGAGAAGATCAACAGCGGCGAGGCGCTCACTTGGGAGGACCTGGATGGTCTGAACTGGGGCGTGATGGGCCCGACTTCCAGCGCCGGCTACATTTACCCGGCACTTTGGATCCAGCAGAACTACGACAAGAACATCACAGATCTTTCTCACGCCGTACAGTGTGATTCCTATGGTACCGCATTCGCTCGTCTGGCCCAGGGACAGATCGACGTGCTTTGCACCTATGCAGATGCTCGTCGTGACTACGAGGAGAAGTGGCAGTCTGAGTATGCGATGTCCAGCAGCATCTGGGATGATACCGATCTGATCGGTGTGACACCGGGCATCTTCAACGACACCATCTCTGTATCCAAGACCTCAGAGGTTATGCAGGATGCGGACTTCAAGGCAGCACTGCAGCAGGCCTTCATTAACATCGGAGACACTGAGGAAGGCAAGGAAGTCATCGCCATCTACAGCCACAAGGGCTATGTAGCAGCCAATGATGCGGATTATGATTCTGAGCGTCAGGCACAGAAGATCATTCAGGAGCTTCGTGCCAATTCTTAATCGGGGTTCGGCAGGTTCGCTGTTCACCGGAATGGTATAAAACATGCGGAGGCGGAGCATAGGAGATGTGTTCTGCCTCCTTTTTCATCTAATCCATTAACACTTCAGGAAGGGATCTACGTATGATTAAGTTTGAAGATGTCGGAAAGACATACCCCAACGGATATGAGGGACTTAAGCACATCAATCTGAGCATTGAACAGGGAGAATTTGTGGCCATTATCGGTCTTTCCGGTGCCGGCAAATCCACTCTCATCAGAACCATCAACCGTATGCATGACGTTACCAGCGGTAAGCTGACCGTGGATGACACGGATGTCATGACACTGTCCGGCGCATCGCTTCGCCGGTTCCGCCGCAAGATCGGTATGATCTTCCAGTCCTTCAACCTCATTACCCGTACCACAGTCATCAAGAATGTACTCACGGCCTTCGTGCCGGATATGCCCTGGTGGCGGTCTCTTCTGGGCATTTACACCAAGGAAGAGAAGCTCAAGGCCCTGGAGTCTCTGGATAAGGTGGGTATTCTGGATAAGGCCTTTGTGAGAGCGGATCAGCTTTCCGGTGGTCAGCAGCAGCGTGTGGCACTGGCGCGCACCCTGGCGCAGAATCCGCAGATTATTCTGGCCGATGAGCCGGTGGCGGCTCTTGACCCGATCACGGCAAAGCAGGTTATGGATGACTTTACCCGCATCAACAAGGACATGAACATCACCATCCTCATCAACATCCATCATGTGGATCTGGCGTTGCAGTATTGTCAGCGCGTCATCGGTATCCGCGCCGGTGAGGTGGTATACGACGGTCCTTCGGATCAGGTGGACGATGCAGTACTGGCGAAGATCTACCAGGGCAAGGAGGCATAAATGAGCATCTATGACAAGCTCTTTCCGCCGAAGGTTTATACCCTTCCGGACGGAAGAGAGATTCCGGAGCGGCGTTCCCGGGCACCCTTGTATGCCCTGATCATTTTGATTTTTGCCTGCGTTTCCATCAAGGTTACCGGTTTTCAGCCGGCCACACTGATGAAGCGGGGCAAGGAGTTCTTCGTGATTCTGGGACAGATGTTCCCGCCGGAGCCTTCTTACACCGGGAAGATCATCAGCCCCATCCTGGACACCATCAAGATGTCCCTTTTGGGTTCCTTCATCGGCTCTGTGCTTTCTGTGCCTTTCGCTATGCTGGCCAGCACCAATGTCTGCAAGAGCAAGACGGTGGTGTGGCTTATGCGACTTATGTTCAGTATCGTGCGAACTCTGCCGACCCTGGTTTCTGCGCTGATTGCGACCTTTATTTTCGGCCTCGGCACCATTGCCGGTACGACGGCCATTGCGGTTTTCTCCTTTGCCTACATCGGCAAGATTCTGTATGAGGAGATCGAAACCGTGGACATGGGTGCTTTTGAGGCCCTGGAGGCCATGGGTGCCAGTCGCTATCAGGCCTTTGTGTCTGCCATCATTCCCCAGGTGATGCCCAGTTTCCTGTCCAACAGCCTCTATAACTTTGAGGGTAATGTGCGCTACGCCGCAGTGCTGGGTTATGTGGGCGCAGGCGGTATCGGCCTCATTTTGAATGAGCAGTTGGGCTGGCGTGAGTATCCGAACGTCGGCATGATTCTTTTGGTGCTCTTCATTACCGTGTTCATCATCGAAACCGTGAGCCGCAGCATCCGGAAGCGTCTTGTCTAAGGAGAAGGGAGAAATTCTATGAACAGCAGAATAGAACAGGCCTATGACAAGCGGCCCAAAGACTGGATTTACAACCTTGTCATCGGCATCATTGTACTGGCGCTCCTTCTCTGGAGTGTGACGGCAATGGAGAGCTCCGGCACCACCACAAACGGCGGAAAGATGGCACTCAATATCCTGAACGGTATTGTGCACCCGGACACGGCACTTCTCTTTAATCTGACGAGCAGCGGTGTCCTGTATCTTCTTCTGGAGACCATCTGCATTGCCTTCATGGGCACCGTGGTGGGCGCCATCATTTCCATCCCGTTGGCGTTCCTGTCGGCCAGCAATCTGGCGCCGAAGCCCATTGCCTTTATCGGACGGATTCTCATCATGATGATCCGTACCGTACCGGCCTTCGTTTACGGCCTGATGTTTATCCGCGTGACCGGACCGGGCGCCTTCGCGGGTCTGATGACCATGTCTCTTTGCTCCATCGGCATGGTGTCCAAGATGTATATCGAAGCCATCGAGGATCTGGATACGAAGATTCTGGAGTCCCTGGATGCGGCAGGCTGCACCACCTGGCAGAAGATTCGCTATGGTATTCTGCCGCAGCTGATGCCGAACTTTGCGTCCACTGCCATTTATCGTTTTGACATCAACCTTCGTGATGCCACTGTCCTTGGTCTGGTGGGTGCCGGCGGTATCGGTGCGCCGCTGATCTTTGCCATGAATGCCTATCGCTGGAATGAGGCAGGCTCCATCCTGATTGGCCTCATCATCCTGGTACTCATCATCGAGTGGCTGTCCACAAAGATCCGTGTGAAGCTCACAAGAGGCTAAGGCATGAAGAGAGATTTTGAAATTTATTACACCTCGGATACCCACGGGAAGATTTTGCCGGTGGACTATCAGAGCGGCAAGCCGCTGACCAGAGGTTTGATGGATATCGCCTCCGCCATCCGGCACAGCGGCAATACCATCGTGGCGGACGGCGGGGATTCTCTGCAGGGATCGCCTCTGCTGCAGTATTATCTGGAGCATCGGGGGCAGTTTGCGGTGCATCCGGCGGCCTTCGCTTTCAACGCCATGGGACTGGACGTTTATACACTGGGAAATCATGACTTTAACTTTGGCTACGAAGTGCTGAAGGAATATACCCACGCCATGCAGGCGGTTTGCGTCTGTGCCAATGTCAGCGACCGCCGGGGTGAGCTGAAGCTGCAGAAGACCTGGATCAAAACCCTGGAGAATGGTCTCCGGGTGGGTTTTACCGGTGTGGTGACGGATTATGTCAATTTGTGGGAAAAGCCGGAGCATCTTACGGAACTGACGGTTTCGGAGCCCATCGCGGCGGCCAAGGCAGCGCTGGCAGAATTGCGGTCTCACTGTGATCTCTGCATCTGTATTTACCACGGCGGTTATGAGCGGGATCTGGAGACCGGAGAACTGCTTACGGATTCCCGGGAAAATGTGGCCTGCCGTCTGGCAGAAGAGACGGATTTTGATATTCTGCTCACTGGTCACCAGCATATGAGCGTGCCGGGACTATGGCTTGGCGATACCTTTACGGTGCAGCCGCCCTGTGACGCCGGAAGCTACATTCATATCCGCGGAGCACGGGATGACGAGGCTGTACAGTCGGCGCCGTCATCATCGGCATTGCAGATCGGCTCTGCGCTGCTTCCGGTGGAAAAGGATTGTGATCCGGCGGATTATGCGGCGCTGATGCCGCTGGAAACCGCCACCGAAAGCTGGCTGGATGAGACGATAGGGCGGCTTGCGGCCCCCATTCTGCCGGAAGAGAAGCTGGACGTTGCCCTTCACGGCAGCTGCTTGGCCGATCTTTTCAATCAGGTGATGCTGGAAGCTGTTCAAGCAGACTTTGCCTGCTCAGCCCTTGGCAACAATCCGGTGGGGCTGCCGGCCTCCGTCAGTATTCGATCCGTGTATACGGCATACATGTTTGCCAACACCATCACGGTGAAAGAAGTGACCCGGGCGGTCCTGAAGGAATGCCTGGAGCGCTGCGCCATGTACCTGGAATTGGATGCAGAGGGACATCCCTATATCGGGGACACCTTCCTGAAGCCGAAGATTGAGCATTACAACTATGACATCTATGCCGGTCTGGACTATGCCTTTGATCTCACAAGACCGAAGGGGGACCGGGTGGTGCGGCTGCGGAAGCTGGACGGCACGGAGCTCAGCGACACGGAAAGCTATACGCTGGTGACCAGTGATTACAGGGCGACGGGCACCGGCGGCTATGCAATCCTCGGGGCATGTAAAACGGTATACAGCGGTGCGGACAACATGCAGGACATGTTGGTGGACTACATCCGTTCGCATGAAGACTTGACGATACCGCAAAACAATCGTTTTGAGGTGATCGGTATCTGAGCGACGGCCGCTTGAGATTTTTTGACGGCGATGCTAGAATATAGTTTATTGCTATTGAACGTATAGAAAATCTTAAAGAAGGGGCAGCTGCTATGACCAGTCGTGAACTGTTGTACGTGAAAACCGTTGCAGATGAAAAAAACATTTCCAAGGCGGCGAAGAAGCTTTTTGTGGCACAGCCGTCATTGTCCCAGTCGATTTCCCGCATCGAGGATACCATCGGCGTGAAGCTGTTTGTCCGGGGCTCCAATGGCTTGCATCTCACCTATGCCGGAGAGCGCTATTACCAGATGGCTTGTCAGATCCTGAAGATCTATGATAACTTTGAGGCGGAGATCACGGACATCAACGACCTGCGGGTGGGAAAGATTTACTTCGGTATCACCAACCATCTGGGGGCCATTGTCCTGCCGCACATTCTGCCGGAGTTCCAGCGGCTTTGCCCGAACATCACCTGGGATGTCTTCGAAGGTTCCACGGAGCCCCAGGAATCCCGCTTGGTGAGCGGCGATCTGGATTTCTCCATCATGCATGCCCCGGCGGAAGACAGCGAGGCGAATCCGTCCCTGAATTATGAGATTCTGACGGACCATCCTTTTGTTATCGCCATGTCGAAAGACAATCCGCTGGTGAAGCAGGCAGTGCCCATGGAAGGCTATGACTACCCGGTGCTGGATGTGGAGCTGCTGCGGGACGAGCCGTTGCTGACGCTTTTTAAGGAGCAGCGGATCCGCCATGTGACCGATGCTGTGCTGAAGAAGGCCGGCATTGCCCCGAAGATCCGTCTGCAGACCCGGAATTATATGACCACGGAGCGGCTGGCGGCGCTGAACATGGGCTATACTATGCTGCCCAGCGACTATGTGAACCAGAATCGTTTCCAGAATCCGCCGGTCTATCTTTCTGTCGACAAGAAGTACAACGCGTACTGGAGCCTCTGCATTGCCACGCTGAAGGATGCCTACCTTTCCAAGGCCGATCAGTGTCTCCTCGACATTCTCCGGAAGCGGGCCTGTGAAATCTGAGACGCCCGTATTGTATATGAGGATAATGCCTTCGGGCCTGAAAAAAGGAAGTAGCACATGAGAAAGTATGACGCAATTTTATTGGATCTGGACGGCACGATCATGGATTCCGGGCCGGGCATTATGAAGTCAGCCCAGTATGCGCTGGACCATTTCGGATTTCCGAATGAGCCGGAAGCCACGCTGCGGCGCTTTGTGGGGCCTTCACTGATGGATTCCTTTATGGGGATTTACGGATTGAGTGAGGCCGACGCCGAAAAGGCCACGGCATATTACCGGGAGGTGTATCCGGTCAGCGGCATCTTTGATGCGAAGGTCTATGAAGGCATGCGGGAGACGCTGCAGGCGCTTTACGATTCCGGCAGGAAGCTTCTTCTTGTGACTTCGAAGCCGCATGTTTTTGCGGAGCAGATTCTGAACCACTTTGATCTGGCGCCGCTCTTTTCCTATCAGACCGGCCCGGAACTGGATGACCACAATTCAGAAAAGTCGCGACTGATCGATAAGGCGGTGCGGGAGATGCAGCTCGACAAGGCGCATGTCCTGATGGTGGGAGATCGGCATTTTGATATCGACGGCGCAAAGAAAAGCGGTGTGGATTCTCTGGGCGTCACCCATGGTTACGGTAGCCTAGAGGAACTTCAGGAAGCCGGGGCCGACTACATTGCCCACAGTCCGGCGGAAATTTTGAAATACGCGACACAATAAAAAAGTATGCCCGGGTTACCGATTCCTTGCAGAACGGTGCCCGGGTTTTTCGTATCCTGTCCGGGGGCTATCGGGGGCCCCGGACAGGATGCCTTAGCGGCGAGCGTATAAAGGGCTCTGTGTCAGCAGAGCCTTCTTTGTTCATAGTCGGGGATAGGTTGAACCTATGTGAATTATAATTCATTATGTATTTTACTATGTGCAAAAAAACCATTATCATCAAAATACACCAAATTAAAGTATGAATTTGAGATTCTCTAGGGTATAATCACCAGTAGAGGCTGAGGGAGGGGGAGACTTCCTCGTGGGTAATCACTTTAGGAATGTGGGACGCTGATCGGCGGCTCACCGACAAGGAGGGATACTATGGAAATTAAGAAACCTGCTGTTGCGGGCACGATGGAATCCAGTGACTGCCAGGTTACTGTGGAGCCGGGAGACGGAAAGATTGAGTTCTCTCTGGAAAGCGCAGTAGCACACCAGTTCGGAAACCAGATTCGCAAGGTCGCATTGGAGACACTCCAGAACCTGGGCGTTGACAATGTAAAGATCGCGATCGTTGACAAGGGTGCCCTTGACTGCACAATCAAGGCACGGATCGAGGGTGCGGTATATCGCTCTGTAGACCAGTACACTAACTTACCCTGGGGAGGTGCAATCAAATGATTGAGAATCCTAATAAGAAGAGACTGAGAAGATCTATGATGTTCCTGAACGCGCAGAAGCCGTCACTCATCAAGGATCCGTATATTTATAAGGTAGATTCACTGATGCTGGATCTGGAGGATGCCGTGGCCGTAACGGCAAAGGATACCGCCAGATTCTCCCTTTATCATGCCCTGACCACCATTGATTACAGAGGCGCAGAGCGCGTGGTTCGTATCAATGGCCTTGATACAGATCTCTGGGAAGAGGATATTCGCTGCTGCGTAGCCGGCGGTGCTGATGTTATCCGTATCCCGAAGACCGAGAATGCCGAAATGGTTCGCGCCGTAGAGGAGAAGGTTGTTGCAGCTGAGGAAGAATTCAACAGAGAGCCGGGATCCACACTGATCATGTCCGCTCTGGAGTCCGCTAAGGGGGTTATGAACGCTTACGAGGTATGTACCTCTTCTGACCGTATGATCGGCGTTGCCCTTTCCGGCGGTGACTACACCAAGGATCTGCAGACCAAGATCACCGGTACCGGCGTTGAGCTTATGGGCGCACGTCAGCAGATGATCATTGCCGCTCGTGCAGCAGGCGTACAGTGCTTCGATACTGTTTGGACCAACCTGGACGATATGGAGGGCTTCAAGAAGGATGTTGAGACCATTCACATGATGGGCTTCGACGGAAAGTCCTGCATCAATCCTCGTCAGATCGATATCGTGCACAAGATCTTTACCCCGACCGAGAAGGAAATCATCTTCTCCGAGAAGGTGATCAAGGAAATTGATGACAAGAAGGCAAAGGGCATCGGCGTGTTCACCGTTGACGGAAAGATGATCGATATCGCTTTCTATGACGGTGCAAAGAGAAACATCATGCTTGCCAAGGCAGCCGGCATTTACAAGGGGGATCTGTAATTATGATTAATGCAGTTGGTAGAGATATACCTGAGGAGATCTTAAAGGCAACTGGAAAGGAAGTATTCCAGGGAACCCATCATTTTGACGGATATGAATACAACACAGCTTCCCACAAGGTGAAGTGTGTGATCAATTCCAACGGCTCCAAGCTGGTGGATTCCATCCATGATGTGCTCGTGAAGTGCGGCATCAAGGACGGCATGACACTGGGCTTCCACCATCATTTCCGTAATGGTGACAAGGTGCTGAACATGGTTGTGGAGGAGTGCCACAAGATGGGCATCAAGGACCTGACCATCGCAGCTTCTTCCATGGGCTCACAGAATGATCCCATCGTGCCTTACATTGAGGACGGCACCATCACAAACATTCAGTCTTCCGGCGTGCGCGGCGGTATCGGCAAGGCCATTTCTGAGGGCAAGCTGAAGGGTCTGGCGATCATGCGTTCCCATGGTGCGCGTGTCAGAGCCATTGAGACTGGCGAGACCCACATTGACATCGCTTTCATCGGTGCTCCCACAGCGGATGAGTACGGAAACCTGGGCGCTAATGGCGGTAAGGCTGACTGCGGCGTGCTTTCCTACTCTGCAGTGGACGCACAGTATGCAGACAGAGTGGTTGCTGTGACCGACTGTCTGGTTCCGTTCCCGAACCTTCCGGCACAGATCACACAGACCTATGTGGATTATGTGGTTGTGGTTGACGAGATCGGTGATCCCACAAAGATCGCTACCGGTGCGGCAAAGCCCACCAAGGATCAGAGAAAGCTCCTGATGGCGCAGTACTGCACAGACTTCGTAACCAGCACACCGTACTTCAAGGAGGGCTTCTCCTATCAGACCGGTGTCGGCGGCGCTTCCATTGCTTCCACCATTTCCTTGATGGAGGTTATGAAGGAAAAGAACATTCACATGAGCTTCGGTGTCGGCGGACTGACCAAGCCGATGTGTGATCTTCTGGATCAGGGTCTGGCAAAGTGCCTGGTGGATACACAGGACTTCGACCAGGATGCCATTGCCAACATTACCACAAACCCGAACCATTTCTATATCACAGCCGGCGAGTATGCGGATCCCTTCAACAAGGGTGCCTATGTCAACAAGCTTGACTTCGTTATCCTGGCTGCCCTTGAGGTGGATACACACTTCAACTGTAACGTAGTGGTAGGTTCTGACGGTTACATCACCGGTGCGCAGGGCGGACATCCGGATACTGCAGCAGGTGCAAAGTGCACCATCGTGATCGCGCCGATCATGCAGGGCAGAATTCCGACCATCTGCACAGACTGTACAACCGTCACCACACCGGGTGAGGATGTGGACGTTGTTGTAACCGATTACGGTATTGCCATCAATCCGAAGAGACAGGATCTCATCGAGGCCACCAAGAATTCCGGTCTTCCCTTCAAGACTATTGAAGAACTCCGCGATATCGCTTATTCTATTACCGGCGAGCCGGAGAAGGTACAGTTCGGTGACCGTGTAGTGGGTATCATTGAGGCCCGCGACGGTTCCATCATGGACGTAGTACGCGAGATCAAGCCCTTCGAGTTCAAGGACTGATCGAACCATAAGTGAACGAAGATCAAACGGGCGCATAACGGCACCTGTCTGACAACGATTTATGCCCCGGCGGGTTTTGCGGCAGCTTGTCTGCCGCAGACCTGCCGAGGCTTTTTTGAACGGAGAAAAGAGATGAACGCTGCAGAGTGGAAGCGATATATTGAAAATGCAATTCGGGAGGCCCTGATGGGAGAGGTCAAAACCTCGCCGAAGCCGGGGCTGGTGGATCAGATTGACTGCGGCGCTCATGCGGATATGGATATCCATACCTTTGAGAAGAGCACAGAGGCAATCGCGCCTTATCTTGCGGATATGTTTATGGCAGGTTTTACGCCGGAAACAGAGACTGCAGAAGAAAGGCTGGAGATCGAAGAGCTGGAGGCGGAGGATGCGCCGAAGGAAGATACTACGGACGAAGTCGGAACGAAGAATGTAGAAACGGAAGAGGAGTGCCTTTTCCGGCGGATTCGCCGGATTGGTGTGGAAGCGGAGAAGGCCATGTTTGCGGCCACAGAGGGCGTGAATACCCACAAGGGCATGCTGTTTACCATGGGCATCGTTCTGGCGGCGGCAGGGCTGCAGTTCCGCAGAGAAAACAGTGCAGAGGCTCTTCGGGCGGTGGATGCGGAGCTGTTGGGACGCGTACGTCTCGGACTTTCCGAGAGAGAAGGCGCAAATGTTGAAACCGGGCACTTTGCGCAGACGGTGCTTTGGCTTTGCCGGGATATGTGCCGTCGCATCCTGGGAGAAGAGTTCCTTGCCATGGAGCAGCGGGAACCGGTGACCCACGGTGAGAAGCTGTTCCGGGAATATGGCGAGCGGGGCATCCGTGGACAGGCGGAACAGGGCTTTCCGATTCTGCGGGAGGTGGCTTTTCCGGAGATGGAGAAGTATCGCGCTCCCCTTCCGGAGCTCCGCGGCGGCATTCGTATGCACAGAATGCTTTGGAGGGAAATGTCTTCGGCAGAGAATCCCTGGGAGAGTGATGTCTATCTCAATGCGGTGAACCTGCAGGTTCTGCTTCGGGTAATGTCTGAGCTGAACGATACCAATGTGGTGACGCGAAGCTCTTATGAGGAAATGAAAAAGCTGCAGGAGGAGAGCAAGCATCTGCTGGCTTTGGGTGGAGGCTTCACGGAGCAGGGGATGAATGGGCTTTTGACACTGAACCAGAGCTGCATACAGCGTAATATCAGCCCGGGAGGTGCGGCGGATATCCTGGCGGTGAGCATTCTTTTGTGGCGATTGCAGGAGTTGAGTCTTGCGTTGTTGCTGGTGTAGCGAATACAAGAAAAATTTACAAAAACAGCGAAAAATTTGCTTGACGGGAAGAGCCGGATTTGCTATGATCTTTGAGTCGCTTCTGAAGAGGCGGCTCAAAAGAAGAATGCAGAGGTATCGAAGTGGTCATAACGAGGCGGTCTTGAAAACCGTTTGTCCGCAAGGGCGCGTGGGTTCGAACCCCACCCTCTGCGCTTGAATCAAAAAGATTCAAAAAAGTGCTTGACAAGAATGAGAAATTCCTGTAAAGTATTGCAAGTCGCCACGAGTGAGGCGTGAGCAAATCTCCTGTTGCTTCGCAGCAGTCGATCACGTGCTGGCGCACTATAGAAATCGCCCGACGCGATCTCTTATGAAAATAAGTTTTCAACGAGTCGCTTGTCCGATTTCTGCATTGCTCACATTGTACCTTGGAAATCAAAAATCGAATAATACACAGACCCTGAAGATTCTTTAAAAGATTTTCAGAAAACGATCGAAAGATCGTATGCGAATACATTCGCAGTAAAACAAACGGACAGAACAAAAGCCAAGCTTTTCGTTC
>CAVFNN010000034.1:0-20900 GCA_963623925.1 bacterium | reverse complement strand
ATATTACGATGAATTTGGCATTCTAACAATTAATATTTACGATTTTCTGCTTGATTCTGCTTGTATTAAAACAGAATAGGTTGAATACATCCTAATATTTGTATATACTATAGTAAAAGATCACGGAGGTGTTTAAGATGACTATAGATACAAATACGATGGTTTCCATTTCTGAAGCGAATCAAAATTTTTCTAAAGTGGCAAGATTGGTAGATGAGCGTGGCTCTGCTGTAATTTTAAAGAACAATGTACCAAGATATCTTGTCATTGATTTTAGTAAGGCTGACGAAGATACGGTAGCTTCTGATGAGGATGTACTGAGTATCTCTAAGAGACTTTTGGCGCAGAATAAGGAAGCATATGAGGTGTTGGCTAAATGAAGAGACTGAGCAAAGAGCAGATCTTGATGCTCCATACTCAGCTGATAGAAGAAACTGGTGGAAGTGATGGAGTGAGAGATTACAACCTGTTGGAATCCGCTCTTGAGACGCCGTTTCAGTCATTTGCGGGGGTTGATTTATACCAAACGATTCAGGCAAAAGCGGCCAGATTAGGATATGGATTGATCAAGAATCACAGTATGGTTGACGGCAACAAGCGAATAGGAACTCATGCAATGTTGGTTTTCCTGGCATTGAATGGAATAGATCTTACTTACACACAAAAAGAATTGTATGAGACAATTCTTGACGTGGCGGCCGGTAAACTTGGCTATGAAGAATTATTGGAATGGGTTCTGCAGCATCAAAGGTAATTGAATAATATCACAGCATGCAAGCCCGGTACCTGTCACCATTAAGCAGGATTGGGGTGAGAAGATGATTTTATATTTCTCGGCAACAGGAAACAGCAAATACGTGGCTGAGCGCATTGCAAAAGCCATAGGTACAAAGGCCATCTCCATACAGGAAGTCACAGGAGAAACTTTAACGGATGTTCATGGGATGGTGTCTCCAACCTATGCGTGGGGAATCCCGAGCAATGTAAAAGAGTTCTTTCAGATGCACAAACTCAAAACTCACGAAGGGAAATGTTTTTATATTGCTACATATGGAACCACACCGGGAGCAAGCTGGTATCTGGTACAAGAAGCATTGCAGTCTGGAAGCGATATTTCCTTTGATGCATTTTTCGGTGTGCGGATGCCTGATACCTGGACACCGATTTTTAATCTGTCGGATAAAGAAAAAGTGGCGAGGATAAACTCAAAGGCGGAAGCACAGATCGAAGAGATCATACATTTGATACGGAGCGAAGCTACAGGCAATCATATAAAATCCAGACTGCCTGCAATAACAAGAGCAGTGTATCCGCTTTGGTACGACAGGATGAGAAAAACGAAGCATTTTGTTGTCACGGATGAATGTGTTGGCTGTGGATTGTGCGAGAAGAAATGTCCGGTACAGGCCATCGAGATGAAAAACGGAAAACCTGTTTGGATAAAGGAACAATGTGCCATGTGTCTGGGATGTTTGCACAGATGTCCGAAATTTGCCATTCAGTATGGAAAGAAAACGGAAGAACATGGACAGTACCGAAATCCAAATGTAAAGATATAGGAAAACACCTAAGGACGACAGTTGCCGATGTAGCAAGAAGGGCTCAGCGCAAATCTGCGCTGAGCCCTTTTTGTGTGCAAATCATATCCGCATGAATTCGCCGCGTTTGAGATACTGGCCGCGGTTCTTCTCGAGAACCTTGCCGTCCTTTGCGGTGAGGCTTCCGCGGAGGTAAACCTCGGTGATGCAGCCTTGCAGCTGCTTGCCCTCCAGCGGAGCATAGTCACAGCGACTTACCTGCTCGGAAACGGTGATGGTCCTGCTGCCCTTGGGATCCAGCAGCACGAGATCGGCATCGAAGCCAGGCGCAATGGCACCCTTCCGGCCCCAGAGTCCGTAGAGTTTTGCCGGATTTTCGGAAAGTACACGGCAGAGCTGTTCTTTGGTGATGCGACCCTTGGCGACGCCCTCGGAATACATGAGCGGTCCGCGGGTTTCCGCGCCGGGCATGCCGCCGGGGATCTTCCGGAAATCCTCTTTTCCCAGTTCCTTCTGCGCCAGCGTGAAGGCGCAGTGATCCGTGGAAACCGTTTGAATTTCGCCGGTCTTCAGGGCCTCCCAGAGAGCTTCGCAGTCACTTTCCTTCCGGAGCGGCGGGGAGATCACATAGCGTGCGCCCGCAAAGCCGGGAAGATCATAGAGCTCCTGGGTCATGGTGAGATACTGTGGACAGGTTTCGGCATACACGGTCTGTCCCCGGCGGCGGGCCTGGCGAATTTCTTCAAGACCGGCGGCACAGGTGAGATGAACGTCGATCACCGGCCAGTCCGTGAGGGAGGCAATCCGGAGATAACGATGGATGGCTTCGGCTTCTGCCTCCACAGGACGGGTCTTGTAGTGAGAGGAGACGCTGCGGAGACCGCCCTCACGAACGGCTTCTTCCTGCAACGCCTTGATGAGACCATCGTTTTCGCAGTGGCAGCCGGTGATGCCGTGAACTTCTTTGAGCCGCAGCAGAATCTCATAGAGGTCGTGGTCATTTACCTTGGTGTCATAGGTGAGATAGAGTTTAAAGCTGCTGAGACCTTCCTCCATCATTTGCTGGCAATCCCGGCGCGTCTCTTCATTCCAGTCCGTGATGGACATGTGAATGCCATAGTCGCAGGATGCCCCCACGGCGGCCTTTTTCAGCCAGTTCTGAAAGCCCTCCTCCAGGGTTTCCCCGGGATATTGGGTGCCGAAGTCAATGATGGTGGTGGTGCCGCCGCTGACGGCCGCCTCGGTGCCGGAGGCGAAGTCATCGCAGGTGACAGTGCCCGCCACATGAAGATCGAAGTGGGTGTGGGCATCAATGAAGCCGGGGAAGATCAGCTTTCCTGCGGCATCCAGTCGTTTCGGTGTCGCGGGGAGAGCGGCGAGTAGCGCTTCCTCGGCGGGATCCCCCGCCGGGAAGACATGACTGATTTTCTCGCCGTCAATCAGAATATCGCCGATGAAGCTTTTCTCACCGGTCACAATTGTTCCGTTTTGAATCAGCAGCATAGTTTGCTCCTTTTTTGTGTGGCTGTTGAATCGCCACATCGCGAATCATTACAGGATTAAGTAATTATAATCCCTGAACACAGTATCCACAATCTCCGCAATTCGGAAGAATACCCGGGAATTCTTTTCGCCGACCCGGTAGCTGTATTCCTGTCCGCCGAGACGCACCGCCGCATCACCCTGTGCCGTCAGGAAGACGAAGCCGTCATTCTTTGACATATGCATGTCCTTTTCATTGGCGAAGAGGGTCAGCTTGTCCTGGTAAGGTGCAGAAGCGTAGGGACAGAAGGTCTTGCAGTTGCCACACTCGTTGCACATGTAGTCAATGTGGATGATCTGGTGCATGTCTCTGCCGGGCACCTTGATGGCCATATTGGCGCGGTTCGGACACACATCCACGCAGCTTTCGCAGATGTGGTCGCAGCCCAGACAGCGCTTGTCCGCTGTGCCGCAGGCCGGTGCCTCTGCCAGAATGCCCTTCTTCTCATAAACAGCTGCGTCTGTCATTTCGGATACATAGTGGGTGCCGATCTCTGTATTCAGAATGGCCTCACAGGCTAGCTTCGCATCGGCGATGGCCTTCACGATGATGGAAGCGCCCTTGGCGCCATCACCGATGACATAGACATTCTTCACAGAGCTTTCCATGGTATTGGCCGACAGCACCGGCAGACCCTTTTCATTCACGGCAATGCCGTTCTTCTCATAGAAGCTGCCGTCCACGCGTTCACCAATGGAGGCAATCACGGTGTCGCAGGGAATGCTAACACATTCCTCGGTTTCTCGTACCGCACGTCTGCCGCTGGCATCCATGTCGGAGAGCTCCATACGATGGCAGAGAAGGCTTCCGTTCTTCTGGTCAAGAGAAACCGGTGCCAGCAGCTCGGAGAAGATCACGCCGTCTGCGATGGCTTCCTCCAATTCCTCGGCCTCGGCGGGCATGTAGCGGCGGGTTCTCCGGTATACAAGATACACCTTGTCTACACCGGCATTCCGTACCGCAGCCCGGGCGGTATCCATGGCAGTGTTGCCACCGCCTACGACAGCCACGTTCTTGCCGAGGGACACCTGTCCGTCGCTGTCCTTGAAGGCCTGCAGGAAGTGGTGCGCATTCATGGCGCTGCCCTCGGTGAGCTGCAGCGGGGTCTCCTTATGAGCACCCACCGCCAGGATCACGGCATCATTCTCTGCCTGCAGCGCGGTCAAATCATCGATTCGAGTATTCAGCACGAATTTCGCACCCATGGCCTCTGCCAGTGCCACATCCTTCTGAATCTCCTCTGCCGGGAGACGGAAGGAGGGGATAATGTTGGCGACCACACCGCCTGCGCGGGAAGCCTCGTCGTAAACGGTTACCGCGGCACCTGCCCGGGCCAGATAGAAAGCGGCAGCGATGCCGGCCGGTCCGGCACCCACGATGGCCACCTTTTTCTTGCTGCTGCCGGTGGGGGCCAATGTCGGCAGTACCGCATCATATCCCTTCCTTGCCGCAATCAGCTTGTTGCCCCGGATCTGTACCGGACTTTCGTACTGGTTTCTGGTGCAGGCGGACTGACAGCCGTGGGCACAGATGTTTCCGGTCATGAAGGGCAGCGGGTTCTTATCGAGAATCACCCGAAGCGCTTCCTCAAAGTGGCCTTCATTCACAAGACGACCGTAGGTGGTGATGTCCTGATGGATGGGGCAGCGGTCGGAACAGGGCGCGGTGAAGCAGTCCACCAGAGGCACTTCGGCCTCTGACTTCCGATTGGGCAGGGGCTTCACGGGCTTACGGTAGTGGTGATCCTTCTGTGCCTGCTCAGCCAGTGTCTGTACGCCGAAGACATTAACCCCGGTCCAGGGTTCTGCCGGCTTTTTGTTGAGAAGTTCGGCCATCTGAATGAGACGGGCATAGCCGCCGGATTTCAGAAGGGTGGTGGCCATGGTCACGGGCCAGATGCCGGTGCCCACGATGTCGGAAATGTTGAAATAATCAGCACCGCCGGAATAGGAAATCCGGAGCTTTCCGTCAAAGGCGTCGCTCAGCTTGCGCGCCACCTGCATGGACAGCGCATAGAGGGATTTGCCGGACATGTACATCTCTGTGGAGGGCAGTTCATTCCGGGTCACGTCCACCGGGAAGGTGTTGGTGAGCTTCACGCCGAATTCGAGCCCCTGCGATTCGGCCAATGCCTTCAGCCGGGTCAGCATGGGCACCGCATCGGCAAACTGGAGGTCGTCCTTGAAGTGGAAGTCCGTGAAAGCAATGTAGTCGTAGCCCATGGTATCCAGAATGCGGCGGGCCTCTTCATAGCCGAGGAGGGTGGGATTGCACTTCACCAGGGTATGGAGATGCTTCTCCGTGATGAGATAGGAAGCAATGGCCTCGATCTCCTGGGGTGGGCAGCCGTGGAGAGTGGAAACGGTGACGGAATTCACGATATCCGGGGTGATGGCAGCGAGATCTGCTGCATTGAAGTGTGCGAAGCGGGAAAGATTGCACTGCAGCCATTCCTTACATTCCTGGTATACCGCTGTGGTATCTGCGTGCGTCATAGCCTCGAGGAAGCCGTCCACCTTGGCACCCTTGATGCCTTCGAGGTCGTAGCCGCAGGAAACATTGAACTGGAAGCCGTCGGCAGCACCCAGTCCCCATTCTTTGGAGATAACCTTCAGGGCAAACCAGGCCTTGATGTACTCGTCCCGGGCCTCGGTGATCTCCAGCTCCGTGGACCACTCGCAGTTGTAGCACTCGTCCTCGGCGGTGATGCAGGGCTTCTTTACGCACTCTGCCAGCTCCCGGCCGTCCATTTTTTGCACGGTTTTCAGCTCAAAGAAGCGGGAGCCGCCGTAGTAGGCCGCGATGATGTTCTGCGCAAGCTGGGTGTTGGGACCTGCTGCCGGTCCGATCTGGGTCTCCAGCTTCCGGCCGAAGAGAGTATAGCAATGGGAAGAGTCTGCCTTCCAGCACTTAGTCATGCCGAAGCAGGCGCCGTTTTCGTGCTCCTGCAGCAGGCGGTTCATCAGCTTCCCAAAGGGAATGGGGGTCATAATATCGCTCATGGTTTTTCTCCTGAATTTCTCAACTTGTGTGTGTTAGCCGTTAATGCGGTGCGCCAGCTCTGCGGCACCCTCCCGTACCCTGGCCAGCGTGGCTTCCTCGTCCAGTACCTGAATCTCCCGATCCTTCATCAGTACCTTGCCGTTCGCGATCGTGGTGGTGACGGAGCGGCCGTTCATGCCGAAGAGCATATGTCCGTTGATGTTTCCGGCATCCAGTGGTGTCGGGGCAATGTAGTCGGTCACGATGACATCGGCTGCGGCACCGGCTTCCAGTACGCCCAGTTTCTTCTTAAAATAGCGGTTCGCAATCCGGGCATTGCCCTGGAAGAGCATTTCCGGTACCTCGGACCAGGCGGCATTGGGATCACAGAGGTGGTGCTTATGCAGAATGTTGGCCACTTTCCAAGATTCCAGCATGTCGTGGGTATAGCCGTCGGTGCCGAGACCGGTCAGGATGCCCTTGTGCACGATGTCCATGGTGGGCGGACAGCCGCAGGCATTGCCCATATTGGACTCCGGATTGTGCACCACCATGGTGTCCGTGTCACGGATCAGATCGATCTCGTGGGGATTCACATAAATACAGTGGGCCAGCAGGGTCTTAGGACCCAGCACATCCCAGTCATAGAGACGATCCACAATGCGCTTTGCGTGCTCCTTCAGGCAAAGCTGCAGATCCAGTATGCCCTCCGCCACATGGATGTGGTAGCCAATCTCCGCCGGCTTCTCCGCCCGGCACTTCTCCATGGTCTTGTCGGAAATGGTGAAGCTTGCATGCATACCCATCATACCGGCGATCATGTCGCTGTCGTCCTGCAGCGCATGCTTCGCGAAGGCAACATTTTCCTGAATGGCCTGTTGGCACTTTTCTTCGCCGTCCCGGTCGGAAATCTCATAGCAGAGACAGCTGCGGATGCCGCATTCCCGGGCGGCTTCCTCGATGGCAAAGAGAGAGCCGGGGATCTCACCGAAGCTGGCATGATGATCGAAAACTGTGGTCACGCCGTTCCGGATGCACTCGATATAGGTCTCCAATGCGGAGAGCTTCGTGAGCTCGTTGGTGAGATGCCGATCAATGGTCCACCACTGGCCGTCCAGAATCTCCAGAAAGCCCTTGGGATTGTAGCCGTTGATGGACAGGCCCCGGGCCATGGCCGAGTAGATATGTTCGTGGGTGTTAATGAAGGCAGGCATGATGACGCCGCCTTTGGCATCGATGAATTCGGCGTCGGGATATTTCTTCTTAATAGAAGAGAAGTCTCCGACCTCCTGAATCGTGTTTCCATTCAGTACGACAGCCCCGTTCTCCAAAAACGGCTGTTCCTGAGTCCTGGTGACAAGTTTTCCATTTCCAATCAGCAGCATACTGAATCTCCTTTCGCGTGCCGGACAGATATCTGTCAAAAGTGCACGACAAATCGTCAAGTGTGTTTAGCCTAGTATATCAATATGAACAAGGCAATTCAATAGAAAAACCAAAATAATATTTAGATTTCTAAAAAATATTTCGAAAACAGTCTTGCATTCCTGTGCGAAAATGGTATAGTTGACGTGTACCAAAAAAATTTTTAGGTTGCAGGTGCAGCGGGGCCCGATCAGCCCCGCGCAGCCTATATCGAATAACTTTGCAAAGAGGCATTTATGAACGAAACGTATTTGGAGGATCTGATTACGATTGCCCATGGTATCGCACGTCAGTTTGGACATGACTGTGAGGTTTGTATTCACGACCTGCAGGCGACGGACATGGAGCATACCATCATTTTCATCATCAACGGATACATCACCGGAAGAAAGGTGGGAGATGGCGCATCCAAGGCGGTGCTGGAGGCACTAGAGGCCCGTAAACGGGGGGAGGCGCTGGTGGATCATCTGGCATACCGTACCCATACGGCAGACGGCAGGATACTGAAGTCCTCCACCATATTCCTGAAGGACAGTGACGGCGAATACCGTTACCTTCTGGGTATCAACTATGACATCACCTCACTGGTCAACATGGAAGCCGCCATCGGCAACATAACAGAAATTGATGAGGCCAAAGATGGTGGCGGTGACAATGAGATTCCTATGAATGTCAATGATCTTCTGGATACGTTGATCGATCAGAGTGTCAAGCTGGTGGGCAAGGCCCCGGCACTGATGACGAAGGATGAAAAAATCCGTGCCATCCATTTTCTGCGGGACGCGGGCGCCTTCCTCATCACCAAGTCCGGTGACAAGGTTTCCAGCTTTTACGGCATCAGCAAGTTCACGCTGTATTCCTATATTGATCAGAAGAAAAATTCATAAGTGCATATCAGGAAGGGAGAAAAGGAACGTATGAATCAGGAGTTGAAATGGGTTCTCAACACAATGCCGAAGACAGATGACCGGAATTTGCCGATCATGGGTGTTGAAGAGATCGGAAAGGCCAGAGCTTTTCACGAGAGCTTTCCGCAGTATACGAAGACACCGCTGGCGGATCTTCAGAACATGGCGGATTTCCTGCAGCTCGGAACCGTTAAGATCAAGGATGAGTCCTATCGTTTCGGCTTGAATGCCTTTAAGGTACTGGGTGGCTCCTATGCCATTGCCCGCTACATTGCCGATGAAACCGGAAAGGATGTTTCAGAGCTTCCTTACAACGTGCTCACTAGCGAGAAGCTGAAGGAAGAGTTCGGTACAGCGACCTTCTTCTCCGCCACCGACGGAAATCATGGCCGTGGTGTAGCCTGGGCAGCCAACAAACTGCACCAGAAGGCCGTGATCATCATGCCCAAGGGCTCCACAGAGACCCGGCTCAATAATATTAAGAAGGAAAATGCCGAAGCCTGGATTGCCGACGTGAACTATGACGAGTGCGTGCGCCAGGCAGCGAAGCTGGCTTCTGAGACCGAGCATGGCGTGGTGGTACAGGATACGGCTTGGGAAGGCTATGAGAAGATCCCGTCCTGGATCATGCAGGGCTACGGCACAATGGCGGATGAGGCAGCAGAGCAGTTCGGCGAACGGCCTACCCACATCTTTGTGCAGGCCGGTGTAGGCTCCCTGGCCGGTGCTATGGTGGGTTACTTCGCCAATAAGTATAAGGACAATCCGCCCATTATGACTGTGGTGGAGGCCGCTCCGGCAGCCTGTCTGTACAAGGGGGCTGTGGCCGGTGATGGTGAGATTCGCATTGTAGACGGCGACATGGATACCATTATGGCAGGACTTGCCTGTGGAGAACCCAACATTACCTCCTGGGATATCCTGAAGAATCATGTGCGCTGCTTTATTTCAGCAGAGGATAATGTTGCCGCGCGCGGCATGCGCATGCTGAACGCACCGCTGAAGGGGGATCCGCAGGTATGCTCCGGTGAGTCCGGCGCAGCGCCCTTCGGTGCACTGGCAACTATTATGCTGTATGACGAATATAAGGAGTTGCGGGAGGCTCTGGAGCTGAACGAGAATTCCAAGGTTCTTCTGTTCTCGACAGAGGGAGACACCGATCCGGAAAGATGGAGAAACATCATCTGGGAAGCCAAGGCACGTTGAGGCCTTAAGGAGATAATACTTCACAAACGTTGAAAAGGAGAAAAGCAATGGGACAGTTATCTAAGGAAGAGTTAGAGAAGATCAAGGCAGCCGCTGAGGGCTATAAGGAGGATATGACGGCTTTCCTTCGTGCCATCGTGAAGAACCCCGGCGAGTCTGCAGAAGAGGCCGCACATGTGGCCACCATCAAGGCGGAGATGGAGAAGGTTGGCTTTGACGAGGTGAAGGTGGATCCCCAGGGAAATGTTATGGGCTTCATGGGCTCCGGTGAGACCCTGATCTGCTTCGACGGCCACATCGATACCGTGGGCATCGGCAACCGGGACAACTGGAATTTTGATCCCTACGAGGGCTTCGAGAACGAGCACGAGATCGGCGGCCGTGGTGTTTCCGACCAGCTGGGCGGTACCGTATCTGCTGTTTATGCGGCTAAGATCATGAAGGATCTGGGCCTTCTGAATGAGAAGTACCGTATCATGGTGGTGGGTACTGTACAGGAAGAGGATTGCGACGGCCTTTGCTGGGAGTACATCTGTAAGGAAGACAAGATCCGTCCGGCTTTTGTGGTTTCTTCCGAGCCCACTGACGGCGGTCTCTACAGAGGACAGCGCGGACGTATGGAAATCCGCATTGATGTGAAGGGCGTTTCCTGCCACGGTTCCGCACCGGAGAGAGGCGACAATGCCATTTACAAGATGGCTGATATCCTGCAGGATGTGCGTGCTCTCAACAACAACGGCGATGCAGAGTCCACAGAGATCAAGGGTCTTGTGAAGATGCTGAACCCGAAGTACAACAAGGAGTGGAAGGAAGCCCGTTTCCTGGGAAGAGGAACCGTGACCTGCTCGCAGATCTTCTATACTTCTCCTTCCCGTTGTGCAGTGGCCGATTCCTGTGCGGTTTCTCTGGATCGTCGTATGACCATCGGTGAGACCTGGGAGTCCTGCCTCCAGGAGATCCGGGATCTGCCTGCTGTGAAGAAGTACGGTGAGGATGTGGTGGTTTCCATGTATAACTACGATCGTCCTTCCTATACCGGTCTGGTATATCCCATCGAGTGCTACTTCCCGACCTGGGTACTGCCGGAGGATCACAAGGTATGCAAGGCTTCCGTGGCTGCCTATGAGGCACTTTTCGGTGAGAAGCGTATCGGTGATGAGGAGACTGTAGCAGAGCGTGAGGTTCGCCCGCTGCTGGATAAGTGGACCTTCTCCACCAATGGTGTGTCCATCATGGGAAGAAACGGTATCCCTGTGATTGGTTTCGGCCCCGGTGCAGAGGCACAGGCACATGCGCCTAACGAGATCACCTGGAAGAAGGATCTGGTGACCTGCGCTGCCTTCTACGCAACCCTGCCGCAGTACTACGTTGATTAACCGAAGATGAATCCAATCGCCAACAATAAAGTCAAAGAATAGGAGAATAAAACAATGGATCAGAAGAAGCTGAGCGAGTATATTGAGGAGCTGAAGAAGCTGGACACCGAGAAGATGTACAACAACGATTTCTTCCTTACCTGGGAGAAGACAGACGATGAGCTGAAGGCTGTATGGACCGTGGCAGATGCCCTTCGGAACCTGCGTGAGAGAAACATTTCCACAAAGGTATTTGATTCCGGCCTTGGCATCTCCATCTTCCGTGACAACTCCACCAGAACCCGTTTCTCCTTCGCCTCTGCCTGCAACCTGCTGGGCCTGGAGGTACAGGATCTGGATGAGAAGAAGAGCCAGATCGCACATGGCGAGACCGTTCGTGAGACCGCAAACATGGTTTCCTTCATGGCTGACGTGATCGGTATCCGTGACGATATGTACATCGGTAAGGGAAATGCTTACATGCACGAGGTAGCGGATTCTGTAGAGCAGGGCCACAATGACGGCATTCTGGAGCAGCGTCCCACACTGGTAAACCTGCAGTGCGACATTGACCATCCCACACAGTGTATGGCAGATGCGCTGCACATCATCCATGAGATGGGCGGCATCGAGAACCTGAAGGGCAAGAAGCTGGCCATGAGCTGGGCATATTCTCCGTCCTATGGCAAGCCCCTCTCTGTTCCCCAGGGTGTGATCGGTCTCTTTACACGTCTCGGCATGGATGTGGTTCTGGCACATCCGGAGGGATATGAGGTAATGCCTGAGGTGGCTGAGATTGCGAAGAAGAACGCAGAGCAGTCCGGCGGCAGCTTCAAGGTGACCAACGACATGAAGGAAGCCTTCACCGATGCGGACATCGTATATCCGAAGTCCTGGGCACCCTTCGCTGCAATGGAGAAGAGAACCAATCTCTATGCAGAGGGAGATCAGGCCGGCATCGATGCACTGGAGAAGGAGCTCCTGGCACAGAACGCCGAGCACAAGGACTGGGCATGCACCGAGGAGATGATGAAGCTGACCAAGGACGGCAAGGCGCTGTATCTGCACTGCCTGCCCGCCGACATTTCCGGCGTATCCTGCAAGGAAGGCGAGGTTGACGCTTCCGTATTCGATCGTTACAGAGATCCGCTGTACAAGGAGGCATCCTTCAAGCCCTATGTGATCGCGGCCATGATCCTGCTGGAGAAGTTCAAGAATCCGGCAAAGCTTCTGGAGAAGCTGGAGGCACGCGGACAGGAAAGACAGCTTAGCGAGTGATAATTTTGCCCTGCAACAGGCAGAGGCGTGACAATTGAAAAAGCGGCGTAGCCAGGCACTGTAGCTGAAAAGGGCTATGCCGCTTTTCTTGTACTTATTTTTAGGGAGAGAACGGCATGAACGGAGAGAAAAAGAGAATCGTGATTGCTCTCGGCGGCAATGCCCTGGGCAAGAATCTGCCGGAGCAGATGCAGGCGGTGAAAACCACCGCGAAGGCCATTGCGGATCTGGTGGATGACGGCAATGAAGTGGTGATCGTGCACGGAAACGGGCCGCAGGTGGGCGTCATCAACAATGCCATGGCGGCTTATGCGGAGACGGATAACAGCACAGCCACACCGTTGTCGGTATGCGTTGCCATGAGCCAGGCCTACATTGGTTACGACATTCAGAATGCACTGCGGGAGGAGTTTCAGAACCGGGAAGAGGCCGCACCGCCGGTGGCGACCATGGTGACCCAGGTACGGGTGGACCCGGAGGATCCGGCTTTCAAGAGCCCCTCCAAGCCCATCGGCCGCTTCATGGACAAGGAAAAGGCCCTGAAGGAGGCCGGTGAGCGGGGCTGGATCGTGAAGGAAGACGCCGGCCGCGGCTATCGTCGGGTTGTGGCATCGCCGAAACCCCAGGAAATCATTGAGCTTTCAGCCATCCGGGCCATGGTGGAGGACGGCAATCTCGTGATCTGTTGCGGCGGCGGAGGCATTCCCGTGATCTCTCAGGGCAAGCACCTGGCTGGCGTTCCGGCAGTGATCGACAAGGACTTCGCGGCGGCACTTCTGGCCCGGGATCTCAATGCCGATATGCTGATCATCCTGACGGCTGTGGAGAAGGTGGCTGTTCATTACGGCACGCCGGAACAGCAATGGCTCGATGAACTGACGCCGGAGGAGGCAGAGAATTATGCATTGGCCGGTGAGTTTGCACCGGGTAGCATGCTGCCGAAGGTAGAGGCCGGTATACAGTTTGCACGCTCCGGTGCGGGCAGAACGGCGCTGATCACATTACTGGAAAAGGCCCGGGACGGTCTTCAGGGGAAAACCGGCACAAGAATCTGTATGAAATAACCATCTATTGTCTATGCGGATGGGTTCGGATATGGTAATATCTTCGTAAATAGGGAGTCAACTAAATATCAGGAGGTTGCATCATGAGTATGAATGCAAAAGCGGAAACGAAAAAGAAGGGCTCGCTCTTCGAAATGGAAGGTACACCGGGAATCGGTGAAGTTCTTCCCCTGGCACTCCAGCACGTTGTGGCCATGATCGTGGGTTGTGTGACCCCGGCCATCATCGTGTCCAACGCGGCAAGCCTGTCGGATGCGGATAAGGTTCTGATGATTCAGTCGGCACTGGTGGTGGCAGCACTGTCCACACTGCTGCAGGTCTACGGCCTCGGTAAGAAAGACGGCTTTCACATCGGCTTCCGTCTGCCGGTGATCATGGGCATCAGTTTTGCCTACGTGCCTTCCATGCAGGCCATAGCCGGCACCGGCGGTGTGGCGTCTATCCTGGGCGCGCAGATCGTCGGCGGCATCATGGCGGTCATTGTGGGTATCTTTGTAAAGAAGATTCAGCGCTTCTTCCCGCCCCTTATCACCGGAACCGTGGTATTCACCATCGGCCTGTCCCTGTATCCCACGGCGGTGAACTACATGGCCGGCGGAAGCTCCAGTGCAGACTATGGTTCCCCCATGAACTGGCTGATTTCCATCATTACCCTGGTGGTGGTAGTGGCACTCAATCACTATGGCAAGGGCATCGTAAAGCTGGCTTCCATCCTCATAGGCATTGTGGCAGGTTATGTGATCGCAGCGATTTGCGGTATGGTGAATTTCTCCTCTGCTGCCACAGCGGCATGGTTCTCCCTTCCGCAGCCTTTCCATTTCGGTATCGTGTTTGACCCGGCAGCCTGCATTGCCCTTGGCCTACTCTTCGTGATCAACTCGATCCAGGCTATTGGTGACATCACAGCCACCACCACAGGCTCCATGGACCGCTATCCCACCGGAGAAGAGCTGAAGAGCGGTATCATCGGCTACGGCATGACCAACATTATCGGTGCCATGCTGGGCGGCCTTCCCACGGCATCCTTCTCACAGAACGTGGGTATCGTCACCACCACAAAGGTGGTTAACCGCTGCGTCTTCGGTCTGGCAGCCTTGGTAATCCTGATCGCCGGTCTGGTGCCGAAGTTCTCCGCTGTTCTGACCACCATTCCGCAGTGTGTACTGGGCGGTGCCACCATCACTGTATTCGCCTCCATTGCCATGACCGGCATGCGGCTGATCAATACGGAGAAGATGAATTACCGGAACACCAGCATCGTGGGTCTGTCGGTGGCCCTGGGTATGGGTATTTCCCAGTGTCAGGCGGCACTTTCCAGCTTCCCGGAGGCGGTCACCATTATCGTGGGCAAGAGCCCGGTGGTGGTTGCTACCTTGATTGCGCTGCTGCTGAACAGCATTCTGCCGAAGGAAATGGACAGCTGAGGTGTTGTTCTGTATAATGAAGGCAGACCAAAGGGCCGTATCGAATGGGCTGAGCCTTGCGGGCGCCCATTCGATGCTTGAGCGACGAGTGTATCGAAGGCTTTGCGTTAGCAAAGCCTTCATTTTATGTGGAGGGTAATGTATGACGGATTTACTGACATTTTTGCAGTCTTTGGACTGGAGTCCGCTCTGGATTTCTCTGAAGACCGGCATTGTGGCGACTTTTTTCTCTTTCTTTTTGGGCATCTATGCAGCCAGAAAGATCATGAAGCTGCGGCCTTCCCTGAAGGCGATTGTGGACGGTATCCTGACCCTTCCCATGGTGTTGCCGCCCACCGTGGCCGGCTTCTTTCTGTTGCTACTTTTCAGTAAGCGACGGCCCTTTGGCATGTTCCTATTTGATACCTTCGGCATCAAGGTGGTACAGTCGTGGCTCGGCTGCATCATCGCCGCCACCGTCATTGCCTTCCCCCTCATGTATCGCAATGCCCGGGCGGCATTTGAACTCATCGATGTAAACCTGGTTTATGCAGGACGGACCCTCGGTATGAGCGAGCTGTCGATTTTCTGGCGCATTGTGGTGCCCACGGCGGGACCCGGCATCGCCAGCGGCACCATCCTGACCTTCGCCCGGGCCCTGGGAGAGTACGGCGCCACTTCCATGCTGGCGGGCAACATCCCCGGAAAAACCGCGACGATCTCGCAGCGTATCGCCATGGTCATTCAGGATCAGGACTATTTCACGGCCGGCATCTGGGTCAGCATCGTGCTGCTCATTGCGTTCCTGGCCATTTTCCTGATGAACCTGATTTCCGGCAAGGCCATCAAAAATTTACCGCGCTGGTAAGGGAGGCGTAGAAAGATGCTGAAAGTAAAGGTAGAGAAAAATTTCGGTGGATTTCAGTTGCATATGGATTTCACGGAGGAGTCCCGGCGCATCGGCATTCTGGGCGCCTCCGGTTCCGGCAAATCCATGACGTTAAAGAGCATTGCCGGTATTTTGCAGCCGGATCAGGGCGAGATCGTGCTCAATGACCACGTGCTCTTTGACAGCGCAAAAAAAGTGAATCTGCGTCCGCAGGAACGGCGGGTGGGCTATCTTTTTCAGAACTATGCCCTGTTCCCCACCATGACGGTGGCGGAAAATGTGGCAGCGGGGCTCCACGGCAGCAAGGCGGAAAAGGCGGCCCGGGTTGCGGAAATGCTTTCGAAGTTCCAGATCAGTGAGCTGGGCGGGCGGCTTCCGGGACAGCTTTCCGGCGGGCAGCAGCAGAGAGTGGCACTGGCGCGGATCATGGCCTATCAGCCGGATGTGATTCTACTGGACGAGCCCTTTTCGGCGCTGGACGTCTATCTCAAGGACCATATGCAGGAGGAGCTCATCGGCATGCTGGCAGATTATGAGGGCATCGTGATCATGGTGTCCCATTCCCGGGACGAGATCTATCGCTTCTCGGAGCGCCTTCTGATCGTGGACCAGGGCCGGATCGTATCCCATGGGGACACGCGGGAAATTTTTGCCAATCCCCAAAGTCGGCAGGCGGCAATGCTGACGGGCTGTAAAAACCTGTCGCGGGCGGAGAGAAGGGACAGCCATCATCTCTATGCCGTGGACTGGGGCGTGGAACTGCACTTAAGTCAGGAGATTCCGGAAAATGTGCGACATGTGGGCTTCCGGGCCCATGAATTTCACCCCATCTGGGGAGAGCGGCAGCAGAACTGCATTCGCTTTGCTCTATCCAGTTTTGCAGAACTGCAGTTTGAGCGAAACTATTATATCAAGCCGGAATCAGAGAAGCCGGAACGAACGGATTTCCTCACCTGGTTTGTGCAGCGGGAGGATTGGCCGAAGCTGGACGAAAAGGGATATCCGGACTATTTGCAGTTTCCGGAAAAAGACATTATGCTATTGTACTGAAGCGCGTAGGGCACCAAAGGAGAAGAATCGTGGATGCAAAAAAGTTTATCGATATTCTGGGGAGAGCCGGAAAGCTCAAAACCAATACCCGGCACTGCTGGACAGAGGGAGAGCGGAAGGAGAGCGTGGCGGATCATAGCTATCGGATGACCCTGATGGCCATGCTGCTGACCGGAGAAGCGGATTTCGTCGACATTGACATCAACAAGGTTATTCGAATGTGCCTCATTCATGATCTGGGGGAGGCCTTCACCGGGGACATTCCGACCTTTGAAAAGACCGAGGGGGACACGGCAAAGGAGGACCGGATTTTTGACGATTGGGTGGCAAATTTCGATAGTCCCCAGCGGGAGGAATGGCAGGCGCTTCTCCGGGAGATGAACGCCCAGGAGACGGAGGAGGCAAAGCTCTATAAGGCATTGGACAAGCTGGAGGCCATTCTTTCTCACGATGAGTCGGATGTGCATACCTGGCTGCCTCTTGAGCATGAGCTGCAGCTTAGCTACGGCAAAGAGGAGATCCTGCATTTTCCGGCACTGCAGGAGGTGCGACTTCTGATCGATGCCTGGACCCGCCGAAAACTAACAGAAGAATTGTGAAAAATCTAACAATACAAAGTCGGATTTCTGCTGCAAAATAGCCAAGACCTATGCCGGCATGCAAAAAAACTATCGTCAAAATGCGCATGTATTTTCATAAATGCTTTTCATAATAGAGCAGATAGGCTAAAATAGAGTCACTGTTGTTAAGAAAAGTGAATGCCAAGCTTTTATGAAAGAGGATATCCATGCAAGCGCTGTTCCCTAAGAAGCTGCCGCGGGTCGGTATGCGTATTGTGAAAACGTTGGTTTCCTGCCTCGCTGTGGCGCTGGTTTACCAGTACCTGCTGGGCGGCCGCAATCCCTGCTTCGCCTGTATCGGCGCGGTTTACGGCATGGGCAATCAGTTTCAGGAGGGCTTCAAAAACGGCTTCAACCGTTTTGTCGGCACACTTTTCGGTGGGCTTTTGGTCATTCCCTTTTACTGGCTCTACTACAACGATCCCTTCAACATTCCCGAGAGTATTTATCTGGTGGCGGGACTGTTCTGCGTGATCTATGTGAATCTCCTGTTCGGGGCCAACAATGCCATTCAGCCGGGTACAGTGGTGTATTTTGTGGTGATGTTCACCCAGCCGATGGAGGGCTATGTCAGCTATACCCTGGCCCGGATCGTGGACACCGGTATCGGTGCAATTTTCAGTCTCGTGATCTCCATGATCCATCCTTCCGAGCTGGACCGGATCCATGGCTTCCGGCTGCGGGACACCTTGCATATCTGGCGGCGAAGCAACGAGCGACCTCAGGCGGCGGAGCAGAAGACAAAAGCATAGACAAAACTTTCAAATCAGAGAGGTGTTGCGGCATATCGCGGTGCCTCTTTTTTAGTGCTGCTTGGCTTGCGAGGGCGTGTATGTGCATGATATACTTATGATAATTCAGTAACACATTTGTGAAGACATGTGACAATATCCTACCAATGGAAGACCGTAGAGAAGGCAGGAAAAGGGTATGTGTGCAAAGATTGAAAAAGCAGAAGTGCAGAATCAGAGTGAAAGCAGTCGAAATGATGACCTGGAGGAGATGCGGGACATTCTGGCCTCTGCGGAAATGGGAACCTGGCATATCGAACTCATAGAGGGAGAAACGCCTCGCATGCGGGCCGATGAGAAAATGCAGTCTTTGCTGGGCATTGACGCTCGCGGTATGTCGTCGGAAGAGGTCTATGAAGCCTGGTATTCGCATATCAAGCCAGAGGCGCTGCCTTCTGTGCTGCGGTCCGTGGAAAAGATGAAAAGCGGCATGCGAGATGAGAATACCTATCTCTGGAACCATCCGCAGCTGGGAGATCGTTATGTGCGCTGCGGCGGCACTGCTGTCACGGTGCCCGGCGGTCATATTCTGCGGGGCTATCATTATGATGTGGATACGCTGGTACGGGAGCAGCTGGAGATGCAGGAACAGCTGAAGCGCAGCGCACTGGAGGCGAAAAAAGCCAATATTTCCAAGACGAATTTTCTCCGGCGAATGAGCCATGACATCCGCACACCCTTGAATGGCATCATCGGCATGTTAAAAATTTCGGATCGTTACATGGATGACCCGGCGAAGCTGGCAGAATGCAAGGAGAAAATCCTGCATTCTGCTGATTATCTTCTGGAACTCGTGAACAACGTGATGGACATCAGCAAACTGGAGTCCGGGGACAGGAAGCTGGAAGAAAAGTCCTTTGATATGCGGGAGAAGCTGCTGAAAATGCTGTCAACGGTAGAAGTCAGTGCCAGCCAGCACGGCATCAGACTCGAGGGAGGTAAGGAGGCTTCACACATTGTGCATCCGCATCTGATTGGCAGCAGCGCCTATCTGAATCGCGTGCTTATGAATCTGGCATCCAATGCCATTAAGTACAATCGTCCCGGCGGCATGGTGCGGTTGTACTGCAATGAGTTGTCCAGTGATGCGGAATCCGCCAACTTCGAATTTGTCTGTGAGGACAATGGCCTGGGCATGAGCCCGGATTTCCAGCGGCATGCCTTTGAGCCCTTTACCCGGGAGAATAAGGAAACCACCACCGGCTTTTCCGGTTCTGGACTGGGACTTTCCATTGTGAAGGAGCTGGTGACCATGATGGGCGGTACCATTGCGCTGGAAAGTGAGGAAAATGTCGGCACGCGTTTCACGATTCATCTCCGCTTGCGGCTTGATCCGAAAGATGAAAAGAAGGAAGACGTGTTGGAAAAGGGGCAGCCGTTGCAGATTCACGGACGCCGTGCTCTGCTGGTGGAGGACAACGATCTGAACCTGGAAATTGCGAAGATCCTGCTGGAAGATGAGGGGCTGGAGATCGAGACGGCAAAGAACGGAAAGGAAGCCTTGGACAAATTCTCGGCAGCTGCACCAGGATATTTCAGCTACATTTTTATGGATGTTATGATGCCTGTTATGGATGGGCTGGAATCCACCCGACAGATCCGCGCACTGGAGAAGACCGATGCGAAGACGATTCCCATCATTGCCATGACGGCCAATGCCTTCGCAGAGGATAAGGAAGCCTGCCTGAACGCGGGCATGGATGCGCATCTGGCGAAGCCCATCCGACCGAAGGAACTCCGGAAGGCAATCGTGAAATTTGGGCAAACAGGATAGAAATGTGAGAATTATGTGTAATCTGAGTACAGGAATTGAAGAACAGCCCCGCGCTCTTGCGTGAGGCTGTTTTTTTGCCTTCGTCATGCAAGGTAAATATTCTGCCTGTAAGTATTTGGACGTGTTTGAGCAATCCGGTGTTAAGTGTTTGCATAGGTGTGTCCTCCTTGCGCTTTACGTTTTGTAGCATGTCTATATTATAGGTGCCTGAACGTAGCCTTGCAAAAAAATCATTTTCCGATAAGAGTTTTTGGAGTCTGACGGGCGTTTCCGAAGAAAGTGGATTTTTCTTATCTCAAAAAGAAGTCGAGTGGAAGCGATTGATAAAACATGGTAAGATTGCAATATATTAAAGAAAGGACATTCGAAAATTGCTTAGAAGAGTTTTATATTTAATTAAAGAATTCGCATCAATTGCAATCCCCTCGTTGCTTATTGCAGCATTTTTGAATTTATTTATTGTTGCGAATGCGACGGTACCGACAAGTTCAATGGAAAAAACGATTATGACAAGCAGTCGTGTGATCGGATTTAGATTACAGTACTTGATTGGTTCTCCGGAGAGGGGGGACATCGTAATGTTTAGGTTCGGATATATTTGCAAGAATTGCGGCGCACACGTTGAGTATAACGATGATAATGTGTGTACGTACTGTGGTGAAGATTTGCATGGATCAAGTACGCTACATTATGTAAAGCGTTTAATCGGACTTCCTGGCGATCACGTAGAAATCAAGGGGGATCCGCTGAACGGCGCTACTGTTTATGTCAATGGTGAAAAGCTAGATGAGCCGTATATCAATGGTGTAATGGATTATTACATGGAAAAGGAGTGGGACATTCCGGAAGGCGAATACCTATTCCTTGGTGATAACCGAAATGATTCATGGGATGCGCGTTTCTGGAATGATCCATTTGTTGAGAGAGACCGGATAGAAGCCAAGATATTGCTTACGTATTATCCTACATTCAAGGTACTGCATTGATTTTCGTTTTTGGCAGCTTCCTTGTTCGGGAACAGTGTCCGGAAGATCAGGCGGATAAAGGGGCCTACATAGAAGATCTGCAGGAAGC
>CAVFNN010000033.1:0-22949 GCA_963623925.1 bacterium | reverse complement strand
TCCAATAAGGTTTGGTTTAGCTGGTAGTGATTTATGAACATGATGTTTGAAATATCAGAATGATCTTTTCGTAGATATGTGGTTTTCGAGGATTTAGCTGGGGACCCCGCAAGCTTGGCTTGCGGGGTCCCCGTTTTTTTGTTTGCTATACGTATCCTCATCATTTTAAAGGATTCGTTTCGAGCTTGTAGCTCTCAACGAACTTTCCTTCGGAAAGCATGTCCCCCTTCGGGGCACATGTCAGATCGCTTCGGCGTTTGCATCAAGCAAACGCCTCCACTTTCACGGTTTCTTCACAATCCTACCACAATTTTTTCACAGCCTCCCGGTATGCTATGTGCATCAAAAGGTTCACAACAGAGGAGGTTTTCTTTATGAGAAAGCATATGACCGCAGCGATGCTGGCTGCATTATCCCTTTCCCTGACTGCCTGCGGAAGCAGCAACAGCACAAGCGCCACCACAGCAGCCGAAACCACGGCAGCGGCAGAAGAAAGTAACGCTGACACAGAGCGCGGCACTGGAGACAGCTATACAGCAGAAGAGGCGGGACAGCATGCCATTGATGCGGACGGCACGGAAGCATCCTATGACAATATTTCTGTTTCTAAGACCGGTGACAGTGATGCCGGTGATGAGGCGGATTTCTACGGCACCAACGCAGCGGTGATCGCACAGAACGGCGGCAGCTTGACCATCACAAATTCAAAAATTGATACCCAGGCAGCCTACGGCAATGCCGTTTTCGCCTATGGTGAGGGCAGTACCGTAAACATCAGCGATTCTACCATTACAACATCCGAGCACAATTCCGGCGGTGTCATGGTGACCGGCGGCGGTACATTGAACGCCGACAACCTGACGGTGACCACCCAGGGCGGTTCCAGCGCGGCCATCCGCAGTGATCGTGGCGGCGGCACCCTGACGGTAAACGGTGGTACTTACGAAACCAATGGCTCCGGCTCCCCCGCGATCTATTCTACCGCCGACATTACCGCAAACAATGCGAAGCTGACTGCTAATGTGGCCCAGGCCGTGGTGGTGGAAGGTAAGAATTCCGTAACCCTCAACGATTGCGAGGTGACTGGCGATAACACGGTGCAGAACAGCGACAAGACAGACCTTCTGCAGGCGGTCATGCTCTATCAGTCCATGTCCGGTGATGCGGAGTCCGGCAAGAGCAGCTTCACTATGAATGGTGGTTCCCTGACTTCGAAGAATGCGGGCATGTTTTTCGTCACCAATACCGTGGCGGAGATCAATCTGAAGAACGTGGAAATGAATTATGCCACCGACGATCTGCTGCGGATCCAGTCAGAGGGCTGGGGTAATGAAGGCGAAAACGGCGGACAGGTGACCATGAACGCCGAGGACCAGTCTCTCGAAGGTACGATCACGGTGGATGCCAACTCCAATCTGAACCTTTATCTGACAGGAAACTCTTCCTTCAGCGGAAAGATTGACAACGCAGGCAAGGTTTTCGTTTCTCTGAGCGATGATGCCACTTGGACACTGACCGGCGACACAGAGATCAGCAGCCTGAGCTGTGGTAAGAATGCTATCAATCTGAATGGTTATAAGCTGACGGTTAACGGCACAGAATACCAGGAGGGCACAGAATCCACCGGTGAAGCCATTGAAACCGTAGTCTATGAGAGCCACCAGAATGGACAGCCTGAGATGCCGCCGCAGGATGGCGAGGGCAAGGGCGGTCCGGCAAAGGATGGCAAGGGTCCTCAGGGCCAGCCGGATGAGAACGGAAAACCTGCTGATGCACCGGAGAAACCGGAGGGAAGCGATGATCAGAAGCCGGCAGATGCACCGGAAAAGCCGGAGGGCGATGACAACCATAAGCCCGGTGACAAACCCGATGGAAAGCCAGACGGACAGCCCGGTGAGAAGCCGGACAATGCGGAAACTTCTGCGAATGCGTCCAATACCCGGTAATAATAAAGAATGTGCCTTGGCACATTCTCCGCCTGCGGCGGGTCGCGAGAGCGACATGTTTCTTTGCCGCCGCAGTGCGATCCGCGCGGAGCGTTTTTTGATTCATAGGATGCACTTTCCTATGAATCAAATAAACCCCAGGGAAACCCTGGGGTTTTCGTACATCAAAAGAACACACTTTATTGCTAAGATACTTCTGTATAGAGTTGATGCATATCTAGACGTCGCGGCGGTTTGCTAGCCAAGCTTGCGCTGATCCCGGCGGCAAAGGAAGGAGATCTTATGTACGGAATGTATGGCTATGGTTACGGATATGGCCTGGATCCCACGATGATACTGGTATTGATCGGTGTGGTGATCACGATGTGGGCCCAGTGGCGGGTGAATTCTGCTTTTTCAAAGTATTCCAGGATACGGAGCAGAACTGGTATGACCGGTGCGGAGGCGGCAGAACAGCTGCTGCATTCCCAGGGCATTTATGATGTACGGGTACAGCGGGTCAGCGGCTCCCTGACGGACCACTACGATCCCCGCACCAAAACGGTGAATCTGTCCGATGATGTGTTTCACGTAAGCTCTGTGGCGGCCATCGGTGTAGCCGCCCATGAGTGCGGACACGCCATTCAGGATAATGTAGGCTATGCGCCGCTGCGGATCCGCAGCAACCTCGTGCCGGTGGCAAACATCGGCTCCCGGCTTTCTTGGCCCTTGATCCTGATCGGACTGCTCATCAGTGGCCTGGGATCACCTCTGGTGGAGATCGGCATTGTCATGTTTTCTCTGGCGGTTCTGTTCCAACTGGTGACGCTGCCGGTGGAACTGGATGCTTCGGCCCGGGCCGTGCGGCTTTTGGATGCCGAAGGCATTCTGGCCGGAGATGAGGTCAGCGGCACGCGAAAAGTCCTGCAGGCAGCGGCTCTTACCTATGTGGCAGCTGCAGCAAGTTCCATCCTGCAGCTTCTGCGGCTTGTGATTCTCTTTGGTGGTCGCCGTAGGGATGACTGAGGGATAAAAAGAGAAAGAACGGCATGGTCGTTATGGGCGACCATGCCGTTCTTTTTGAATGTTTAGCTGTTGCGAATCTCGTCTTTACGGTATATACTATAAAGATAAACAAGGAGGCGAATGATATGGCAGTAAAAGCATTGAATTTCAAAATGGACGAAATGGATATTCTTGATATGAAGAACGTTGCTGGGATATATCACATGTCTGTGACAGATCTGATAAAAAATGCGGTGAGGGAGTATATCACTGAACTAAAGAAAGATCCATTTTACCGACTGACGACAAATGTTCAGGAGGCTTCTGTTGAAGAATCCGCTGAGATACTTAAAGAAATCGAGAATCTCAATGATGATGACTTGACAATCGTATCGTCGAAACGATTGTCTGTTTGAACGGAGGCATGGCGTGTCTGGAAAAGTATCAATCGATTATGAGATACAGTATACAAAATCGGCAGACAAGTTTCTGAATAAACATGAGGATGTGCGAAGTCAGTATGAAGCTGCAATCAGAGAGCTTTTAGTCGGAGAACATCCAGAAAAAGTGGATGTGGTTCGTATCAAAGGTAAGCATAACGACTATTTTCGAATTAAACTTGGTGGGTATCGTGTTGTATATACTCTGATCAATGGTAAAATCATTGTCATCACAACGGTATTGGCTTGAAATCGCGGTGATGTGTACAAGAAGATGAGCGGCTTACGATAAAAATAAAAGCAGACCCATGGCAAGCAAATATTGCTGTGGGTCTGCTTTTTTGGTGGTATATTCAGGTAGAAGAGTCCATACACCTTCCCTATTTAGTATGCGGTTAAATCTTCCTTTAACCGCATACTGTCAGATTTTAATTCAAACCAAGTTCTGCCTTCATTTTGCTGAGTTCATCCTCAACGGCTGCGGTATTTCCCTTGGCATACTTGTCAACCAGTGACTCGGTGTCGCTGCCTTTGTTCAGTTCTTCCGCGGCCTGGGCGCTGTCCAGACGCTTGTTGGCTTTGGCTTCCCAACGATCAAAGGCCTCCAGAGATCCGGCGGCCCGGTCTGATGCAGTCATTTCATTGATACGTTCCTGGGTCTTTGCCACCGCCATTTTCGCCTTGATGCTGTCCTTGCGGTTTTCCAGGGCTTCGATGTCGGCTACCAGCTTGTCATGTGCCTTGCGCATTTTCTCGGAATTCTCGTGCGCCTGCTGGTAAGCGGTCTCCAGGCCCTCCAGCGCGCTGCTGAGCTCGTTTTTACGCACAAGAATCTTCTTCGCGTCGCCTTCATTACCCGCAAGAAGTGCGTTTTTAGCAGCCGTCTCGGCCTTGGCAATGCCGTCCTTGCACTCATTCATCTTCCGCTCAGCGGACTTTTCATCGGCCATCACGCCGGCGGTTTCCTTCTTTACTTCCGCAAGATCTGTGCGAAGATCCCGCAGCGTCTGGTCGATCATCTTGGCGGGATCTTCCGCCTTGTCAAGAAGTTCATTGATATTCGCCTTTAAAATCTGATTGATTCTTCCAAATACGCCCATTTTCTTTCCTTTCTGGATTGACTCCCTGTGCTGATGTTCAGCTATTGTAATGATCAATGAGATCATCTACTGTACTTTTTTCTGTGCTGCTCTCCTGCTTCTTTTCGGCAGCGTTGCTGGCGGCTTGTTCCAGCGGTGTATTCAGTATACTCTCGGTCTCCTTTGCCTTTTCATGCGCGCGTCGGTTTCGCTCCCGGATGAGCAGGATAATGACGGCGCCGCCGCCGATCACGATGATGGCCAGAAGCCGGTACTTCGAGAGATCCGCCTGGGTGGTGCTCACATGCATGATGGCATCTGCGGTATCTGTAAAGCTTTCACAAATCACATCGTCGGTGGACATGTCTGTGGGCCAGTAGCGATCGATATAGCTCCAGAAGATATCCACGGCTTCGGAATCCATCACAGACTGAGCACGACTGCCGGCCACATAAGCCATATAGCCCACATCCTCGTCTTGGTCTTCTTCCGCAAAATAAACAAAAAGGAAACCGTCCTGATCCTGCAGTGTGGTATCGTAGAAATTCTTGGCCCAGCTTTCCTTCTCGGCATCACTGGTCAGCGTGCTGTCATAGGCCCGAAGATAGACATAGGGCTGGACGCCGGTGGCATCATAGAAGTCCTTCAGGTTCTCCTCCGTATCAGATACAGAATCGAACCAGCCCAGATCGTCGGCCACATTATTGCTGTCATAGCTGTGGGAATCCGTCAGCTTCGTACGAACGATGGTGCTTGGCACCGTGCCGCCGTCGCTGTAGCTGCTTCTGCTGCAGCCGCCACTGAGGATACCAAGGACGAAGCTGACCATAAAAAGCACCAGGACAACAGTGAGAACAGATGTGAAGCATCCTGTTCCGCACCCCGTACTGCAGCCATCATTTCGGCGTGGCGGCCTGGGGCCGGGAGGCGGAAATCCCGGGCCGGGACCGCCAAAGTGTGGACCTGGATTTGGCCGGAAGCCACCACCTGGCGGCCCTCCAAAACCGGGTCCTCTCATACCGCCACCAAAACCGCCACTGGGACCGAAGCCGCCGCCCGGTCTGCTTCCACCACCGGGACGAAAACCACCGCCCGATCCGTTGCCACCTGGTCTACTGCCACCACTGGGACGGAATCCTCCACCACTGCCTGCTCTATGACCACCTCCGCCGCCACCTACACGGTGACCGCCACTGACACTGCCACCGGATCGATGGCCGCCGCCAAAGCTACCACCCCCGCCGGAATGGCTGCCGCTTCCTGCTCTTCCCATAGCACTCTCCTAACTCAAATATATATCGTAGCTGTTTAGTGAAACGCCTGATTTAAATTGCCGTGTTCCCGGTAAAAGGCCACTCTTCGATGAAAGGTAGCACGACTCATGCGCGTGGCCTGGTACAGTTCTTCTCGGGGCACCCCGGCTGCCATCAAATCAAAGATTTCTCCTACCGTAAAGCCGGTTTCAAAGTACTCCTGCCGTCGTCCGCCACTCTTCTGCAGCATGGCCTTCAGCTGACTGGGATTGTAGATCAACTGAAGATCGTATCGGTCATTTTCCCCGGGGCTAAGCTTAACCGTTAAGCCGAAGGGCTCAAAATCGTTGCGAAAGGCCTGCATAGTTTCGTCATTGATCTCCGCATCCTTTACGACGACGGTATATAAGCCATTCTTCTCCTTCTGATCCGCGGCTACTTTCTTCAGCCGTTCGCGAAGCTGCAGCCTATTCTTACGGTCCTCTGGAGATTCCTGTACCATATTTTTTTCGTTCTCTGTCATAAACTGTCCTCGTGTCTTGCTAAGCCATCCTCTGGTTGTCTCCCGCAGAATGTAGGGCACAGAAACCAAGGGCCGGCACACACAAAAGCAAAAAGCCCTTTCCCTGGTCGAAATAGCTATATTCCGGTTGATAGTCTTCCGGATTCTCGGAATTCACGTAGAATATCGCATTTCTTTTCAGGGAAGCAAAGTCCGTTACTGGTGATGAATAAAATTGATAGCTCCGGGTATCCGTATCGCCTTGGTATATGCCCTGATAAAGGATGCTGTCGTAAGAATGCTCTATAGGCAGACGAACAATGTCTGTCAGCTGTGCTTCGATACGAAGCCAGTCAGCTGGATTTCTATGGCTTGAAAGATTGGTGAAAGCGAGAAATACTGCTGCGATGGTCAGCAGGGAAAGAATGCAATAGATGCCGGTATGCTGCATATGAAGTTCCTCTATATTTTGAAAAGCGCCGGAAATCGGCGAATGAATTTGACTATTTTCATTATAAAGTATTTTCTCACACTATGCACGAAGATTTTCAAGTTTTTCCTCTCAGAACGATATGAGAATATGTAAGATATAAAAAACATATACCCCTCTTCTTTAACTATATATTCCACTAAAACACAAACCAAGGAAAATTTCTCGCCTGTGGGAAATTGAAAAAGGCTTTGGAATCAGTGCATCGTCTCATATCGTTTTGAGAATCGTCGGTATATTAAAAGCTCTCAGAAAAATTCTGAGAGCTGAAATCATCTTCTTTCGCGTGGGCCCGGCAGCCGGGCCGCCGACATTACCCTAAGACTGCATGGCGGCCACCACAGGACTCTGCTCCTGCTCTGTCTCCTTGTTCTCCTTCAGGGAATCTGTCGAACGCTTCTTTTTATTGTACGGGCAATCATCAAAATTGCTTTCCATGTATACTCCTGCTACGAAGAAAACCGAAAGAAAAAACATAACCTTCAATATAAACAGTACCATAAGCAAAACCTCCATTCTCCCGATTACAAATCCTACTATACTGGTTGCTTGTAAGCATTCCATGAACAGACTGTAAACAAAATATGAATTGATACCGAAACTTAGGCATTGATTTTTTCCACCATAAGGGAGTATAACAGGGGATAGTCTTAAAAAAGACTTCCTATTTATAAGCATCACGGAGGAGACAGACTATGCTTGGAATTATCGATGTGGGCGGCGGCGTTCGCGGTGCCTACGGCGCAGGAATTTTTGACTATTGCATGGAGAAGAAGCTGAACTTTGACTATTGCATCGGCATCTCAGCCGGGTCTGCCAACATTAGCTCCTTCCTCGCCGGACAGATCGGCCGCTGCTATCGGTCGTATACAGAATACATGTTTAAGACAGGATATATGGGCGTCGGAAATTTTCTGAAAAGCCATGGCAACTATATCGACCTGGACTACATCTATTCCACGCTGGGAAATCATGACGGAGAGCTTGCGCTGGATTATGAGGCTATGCAGAAGAATCCTGCCCGCTTCCTGATCATTGCCACCAATGCGGAAACCGGTGAGGCGGAATATTTTGATGCCGCAGAGGAAATCCGCCTCGATGAATACGACATCATCAAGGCCTCCTGCTGTGTCCCGGTTCTGAACAAACCCTACCCTTATAAGGGAAAGCTCTACTACGACGGCGGCATCAGTGATCCCATTCCCGTTGCCCGGGCGATGGAGGACGGCTGTGACCGGGTGGTGGTGATCCTCACCCGGCCCCGGGACTTCTACCGGAACCCGGAAAAGGATGTGAAGCTGGCCGGACTGCTGAAGCATCACTATCCGAAGGCCGCCGAAGCCATGATGATGCGGGCCGAGCGCTACAATCGGGAGCTGGATCTCTGTAAGGAATACGAAAAAGAAGGACGCGTCCTGCTTTTGGCACCCGACAGCATTGACGGCCTGGAGACCCTGACAAAGGATCAGCAGGTCATCAAAACACTGTATACAAAGGGGCACCGGGATGCGCAACAAATCAGTTCTTGGTTAAAAGCATCCAATTGATCTGTATTTTAGTCCGGAACGATGCTGCGCACTGTGCCTAAATCTTATGCATCCGACCGGGCGTAGCAGTTCTTCATCATACCGGAGAGTTCAAAAAGCACCTTGTTCAGGGTTTTCTGCGTCTCTTTCTGCAGCATATCAGCAATCGCCGCGTTGGCTGCTTCGCAGAGGGCGATGGATTTCTCAGCATTATCCTCCGCAGCCAGCTTCCGGTCATATTCCCGGAGCAGCGCATGAGATTTGCCGCCAACGGTTTCCTGATACCGCTCAATGTGGAACAGGGATTTTCCGTAGGAAGCATCGGTCATGGCCGCCAGCATCCGGCTGCTCCAGTAGAAATTGTCGGTGGAGACATCTGCTGTCGTGTTCTTCAGATATACCGGCGTGTCGCCGATATTGGCATAGAAAGGTGCCATGGTGTTGAAGGCATTGGAGGCAAAGGCCAGCCACTCAATGGCCCGGTAGGCGGGTGCCGCATAGGGACGAAGCTGAATCAGGGCCATGAAGTCATTTCGGTTAATGCCGATGGAACGATAGGCGCCCTTCATACTGCCGTCGCCGTAAGCGGCATAGGGATCATAGGGTGTGCCCTGATAATGAGAGGATAGCACATACTTCACATCCTCCGGTGTAATCTTCCGCTCCGGCACCATGCACCAGGGCAGATCATCGGAGCGCGGCGTGAAATCTGCGTCATCACCATCCCAGACCAACGTACGGGGATTAAAATAGCGCAGCATATACCAGGCACGCGGTGTATTGTATACATGATCCGCATCATCATGACTACCGAAGGCATCCCGGGGATTCAGCCGACCGTCCAGTGACAGATCCAGATGATTCTCGGCGATAAATTCCCGCATATCCGCGGAGCACATGAAGTCCTTCTGCGCACCGAAGGCATCCGCCAGATCAAAGCTGTCAATGCCCAGCTGGTTCGGCATCACCACATAGGCCTCATCCGGTACGCGCCGGGCAATCCAGTGATGACCGCCGATGGTTTCCAGCCACCAAATCTCATCCAGATCCTGGAAGGCAATGCCGTTCATTTCATAGGTGCCGTACTGCTCCAGCAGGGAGCCCAGCCGTGTCACACCTTCCCGGGCATTGTGAATGTAAGGAAGTACCAATGTCGGCAGGTCCTCCTCTCCGATGCCGCCGGGCACTTCCGGCTGCCCACCTTCTGCCGGCTGATAGACCACCAGCGGATCTGCGCCCAGTACCCGCGGATTGGAGGTAATGGTCTCTGTTGCGGTCATAGCCACATTTTCTGCATTCACACCGCTGCCGGCCCAGATGCCCTCGCCCTTCACGGCATTGGGTACCGCCGTATAGCGCAGGGGATTTTCCGGCAGGGGAATCTCCACATGAGAAAGTACGGAACGGTAAAGTCGGGGCTGCGCCTCCGGCTGCACCACAACAAACTTCTTCGGTGTGAAATTTCCGGCACCGGAATCGTCATTTCGTGCAATCATCGTGGATCCGTCATAGGATGCCTTTTTTCCGACAAGAATCGTTGTACAAGCCATATTTGTTCCTCCATATAAATAGGTAGAGTTTGCCCACGCGATAAAATCATCCATTGGTCGTCCCAGTACGCCCAACGGATAAATACTAAAACCCCGCCGGTACCATGTCAAGCATTGGTACCGGCGGGGTTTTATCATGAGACGTGCCCGGGTTCAGCGATAGCTTGGCTATCGGGGTACCCGGGCGATATATTAAGCCACTACACTGCGACCAGGAAGCATCAGCGCGAGGCGATTTCGTACTGCCCGTCCCACAACAACAGAAATGGCGATCTTGATGAGGTCAAAGGGAACGAAGGGAATCACACCGGCTGCAAGTGCTGCCTTGGCATCCATGTGAGCCAGGATGGCAAGCCAGGTAGTTCCGAAGGCATAGCAGACAATGAGTCCCAGCACCATGCCCACAACCTGCATGGGTATCTTCTTATAATAATGGTCGATGAACCAGCCGGAAATCAGCGCCATCAGAATGAAGCTGATGAGATAGCCGCCAGTGGGACCGAAGACCTTGGCCGGGCCACCGGAGTAGCCGGACAGCACAGGTGCACCCACAAGACCGATGAGCAGATAAATGAGGTAGGCCAGGGTGCCATAGCGCATGCCCAGAATGTAGACCGCCAGATAAACGGTCAGCACCGTCAGTGAAACCGGCACCGGGCCGATGGGAATGGACATGGGTCCCAATACACACATCACTGCCGTCATTACCGCCACAAGTGTCATTGTCTGAATATTCATTTTCATGGTTTTATTTCTCCCTTACGCTCTGTAGCGATACGGATAATCCGCCCGCTCCTTCTCCGGCAACGTCCAGTCCGGTGTGATGTCTCTTCCCAGTTCCAGCAACATATCTTTGTCGCCCTGAATGGTGGAACCGGAAGTGGTCAGCATGTTTCCGGTAATGCTGGCGCTGGCACCTGCCCGGAAGGTTTCCCGCCCATTGCCCTGCATCAGGGCACGTCCCCCGGCCAGTCGAATGTTTGCCGTGGGATTGATAAAACGGAAAATGGCAATGGTCCGCAGAATCTCGTCCTCCGTGAGTCGGGGCAGATTCTCCAGCGGCGTTCCCTTGATGGGCATCAGGCTGTTGATGGGAATGGATTCGATCCCCAGCTCCTGCAGAGTCAAGGCCATATCGATACGATCCTCCCAGGTCTCACCCATGCCGATGATGCCGCCGGAGCAGACGCAAAGTCCCTCCGCCTGGGCCCGGCGGATATTTTCCAGCTTGTCCTCGAAGGTATGGCTGGTACAAATTTCCGGGAAAAAGCGACGTGAGGTCTCGATGTTGTTGTGAATGCTGGTGACGCCCGCCTTATGCAGACGATGGAACTGCTCGCTGGTCAGAAATCCCAACGAACAGCAAAGCTCAATCTCCAGCTCCTCATGCATCCGCTCGAAGGTGGCAATGATCTGCTCAAAATCTTCCTTGGACGGGCTCTTGCCGGAGGTCACAATGGCGTAACGATCGACACCCTCCTCCTGGTTGGCTCTTCCCTGGGCCACGATGGTATCTGCATCCAGCAGCGCATACTCCTCACAGTCCGTATGATGACAGGCCGACTGCGCACAAAAGCGACAATTTTCACCGCATCTGCCGGAACGACCGCTGATGATCGTGCAAAGATCCACCTTGCTGCCGCAGAAATGTTCCCGCAGTCGATCTGCACCGGCCTTCAGCTCTGTCAGATCTGCCGTCACCAGTTCCATCAGCGGGTCTTCTTTTTTCAGCCGTCTTCCGGCCAGGATCTGTTCCGTCAGCTCCCGTATATCCATATCTGCAATACCCTCCTGCTTCCTTTTTCGACTCAGGCAGAGTATAAAGTATGCACGCAGAATTGTCAACCTTCCAGGTTTGCAAAGTTAACCGCTTCACTTTCCGTTTCGTCGCCATAGTCAATCTGGCGGGCAGCCTCGCTGCGGTTCCGCTTGCTCTGGTCCACATACTTCTGCACCACCGAAAGACTGGAATGCCCCAGGGCATCCTTCACCTTCATGGCATCGCCCGTGATGTTGTAAAGCGCCGTGGCATAAGTACTCCGCAGCTTATGGGCAGAAATCTTCTTTACCGTGGCAAGACCCGTATACTTCTTCACCACTCGCTCAATCGAATCCACCGACATACGCTCCCCACGCCGGCTCACCAGCAGCGCATCCTTGTCATATTCCGGCGTCTCCCGTTCATTGTGAATGTAGTCCAGCAGCGCCTCCCGGGTCTGCTTGTTAAAATATATGGTCTGGGATTTTCCGCCCTTTCGGTAGATCACAATGCTGTTTTCATCGAAATTAATATCACCCACATCGATACCTGCGCACTCAGACACACGAATACCGGTGAACAGCAGCAGGGTAATGATGGCGATGTCCCGGAGCTGCTGACGCTCCGCGAACTGCTTCCGCGTCCGGGAGATATTGGTGTTCACAAGATTCGAAAATACCCGCCCCACCTCATTATCATTCATGGCGATGACCTCTTTCTTCGGGGTCTTCGGCGTCGTCACCAGCATGGCCGGATTTTTTTCGATGAGATTGTTCTTATGAAGATGCTTGTACAGTCCCCGAATCGCTGCAAGATTCCGCGCCCGGGCCGACGCCGCCATATGATGCATCTTCTGGGGTCTGTTCTGCAGCGCCAGATTCTTTGGATTCTCCCGCTTCATCCGCCGCAGTTCTTCATTATACTGCCGATCCTCCTCCGTTTCATAGGAAAGCAGCGACGCCAAATAGGCCTCCAGCTCCATGGGCTGCAGATTTTCCAAATATTTCGGGGTAATGTCTTCGGGCGCAAGCTGCCGTTCCGACAGAAGATAGCGGTAAAACACCAGCAAATCATAGGCATAGGCCCGAGCCGTACGGAAGGAACCATCCTTCACCGCCAGAATGCTGTTGAGATAGGGCCTAAAAAAAGACGGAAGCTTGGCTGCGGTCTCGTTCATCTGCTCTACGCAACGCTGCTTTTCCTGCTCATAATATTTCATCCCGTTCCTCCCTCGATTCTTCCGATCGGTCACGCCGACAGCATTGCATCCGTCGGCATGCTATGCTATAGTTCAGCTCGGATTATTTTAACACAGACGTTTCTTCTAAGCAAGAATCGCCAAACATTTTAGCGTATAAATAAAAATAGAGAGGGAAATTTATGAGACTCATCCTGGCATCCGCATCGCCCCGACGCATTCAGCTTTTGCAGCAAATCGGACTGACGGCAGAGGTGATGCCCAGTCATACAGAAGAAAAAATCTCCTCCGAAAATCCAGAGGAAGTGGTACAGGAACTTGCCATGCAGAAGGCAGCGGATGTTTACCAGCGCCTGCTGTCCGCGGGTAATGTCGGCGATTCCACGGTGGTGATCGGTGCGGATACTGTGGTGTCCATTGACAATCGTATCCTCGGAAAGCCGAAGACCCACGAAGAGGCCGCAGAAATGATTGCCTCCCTTTCCGGACGCACCCACCAGGTGTACACCGGCGTCGCCATCATTACCCCAAAGGAAAGTCGGAACTTCGCGGAAATGGCCGCCGTCAGCGTCTATCCTCTGAGCCAGGACGAACTGCGCAGCTACGCAGAAAGTGAAGAGCCTATGGACAAGGCCGGGGCCTACGGCATACAGGGAAGCTTCGGCAAATTTGTCCGGGGCATTCAGGGAGACTACAACACCATCGTGGGTCTCCCCGTTGCCCGAATCTATCAGGAACTGAAGGCACTTTCACTGTCTAATTCATAGGGAAGCGCTGGCCAAATCAACATTTCCTCACTTTCCGGTTTTTGCGGTGTTGGCGCTCATGCCGTGGGTAGCTGTATACAATGTACTGCTGGCGGCCACAGGACTCATCAATACCCGTCCGGTGCCCCGGTAAACATTCACGAGACCTTCACCGCTGACCGCGGAGCCCACTAAAGTGCTGCCGCTTCGTTCCACGGTGAAGTCCAGGTTGGAGGACCAGCAAACCGCAAGGCTGCCGTCAATCTTCAGCTCATCATTTTCCAGCACCACCTCGATGAGCTCCTCCTCCGGCACATTGGACTCAAGGGCGGCCACACCGTTGCCGTAGAGACTCAAGTTGAAGAAGCCTTCATTACCCAACATCGCAGAGGAGAGATTGCGCCGCCCCACGACACGGTTTTTTACATTGCCGTCGCAGGCCAAGAACATGCCGTCTTCGATGGTCATGCCGGCATTTCCCCAGCGGCCGATGTCCGTGAGGATGATGTACTTATAGGTAGGCTCCAGACAAAGAAGTCCGGTGCCCACGTACTCCGGCTTCACGGCACTTTCCTTGGTGACCGCTCCCTTAAAGGCCTTACCGATGAGATCGCCCACTCCCTTTAGGCCCGTGGTGGCACGCACATTGCCACAGGTCCACTGCATACTGCCGGCCTGGGTGATGGCGGAATGATTCTGATCCAGCTCGATCACCACCTGCCGACGACGGACTCGCATTTTACTCATAAAATACTGCAGCTCTGCATTCATGGGCGCCACGCTGGCATCCTGGATGTACTCAAGGACATGGAAATTCTCGATGGACTTCACATACTTCCGGTTTTCATTCTGCAAATTTACAACCTTCATGGAAATATCTCCTTCCGTTTTCTTCTATTATAAGATAGTGCTGCCGGTCCCTACAAGCTGAATCGGTCAAACTGTTTTCTTTCGCCCTAATGTAAGCGCTTTCTTGCACGGTTTTCTATCCTGTGCTAGACTGAAGTTTACAGAAATTGTTCGGCGCGGTTGTTAAACAATTAATGCAATTAGCGCAATTAGTGCAATCAATGCAGTTAATGCAATCAAGATAGATAAGGAGATTCCCATGAGAAATATGACCAGCGGCAGTATTTACCGCCATCTCCTGGCCTATGCCATTCCACTGATCTTCGGCAACTTCCTGCAGCTCACCTACAATGCCGTTGACTCCATCGTGGTCAGCAAGGGCGCCGGTGTCGCCGCCCTGAGCGCGGTTTCCGTCTCCAATCCGGTTTCGGTGCTGCTGATCCAGAGCGTCTCCGGCATCGGCATCGGTGCCTCTGTTTACATGAGCAAATTTTACGGCGCAGGAGAAAGCGAAAAACTGAAGCGTTCCCTCTCCACCACCCTGATCTTCGGCACCATTGCCGCTTTTCTGGTCATGCTCATCGGGGTAATGCTGTCACATCCCATTCTGCGGCTGATGAATACACCATCCGCCATCATGACGGATTCCCTCACCTATCTCCGGCTGCTCTTCATCGGTAACTTTTTCACCTTTCAGTACAATATCATGTCCAGTGCCCTTCGTGCCGTCGGTGATTCAAAGACGCCGGTTACCTTCGTCGGCATTTCCTCCGTGCTGAATGTCGTGCTGGACTGCTTCTTTATCTTCGGCTTTCACTGGGGCGTGTTCGGTGCAGCACTGGCCACCATCATTGCCGAAGCCCTGTCGGCCGTCCTATGCTTCGTCTATGTCTACCGACATATCCCGGCCCTACAGCTGCGTCGGAATGAGATGATCCTTGATCGTGATCTCCTGAAGAAAATTCTCTCCAGCGGTCTCATCACAGCACTGCAGCAATCCTGCCAGCCCATCGGCAAACTTCTGGTGCAGAGCGTCATCAATGTCCAGGGTATCGACGTCATTGCCGCCTTCAATGCCGGCTGCAAGATCGAGGACTACGGCCGCATCCCGGCACAGACCATCAGTCACGGCATGATGACCTGCACCGCCCAGAACAGGGGTGCCGGAGACCGTCGCCGCGTCAGGGAAACCCTCTGGAAGGGTATCCTCATCGGCCTCGTCTACTACCCCATCATTTGTCTCCTGATCCTCCTCTTCCGTCGGCCCCTGATCCGGCTTTTCGCGCCCAGCACCGGCGGTGAGAAAATGATCCTCCTCGGCGTCAGCTACCTCTCCGTGAAGGCCTTCACCATCGTCTTCCCCTGCCTCACCAACGCCATGCAGGGTTTCATGCGCGGCATGGGAAACATGAGCATCACGCTGATTTCCACCATCCTGCAGATCGCGGTGCGAACTATTTTTGTCTATATTCTGGTGCCCCGAATCGGTATCACAGGCGAGGCCTATGCCTGTGCCATCGGATGGACCGTCATGATCCTCTTCGAGTACGGCTATTACTTTATCTATCGTAAGAAACTGTATGCAAAAATTGCATGAGTCTTTGGCGCACTGCGTGCAAAAAAACAGAACAGAAAAAAAGGAAGCACCTGTCGAATGATAGGTACTTCCTTTTTTATGACACACGATTTACTTTTTCAGAATCGCTTCCCGCAGCGGCGCTGCAATCTTCTCCAGCTCCGCCTCGTCTGTGATCTTGTTCTGGTTCGGATCCATGGCAAAGGTGCCGCCCCACTCGAACGAATCCTTGTACTTCGGCACCAGATGCATATGCAGGTGGCAGCCGGTGTCTCCGTACATGCCATAATTCAACTTGTCCGGATGATGCACCGCATGAATCGCATTGGCCACCGTCACCACATCGGCAATGAAGGCTGCCCGATCTTCCTCACTCAGCACCAGCATCTCGGATACGTGATGCTTGGAAGCCACGATGCATCTTCCCGGATGGCTCTGCTCCTTAAAAAGATAAACCGTGGATGCCGGAAGTTCACAGATTTCATATCCGAACTTCGCCACCAGCTCTCCCTTTGCGCAATACGCGCAATCCGGATGCTCCTTCGCCATATCTGCCATATCAAAATCCTCCTTTTCTGCCAGCCTTCAACTGCGCCGACACAACAATGTTTATTGAAGTATAGCACAAGGCGCGGATAAATGAAAGCGCTTACACATGGCAGGATTCACAAAAAAGGGGCACTGTTTTCCACCGCATTGACGAAAATAAGCGTCAATGCAATGTAGCCGGCGAGTGCCAGAGCAAGCAGGACTAAGCCTATGATGCAGAAAAGCCGCAGCAATCTTTTTTCACGAAGGAAGATGGACACGCCGGGCATACCGGCAAGCGCGATCAGTAACAGCAGCACGGCGGTCCCTAGGGTCATCGGGAATCCTCCTTCTTGTAAAGGGTGTCCACCAGCCGGAGCTCATCGATAATATCGGTAAACCAATGCAATTCTCCCAGGAACTTGTTCCGCAACGATTCAATATTCACCTTGCCGCCGCCCAGTTCGAGGAAGTCACGTCCTGTCTGAACCGCGATATGCAATTTGCCGTTTCGCAGGAAACTCATATAAATCGTTCCGCCACTCCTTTCCGACATCGTGAGTATGTACTCCATCATGTGCGGCGTAAGGATGTAATATGCCTCCTGCGGATTTTGGGCATTGACATAAAATCGCTTGTTGAAGCCTTCATTTTCCATTTTGACGTTTCCCTTGATCGATATGCCGTAGGACTTTTTCGATTTCCCGGAGATATGCACTTCACCGGAAAGCTCTTTTCCAAAATCACAGATCAGCCACTGCCCCACAAAAACGGTGCTTTCATCCCTGTGCACATTGCCTTGGTCATCGATGGTTTCCTCCGCATTGATGAGTTCAATATCACTCATTTCCACCTGTAGTCCCCGGTAAATGGCTTTGATATGATCACTGCCCCGTATCTTGTCATACTGGAAGGGGAAAACCATTTCTGCACCGCTGATGGAGGAAATCCTACCAAGCGGGTTGTATTCGACTGTATCAAATACCTCTTCCAGAATCTCTTGGATCACATTACTGCCAAGGGTTTTTTTCAGTGCTTCACTCTGTTTTGACAGCTGATATCCGAACACGAACGTAAGCACAAGACAAACTGCCGCAAGAGGAATCAGCGACGTACCAAACAGCAGAATGGACAACACGCCGAAGGTATAGGTCAGGATCTTAAAGCCACGGCTGCCGCTACGGTACCTGCTGAGCGTTGCCTCCAGCTGCGCCTCCGTCATCTTCTGTTTTTCTTCCATATACATTCTCCTTCTGTCAGAACGTCATCTTCACATCTTCCCGCTTGCTTTCATCGGCGGCGAAAAACACTTTTGCTTTGCGGCCACCGGCCAGCAGTCTGGCCGGGAACATGACAATGGCAGTATTGTAATCGGCAACATTGGCATTATAGAGACGCCGCGCCGCCTGCAGATGCTCTTCTGCATCCCGTATACCTCGCTGCAGTTCAACAAAACTTTCACTAGAGCGAAGTTCAGGATACCCCTCCGCCACAGCGAACAATCTGCCACTCATACCATCCAGCTGCTGTTTCAGCACATTCAGCTCCTCCACGCTCATGCCGCGTCGCAGGGTAATAAGCTTGGTAAACAGCTCATTTTCGTGTTTCATATATCCCCTGGCGGTATCCAGCATTTTCGTAAGCATATCGTATCGCTTGGCAAGGGCTACCTCCACGCCGGATAGTCCTTCCTGCACACGAATTTCTTTTTTCCTGAACCCATTGACTGTACTGATGCACCAGAAGACGATCAGAAGAATGAAAATCAGAATCAGAATAAAGCCAACCATACCGTCGCTCCTCTCTCATTGGCTCCGCTTTAATAACAAACGCTGAAATACAGCGCACTGTACGGGTCAACGGTATCGATATCCATAATGCTTGCTTCAGGTGCAATGCTGTCCAGCTGCATCCGCTTGGCACAGTCCTTATAATTGTCCGGCTGGGCTTCTGCGGCAAAGACGAGGCTGTCATAACCTTCGGGCAGATAGACCATATAGCTCTTCGTCAGCACCATTGCCCAATCCGACACATTGTACTGCCAGTCAATGGAATAGGAAAACTCTATGAAATAGCTGTTCCCGTTCCATTCGACCGTATGGATATAATGATTGTCTCCACGATCGCTCTTGTTGTAGGAAGAAGCTGCCGTCAGCCACATGCCGGTATTGTAGTCGTACAGCTCGCTGCTGGTGATGGTGAAATATTGCTGGTCAAAATACGGAATCGAATCCTCCGGGATATAACACAACGCATCAAACTGGATTTCCCGGATGCCGTCATGGGTATAATCCGCATTCTTGATCAGTTCCCAGTAACAGTCGTCTGTACGGTAACCATCTCCGAGACCGGAGTAGTTGCAAACACCATCCTCCAGAAGAAAAGTGCCCAAGTCCATCACCGCATTGATTTCAAGGCCGTTCTGCGAAAAACAGGGTATGCTTGTCTCCGCATCCGTTTCACTTTCCGCCACGTATTCCGTCAACTCCTCTTCATCCGTTGAAAAAAAAGAGAGGTCTTCCCGATAAATGTAGCGCTCCTCCGGATCCCAGAGCCAGACCAGTTCGGTGATATCTCCGTTTTCATGAACGAAGTTGACCACCACATCGCTTTCTTCATCACCGTCAATATCCTCGAAGGAAATGTAGTTAAAAGCCTCCTCTGCATCGGGAATATCCATGGGAAATAAAACGCTGTCAAACAGAATCTGTTCGTCCAGGTCACGATAGAAGGCTGCACTTTCGTGCGTGACGGTGACCAGGACATCCACGCTTCCCTCATCGGTATGCGTAATCGTACCGCTGTCAACCACTACACCGCTGGTGCGCCAGTCAGCGCCGGCCTCTTCTTCTGTACTACTTTCTATGCTACTTTCTGCATTGCCGCAGGCAGAAAGACTTAAGCACAAAACCGCAGCCAACAGAAAACCGCCATCATTTTTGAATCTTCTCATACGCGTCACCTTCCCTCCCTATCACTCCATCCGGTAATAAGCGCCTTCATCTCCCCAAATCAGCTCATCGGTATCAAATTCAAATACCCGGATGGAAACGCCGTCGTACATCGTGGAATCTGCATAATAGGTACTTGCTTCATCTGTAGAATAAGTAAAGATGCCGTAGTCCATTTCTGTTCCCTCGGCATCCCCGGAAGCGCGCTGGTAATAGCTCCAGTTGCCGCTGCCGTCAATCACAATATAGGTATCCGCCGCGAGGTCTCCATCGTAGTACCAAACACCCGCAAATTCCGAAACATCCCGCTGATAGAGATCCGCATTCCAGCTATAGTACTCATTTCCGTCATCGTTATACCAGATCGTCTCCATTCCGTCGCCATAGGTAAAATAGCCATAGGTGGTGATATAAAGCCGTCCGTCGTCTTCCACTGCAAATCGGCCACCGGAACCATCCTGGTAGTTATAGGCATAAATGCTCTCCCACTCCGGCTCGTAAAGAAGATAACCATCCGCAACCACCTCACCGCTGCGATAGAGCGTCCAGTTGCCCTCCGCATCCAGTTCGATAGAATCGTACTCGTTGTTCGCTTCTCCCAGCCAGATGCCTTCGTAAGCGCTGAAATCGTTTACTGTGTCCTCTGTGAGATCACCACCGAGCCCCTCATTGGGATCATCCTGTGGTGAGATCGTCCCCACCACTTCTTCCATGTTTGTCGTTTCCGTGGTCTCCACGGTCTCTCCGCCGCAGGCTGTCAGCAGCAGAACCATCGCCGGTACCATCACTGCCATACTTTTTTTCTTCATATTTCCCTCCCTTTATGCATACTCTGCCTGGATTTTTCTTATAGAAAATCCACCGTACAAGTATTGTACGGTGGATCAAAAGGAATAAATATTAACCAAAGGTTAGGAATTTTCCGGCAGAAGCCCCAAGAGCTGTTTCCGCTTCGTCCGTGTGTCTCCATCAATATGAAGCTTCTGATAAATCTGATTGATATACTGCTTGACACTTCCCTCGGACAGGAACAGTTTTTCCGCAATTTCACGGTTGCTGAAGCGTCCTGCCATCAGCGCAACAATTTCATATTCGCGCGCGGTCAGCGCCGCAAAAACAGTCGGACGTGACGCTTGCTCATGCCAATGTCTTTGGCGCGAATCATAATCCTCCCCCAGCTCTACGATACGCCGAATAAAGCTTATGTCCTGCCAGGCACTGTTTGCGAGCAGCCTTTTCAGATAATGATAATTCTCCACGAAGGGCATGCGAAAATCATCCGGCTGCGCATCCTGCAGCGCACGTTCCAGTAAGGACCGTGCTTCCGCTGTCTTCCCCAGCGTTTCGTAGGCCGCTGCGACTTGAATACGAAGATGGAGTGCGACCAAGGCGTAATGCAGCCCCTCGCACACGGCCAGCAGTCCCTCACTGCGTCCGATCACCTTTGCATAAGCCCCCTGGGCCAGGTAGACCTGATTTTCAATCATTTCCATCATCGGCTTGCCGGGTGCCAGAATATTGACGGTGGACAGCTGATGCTCCCGAAAAATTTCCGGTATCCTTTTTTCTTCTCTTTGCAGCGCGTAATAGTAGGCACAGGTGGCATTCCAGATATTGACCCATGCCGCATTGTGATGCCGCAGTATCGACTGATAGCGCTGTTCAAAGGTATATCTCTGTTCGATATCCGTGCAGAAGGAAAGTCGCCATGAAAGGAAATCACAGCACAGCGCCATATTCTCCTGTCCATTATCCTGAATCTGTGCATATGCGCTTTCCAGTTCGATGTGCGCATCCGCAAAACACCCCTGCATAAAAGACGCTTCCGCCCGCATGATTTTTTCCGCGCCCTGTCCATGGCCGTCTGTGATTTTGTAGTAATGCGGCATGCATTCATCCATTTCGGCCAGTTCCTTGCTCAGTGCTCCCGGCTCACGGTAGAACATCATCAGCACAGACGGAGAGCCGAAGGTCCAGCCGCCGCTTTTCTGAATGCTGATGGCCGGACGTGACATCTGTGCACTGGCGCTTCTATGCAGACGACTCATGGCGCTGATGTCATTGTAGCAAAGGAAGCTCATGATGAGGTCGCATTCTCCCAGCAGGTCGCCACGCTCACGCTGCGGCATTTCCGGATGTTCTGCAATGGCAGTCATCAGGAGCGCCTTCATTTCCATCATCCTGGGAATCTGCCGCCAGTTGAACATACTCCGCATCAGCACCAGTATCGCCAGCGGATGCGCCTTCAGCACAGAAAACGGGCACGCATCCAGCACAGTCAGCACCTCCGATGGATGAAGAGAAGACAGTAGGATGCCGGCATCCTTTTGTATCACCCGCAATAGCGCATCATAGTTTTCGCTTCTCCGGTAGGCGAACATGGCATGAAGATACTGTCCCTGCCTTTCGTACCACAGGCCGAACCGATCAAGATAAGCCGTCTGCTTTTCCCGGGGCAAAGTCTGAAATGTCCGCTCCGCACACTCCTTCATCATATGATGAAAGCGGAAGGTTTCCGTGTCCGGCAGGCGCTTCACAAAGGCATTTTGTTCTGTCAAGGTCGTCAGGATTTCTTCCACATTGGCATCCTCTGTCACAGCACACGCCATCTCCACGGTAAATTCGTCCGCAAGTCCCATGGTCGCCAGAAACTCCCGCTGTACAGGAGAAAGCGGATCAATCATCGCTTCCGTAAACATGGTATAGATATCGGAATGTCGATTCGGCAGTATGCCCTGTTCAGAGAGCGTCCGTAAATTCAGATATATGGCAGAAACCCATCCTTCACTGGAATAAAGCAGGCTTTCGAGCTGTTCCTCAGTCAGCGTCACGCCGCAGCGATGCGCGTAAACGGAAAGCTCCGTATGATTCAGCCGGAGCTTCTCTGTGCCGATCCGATAGACCTTTCCGCCCAGTCGGATGCTCTGCGCGGCCGACAGGAAACGATCCCGACTGGCAACAATCAGATGCACATTTTCCGGGAGACGGTTGGCCAAGGTACAAAGAAAATCTCCAATCCGTCCATCTGTCAGCAGGTGAAAATCATCGATGAAAATATAACAAGGCTTCTTTCCCGCCAATTCATGACATAAATCATCCGTCAGCATACTGCCGCCGGCCGTATCGACAGGACAGGGGTAATCCTGCAGAAAATCCAGCCCGACATGCGCAAAAGCCTCCTGCACACTTCGCCAGAAAATGGTGAGGTTATCCGAATAGGCACTGATGCGGACAATGCATACCTTCTCTGTTTTTGCACGATCTTCCAGATACCAGTTTACTGCCGTTGTCTTTCCGTATCCCATAGGGGCGACAACCGTAGTCAATGCACAGTGCGAAATCGGGCGCAGGCATTCCTGAAGTCGCTCTGATATGTATATTGCGTTTAGGTTCCATTTTCGTCTGGGCATTCGTATACCTCGTCTTCATGTCGGAATCTGTCGCCTAGGGCGCTCCGATACCGGATTGCGCCGCACTACATGCTTTTATTATATACGAAAAAATGGCACGAAAAAAGGAGGCTTCGGGCATCCTTGTGGGTAAATCCCCTGCCTCTGACTAAAAATTCATAT
>CAVFNN010000032.1:21581-26007 GCA_963623925.1 bacterium | reverse complement strand
TTTTAGAACTCCAGCTCTTTTTTCTTGAAGATCCACACCGTAGCGAAATATGCCGCCAGGATATACAGCACCATCAGAAGGAACGCCAGGAAGTCGAACTGTCCCAGGACCAGATGCGCCTGGAAGCGCTCGGTGACCACGCTGAAGCAAAAGTCCCGAAGATGCAAGCTCACGATGAACTTGAACTTCGAGCTGAGCAGTGTGCAGAGGAGCTGCAGAGGATCCCAGAACAGCACCGCATAAATCACGGCAGATATACCGGCACTCTGCAGCAGGAAAAGCACGAAGGCCACCAGGCCGGTACAGATCACCTCATTCAGAAGGCCCACCACATAGACCACCAGCATCTCCAGAATCTGGCCGCCGCCGGGCCGGGCACCTGTCGCAAAACCGAAGCCCAGGATCAGGAGCCACAGCACACCCAGGCTCATGGCGTTCACAATGGCGATTTCCAGATACTTGGCCAGCACCACCTGGGCCCGACTCATGCCCCGGCCGATGGCCGCCTGCATGATGCCCGACTTGAAATCCGAAGCATAAACAAAAAGAAACTCCACCAGACAGACAAAAAGTCCTGCCACACCGAAGCAACCCTCAAAGGTCCCGATAAAAGCCACCGTGTTCCAGGTCAGCTGGCTGCGGATATAGCACAGCGAACAGAGAATTCCGATATAGACCAGAAACAGCAGAACGAGACGCGGCCGTCTTCTCCGTAAGCGATACAGCTCCGCGATGATATAGTTTTTCATGCCTTTTCTCCTCCCACCAGATCAAAATAGAAATCCTCCAGGCTCCGTGTTTCCTGAACGGTGTCCAGAATCTGCACGCCCGCATCCTGCAGGGCCAGCTTCGCCTTTTCGAGGTCATCCACGTGAATACGCACCGCGTTCTGCTGCGACAGCAGATCCGCCTGGGTGATGACCCGGGCCACCGTGCCGTTGTTCACGATGCCGAAGCGATCCGCCGTATGCTGCAGCTCTCCCAGGATGTGGGAGGAGATAATGACGGTCATGCCGTATTCCCGGTTCAGGCGCTGCACCAGGGCACGCACATCCGCAATACCCTGGGGATCCAGTCCGTTCGTGGGTTCATCCAAAATCAGAAGCTCCGGATTTCCCAGCATGGCATTGGCAATGCCGAGACGCTGCTTCATACCCATGGAGAAGCCCTTTACCGGGCGCTTGTTGCCCTCCAGCTCCACGATCTTCAGCACGCGATCGATTTCACTCCTATCCTTAATGCCCTTCATCCGGCAGAAGTACTCCAGATTCTCTCGGGCATTCATATATCCAAAGAAATTTGACCCGATCAGAAAGCCGATCCGTCGCCGACCTGCCGCGAGGTCCTTGCTGCCGAAAAGCTCCACGCTGCCGGCCTGGTAGTTCGAAAGTCCCAGAATCACCTTGAATAAGGTGGTTTTACCGGCACCATTCCGGCCGATGAGACCAAAAAGGTCTCCCTTGTTCACCTCCAGCGACACATCCGTCAACACCTTATGCTTGCCGTAAGCCTTTTCGATTCCCTTCAGGGAAATGACTGCTTCACTCATAGTCTCCTCCTTACCACACCGCGATCCGATCTTCCTCTGCCAGATACATGCCGTCCCCCGGCTGTATCGAAAAGGCATCCCGGAATTCATCAAACTGCTGCACAACCACATTCGTCCGCAGAAAAGCCAGCGGATGCGGGTCCTTTGACATCAATGTATATTCGTCATAGTAGCTCCGCTGCACGAACCAAAGCTCCGCATAATTCCGGAAGAAGGATGCGTAATCGAAGTCCGACATTTCCTTCGCTGCCAGCAGCGCCGCCTTCATGCCGCCCATGTCCGCAATGACCTCGCCGGACAGCTGCGAACCGTTACAGGTGGCTTCACTGTCGGGCAGCGGCGTCAGTGCATTGTAATACTTCACCAGTTCCCGGGAACGAAGCTCAAAATTCTCCCGGTCCGCCCGGGTCCACCAGTCCTTCTGCAGGCCGATGCGGTTAAAGGAATATCCGGCGGTATCAAAGCCGTGGCTGATCTCATGCCCGATGATGGTGCCCATCCGGGCCATATTGTACTCGATCGTCGCTTTCGGATCATAGACATCATCCGTGCACAGGAAACCGGCACAGATGTTGATGGTATTTTCCGTCGGCATATACGCCGCATTGCCGATGGCCGTGGGGATCTGCCTCATATCCCAGTTCTGGGGATCCAGCGGCTGATTGACATAGGCTTTCTGCTGTTCCTGCCGGAAGGCATAGATGCGGCCCATGATCTCCACGAGGGAGCTGCAGCCCTCGAAGCTGAGGCTCGAGAAATCCACCATCTTATCCGGATAGAGGACATGCATGCCCATGTTGTCCAGCTTGTCCAATGCCTTCTCCCGGGTCTCCTCACTCATCCAGTCCGCCTGCAGCAGCACCTGCCGGAAGCCGTCCATCATCTGCTCTGTCAGCGCCGTCAGTCCTTCCTTGGTCTCTGCATCGCAGTAGTGACCGATATAAATCTCCTCATAGGCATCCCGGAGATAACCCGCGACATATTTAGAAAGCACTGTGTAATTGACACCTGCTGCGGCCGCCGCATCCTCTGCATCCGTTCTCTCGTCATCATCACGCTTTCCGCTCAGGTCAGCCCGCTCCGCTTCGCCCGCGAGATCCTGTCCCATGTTGTAGATACTCTCATCCAGGAAATCCACATTGGCCCGCACCAGCTGCACCATAAGATAGCTCTTGATGTCCTCAAGATTCGCCTCTGTATACAGTGTACCGACATTTTTTACCTGATCCGGTTCCTCCACCAGGAAGGTCTCGGAATCCGCCAGCCCCGCCGCCGACAGCAGCGTCTCAATCGGATAGTTTCCGGCCAGCGCCTTCAGTCCTTCCAGATCATAGCCGGTATTCTGCGGCGTCACATTGATCTCATCCCGGTTGGAGCTGCCGTCCGTGATGGAAATTGACGGCATATGCCGGGCAAGCTTGATTTCAAAGCGGTAGCAACGCTTCAAAATATTCTGAATCTCCGCCTTCCCGTAGCCAAGCTTTCCCAACGCGTAATGAACGATTTCCTCGGATCCGGTCTTTTCCTCGAGACTGATGCCGCTGTAGTAGCTGGCATGGTCTGCCAGTGTCAGCATGGTCTGCGCCGACACCTTCGTCATATATTTCTCCGGATCCTCTTCACTCTTGGGACGGGAAATCGACAGCGGCAGCAGGGAGAGATCGGAAATGTTCGCGCCTCCCACATCACCGAGATACGTCGTCAGCTCGTCCAGAGAAGAAATCTTCTCAATGTCTTCCATATAGGGCCGCAGCGGTTCCATTCCCCGCTGGTTTCTGAGGGCAATGTCTCCGGCCTCCTGATACAGGGTCTGTACCAACTGCTGCAGGTGCTGCAGCTGTTCCGCGCTCATGACCTTTTCGTCCAGCCCGTCTACATTATCCTCCGACATTGTAATGAGATGCATCTGCCGCTCCAGAAGGACCTCGTCACCGGTATACATCGTACCAACCGTCTCCCCGGTTTTCAGACCATCGGTATCCGCATTCAATATGTTCTCCCGGTTCACCGCCGTATGGAAATCGTCCTGCTCCCGCAGTGGCGTATTCTCATCAATGGCACCGATAATGTCCGCATTGATCCACTTCGAATCTGCGGAAATGGTGGTTCCCGGCGTAATCGTTTTGGACGCGCCGACCATATCTGCCAGCTTTTGCTGCATCTCCTCCGCACTGCCGCAGCCGCTGAGTCCCAGGGCCGCCGCAAGCAGCAGTGCCGTGAGCCTTTTTCGTTTCATAGCTTTCCCTCCCTGATACGACAATGACGGGCTTAGCCCGTCATTGTAATTTCTTGCACGAAACCTAATTTTTATTCTTCTCTTTTATTCTGTATTCATTTTAAATGAATGCAGTGCGCTTTACAAGTAAAATCCTGAAATCATAGCAACGCTGCCAGGTCCTCCGGCAGTGGCGCAAAGGCCGTGATCTCCTCCCCGGTTACGGGCTGGGGAAAGCGCAGCAGCAGGGCATGCAATGCCTGGCGCTGTATGTACCGCATATCCGGATAATACAGAAAATCCCCCAACAAGGGATACCCCAGGTACTTGAGATGTACCCGGATCTGGTGGGTCCGTCCTGTTTCCAGCTTCAGAAGAAGCACCGAGCAGTCCCGCGTAGCGTCATAGTGCAGCAGCCGGAGATGGGTCACTGCCCGTTCTCCTGCCGGATCCACACAACGCTCCACAACGGAGCCCGGCTTCCTTCCGAGAGGCGCGGCAATCCGCAGACGAAGTCCCTCTGCAGCCCCACCAACTGCCGCTCCCGCTCCATCGTCCATAGCGTCGTCTGCCGTGAACTTTGTCGCCAGTTTTCTGCATTCTTCCTTATTAGGGATCACCCCCGGGCAGCTCACCGCCAGTTTTTCGAGGCAGAGTCGATC
>CAVFNN010000032.1:19808-21334 GCA_963623925.1 bacterium | reverse complement strand
GCATTTTTTGCGGAAATGACGGTGCCGCTGGTGTCCCGGTCCAGCCGGTTCACGATACGCTCCACATAACGGTCAAAGCCCAGGCGATGGTGGGTATCATAGCAGAGGGCATTGCCCAGCGTGTTTTCTGAATGTCCCATGGAAGGATGCACCGGCATCCCCGCCGGCTTATGGATCACGCAGAGGTCTTCGTCCTCGTACAGAATGTCCAGCGGAATGGCACTTTCCGGCACATGGGGACTCTCCTCCGTCTCCAGCAATCCTACGGTGAGCCGTTGCCCCGCGGACAAACGTGCAATGGTCCAGGCCGGCCGCCCCTCCAGAAAAATGCCCGGCCCCTGCGGCCCGAAGGCATTATCCTCTGCATACGTGTTGCGGAGATGATTGATGATGCGCCGGGAATAATGCCGGGAACGAAGAAAAGCCCCGACGGTCATGCCATCGAAGCTTTCCGGTATACAGTATTCAATAATACGCAGATTCTCCGCCATACTTACTGGAACTTGAAGGTATCCTTCAGGGTAAGCCACTTCTGGTCCTTGTCGGAAAGGTTCAGCGGCGTGCCGTCTGCCAGCGTGTAGCCCTCTGCGGAAGGTGTGCCCTGGTAGCTGCCCTCGAGCTCCGGCCACTGAATGTTGATCTCGGGATCGTTCCAGGCCAGGCCGCCCTCGTCGCCGGGATGGTAGAAATCCGTCACCTTGTAGCAGAACTCCGCCTCATCAGAAAGCACCAGGAAGCCATGGGCGAAGCCCTCGGAAATGTAGAACTGCTTCTTATTCTCCGCGGTCAGCTCCACGCCGAAGTACTGGCCATAGGTCTCGCTGCCAGCCCGAAGATCCACGGCCACATCATACACCCGGCCCCGAATCACGCGCACCAGCTTGCCCTGGGGATACTGTTTCTGGAAATGCAGGCCCCGCAGCACACCCTTCACGGACATGCTCTGGTTGTCCTGCACAAATACCATATCCAGCCCCGCCTCATGCATGTCGTTCTGGTTGTAGGTCTCCATGAAATAGCCCCGGTTGTCGCCGTGTACCGCCGGTTCAATGATATACAGTCCCTCGATGGGTGCCTTGGTCACCTTAATCTGTCCCATTTTCTGCTCCTTTATCTTTTCATATATTGTGTTCTTTTCATAACGCCAAAAAAACATCACAGCGCGAATCATTATACACTTCTCCCGCCGTTTTTTCCATAGCGAGCTTCATCCCGGGATAATGTCGGCGCTTCCGCAACCGCGGCATCGCCACAGATTATGGCGGATTATAGTAGATATAGCCGTAATTTATTAGTAAAAATTTTTATAAAATGATATTGTTTTTAAATATACTGCAACGAGGCAGGTAACACCAGGGAGAGTGCTACCTGCCTTTTTTGTTTTTTAAGGGGGAATTTTTTATGGTAGTACAAACACAAGCGCTGATCATCGTAGCGGCCTACCTCATCGGCATGCTGCTGGTGGGCTTCATCGTGGGCAAGCTGAACATCAAGGACAGCAGCGACTACATGCTGGCCGGACGCCG
>CAVFNN010000032.1:18136-19564 GCA_963623925.1 bacterium | reverse complement strand
GTGCTCAGCATCCTGTCCCTGTTCTGCCTCACATCCTCACAGATTGCGGCATCCGGCTCCGTGGTTTCCACCCTCACCGGCATTCCCACCAATGTGGCGCTGGTGATCGCCGGTGCCGTAGTAATTCTCTACACCACCTTCGGCGGCATGATCGCAGACCAGGTTTCTGACCTCGTGCAGTTCATCATCATCTTGGTGGGTCTGGCCATTGCCACCCCCATCGTCATCAACGGCTGCGGCGGCTGGGGAGCCATCTCTGCTGCACTGCCGCCCGCACAGCTCAGCTTCACCAAGATCGGCTGGGTAACCATCATCGGCTACATCTTCAACTACTTCTGTACCTTCCTGGCCGGCCCCGAGATGGTTTCCCGTTTCGAAACCGCCAAGGATGAGGCCACCGCAAAGCATGCCGCATGGCTCTCTGCCGTTCTCATGGCTGCCATGTCCATCTTCCCGACCCTCCTGGGTCTCGCTGCTCTGGCCACCATGCCGGATCTCGCAGACGGCGGCAAGAATGCCATGATGGCCGTAACCTCTGCCTATGCGCCGGAATTTGTCGTGGGTATCATCTCCGCCGCCATCATCTGTGCCACCATGTCTTCCGCAGACTCCAACCTGCTGTGCATGTCCACCATGATCATGAATGACCTGTATCTCAAGTTCGGCGGCAAGAAGTTGAACGACAAGCAGATCGTCTTCTACACCAGAGCCTGCAATGTGGGTGCCGCTGTCATCGCCATGATCATCTCCATGGCCGGTATCCCCATCGTCACCATGAACACCTTCGCCTTCGGCATCCGCTGCGCAGGTCCCTTCGCAGCCTACGGCCTGGGTCTCATCGTTCCGAAGGCCACCCGTCACTCCGGCGTGCTGTCCCTCATCGGCGGCACCATCGGCTTCTGCTTCTGGCAGTACCTGAGCGGCGGCGGCTTCAAGTTCGGCATCCTGCCGGTGGTATTCGGCTGTGCCGTCAGCGCTGTGGTCTTCTTCCTCGTGAACTTCATCGAGTGGGGACGCGGCGTCGAGCCCGCACCTTCCGCTTATGTGGATGCAGAATAAAGCAGTTTGCATCGAAGATGCATTCGCATAATCTGAAAGCTTTTTAAAAAATGAAAGAAGCGCCGGTTCTCCGCAAGTCAAGCTTGTGCGAAATCCGGCGCTTTTTCCTGTCCGATTGTGACTGTTTTAATGTCTGCCCTTCAGCAGCTCCCGGATTCCCCGCAAGATCGGATTTCCGGCGCTTTCCCGGTGCAGCTCCCCAGCGAGATCCTCAGACTGCATCCGGGGATTGTAGATCTTATCCTCCGTGAAGATCCGGTCCATGGTGATGTCCGTTTCCTCCGTGGGTACCTCATCGGACAGCATGGCCTCGAAGCAGAGACAGTACTTATACATGCTCTGTCCTGCCAGGAAACGATCATAATAGCC
>CAVFNN010000032.1:13869-17856 GCA_963623925.1 bacterium | reverse complement strand
ATGCTGTCCACCTGCTGAAAGACGGGATACATGAGAAAACGGCTCAGTATCCCCTGATTTGCCTGCATGATGTATTCTTTCGTAAGGCTTCCCTGCTTCTCCCGCAGTTGTGCCCGCAATTCCTGTTTTGTCATTCCTATCCTCCGCCTCCCGATGAAATCCGGTTCGTATCGGCACGAACCCTTATCCTTGGTCTCCGGCTATTATAACAGGGCCGAAAGCATTTTCCTAAAATAAAAGTAATTTCCGCATTTTTTCTATTTACAAATCTTATTTTCAATGCTATTCTATAGTCACAAGAAAGAAATGAACAAAAAAGCAAGATACTTGATCTGACGAGAAAGGATGAAGGAATTGCAGAAGGTCTTTTCTTTCAAACTGTAGAAAGAGAGGTAACCACCGATGGATCCTGCACAGACAGGCGATGGTATCTCTGAATCCTCAAAAAGATAAATCCAAAAAGGACAGCAGCACCTGTTCAAGAATACAGCGTGGTCAGGCTGTTCAGCAGAGAAGAGCTTCTTCGGAAAATCGGGATTGAGGATTCGGGTATCATCGCAATTCATTTAAATCCTGAACTGAATACAATTTCTAAAATTTATCAAAGTGAAAAACAGCACAAAGTTGTTATCCGATAAAAACGAAATTCATTTCAGAATCCAACGAAGAAGGTACATTCCAATGGGATAAACATATCAACTAAATAAGAAAGCTTTCAATCAAGGAAGATTGAAAAAGCCTGAGATCATATAGTTTGATCATGAATAGTAACTGAATAAAAATTATAGAAAAGAAGGCTTCGCGAGCAGCGAAGCCTTCTTCTTATGTTATCCAGCAATGGGCTCAGCGATGGCTTCGCCAGCGGGGTGCCCATTGCTGGATGCCTTAGCGGCGAGCGTATAAAAGGCTTTGCTGGCAGCAAAGCCTTCCTCTTATCCTAAAATCGTATCCCTTTCCGACATATGGTCGTCCCGCAGATAGCTGTCATGGCTTACCGGCTTCATCTCCCGGAGATCATAGGGCGTCTCCTGATAAACGAAGTTCAGCCAGTTGGTATAGGTGCAGTTGGAGCTGGAACGCCAGGACAGAATCGGCGTCTTCGTGGGATCGTCGTCGGGATAGTAATTCACCGGCACGTCCGGATTCAGTCCCTTGTCGGCATCTCTCCGATACTCCCGGTCCAGATCGTAACGGTCATACTCCGAGTGTCCCGTGACGAAAATCTGTCGGGAGGAGCAGGCCAGGATCAGATAGCTGCCGGCCTCCTCGCTGTCCGCCACCACATAGAGCTCCGGATTGCTGCGGACCGCCTCCTCATCAATGCCCGTATGCCGGGACTGGGGCACATAAAAATAATCGTCCATGCCCCGCATGATCATCTTCTTCCGGTGCAGCACCCGGTGCTGATACACGCCCGAAAGCTTTTTCGGCAGCAGATGCTTCTGGATGCCGTAATGATGGTAGAGGCCAGCCTGAGCACCCCAGCAGATATGGAAGGTGGAGAACACATGGGTTTCGGACCAGTCCATGATCTGACAAAGCTCCGGCCAGTATTCCACCTCCTCGAAGGGAATCTGTTCCACCGGTGCGCCGGTTATGATAAGCCCGTCAAAGTATTCCTCCCGGATATCTTCCAGCGTCACATAGAATTTGTTCAGATGAGAGGCATCCGTATGGGTGGCGGTATGGCTGGCCACCTTCATAAAAGTGATTTCCGTCTGGATCGGAAAATTCGAGAGTACCCGCAGGATGTCCAGCTCTGTGTTTTCCTTCAGCGGCATAAGATTCAGGATGGCAATGCGGAGAGGCCGGATTTCCTGGGCCGCCGCCCGGGCCTCATCCATCACGAAAATGTTTTCTGACTGCAGTATATGCTTTGCCGGTAAGTCATTCTGTACTTTAATGGGCATAAATTTTCCTCCCTCGCGCGGCCCTTCCGGCCGCAACGACTGCATTATACCCTATATCCGCCGCGCTGCCTAGTATTTCTGTATTTTTCCATAATATTGCTTGCACTATAAAGAGGAACATGCTATAGTATCTGTCGCAATTGAATAGCTTATTCAGAGACGGCGGAGCTACATAGGAGCGATGAAACCGCAGCAACCCCATTACGGAAGGTGCTAACCTGAGCGAATTTTATTCGAACAATAAGGCGGAAATGAGATTTCGGAGACTGTCGGCTTGTTCGGCAGTCTCTTTCATTTTTATCGGGCGAAGCCCCGACACGCGCTGCAGCGGCAGCAGAAAGGAAAACTATGCTTTTTTCATCCGAGCAGGTGTCCAACGGACACCCCGATAAGATCTGTGACCAGATCTCCGATGCCATCGTTACCGATATCCTTCACCATGATCCCCAGGCCCGTATCGCGGCTGAGACCATCATCAAGGATTTCGAAATCACCATCATGGGCGAAGTGACCTCCGACTATGAGCCGAATTATGACACGCTCACCAGAAACATTCTCCGGAACATCGGTCTCACCGAGGTGGAGAAGTACAACATCCGCCTGCTGATTTCCAAGCAGTCCCCGGACATCGCCATGGGCGTGGACAACGACGGCGCCGGTGACCAGGGCATGATGTTCGGTTATGCCACCAACGAGACCAGGGAAATGCTGCCGATCCCCTACGTGCTGTCCACCCGTGCGCTGAAGAAGCTCCGGGACTTTAATGTACGTGACAATTTCCAGAAGCTCCGTCCGGATGCCAAGGCTCAGGTCAGCTTCGACTATGACACCCACCGCATCGATACCTTCCTGATCTCCACCCAGCATGCAGAGGAAATCTCTCTGGAAGAGGTACGGGAAATCGTCAGCAATATCATGAAGGAAACCGCTGAAGAGGAAGGCCTCAATACCGACTTCCGCGTACTGGTGAACCCCACCGGCCGCTTCGTACTGGGTTCCTCCTTCGCTGACTCCGGCCTCACCGGCCGCAAGATCATTGCCGACACCTACGGCGGTGCGGCACATCACGGCGGCGGCGCCTTCTCCGGTAAGGATCCTTCCAAGGTGGACCGTTCTGCTGCCTACATGGCCCGCAAGGTGGCCCGGGACATCGTGAAGGCCGGCATGGCAGACCGCTGCGAGGTACAGCTGGCCTATGCCATCGGCGTGGCTGAGCCCGTCTCCGTTTATGTGGACTGCTTCGGCACCGAGCACGAGGACCGAAACAAGATCTGGCAGTACGTGATCGATAACTACGATCTCACCCCGAAGGGCATCACCAAGGCACTGAACCTCCGGGCTGTGGATTACAACCTGGTATCCGCTTACGGACACTTCGGAAAGCCCGAGCTTCCCTGGGAGCAGTAATGCAGAAAAGACTCTTTCCCGATCCGTTGGGGCGTCATCTCGCCGCCGGTCTCCTTTTGGAGCTGGCGGCGTTTCTGCTGCCCGTTTTTCTCTACGGACTGCGCTTTCCGAAGTTTCTGACCGCCCAATCCACGGTGCTGCAGCTCTGCTTTCTTCTGCTGCTCCTGCCCTTCCTCAACGCCTTCTTTGGCATTGCCGCAAGGAGTTATCGGAAGCCCGCAGGGGTACGCGTCGCCACAAAGCTGACGAAGCCACTGCTGCTCCTGGGCTGTGTGCTCTGCCTCCTGCTGACGGCCTTCCCGGCCTATTGCTCGTCCACAAGCAATGCGAAGCAGTACCTGCACTTTGACCGGATGAACCCGGCCATGGAAGAAAGCCTGCGCGCGCTCTTTCCTACCGACATCCCGGCAGACGCCACAGAACCCCGGTACCAGTACTACCGCTACAGCAGTCTGCTGGAGGAAAGTGTCCAGCTCTCCCTGGGCGAGACCCTGCCGGAACCGGCCTTTACCGAGGCCATCACCAGTCTTCGTGAAAATCCCCTGCTGGCCAATGCTGACTGGCAGGAAAGCGAAGAAACGCTGCTCTGCAACGCCACGCTGCAGAACGGCCTCCATGTGCGGGTCACCACCGACAAACTGACCCGGCGACTGATTCTGTCGTGTGAGTA
>CAVFNN010000032.1:0-13626 GCA_963623925.1 bacterium | reverse complement strand
TTAGCCTAAATCAACCATATGCATCTTGCCGTCCCGGAGCATAGAGAACTTATCCATCGGATACTTCTTCAGGTTCTCCAGAATCTTGCGCTCGTCCGCCTCATTCAGGAGGGACTGACGGGCCTTCTTGATCTCCATCTCCGTCTTATGCTTGGAGGGACCGCCCACGCAGCCGCCTTCGCAGACCATACCCTCGATGAAGTCCTCGGGCAACTTGCCCATCTTCAAAAGGGTCAGGGCTGTGGTACACTCCTTACCGCCGGAGCAAGGTCTCAGCTTGATGCCTGTGGTGTCCTCGCCGCGTTCCTTCATGCACTCCAGCACCGCATTGGCCACACCGCCTGAACTTGCGAAGCTCTTGCCCCAGATAGAAGCCTCCTGATAGGTGTCTGTCACCGGCTCCAGCTCGAGATCCTTGGAACGGATCATGGTCTGCATCTCACCGAAGGTCATAACGAAGTCTGCATTGCCCTCGATGTTCATCTCGGCAGACTCAGACTTCTTCGCCATGCACGGTCCGATAAATACCGTCACGCAGCCCGGATGCATCACCTTCAGGTAACGGGAAATCGCACACATCGGAGAAATGGTCTCTGACATGTTCTCCTCGAACTGCTGGGGATAGTGCCGCTTCAGCAGGTTAATGAAGGCGGGGCAGCAGGATGTGGTCATCTTCTTCCCTTCCTTCCGGGCCTCAGACCACTCTGCAGACTCCCAGGCTGCGGTCATGTCGCCGCCGAGACCGACCTCCACCATATCCGTGAAGCCTACCTTCTTCAAGGTGCTGCGGATGGATGCCAGGGTAATGTCCTTGCCGAACTGGCCCTCAATGGCCGGTGCGCACATGGCATAGACCTCCTTGCCGGCCTTGATGGCACGGATCACATCCAGCACCTGTACCTTGGTGCCGATGGCGCCGAAGGGGCAGGAATGCACGCACTGTCCGCAGCGCACGCACTTCTTCTCATCGATGATGCAGATGCCGTTGTCATCATAGCTGATGGCATTCACCGGACAAGCCTTCCGGCAGGGACGGATCAGGTGTGCAATGGCGCCGTAGGGACAGGCATTGGCACACATACCGCATTCCTTACACTTATTCGGGTCAATGTGGGCCCGGGTCTCTGTCATGGTGATGGCACCGAAACGACAGCTGTTCTGGCAGGCCTTGCCCAGGCAGAGACGACAGTTGTCAGTGACAGAATACGAAGACAGCGGACACTCCTCACAGGCCGGATCGATGACCTGCACCACATTGGTGATGTCCTTATGCGGATCACCGTTCTGGTTGTTGGCCAGCCGCACTCTCCACTTCAGAATCTCCCGCTCCTTGTAAACGCAGCAGCGGAAGGTGGCATGGGGTCCCGGTGCAATCTGGTAGCCGATATCCCGCATGGTCTCCTCATTCAGATTGTCCGCCCACTCCAGCCGCGCCATCCGTTCGATGACATCATGCTTCAGCGCAATGGCGCCCTTATCATTTGTTACCATAAAATCTCCCTCCACAGGAAAAAAACGCAGATCCCCCGATCTACAGCATTTCCCTGCCTATTTGCGGACAGGGTTCCTGACGCCCTGCCCATAAACTCAACTCAGCGATAGTATAGCATAGAAAAAAAGAAGGGAAAAGCTTGCTTAATGCAAACTTTTCCCCTCCGGAAGTGTCACAATGAAGCTGATCTCGCCTTTTTTTGCCGCATAGGACACGGAGATCTTTCCTTTGAAGAGCGCCGTAAGATCCTGCGCCATGGCCAGGCCGATACCGTAGCCGCCCCGGGCATCCCTGCAGTGGGAGCTGTCCGCCCGGTAGAAGCGTTCAAAGAAACGGCTGTAATCCACCTTCGCACCATCGGCATAGGGATTCGTCACCACGAGCTTCGCGCCCTTTCCCTTACCGCCGCTGAGCTGCACCGTGATCGTGCCCGCCGGATCACAGTACTTCACCGCATTGTCCGTTAAAATATTCACAAGTTCGCGAAGGTAGCGCTCCTCCGCCACCACCCGGACATTCTCCGCAATCTCGCAGCGAAGACATTTCCCTGCCTGTTCGGCGACGGAAATGAAGGAAGACGCGGCCTCCTTCGCCACCGCCGAAAAATCCACCTCCGACAGAACGACTTCTTCTCGCTCGCCCGCCTTCGCCATGACGATGAGCTTGTCCACCAGCTGGGTGCCCCGCTTGGTCTGGTTCAGGATGCTGTCGGTCCACTCGTTCTTCCCGTTCAGCATCTCCAGCACCTCCACATTGGCGGAAATGATGGCCAGCGGCGTCTTCAGCTCATGCCCCGCGTTGGTGATGAATTGCTTCTGGCTCTCCACGTTCCGGCGCATGGGCTCAATGGCCCGCCGGGAAATGATGGTGAGAATGCAGGCATAGAGCAGTGTCAGCAATACCCCGAGGCAGATGGAATTCTGCAGGAAATTCTGGGCGGTCAGCAGGTTGCGGGTACAGTTCAGCACCACGATAAGCCGCTCTCCGTCCTCCAGCGTTTTGCACTTGTAGGCATAGACCGTGCCCTTCACGAGGAATCGCCCCACCGCATGGCCTCGGTCCCGGATGTGCTTTGCCAGTTCTCCCGCCTCCTGCTCCGAAATCGCCGCGATATGCTTGAGGTTCACCTCCTCCACGCCGCCCTGCGCCGTCATCCGCACCGAAAAGTAGCGGGTCTGGTAGTAGGCCTCCTCCGAATCGTCGTAGAGTTTCTCATCGGAGAGCACCGACGGGTCTTCCGGGAAAATGCCTTCGTGCTCCAGAAGCATGTCCATCGTCGCATTGATTTCCCGCCGAGCTCTCGAAAAATTAAAGAAGTTCACCATGCCGAGCGAAATCGTCAGAAGGATCACCACCGCAAAGGTGGCGATGACAATGAAGCGCCGTTGGAAACGTCTGATCATTCCGTCCATCGCGTCCTCCCTAGGTCAATGTATCCGTATGGTCCAGCAGGCGGAAGCTGCCGTCCTTCTCTCCCTCAATCCTGAGGTCTGCTGCAATGGCTGCGAGCTTCTGCCGGAGATAGGACACATAGACCCACACGAGCTCCCGGGAACCGTCCGGCTCATCACGCCAGATCTTCTCATAGAGCTCCTGAGTGCTGAAGTCCTTTCCTTTGTTCAGCAGGAAAAGCTGCATCAACTGCGCCTCTTTCCGGGACAGCCGCACGGAATTCACTGCAGACAGTTCCTGCTCCTCCGTGTCCAGCTGCACATTGCCCAGCGCCAGCTTGGTGGGGGTATAGGCGCCGGCCCGCCGCAGCAGGGAGTTCACCCGGGCCACCAGCTCCTTCACCGCAAAGGGCTTCGTCAGATAATCGTCCGCCCCCGCATCCAGACCGTCCACCCGGTCCTCCACCTGGGATTTCGCCGTCAACATGATCACCGGCGTCACATTTCCCGACTGCCTGAGCTCCCGCAGCACCGCAATGCCGTCCTTCTTCGGCATCATAATGTCCAGGAGAATGCAGTCGTAGCTGTTCTCACTCGCCAGCTTCGTCGCCTCTTCTCCATCATAGGCCGCATCGGTCTCATAGCCGAAATGTCCCAGCACGGCACAGACCGCCCTGGACAATTCTCTCTCGTCTTCTGCCAATAGTAATTTCATATTTTCTTACCCTCTCCTCACGCCTCTGCACTGCGGATCAGCTGCCGAATCGTTTGCATACTGAGATCACAGGAGTTCAGCTCATCCGCGCAGCGCTTAAGTTCCGCGGTGATGATCTCCGGATTCTGAATGGACTTTTTGTACTTCAGCTCATGCTCAAGGCTCGCCCAGGAATCCATGGCCAGGGTACGGAGCTGTATCTCCACATAGAACTGCCCCGGATTCTTGCCCCGGATATCCGTGAAGGGGGCCGTCACCAGCAGAATCATATGATAGCTTCGGTAGCCATTGGGCTTCGCGTTTCGGATATAATCCTTTTCCTCCACCACCTGAAAGCCCGGTGTGTTCCGGATATAGTCCACATTTTTAAACACATCATCAATAAAGCGGCAAACCACCCGGATGCCGATGGCATCGTGCATGTCCAGCAGCACCGACTGCGGCGTCTCCGCGAGACCCTTCCGGCGGCACTTCTCCCGGGCACTGTCCTCGGCCTTCACCCGCGCCAGAATATGCTCATAAATCGAGTGTCCGCTCTTCTCTTTCTCTGTCCGGTTGTGCACCGCCAGCTGCTCCAGCACCTGCTGCTTCACCGCCTCCAGGTTCTCCACCTGTCCGCCGTAAATACTTTCCTCTTGCTTCTCCAACATTAACATCCTCATTCCCTAAAACTCTATAAATATCATAGGGATGCCCCGGCAGGGGTCCCTGTGATGTCCTGGAAAGGATTGTAGCAAAGGGATGTGATTTTTATGTGATAATAGCCAGCAGAACTCAAGTTCCCGGTAAAAAGTGTGCTCTAACCACAAAAGTTCGTTGCAAAAAGTGTGCTCATGACACAAAAGTTCGTTGTAATTTTTGTGAAGGCATGCTACATTGTCCCCAAAATCCGTATGCTGTGGAGAATGTTGCGGGGTTATGAAAGGAAACCGGCCTGCCGCATTTTGCGGCAGGCCGGTTCATTTACCTATTTTGCCTGGTTCACTGTCTCTTCTCAAACGCTTCTTTGAACCTCTGCAGCGCGTCGGCCAGTACTTTTGTCGGCACAGCCAGGTTGATACGCTCGAAGCCCTCGCCGGGCTCGCCGAAGACGTAGCCTTCATCGGTGAAGATGTAAGCCTCGTGGGTCATGAAGTGCTCCAGTTCCTTGAAGCCCATGCCGAGCTTGCGGCAGTCCAGCCACTGGAGGTAGGTGCCCTCCAGCTGGATCACATTGATCTGCGGGAAATGCTGCTGCATGAAATCCTCCACCAGCTGCCGGTTGGCGTCCAGTACGGTCAGGAGTTCTTCCAGCCAGTCCTCACATTCGTTGTAGGCTATCTCACAGGCCTTGTAGCCCGCCATGTTGCAGAAATATATCGCCTGACTCTCTCGGTAGTCATAGACCTGCTGCTTGATCGTCGGATTCGGGACGATGATATTGGACGTCATCATACCGGCCAGGTTGAAGGTCTTGCTGGGGGCGGTGCAGATAATGCAGTTCTGCGCCATTTCCTCGGAAACCGTTGCGTAAACGGTGTGCTGATATCCGGGCATGATCAGGTCGTTGTGGATCTCGTCGGAAACCACAAGAATGCCGTTTTCGTTGCAGATCCGTCCGATCTCCGCCAGCTCCTCTCTGGTCCAGACTCTGCCCACGGGATTGTGGGGATTGCAGAGCAGGAGGAGCTTGTTTTTGCTGTCCTTCGCCTTCGCTTCGAAATCCGCAAAGTCGATTTCATAGCGCCTGCCCTTGAGAACCAGTCGGGACTCCACCAGCTCTCTGCCGTTCAGCTTCACGGCATTGTAAAAGGGATAGTAGACTGGGGTGAAGAGCAGCACGCCGTCGCCGGGTTCTGTGAAACGCTGCACCATATGGAAGAGGGCAGGAACAACGCCCGGGTACTCCACAATCCAGTCCTTCTGAATGTCCCAGTCATGTCTCCGCTTCATCCAGCCGATGACAGCATTGTAATAAGCATCTGTGCCGAAGGTATAGCCCATGATGCTGTTCTTCAGGTATTCGCCCACGCCCTCCGCGATCCGGGGCGGATTTTTGAATTCCATATCTGCCACGGAAAAGGGAACGATGCCGTCCGGCGTGTTCGGATTGGCTTCATACATGCCGTCCCACTTGGAGGAACCGGTATTTTTTCTGGAGACCACTGTTTCAAAATCGTATTTCATGATTCTTACCCTTTCTATTATGCTAATGTTGGCTTTTCTCACTTGCTTTCGCAGCCCAGCTCTTCGAAGCTCGGCTCTACGGTCACATGCTTCAGGCGGAGCTCCGTGAAAATGATGGAGAACACGAGAAGCACAACATTACCGATGATGAGACCCTTCGAAAGCTGAATCAGATTGATGTAAATGTTGAAAACAGCACAGGCGGTGGAAACCACAACGATGAGCCAGAGCACCGCATTGCTGCACTTAAACTTGGAGTTGGCCCAGCCGGCGGGGCAAACCTGCGGCAGCTTCCAGGTGAAAACGCTGATGATCAGCACCGCCAATGTTGTCATGATCAATGTCAGGTTGCCCAGGATGCTGATGGAAAGGCCGGATACAATGCAGATGACCGCCAGAACATACAGAATGCCCAACAGGATCACCGGCGTCTTGAACTTGGGATGGAGATATGCCAGCTGCTGCGGCAGCCAACCGTCGTCACAGCCCTGCAGAACGGGCTTTGTGGCCCAGGCAAACTGTGCGTTTAGGGTGGAGATCAGGGCAAACATGGCGCCGCATACAATGAAGAAAACGTAGAGCGGGCGGGAAAGCACCTGCTCCGCAACCTTGGCCAGATTCTCACCGGCTACCTGCTCCACGGGAAGCACACCGGCGGCCACAATGCCCACAACGCCGTAGATCACAGCAACGATCAGGGTTGCCACCAGGATAACGACGGGGATGTCCCGGGTGGGGTTCTTGGCCTCGGCAGACAGGTTGGCAACAACTGTGGCACCGCCCACGGCAAAGGTCAGAAGACCGCCGGCCTGGAGAAGGCCGCCGATGCCGCCGGTCAGGAAGCCATTGGAAAAGTAATCCGGCTGAATGCGGGGGGCACCGAAGGCGGCGAACACACCGAGCGCGATGCAAAGCATTAGCACGATGATGTTCTGGAACTTCGCCATGACGTCCACGCCGATGATGTTAATGATGAAGAAGATGGTTGTGATGACGAGGGCGATAACCTTCTCATTGCCGAAGCCGAACAGGGAAATGAAGTAGCTGGCAAAGGAAAGGGAGTACATCGCAAGGGAAAGATTGCTGAGGGTATTGACCACAGTATAGATACCGCCCATGCGTTTGCCCGCCAACATTACCACCATGGTATATTCGCCACCGCGCACTCTGGCCGCGCCGCAGATCAGTATTTTCGGAATGGCATAACCGACCACCACGATGGCGGAAATCAGAAATGCCAGCGGGACAGAACGTCCTGTGAGGGCGATGGCCGATCCCAAAAGTGTCATGATACCGGCACCGATGATCTGACCGATTGCGGTACTTAAAAGATCCCCGAAGCCTAGGGTCTGTTTTAACTGTTTCGTTGAGCTTCCCTGAGCTGCCATGAAAAGTAACCTCCTAATCCTTTTTGCATTGACAATGAAAACAAAAGCGCTTTTTGCAACAGTTAAGATGCTTAACTGTTAATTACCTTCATTTTACATTGGCGTCGACAAATTTCAACACCTTTTTGTTAAGGTGCTTAACTTTCAGCAGAATGGATTAAGATGCGGGATGTTTTTTGTGTATTTTTATTCAATCCGGATGCGGCTTCGTTGAATGTCACCACGGTAGGCTTCATTCAATGCCCGTTGCACAGCGATGTGGTGGGCAAGCTCCTCTTCGGTGAAGTGGCTCAGGAGTGCAAAGGCCCTTTTCTGACAGTCATCACAAAAGGCCATGTGGTCCTTGTATACGGCTTCCCCGGCGGGGGTCAGCTTCAGATTGAACTGCCGGTTGTTGCGGACATTTCGGGTCTGCTCGATCCAGTCCTTTTCCCGAAGACGGCGCACCAGCTGGGAGCAAGCGCTGGTGGTCTTGCGAAGCCGCTGGGCAAGATCCGTAATGGTAATGCCCGGATTGGCCGCAATGAGGTCGATGATCTGCCCTTCGGCCTGGTACATGATATTGTCACCGTAATGATGCGGCAGGCTGTCGTACTCCGCCATAAGGTCGTATGCCGTATCCTGCTCAGCCCAAACATCATTCAGCAAGTCTTTTCTGCGCTCTTCTGTCGTACTCAATGGGAACTCCTAAACCGTCTTTGGTTTCTGTGATTTTATTGTTAACGTCCTTCATTATAGTCGTCTCGCGGAAACTTTGGCAAGAATAAGTTCGGACATAGCGAACGGAGGAGGCGCTACGAATAGCGCTTCCCCCGGCTGTTCCCATTTTCGCATCCCCTCTCAGGCTGCGTTCATCATTCTGTTAAACCATTCACCACCGCAATACCGGCGCTTACGCCCAGTCTTGTTGCACCCGCTTCGATGCAGGCAATGGCCTCTTCCGATGTATGAATGCCGCCGGAAGCCTTCACGCCCATGTCAGGACCAACCGCTGCTCGCATAATGGCGACATCATGCGGCGTCGCACCGCCTGTCGAGAATCCGGTGGAGGTCTTCACAAAGTCTGCACCGGCTTCCTTGGCCAGCACGCACACCTTTGTCTTTTCTTCATCGGTCAGCAGGCAGGTTTCAATGATGACCTTCACCAGTGTTCCGTTCGCAGCCTCAACCACAGCCTGAATATCCTTTTTCACATAGTCCCAGTCTCCGGACTTCAGTGCGCCGACATTGATCACCATATCCACTTCATCCGCGCCCTTTGCAATGGCATCCTTAGTCTCAAACGCCTTTGTCTCCGATGTATTGGCACCGAGAGGGAATCCGATCACTGTGCAGACATTGACTTTACTGTCCTTCAGACTCTCTGCACACTGCTTCACATAGCAAGGATTCACGCAAACCGATGCAAATGCATATTCCTTCGCTTCCTGACAAATCTTTTCAATCTGCTCCTTTGATGCATTCGGCTTCAAAAGAGTGTGATCAATGATACCCGCAACGCTTTTTTTGTTGATTTCCATGTAAATCTCCTATAATTTTATTTTTTTCATTATAGCATCTGCCGTCTGGAAAGAACAGAAAATTTCTGTGTCCCATCTGTGTCTCTTACCCTGCTATACTGCGCCACGTAAACAAGAGATATTCGAAGCGCAAAACACAATGCTTCATCCATAAATGAAAAAAGAAAAAAGGAGAACTGAGTAAATGAGTAAGTGGTACAAAATTCCGTATGACAACGCAGATCTGGCAGCGATGCTGGATCAGTTTTTCACACCTGACGAGACAGAGGCCAGAAAAAATATGGCGGAACTTCTGGATGCGTACGACGATGAGATTAAGATTCCGGGAAATATGAAGCAGTATTATGATCAGCTGTTTCAGGTATACAAGGATACAGGACTTGCCGATGACGATATGCGCGAGGATATGTTCACCGGCGTACATTCGCCGCAGAACCTTCTGGAGGAGATTGAAAAGCTGTGCAGAATCCTGGACAACAGAGATCTGTTCGCGTTCGTCGGCATTGATGCGCTGAATGAGAAAACCCTGCCGCTGCTGGAAATCGGAGAGGCGCTGGAAAATAAGAAAGGCTTCAACAAGGAGCAGGTAGAGGACATTCAAAAGGATCTCTTCTTTTTGAGCGGTGATGACGCTGACGCATTTTATCAGAAACGTGAGGAGCGCGAACTTCTCACGAATCCGGTGCGGAAAGTGGAGACAACGCTCGGAAACAGTGCGAAGAATGCAGGACAGCTCTACGATGAACTGCACAAAGGAGAATTCCATGCTGCAGATTATGTGAATAGCCGTGTAGACATGCTGCAGCAGTTTGTGAATTCCGATTATGATTCCCTGACAGAGTTCTTCCCGCTTTATGATCCGAAGACCTATGACCCTGCCAAGCAGCCCAAGCTGGAGGATCTGGAAGCGCGCAACAAGCAGAAAGAGGCGGAGGCGAAGCATGCCGCATTCCTGGAGACAGGAAAGCAGCGTGATGCGATACAGGCAAAAGCCGTGAAGTCCTACGGCGCAACAGCGGCTTCCGTGACAGCGGCAGAAAAGCTGCTGCAGCAGATTGAAGCTTCCCGCAAGGAGATGATGAAGCCGGAGGACAGAGCGCACTTTGCTGAGGACATGACGAATAAGCAGCACCGGTGGGAACAGGAGATGCAGAGCAGCATCAACATTCCGCGGGAATATAATAAAACCATCCAGAACAGCAATGATCTGCTGCGTCACATGAATGACATGATCCAGGCTTATCCGAACGCCGATACAACAGAGCTTCAGGAGAAGCGCGCAGCGTTTGTGGAAAGAATGGAGCAGCTTACCACTGCACCGCAGCTTCCGAAGCTGGATGCGGAAGCCATGCAGGAGTATGATACAAATGTGCAGCAGTTTGACACGGTGACCGCAGAGGCTTCCCAGAAGCTGCAGAACAGAATTACAGAAGTAAAGAATGAACTGGCGGCACTCAAGAAGGATCAGGAAGAAATCCTGAAGAAGCAGGAGGCTCTGCGCAAGGCAGATTTCTATGGAAACATGGATCAGCTGCAGGCGGAGCAGAAGCTTCTGAATGAGCAGCAGAAAAATGTGGCAGACAGAAGCCAGAAGCTGCAGGATGCTCTGGCAGCAGATGTGAAGGCCTACAGCAATCAGCTTTCCGAAGCCCAGAGTGATCTGCGTATTGCCAATGACGACATTATCCATCTGTTCGTTGACATGAAGCGGAAGGATGAGGTCAAGCGGCGTGCCATCGGCACACTGGACCGCCATACAGAGCAGATGAAGGCAGTCTATCAGGAAGCGAAGGACTATGATAATGCTGCGCTCCAGCGGCTTCGGGAACCGGAAAACCACGCAGAGATGGAAACCATCTTCGATGGCATCAGCGACACCAAGGCGCACCGCGGCATCTTCGGAAGAAGAAAGGACGACACCGCTTTCCAGAATATGAAGGCGGCTGTATCAGACTATCTTCAGAACAGCGACGAACAGAATGCAAAAAAGGCCTATGAAGAGTGCCGAAACTACCTTGCCGGCTGGATAAAGCCGGACGGCACACTGAGGGGCGGCAGCGACACAGAAAATACCCGTAACCAGGGTGTTGTGAGAATGCTGGAATTGATGGAGAATATGCCGGCTTTCCAGAAATATGTCCCCAAGCAGACGGCGAATGCTGTAGCTGACGGATGGGAGATACTGGGTGATGAGGAGAATGCGCACAACAACTTCAATAAGCTGAACTTCAAATCTCTGGAGAACTCTCTGGAAAAGCATGCGGCGAAGGGAAAGAATGAGGAGATCCGCGCCGGAAGACAAGAGAGCCGCAAGGCCTTCACGAACCTGAATCAGAAGATTGAGGCGAAGCGGGCGAAGGAACAGGCAGCGCGGGAAAAGGAAGCCGCTAAGGCCGCAAAGGGTGCTGCTAAGCTGGCGAAAGCCGCTAAGAAGGCCAAGTCCGGCAAGGCGAAGTAATTAACATCGTAAAAAGTACCACCACAAAAACGTGGCGGTACTTTTTATTTGGCATGTTTACGCAAATACCATGCGCAGTTTATTCAAACTGACCATTTCCCTACATTTGCAATGCAACATCCGTATCTATCTGCCTTGATGGAAATGGTATGATATTTGATGGCGTTTTCTGTTCTGCTTCCCAGATTGTCAGCTTTTGCTGCATGTTCATCCAGCTTTCAACAGATGTATTGGTTGCCTTTGCAATTCGGATTGCCATTTCCGGACTGAGCATTGCTTTTTCATTAACAAATTCTGATAATGCTTTTCTGCTGACACCGAGCATTTGTGCTGCATCTGTAATGGTAAGCCGCAAGGGTTTCATCACGTCTTCTAATAGAACTGTCCCGGGATGTGTCGGTTTTCTGGTCATATGCCTACCTCCTTCTTTAATGATAGTCTTGGTAATCCACTAGATGTGCATCCTGTCCCTCAAAATAAAAGGTCAGACGCCAATTGCCATTTACACTGGCGGCCCACATATCCTGCTTATCTCCTTTCAGCATATGCAATTGATATCCGGGCAAATTCATATCCTGTGGATTCGTACTTGCGTCAAGACGATCAAGCATTCTTCCCAATTTGGGCGCGTGTTCGGGCTGTATTCCTTTTTTTGATCCCGATTCGAAAAACTCTTTTAATCCTTTGTGTGCAAATGATTTTATCATGAATAAATTATAACCCGCAACGTTACAGGTGTCAATTTATTTCTAAACATTCACTTCTAATAGGCGTGCCCAGAAACTTTTCCTTTATGCCTTCCCTTCCATCGCCCTTTTGTACACCCGACTCGAGATCACCGCGGCCAGTACCTCTGTGCTCCAGAAGGCATGCCAGGCGCCGACGGGGCCCAGGAGGCGGCAGAGCACGAAGGCCAGGGGGATGATGACAACGGTATAGCGGCAGAGGGAGATAATGAGGGAGGCGCTCCCCTTTCCGAGTCCTTCCAGGGCACCGCAGGCCGTCACAGAAACGGCGGATACGATGAAGCCAAGGCTAATGATGCGAAGGGCCGTGGTGCCGATGGCGATGGTTTCCGGATTTTCCGCGAAAAGCCGGATCAGGGGTGTCGGCAGAAGTTGACAGATCACCGTGCCCAGCAGCATAATGCCACCGCAAAGCATTAGCGTCACCTCATAGATCCGCTTCACCCGGGCATGCTCTCCTGCGCCCAGATTGTAGCCGATGACCGGCCGCATGCCCTGTACCAGACCGCTGGCCGGCAGATACAGGAAGCTCTGGAGTTTGTAGTAGATACCCAGCACCACCACATAGCTCTGGGAGTAGCCGGAAAGGAAGGCATTCAGGCAGGAGACCAGCAATGACGGCAGGGCCATGTTCAACGTGGCCGGAATACCGACGGCATAGAGACGCCGCACGATGCGCCGGCTGCCCCGTCCGGCCATGGCCCGCAGACTGAAGCGCACCGACATTGGCTTCCACACCAGTACCACAAGGTAAACCACCAGTGTCAGCAGCTGTCCCAGTACCGTCGCAATGGCCGCGCCCTCGATGCCCAGGGCGGGAATCGGTCCCCAGCCGAAGATCAGCAGCGGATCCAGCAGGATATTCAGGATGCAGCCACACATAAGCGCCACCATGGTGGTCTGCATGCGGCCCACTGCCTGGTAAATCTTTTCAAGAAGGATGGATTCCATCACGGCGATGGAGAAGGCAAAGGCAATGTTGGAATAGCGAATGCCGAGGGACAGCACCTCTGCGTCGCCCGTGAACATGCGAAGAAATGTCGGCATGCCGAGGCGAACGGCGATGGTCAGCAGCACGCCGTGGAAAAAGGCCAGTAATACGCTCTTGGACGCGGCTATGTTCGCCTGCTCCTGCTCTCCGGCGCCCATATGAAAGGCAATGGCGGCATTGACGCCCACGCCGAAGCCGACGCCGAGAGAGGTCACCAGATTCTGAATGGGATAGACCAGGGAAAGGGCCGTCATGGCCTTCTCGCTGATTCTCGCCACAAAGTAGCTGTCTACGATGTTGTACAGGGAATTCACCAGCATGGAAAGCACCATGGGCAGCGCCATGGAAAGCAGCAGCGGCAGCACCGGCTTCGTCCGCATAAATTGATCATTCATGAAAAATGCTCCTTTTTTGCACAAAAATTCGCCACACAGCAGCTCGTCCGAGCTGCTGCGTGGCGAAAAGAGGCACGCGGCCTGAAAAGTCCACTTCTTGTGTTTTTAGGACTGCATTTTAGCATGGGTTTGGGAGGATTGCAAGAGGATTTTAGCGATGCAAGGTCCCGGACTGCGCATGCACAGATGGACAAGCTTGCTTGGACAGCTAGGCATGCATAGGACGGGCCAGACGGTATGAGCAAGTAGCGCGAGTGGAGAGCTCTGCATCAGGCAGAGCTCGTAACGATCTGACATGTCCCCGCAGGGGACATGCTTGCCGAAGGCAAGTTCATCGAGAGCTACCAGCTCGAGATGAATCCGT
>CAVFNN010000031.1:0-26786 GCA_963623925.1 bacterium | reverse complement strand
CTAGAGCGCCTGGTTTGGGACCAGGAAGTCGCAGGTTCGAATCCTGTCACCCCGAGATTCAAAAACCCCAGCAAATACGCGGGAAAGCACGTATTTGCTGGAGTTTTCTCATTTTCCCCTGTCGGAAAAGCCGCATATTTGTCGGCAAAAAGGCGCATATTCCGGGGAAAGTATTCCACGAAGTATTCCACGAAATCCCTCTTAGATACTCCAGTTTTTTCGCACTGAATTCCACCGACTTCGGCTTGCCGATGCCGCGCCCGCGCATAAAAAGAACAGAGACCGGATTTGTATCCGGCCTCTGCCCTTTGCACTTGCTTTCTTGAGAGAAGTGGCGGCTCTTCCGAACCGCCTGGAGTATTTTTATACCGGCATCTCAATCATCCGGTCGCTTTCGCTTAGCATACATGTTATCACAGCTATATAGTGACATTAAATGCCATTTGTTGTTTTTATGAATTCCTCCATCATCTTCGTCAATTGTCCGGCTGCGCTAACTCCTGCTTTCTCGCATGCCTCTGCGAATGCGGTCACAGTCTCGCGCTTAAGCTTGTATGACTTCGCCATCCATCCGGTTAATATGCCTCAATGCATATCCCACCTCCTCTGCAATCTTTTGAAAAGGCCCTTGCAGCCCTTCGCCGGTTCTCCCCGGGTTGTGTTTCTTCATACGTATTTATACGTCCTTTTCTTGATGCACGTGTTTATACGTGTTATTATTTATAGTGAAAGGAGATATATACTATGAACAAATATACTTACCCGGCAGTGTTCACGCAGGACGATAACGGTTCCTATTCCGTCAACTTCCCCGACTTCGACAGCTGCTATACTTGTGGTGATGATCTGGCAGACGCCATCTATATGGCCCAGGACGTTCTGGCCTACACTATTTACGATCTGCAGAGAAAAGGGAAGCAGCTTCCGAAGCCTTCCGACTCTCGCGCCATTCCCGTATCATCCGGTGAATTTGTAAATTTCGTCGCCTGCGACACATTGGAATACATCAAGCGTCACAGCACAAAATCTGTGAAAAAAACCTTGACCATTCCCGAATGGCTTAATGAAGCCGCAACCCGCATGAATGTCAATTTCTCCCAGGTGCTTCAAGATTCTCTCATTTCCATTGTTCAAGCCTGACCTTCACCGCCCGCTATTCGGGCGGTTTTTCTTTTGCACTATCCGTCAGTCTTCTGCGTTCTTCTCGCGCAGCTTCTGTCCCGGCCATGTAACCATTCAGATAATCTTCATTTACTTTCGTCTGTTCGATTGCCATTTTGCCCATTCCTTTCCATAAGTTTGCTCATTTCAGCGCTCAGTTTATATTTTTGTGTATTATTGCGTAATTTCCGCCTTGATATATTACACACTTTTGTGTATAATACCCTCATAGAAGGAGATAATATGAATCCACGAAAGATCACCATCAAAGAACTGGAAAATAACGGTTTCGCTTTGAAACGTCACGGCGCCAACCATGATTTGTATTTCAATCAAGTCACTCATCAAACGATTCCGGTTAAACGCCACGACTTTAATGAAAATGATATGCGTTACATTTTCAAAGAAGCCCACATTGAAAAGAAATAAGGGAGAGATTCTTCACCCCTTCACTCATAAGGAGGACAATATATGTTGTACGCTTATACCGCTGTTATCTCTAAATCCGATGGAACCTTTTATGCGAAGGTTCCCGACATTGACGGATGCATCACAACTGCCAAATCCTTGTCGGAAGCAATCGCCCTTATCACCGATGCATTGAACCTATGCCTCGTAGTTCTGGAGGACGAGGGCTTACAGCCGTCATCACCCACACCGCAGTCTGACATCCCTCATAATCCGGCGGATATTCTCACCATCATCCAGGCGGATACCATTAAGTACCGGAGCGCGACCGACACCAAAGCCGTTCGTAAGAATGTCTCGCTTCCTGCATGGATGGCAAACCTTGCCGATCGGCGCGGCATTAACTGCTCCAAAGTGTTGCAGGATTCCCTTTTGCAAGCTCTTTCGTGATTTCATGCCCAGGCGCATTTACGCCTGGGATTTATCTTTTTATCCCTTCCCTCTCGATTCGCTCCCGCGTCGCTCTGATGCACTTGTAAAGTCCCTGCACCGTATTCGCAAGAGCATGATCTTTTGCATCTAGTGGCCCCAGAATGGGATAAAGTCGCAATTCTCAATTGATCATGCTTTTGTCCAGTTCCTTCATCAGTAAATACGCGGGAAAGCACGTATTTACTGGGGTTTCTCTATTTTCTCATGTCGGAAAAACCATTCGATTCCGTTTCGGAATGAGATGATGCTTTTTCCGTCATAGAATTTTCATTGATATCTATGTTGTCGTCCCGCAAGATCTCGAATATACTTTTCGTAGATGGAGCAAGCGTGGCGGGAGCAGAACCGTCTCCTACGAGAGACGGGAAGTAACTCCTCTTTGTGGAAAACGTCGCGCTCGCTCCGTTTTCTCTTCTCATAAAATTTTCTTTACTATTTCAGTATCCTCCCAAACACCTCACTGAGTGATCCAATGATGGCCACGTCAGTATCCGGGTTGAGCTGCACCTTGATGGGCTCTTTGTTGATGATGATGAGATGATTTCCCCGGAAGTGGTGAATGTAGCTTGCGGCAGGATACACAGACAGAGATGTACCGCCAACAATGAGGCAGTCGGCACTGCTGATGGCAGCGATGGATTTCCGCACGGCTTCCTCCGGCAGTCCCTCTCCGTACAGTGTCACATCCGGACGAAGCATGCCGCCGCAGGTGCAGCGCGGAATTCTCTCCTTACTTTCAAAAAGCCAGTCTGCAGGATAGGCTTTACGGCAACGTTCGCAGTAATTTCGCTCTGTGGTGCCGTGAATTTCCAGTACATTCCGGCTGCCTGCCTTTTGATGCAGACCATCGATATTCTGGGTGACAATAGACTTAAGCTTCCCCTCCGCCTCCATTTTCGCCAGTGCCCTGTGGGTGATATTCGGCTGTATTTTCCGGGTGTCCAGCTTCTGACGATAGAACTCAAAGAATACTTCCGGATCATGATGCAGACAGTCTGCACTGAGAAGGTATTCCGGTGAATACTGGTCAAACTGCACGTCATGCTGATTGTACAGCCCGTCCTTACTGCGGAAATCCGGAATGCCGCTGTCTGTGGATACACCGGCCCCGCCGAAAAAGACAACATTATCCGATTCCGCAAGATACTGCTTTACCTTCTCCAACTCCTTTTCATTGATCATGACCTATCCCCTTTCCTATAATGTCAGCATTTCCGCTGCCTGCTGCTGCAGTGCGGAACGCTTGTCCCGGAGCAGCAGGAAACGATTGAAATGGTAGTAATCCTCGTTGCCGCACTCAGTCACGAATTTGAGGCTGTAATATCCGGCGGAGAGTTCCGAGAGGAAGATCACCAGCTCCTGTCCTTCGCCGAAGCTTCTGCTGATAAACTGAAGCGCATGGCTGAGATGCGTGCCGGTGTCTGTGATCTCCTGCTTGCGCTGCATTTCCCGTTCCCGGAACCAGTCCTTTACAAAGGCATAATCTGCCTCCGTACCCTGGCTGCCCTGCTTCTTCAGGCGATCCGCCAGTGCTTCCAGAAGCGAAAGCATTTTCCTGGTATATTTCTCCTCCTCCCGGCTGATGAGCTGCGCCTCCTTCTCCTGCGTGAGCCTCTCCATGCCCTTTTTTCGGCTTGCATCCAGAATATCCGCAGCGGTTTTTCCGGCAGATGCATCGCAATCCAATGCCTCCTTCAGCTGCTTCAGTGCCGTAAAGAGCTTCCGCTGCACAGAAAGCGCCTCCGCATAGGCCCGGAATTCCTGGTTAAGGGCATCTACCAGCAGGCCCAGGAGACTCAGCTTCTCATCAAAAGGTGCCTGCAGCAGGGAAACCGTATCCTCCGGGTATTGTCCGGTCAGAATTTCCGGAATCCGGTACTGCTGCTGATACTTCTGATACAGCTCATAGTACGCCGCAAAATCCCGGGCAATCTCCGGCTCCTCCAGATACTCCTGCACCAGTTCTTTCGTGATGGGCAGCCGCATTTCCTCATAAATCTGCAAAATCCTAGAAAGATCCTCCCAGCCCCGGGCCGTCACAAAGCTTTTCCCGCCAAGCTCCTGCCGAACGGAATAAAAATTTTCCTTTTTGATGTCGAGATAGGCCAGAATTGCGCCATGGACACCGGCCCGATAGGCATATTCCTTCCAGACCGGATAATCCTCCTGAATATCTATGCGCCGCACACGATCCAGGGTGACAATGTCGAAGTCCCGCACGGACTTGTTGTACTCCGGCGGATTACCTGCCGTCACGATCACAAAGCCCTCCGGAATCCGGTGACTACCGAAGCTTTTGTACTGGAGGAACTGCAGCATGGTGGGCGCCAGGGTTTCGGATACACAGTTGATCTCATCCAGAAAGAGAATGCCCTCCTGAATACCGCTCCTCTCGATCTGCTCATACATGGCGGCAACGATCTCCGACATGGTATATTCCGTCACGGAATACTCTTTTCCGCCGAAGCTTTTCTTGCTGATATAGGGAAGCCCTATGGCAGACTGCCGCGTATGATGCGTAATGGTATAGGCCACCAGATTGATGCCCAGTTCCTGCGCCGCCTGCTCCAGGATCGCCGTCTTGCCGATGCCGGGTGGGCCGATCAGAAGCAGGGGTCTCTGCTTCTCAATGGGAATCCGGTACGCCCCAGTCTCATCCTTCATAAGATATGCCCGCACGGTATTGATGATTTCCGTCTTTGCTTCCTTGATGTTCATACTTGCTTCTCTTCTCTGCTCCCTATGTTAATGTCTTCGGCCTTCTCTCGATTCACCGCTTCTCTTACTGTTTTTCCTACTGCATGTACAATCGCATCGCCCAGGACGGTGTCTTTTCGTCCCCGCAGTCATCATTTCCGGGATACACGAAGCCGGTGAGATAGTCCGTGGGATTCTCCGGAAATGTGCCGAAGCCGTCCGTAAAATACAGGAGGCCCCGCAGCTGAGGCAATGCCCCCTGTTCCCGCAGCGCCTCTACCCGGGCGAACACCGGCCGAAAATCCGTGCCGAAGCCGCCGGAAACCCGAAAGGCCCGGGTATATCCCTGCATCTCCCGGGTGTCGGAAATCCAGATCTCCCGCTGTACCTTCTCATCGCATTCCAGAATCAGGACCCGCACCCGCGGAAAAAATCCCTTTTGGTCTGACAAGAGGCCCGCCGTCTCATTGAGAAAGCGTTGCACCAGCGACTCCCGACAGGAAGCACTGGTATCGATGGCGATCACCAGCTGCTCGATCTTCCGGCTTTCCGTGAATTCATTTTCCTCAATGAGGGGCATGTTTCCATAGAGGGAAAGCCCATAGCTGTAATATCCGTAGTCAAAGGAGTCCGGATCAATGTGACTTTCCTCCCGTTCCATGGAAATGCGCCGGAGAAAATCCCGGTAATCGGTTTTTCGCTTGTTCTGCAGCCGGAGCAGCCAGGAAAGGGAACCGCTCTCCTCGGACCGGTCCCGTCCGAAGGTTTCCATTTCCGTTTCGGTGCGTTCCGCATTTTCCTTCCAACGTTCATCCAGTTCCTGACGGCTGGGAACGGCACGCAGCTTTTTCTGTTTGCTTTCTGTCTGCGGGTCGCTATCCTCATTATCCGGCGCTGACATTTCCTCCGGAAGCTCCGGCATCTCCGGCGCGCCGGCATTATCCTCCCCATCTGAAGCATCGGACAGCGGTGCCCAGAAGGCGTGGTCATCCCGCAGAAACTCCTGCTTCAGCCGCTCCATGGTGTCCATGTCAATGTTGTTTTCCCGGAAATACTGGTAAATCCGCTCCGCTGTCAGTACGCGAAGCTCAGCTTGCAGCCGCGTATACCAAGACTCCCGAAAGGCCCCGGGCGGACGGCGGATGATCTCGTAGTCCATGGAGTCCAGCACCGATTCCGTCTGAATGTCACAGGCCAGATCCCAAAGTGCCGGATCCCGGCCATCCATCGTAAACATATGACGAAAGAGGCAATGCAATATCATATGAAGATACAGGCGATCCAGCTTTTGCGGACTCTCCACGAAGAGCGCAAAAAGAAACTGCGGATTGAAATGAATGGAACGGGCGTCGGTACCGCAGCGCCGGGTGTTGAGATCCAGGGTGTAGTCCAGACTGTCCAAGGCCCGGGCCATGAAATGCATGGAAAGATAGAGCTCCGTCCGCGTCTCATTCAATATGCGTTTTCCGAATGCTTCCAGTTCGATTCTGCTCTTCATAGTTCAAAGCTTTCCGGCACGGCCTGCAGTCCCTGTCCCGCCGCATTCATAAGTACCGCAGTCAGCTCTGTCAGTCTGCGCTCCGCACAAAGCGGCAGCACAGCCTGTATCGCCGTCACGGGCAGCAGCTTTTCCGCGCAGAGATACTGTATACTTGCCATGCTCTCGCTAGGTTCAAGTCCGCTGGTATCCCGCTGCTCCAGCCAGCCTTCCGCGATCAGCTGCCGGAGGATTGCCTCCCCCTCCGCCGCAATATAGTCCCGGTACCGCTCCCCGGCCTGCGCCGAAAGCCGATAGGGATAATGCAGGCGGTTCACAGCAATATCTCTTGCCGTGACGGGATCGTCATGCACGACACGGGTGAACAGGCGGTCGTAGGCCCAAAAATCAATACCGGCACGGCTCACGGTCTGGCGATATTCATATCCGCTGCCTTCAATGCTTTCATGAAGCGCCCGGGACATGGTGTCCTCCAGAAAATTGTCGAGATACGCCGGAAAGGACAGCATACAGCAGCCGTCGGGAAGATAAATCCGAAAGCGCAGACGATTGTCATTGTCGCCCAGCATCTCCTTCAAAAGCTGCAGTCTGCCATGTTTCTCACAATGCAGCTCAATCAGAAACAGGGCGCTGCACTGCCGGATCACGCCGTCATAATAGTCCTGCACCGCTTCTGTCAGAGAAAAATGGCGAAGCGCCGTACAATTATAGAAGGAAAAGGGCCTGAGCACATGCACGCTTTCCGGAATACGCACCCGGGCAAGCTGTTGATTGCCATCAAAGGCATGGGCCGCAATCTCCCGTACCGGAAGCTCCCGATTCCCGATGCTGACGGACTCCGGGATAGAAAGACGTTCCGACACTTCTGTCCCGCCCAGGAGGACAGCAGCCGTTTCTCCCCGCAGCACCTCTGCCTGATACGCAAGCTGCATTATCTTCTGTCCTCCCCGTTTTCTTCGCTATCTGCTGCGGTAAGCTCGTCCAATGTCCGGCCATAGGCACCCAGAAAATCCGTAATAAACATAGAAAGCTCAGGCAGCTCCTCCTGCATTTCACAGAGCGACTGCCATGTGCTTTCCTTCGCGCTCCGGAACTCGCGATTGCCGGATTCTTCCTCTTCTATACATTTGATGTAGGCCGACAGTTTATCGGCCGCCTTCACAAGCCGTCGTAGATAAGTTTCCTCATCACTACCGCAAAAAAGCGTTCGATAGGTCGGCTGCAGATCAGGGGGGAGTTTTCGCAGCAACTGTTCCTCCGCCACATTTTCCACCGCATGGTAGGCCTTCCGCAGGGAATCACTGCCGTACTTCACCGGTGTAGGCAAGTCTCCCGTGATGATCTCCGCCGCATCGTGATAGAGGCCGATCAGGGCTGCCTTCTCCGCATTCAGCTGCTTGCCCAGACGCACATTGCCCAATGTACAGAGCGCATGGGAAAGCATGGCCACCTCCAGTGAATGTTCACTAAGATTTTCTGCCCGGCTGTTCCGCATCAGTGCCCAGCGCTCAATGTATTTCATTCTGGAAACCGTCGCGAAAAAAGAATAGTCCATGTCTCACCCCTCGTAGCGGATCTTCCGCGTTCTCTCTTCCGTAAAATGCGCCAGCATTATCCTCTGCTGCCGACGCTGCAGCAATTCCTCTTCCTTTTGCTTCAAGGAGAAATACGCTGCCATCCGTCCCTCTTCTATCCACCACCGGTCAAAATCCGCCGGGCTGTCCTGATCCTGGTGCAGCAGCATCTCCACCATCAAGGCCTTCTGCTGCTCCTTCAGCAAACGCAGCTTGCTTTCCTCCAGTTCATCTTCTGAAAATCGCATTTCTCATTCCTCCGCTGCCGTCCAGTATAACACGGTTTCGGGTGGCAAGTATGATTTTTTCTTTTTTCATTGACAGCCCATTCGTCTCCTTGTAATCTATGGATGACCTTTTGATTCTTCAAGTCAATAGGGGGGATGACTTGATCTCTATTGTGAAATGGAGGCAGTCTATGTACAGCAAATATTTGAAATCTTTTGTTCTTGCTGCTGATTTGAAGAGCTTTAACAAAGCTGCGGCAGCACTTCACGTTTCTCCCACGGCGATCATGCGCCAGATGGATGTTCTCGAAGAGAAGCTGGGTCTTCATCTTCTGGCACGCACCAACCATGGTGTCGGTCTGACAAAATCCGGCCAATTTTTCTATCGAGAAGCCAAAAGCATGATGCAGCACTGCGACGAAATCGTCGAAGCAGCACAAAAGCTTCAAAAAGAAGAGGCAACAGCTTGACCTCTGTTGCCATATCGACGGGGTACGCGGTAGCTTCGCTACCGGGCCCCGTCGATTGCTTTTCATTTATTCGCTCGGGATTCGCGACAGCTTGGCTGGCGGGCCTTATCGATGGGGTTCGCGGCAGCTTCGCTGCCGGGGCCCCATCGATCGCTCAACTATCACCCGTCCCCGTTTCCAACGTAAACCAGAAATCCACACCGGTTCTTGTGTTTTTCACGCCGCAGCGCTGATGATGGGCATCGGCAATGGCATGCACGATGGAAAGGCCGAGACCCGAACCGCCGTACGCCCTGGTATGGGCCTTGTCCACCTTATAAAACTTTTCCCAAAGCTTATTGAGATCATCCTCCGGGATCTGCTTTCCCGTATTCATCACATGGATGCTGACGGTATGCGCATCCTCCGTCTCCGTATAGATGCTGATCTGATTCGGTGCCTGCAGATGATTCAGCGCATTGTTCAGATAATTGGTGATTACCTCTTCGATCTTGAATTCATCGGCCCAGACATTGATCTGCTCCGGTACATCCAGCTCCACAGAAGCTTCCTTTTGCTTCACCAGAATATCAGCGGCTGCCACCACGCCCTTCACCACCTTGGACAAATTAAAGCGGGAGAAATCCGGTGCATCCTTGCCCTGCTCAATGGCCGAAAGATTCAGAAGCTGCCGCACCATCCGGTTCATCTTCTTTGCCTCATCCACGATAACACCACAGTAGTAGTCCCGGCTCTCCGGATCCTCACAGAGGCCGTCCTGCAGTCCCTCTGCATAACCCTGAATCAAGGCAATCGGCGTCTTTAACTCATGGCTCACATTGGCCACGAACTCCTGTCGCTTCTGGTCAATCAGGCGCTTATTCTCGATGTCCGACTGCAACTCATTGTTGGCGGTTTTCAACTCCGCAATGGCGGTTTCCAAACGTTCCGAAAGGGTATTCATGGAACGTCCCAGAACCCCCAGCTCGTCCTCATTGTCACCGGTATAACGGGCACTGAAATCCAGCTTGGTCATCCGCTCCGAAAGGTTGGCCAGCGAATTGATGGGCTCCGTGATCTTCTTTGTGGCAAAGTACATGACCGCTGCGCCAAGCACCAGCACCAGACTGCCGATGCTCAGCAGAAAGCGGTTGAAAAAGCGTACCGATTCATGCAGGCTGCTTAAGGGCATGGACATAATGAAGCAGGTCCGGTTGTCGCTGAAATAGCCCCAGCTTTCCAAGTAGCCACCGTCGCTATTGTAGCGTCTGTTCTCCTCTATGCGGTAATTCGGAAAGCTCCGCACTATCCTGCCGTCCGTATCCGTGCGGCTGCCCAAAATGTACTCTGAGAGACGGTGTTTGATGAAGTCTTCATCCAGAGAAGCCGAAAAGCTGCGGTCCGTCTGGGTGTCCATGATCACCACGCTGATGTTGCTGCTCTCCGAAAGACTGCGGATATATTCTGTCGCCGCACTGCCGGAGGATGAATCCGACGCATCATAGTCCGATGGAAACAGCTGCTCCATGGAAATACCGGCACGATCTGCTGCCTTGATCATATTGTCAATGGAGTTATAGGCCTGCTCCATCACACTGACCTTTTCCATGGAATAATACCGCTCGAGGAAAAAGGTATTGATGCCCATGATGGCCAGCAGAAGCGCCAACATTAGACTGATGAAAATGCAGGTATAGCGCCAGCGGATGGAGCAGCGCCACCGCATCCGAAGGCTCTTCATCCCTCTGCCTCCGGGTCAAATTTGTAGCCCATGCCCCAGACGGTCTTGATGTACTCGCCCTTGTCGCCAAGCTTCGCACGCAGCTTCTTCACATGCGTGTCGATGGTTCGGGCATCACCGAAATAGTCATAATTCCAGACATTGTTGAGAATCTTCTCCCGAGAAAGCGCGATGCCCTTATTCTCAATGAAATACAACAAGAGCTCATATTCCTTAAAGGAAAGCTCCAGCTCCCGCTCATCCACGCGAACGGTATGGGCCGACTTATCCACCTCGATACCGCCGATCCGGACGATCTCATCCTGACTCATGCCGGAGCGCCGGAGAATGGCCTCTACCCGCGCCACCAGAATCTTCGGCGAGAAGGGCTTGGAAATGTATTCGTCCGCGCCGTATTCGAAGCCCTTCAGCTCATCAGTCTCCTCAGAACGGGCCGTCAGCATGATCACCGGCACCTTGGAATGCTCACGAATGGTCTTCAGAACCTCCCAGCCGTCCATCTTCGGCATCATCACGTCCAAGATGATCAGGGCAATGTCTTTGTCCGAAAAGAAGATGTCGATGGCCTGTTCACCATCGGCCGCCTCCACCACTTCAAAATCCCGGATCTTCAGGAAATCCGACAGCAATTTCCGCATTCTGTCTTCATCGTCCACCACCAAAACCTTCAGCTTATCCATTATCATCTACTCCTTTTATGCATGGCCTCCAGGGCAAATCTCGATATCGTACAGGCCTTACTGTAGCGTTTCTCTGTGACATAAATGTGAACTTCCGCCCGGGCCCGGGTCACCGCCACATAGAACTCCCGGCGCTCCTCTTCGATCTCCGCCTCCGTCTGGGCCTTCCGGTAGGGTGTCACGCCTTCCACGCAGTCGATGAGATGCACCGCATCAAACTCAAGTCCCTTGGCACCGTGGTAGGTCATGAGTGCCACGCCCTTTCCCGTCTGCTTCTCCTCCTTCATTTGCGCCTGCAATTTGGCACTGTAATCCTCCACAAAACGGAAATAGGCAACTCTCTCCGGATAATGCGCGGCGCCCTCTGTGATTTCCTCCAGTATAGCACGAAAGCCCTCGAAATCCGTATGGTTTTCCCGCGCGTAATCCCGGAGCCAGTCTTCATAGCCCACCTTTTTTCTCAGGTAAATGATGGCAGCCTGGGTGGGCAGGTAACGCAGAACATTCAGATCCCGCCGCAGCTCCCGAAGTCGGTGCAGCATGTCGCCCCGGCTCCGGTAATAGCGTTCCAGATCCTGAAAGCGGATCAGATTTCCCTGCACCGCATTCCGGGAAATATAACGCAAGGGACGATTCATGATCCGCAGGAGATCGCCCCGGCTTCCCGTCCCTTCCGCAAGACGCAGATAGGCAAAAATGTCTTCGGCGATGAAGTGGTCGTAGAGATTCGGTACCTTCTCCTTCAGCACAAAGGGAATGTTCCTTTTTATAAGCTCCGGCAGCAATGGCCGCACCATGGAATTGGTGCGATAGAGCACGGCAAGCCGCGAAGGATCAGCTCCTTTTCGGATCGCCAGGCGCAGGCTTTCCGCCAACAAGAGATACTCCTCGTGGGCATCCTTGACGCGGTACTGCCGGCAGCAACCGCCCTTCCCCTTCGGTGCCGTGATCATCTTCGGAAAGCGCGTCCGGTTGTGACTGATGATGCGGGAAGCCACCTCCACCACCTCGCTGTGGGAACGATAGTTGTCTGACAGCAATATGCGCTTCGCCTCAGGATAATCCTTTTCGAAATGCAGCATAAGCTCCGGCCGGGCGCCACGAAAACCGTAGATGGACTGGTCATCGTCTCCCACAATAAAGAGATTCCGGCGCGGTTCCGCCAGGAGGCGCACGATTTCATATTGGATGGGGGAGGCATCCTGGAACTCATCAACAAGAATATACTGAAATTTTTCCTGCCAAACCTGCAGTTCTCGGGGACGACTGCGGAAAAGCTGCAGGGTAATGAAGAGCATGTCGTCAAAATCGATGAGTCGCCGCTCCCGCAGCGACTCCCGGTAGCCCTGAAAGAGCTTTCGAAAGACATCCGGATCCAACAGCTCGGACTGGAATGGCTCTTTGTTTCCGCCAGCCTCTTGCGCTTTGCATTCCGCAATCTCACTGAGCAGCTGACGGAAGAAGTCTGCATCATATTCCATGTCCACCTTCAGCGCTTCCGCAAAACCACGAAGCGTCAGCATCTGCTCCCGTTCGGAAATGATATTTTTGCTGCTATAGTGATAATTCAGTTTGAGGATTTGGAAAAAGATGGAATGAAAGGTGCCGAAATGCACCAGCTGGGGAGAAGAACAAAGCTTTTGAAAGCGGCCTTCCATTTCTTCAGCCGCTGCACGAGTGAAGGTGATCACCAGGATCCGATCCGGATTCACATGCCTGTTTTCGATCAGGTATTTGATGCGCTGGGTGATGACCGTGGTTTTGCCGGAGCCCGGTCCGGCCAGCACCATGGCAGGTCCCCGGTCATGCCGGATGGCCTGCAGCTGATGTTCAGAAAAGCCCATGGATGGCCTCCTGTGATAATGAAAAATGGGATGATAAAGAGATTTCTATTGTTGGATAGATTAGAGAAATGCGCAAAATCAAACAGCGAACACACCGGCCATTTAATAAATGCGAAATTCATAAATTTAAAAGCGAATTTGAATATATCATTGTTTTATTAATTATAGCAGAACACATGCACGTTGGCAAGAAAAAAAGAAGGCCTCGCTTTCGCAAAACCTTCTTTATATCTTTTCATGCCATTGCTTACGCTTCCAGCTTCTGAATTCCTGCCGCAAGACGCTTCAGGGACTCTTCTTTACCCAGCACCTCCATGATTTCGGTGGCACCGGCCGGTGTCATCTGCTTACCGGAAAGTGCGATACGGATCGGCCACATGATGAAGCCGGTCTTATAGCCCTTCTCCTTACCGAAAGCGGACAGAAGTGCAAAGAGCGCATCATTGGAATAGTCTTCCTGGGCGCTAAGCAGCGGGTAAACCTCCTGCAACAGTGCCAGGGAATTCTCCAGCGTGGTCTTGGACTTCTTATTCACATAAAGCTCTGTGCCATACGCCGGAACAGCTTCAAAGAAATCAATATGGCTCGGAATGTCCGGGAAAATCTCGATTCTGCTCTTCACCATCGTGGCCAAGTGCTTATAATCCAACGGCTTCTTCACCGCTTCCTGGATGTACGGCAGTGCTCTCTCATAGAAAGCATCAAAATCCATAGCCTTGATGTATTCCGAGTTCATCCAGCGCAGCTTCTCCATGTCGAAGACCGCCGGGGACTTGGAAATACGCCGGTAATCGAACTTCTCCACCAGCTCCTGAAGGCTCATGATCTCCTGGTTATCCTCCGGGCTCCAGCCCAGAAGCGCCACGAAGTTCACCACAGCCTCGGACACAAAGCCCTGCTCGATCAGATCCTCAAAGGAGGCATGCCCGGAGCGCTTGCTGAGCTTCTTATGATTCTCATCGGTGATCAGCGGACAATGTACGTACTTCGGAATTTCCCAGCCGAAGGCCTCGTAGAGACGGTTGTACTTGGGGCTCGAAGACAGGTACTCGTTGCCACGCACCACATGGGTGATGCCCATCAGGTGGTCATCGACAACATTAGCAAAGTTATACGTAGGATAGCCATCTGACTTGATCAGCACCATGTCATCCAATTCCGTGTTGTCGACTGTTACATCACCGTACAGCTCGTCATGGAAGGTGGTGGTTCCCTCTGTGGGATTGTTCTGACGAATGACATAGGGGATGCCGCTGTTCAGCTTCTCCTGTACTTCCTCCGCGGACAGGCCGAGACAATGCTTGTCGTAGTGCATGATCTCTTCGCCGTTCACAGAAGTCTTCAGGCTCTCCAGACGCTCCTTGGTGCAGAAGCAGTAGTATGCCTTTCCGCTCTCCACCAGCTCCTCAGCATACTGTCTGTAAATATCCGCTGCCACACGCTCGGACTGCACATAGGGGCCGCAGGAACCGGGCTTATCCGGACTCTCGTCCGGAATCAGTCCTGTATCATCGAGCGTACGGTTGATGAGCTCCACCGCACCCTCCACCAGTCTTCCCTGGTCTGTATCCTCGATACGCAGCAGAAAGTCGCCGTCCTCATGCTTGGCAATGAGATAAGCATAAAGGGCTGTCCGCAGATTTCCCACATGCATTCTTCCCGTCGGTGACGGGGCATATCTGGTTCTGATTTTCATAGGATTCTCCTTCAACTTACCGCTTGATTTTATGCCAGATCGGAGGGCTTCATGGTCAGGTTAATTCTGCCCATCTTGTCGATTTCCTTCACCTTTACGGTAACCTCATCGCCGATCTTCACCACATCCTCGACCTTCTCGACTCTTCTGTCGGCCAGCTTGGAAATGTGGATCATGCCGTCCTTGCTCGGGGTCAGCTTCACGAAGGCACCGATGTCGATGATGCGGACAACCTTGCCCTTCAGTACCATGCCCGGCTCCAGCTCCAGAACGATAGACTCGATGATCTCCTTCGCCTTCTGCAGTGCGCTCATATCGGTACCGGAAATGGAAACCATACCGTTGTCGTCGATGTCGATCTTTGCACCGGTCTCATCGATGATGCCGTTGATGGTCTTACCCTGCTTGCCGATAACATCGCCGATCTTCTCCGGATTGATCTGGAGTGTGATGATCTTCGGGGCGTACGGAGAAAGCTCCTTACGCGGCTCTGCGATGGCAGAAGTCATAACGCCGTCCATAATGAAGTTTCTCGCCTCATGGGCACGACGGATGGCCTCCTCCACGATGGGACGGGTCAGACCGTGAATCTTGATGTCCATCTGGATGGCGGTGATGCCGGTATGGGTTCCGGTCACCTTGAAGTCCATATCGCCGAAGAAGTCCTCAAGACCCTGAATGTCGGTCAGGACAATGTAGTCGTCATCGGTTTCGCCGGTTACGAGGCCGCAGGAAATACCCGCCACCATTTCCTTAATGGGAACGCCCGCTGCCATCAGGGACATGCAGGAAGCACAGGTGGATGCCATGGATGTGGAACCGTTGGACTCCATGGTCTCGGATACGGAACGAATGGCGTAAGGGAACTCCTCTACAGAAGGAAGCACCGGGATCAGGGCTCTCTCTGCCAGGGCACCGTGTCCGATCTCACGTCTTCCCGGACCTCTGGAGGCCTTTGCCTCACCTACGGAATAGCCGGGGAAGTTGTACTGATGCAGGTAACGCTTCTCGGTCTCGTACTCATTGAGGCCCTCCACCTTCTGTACCTCAGAAAGAGGTGCCAGTGTGGTGATGTTCATGATCTGGGTTTGTCCGCGCTTGAACATGGAAGAACCATGGACTCTCGGCAACAGATCCACCTCTGCCTCCAGGGGACGGATCTGGTCGATGGCACGACCATCCGGACGCTTGTGGTCCTTCAGGATCATCTTACGAACGGTCTTCTTCTCATACTGGTAAATGGCATCCGGGAGCTGTACCAGTGCCTCTTCGTCATCCGCAAAAGCTGCCTCCAGCTTCTCGGTCACGGCGGCAACATTGGCATCTCTCTGCTGCTTGTCATCGGTGAAGACAGCAGCCTCCATCTCCTCCGGGCTCACAACAGCCTTGATCTTCTCGAAGAGGGTCTCCGGAACCGCATAGGACTGGTAGCTGTGCTTCGGCTTGCCGCACTCAGCGATGATGGAATCGAAGAACCCGATAATCTGCTTGTTTACGGCATCGGCACGATAGATAGCCTCGATCATCTGCTCATCAGAAATCTCATTCGCGCCGGCCTCGATCATGATGACCTTATCACGGGTGGAAGCCACAGTCAGCATCAGGTCAGACACTGCCTTCTCGCCGTTGCCCGGGTTGATGATGAACTCGCCGTTGATGAGACCTACCTGTGTAGCAGCGCAGGGGCCGTCGAAGGGTACGTCAGAAAGGCTGGCCGCCAGGGAAGAACCCAGCATAGCCAGAAGCTCCGGCGCACAGTCCTGGTCAACAGAAAGGACAACATTATCCAAAAGGACATCGTTGCGGTAATCCTTCGGGAAGAGGGGACGCATGGGACGGTCGATCACACGGGCTGTCAGAATGGCATTGTCACCAGCTCTGCCCTCTCTCTTCTTGAATCCGCCGGGGAACTTGCCCACGGAATACATCTTCTCTTCATACTCCACAGAAAGAGGGAAGAAATCGATGCCATCCTTCGGCTTCTGGGATGCCGTACAGGTGGAAAGAACGGTGGTATCGCCATAGTGCATCAGTGCTGCGCCATTGGCCTGGGCGCATACCCGATCAATGTCAATGGTCAGGGTTCTGCCTGCCAGCTCCATAGAATAGCTTTTGTACATCTTTTAACCTCCAAAAGAAAAAAGGGCAGAGAAAAGCTTCTCCACCCTCGCAAAAACATAATTACTTTCTGATTCCAAGCTTCTCGATCAGCGCTCTGTAACCATCCAGATCTGTCTTCTTGAGATAATCAAGAAGGCCTCTTCTGTGACCTACCATCATCAGAAGTCCACGTCTTGAGTGGTGGTCCTTCGGATTCTGCTTCAGATGCTCAGTAAGCTCTGCAATTCTGTTGGTCAGGATAGCTACCTGAACCTCCGGTGAACCGGTGTCGCCGGGCTTACGGCCGTACTCTGCGATCAATGCTGCCTTCTTCTCTTTTGAAATCATTTGAATTTCCTCCTTAAATCTTATTCATACGTCCGACAGAACCACCGGAAGGAGTCCGAATGATCATGCCGACGCGAAAACCTCGCTTAATATAGCAAATCAGGAACCCAAAGTCAATGGATTCTTTTCAAAATAATCCGCTGTATAGGCGACATCTTTTTCCAACTGCGCCTTCAGTGCCTCCAGGGAAGGAAAACGTTGCTGGTCCCGGATCCGGTCCACGAAATCCACCCGAATTTTTTTGTCATAGAGGTCACCGCTATAGTTCAACACATGGGTCTCGATGTCCACCGGATTGCCTTCGGAGACCGTGGGATTGTTGCCCACATTGGTCATGCCGGGATAGAGCTTCTGATCAATGAGCACACGGCTCACATAAACACCGGCTGCCGGCAGAGACTTTCCCGGGGAGGGGATAATGTTGGCGGTCGGAAATCCGAGCACCGCTCCACCAAGTTTCTTGCCGTGGACCACGACGCCGGCCATACTGAAGTAACGCCCCAAAAGTTCCCGGGCCTTCCGGACATTGCCCTTGGAAATTTCTTCCTTAATAAAACTGCTGGAAATCTCCCGAACATTGCCCGCATCATCGGTCACTTCCCGCTTCTTGAGCACATGCACCGTATAGCCAAATTTTTCTGCGTCCTTTTCCAGCAGAGCTGCATTGCCCTCGGCCTTGTAGCCAAAGCTGCAGTCCGTACCCACCACGATATGCGCGGCATGCAGTCCATTCACCAGAACCTTTTCCAGGAAAGCCTCCGGCGACATGCACATGGTCTCCTTCGTCATGGGGAATTCAAAGAGATAGTCAAATCCCTGGTTCCGCAGCCGCGTCAGATGTTCCGCCGCCGTAGAGATCACCGGATGCTCCGTGTTCTTCACAAGGTTGGCAGGATTTTGCGAAAAGGTCAGAACGGCAGTTTTTAGGTTCTTTTCCTTCGCAATGCGGAAGACCTCTTCAAAGATGATCTGATGGCCTCTGTGGCCGCCGTCGAACTTGCCGAAGCAGGCCACTGTGGGCACCGGTACATAAACCGGCGGCAGCAGAACCTCCGCAAGGCGTCCCTCTTCCGACAGCCTGTCCAGATCTGAAAGCTTCCGGCTGTCCTTAATGTCGAAGGCACCCACACGGGTTCGCTTCAGGGCTGTCATGACCGCACCGCAGTGCAGCCTTTCCCCGATGTCCGCACACAAAGTCCGGATATAAGTTCCTTTGCCGCAACGCACAGAAATCCGCACCCGGGGCATGGCAATTTCCAGAATCTCGATGGAGAAAATGCGGATCTTCACCGGCTTCCGCTCCACCACTCTTCCCTTCCGGGCGATATCATAGAGCTTCTGTCCGTTGATCTTCTTCGCACTGTACATCGGCGGAATCTGCTCATATTCCCCGACCATGGACTGCACCGCAGCACGAAGCTCTTCCTCCGTACACTGCGGTGTGCAGCGGGTTAGAATGGTACCTGTGCTGTCCTCGGTGTCACTGGTGAGTCCCAGTTCAAACTCCGCCTCATAGACCTTGTCTGTCCCGGTGATGTCCGACACCAGCTTGGTGGCTTTTCCGGCACAGACCACCAGCACACCTTCCGCCATGGGATCCAGCGTTCCCGTATGTCCTATTTTCTTTTCATGGAGAATGGCCCGCAGCCGCTTCGTCACATCGAAGCTCGTCCAGCCCTTCTCCTTGTATACATTTATAATTCCATCCATTATTTCGTATCTGCAGGCCGCCTGCTCAGAAAGCCGGGGGCATCCATCTGCAGAGAAAGCTGCTTCATCACATTGTTCAGCACATCATGGTAGGAGCCCTGCAGGGTACAGCCGGCCGCCATTTTGTGACCGCCGCCGCCGAAAGCCTTGGCAACCTCCGCCACATCCAGCATGGGATTGTTGGAGCGGAGACTCACCTTGTAGATCTGATTGCCCACCTCGTAAGCAAACACCGCGCCGTCCACATCCCGGGTCTCCCGCATGGTGCCCACGATGCCGTCGATGTCCTTGGTACTCACATGATAGAAATGCATCTCCTTCAGGGTGATCCACCCGGCCAGGATCCGCTTATCCATCAGCAGCATACTTTCCATCAGTACCCGTCCGGTTACCTGCTGCTGTACATAAGTCCGCATATAGAAGCTGTCATCAATGATGCTGCCGAAGTTCACGCCCAGTCCCATCAGGAAACCGGCGATCTCCATGGTATGCCTTGACGTGCAGGAATATTTGAACACACCCGTATCGTGCACCAGTCCCGTGTAGAGGCAGGTCGCCACGTCCAGATCGATGTCTTCCTGCTCCATCAGATCGAACACCACCTCGCAGGTGCTGGAAGCCTCCGGGAAAATGGAAGCATGTGCATACGTCGTGTCGTTCGTCACATGATGGTCCGCAACATAAAGCGTCGCCGCGTTCTTTGCCAGCACACCATAGTCACCCAGGCGGTCAAAGCCCGCGCAGTCGCACATGATGCAGAGGTCATACTTCCGCTCTGACGGGATATGGATAATGCTGTCGAAGCCCGGCAAGTAGGCGAATTTCTGATTCGCCTCCTGCAGGTAAACATTGACCCGCTTCTCCGGGAACCGCTTTTTAATATAGGCTCTGATGCCCAGGGTGGAACCCAGACAGTCGCCGTCCGGGTTCGTATGTCCCACAATACAGATGTTTTCCGCCGCCTGAATCAGCTGATTAAACTCCTCTTTCATGGCTTTCAGAAATCCTCTTCCTCTTCATCCGCATACATATTGTCTGCGTTTACCGGAAGGCCCACGGGACGCTCCGCATCCTCGCGGCTCACCTTGCCGATCAATGCATCCATTCGTGCACCGTATTCCACGGAATGATCCGCCTTAAACTGAAGCTCCGGCGTATGCCGAAGATTCAGACCCTGGGCCAGACCGCGGCGCAGGAAACCTGCTGCCGCCTTAAGTCCCTCCAGTGTTTTGTCCATGGCACTGTCATCGCCCAGCACAGACACATAAACCTTACAGTACTGGAGATCCGGTGTGAGCTCCACGCCGGTCAAATTGGTCATGGGCGAAACCCGGGGATCCTTCACATCCCGGATGAGGCTGGACAGCTCACGCCGCACGTCCTCATTTCGTCTCTGATATTTGAAATTCTGTTTTTTCAACGCTTAACCTCTTCCATTACATAGGCCTCAATTTGATCATCCACCTGGAGATCGGAGAAGCCCTCGAAGACAAGACCACACTCGTAACCGGTCTTCACTTCCTTCACATCGTCCTTGAATCTCTTCACAGATGCAATCTCACCCTCGAAGATCTGCTCCTCACCACGGGTGATTCTAGCCTTGGCACCACGCTGTACCATACCGTCAAGCACATAGGAACCTGCGATGGTACCCACACCGGAGGACTTGAAGATCTGACGGATCACTGCATGACCGATGACCTTCTCCTCGAATACCGGTGCCAGCATTCCCTTCATGGCATTCTCGATATCCTCGATGGCCTTGTAGATAATGTTGTAGAGACGCACATCCACGTGCTCGCGGTCTGCGGTTTCCTTCGCTGTGGCATCCGGCTTGACATCGAAACCGATGACAATCGCATTGGATGCACTTGCCAGTGTCACATCGGACTCGTTGATGGCACCTACGCCGGAGTGGATTACCTTGACCTGAACTTCCTCGTTCTTGATCTTCTCCAGGGAATCCTTTACGGCCTCCACAGAACCCTGTACATCGGCCTTGACAATGATCGGCAGTTCCTTGATCTCGCCAGCCTTGATCTGGTCGAAGAGCGCATCCAGAGAAACCTTCTTCTTGGACTCCTCCACCATTCTCTGCTTGTTCTCGGTAACGAAGGCAGAAGCGTAGGCCTTGGCCTCCTTCTCGCTGTCCTTCACCTGGAAGATCTCACCGGCATTCGGCACAGAATTGAGGCCGAGAATCTCCACCGGCATGGACGGTGTCGCCTTCTTGATGCGCTCGCCCTTGTCGTCAATCATGGCACGAACCTTACCATAAGCAGATCCGACAGCCACAACATCACCCACATGCAGTGTACCCTTCTGTACCAGGAGACGTGCCACGGAACCGCGGCCCTTGTCCAGCTCGGCCTCGATGACAACGCCATAGGCCTTCCGGTTGGGGTTCGCCTTCAGCTCCATCACATCGGCCTCCAGCGCAATGTTCTCCAGCAGGTTGTCCAAGCCTTCCCCAGTCTTTGCAGATACCGGACAGCAAATGATATCTCCGCCGTAATCCTCCGGTACCAGGTTGTACTGCATCAGTTCCTGCTTTACGCGATCCGGGTTTGCAGTGGGCTTATCAATCTTGTTGATGGCCACGATCACCTGGGTGTTGGCTGCCTTTGCATGGTTGATGGCCTCTACTGTCTGGGGCATGATACCGTCATCGGCTGCCACCACCAGAACGGCGATATCGGTAGACTGGGCGCCACGCATACGCATGGCAGTGAAAGCCTCATGACCCGGTGTATCCAGGAAGGTGATGATCCGATCTTCACCGTTCACATTGACATTTACCTGGTAAGCACCGATGGACTGGGTAATGCCGCCGTGCTCACGAGAGGTAACATTGGTGTTCCGGATGGCATCCAGGATGGATGTTTTACCATGGTCAACGTGACCCATTACGCAGACAACGGGCGGTCTGGAAACCATATCCTCATCGGCATCTTCCTCGCTGTCTTTCACCATCTCAGCGATGACATCGATCTTCTCTTCCTGCTCACAGAGAATGTCATACTCTACGGCAATGTTCTCTGCCTCCTCATAGCTGAGCTCGGAGTTCAGTGTCACCAGCTTACCCTGCATAAAGAGCTTCTTAATGATCTCTGCCGGCTTCAGCTTCATCTTGTCGCTGAGCTCCTTGATGGTGATGGTCTCCGGAATGGTGATGGACTTGATCTCTTCCTCAACCGGCTTTACTACCTCCGGCTTAATGAAGGCACCCTTGCCATTCTTTCTCGGGCCCTTGTGTGTATTCTGATCATCTCTCTCATAGCTCTGCTGCGCACCGTACTTGTTCTGCTTTCTGGTGTTCCGGTTCTTCTGAGAGATAGCTGCCTTCTCGTTCTCGAAGCTCTTGCCGCCGTAGGTCTTCTTCTGGGGCTTTGTGGCATCATGCCGCTGGGTATTCTTCTTCTCTACGATATCCGGTGCAGCCTGGCCGTTGTCCTTTCTGGGAGCAAAGCCTCTGCGCTCGCCGTTCTGCGGTCTCTGCTGACCATCCGGACGCGGGCCTCTTCTGTCGCCGGTCTGCGGACGGCCGTTTCTGTCGGTTCTCGGTCCCCGATCTCCCTGCGGACGCGCACCGTCACGACGCTCACCGAAGCTTCTTCTCTCGCCATTCTGCGGACGTGCCGGACGGGCATCTCTGCTCTGGGCCGGTCGCTGCTGTGCTTCCGCCGGTTTTTTCTCGGCCTGCTGTGCCTTCAGGAGACGCTCACGCTCCTCGCGCGCCTTCGCCTCTGCCTCCTGCTGCTTTCTCTGCTCTTCAGCCGCCTGACGCTCACGCTCCTGACGAAGCGCCTCTTCCTTCCGCTCTCTCTCCTCTTCCTGGCGCTGGATCTCATTCAGCTCACGAAGGGTCTTCACCCGAGCGGTTCCCGGCGGCAAGGGACGTCCATTCGGGGACTTCTTCACTGCCGGCTTCTCAGCTGTCTTTTCACCGCTCTTCGCCTTATCAGAAAAGCGATTGCCGAGCGGATGATTCTTATGATTTACGGAATTCTGTGAGTGGAACACAACAGCAAGCTTCTTTTTCTTCGGAGCCGCATTCTCCTTCGGGGCATTGCCCTTTTCATTCCTGCCGTTTGTTCCGTTCTCTCTCATTTCATCTGCCATTCACACTACCTCCGTCCAAAATACGTTTCATCTGCTCTGCAAAGCCATCATCCTCCACGGCGATGGACGAGCGTTCCTCTCTTCCCATGGCGTGTCCCAGGGTTTCCTTCGTACCATAGATATAAAAGGGAACCTCGCGATAGGTCGTCATGTTCCGGAATTTCTTCTTGGTATTCTCTGATGCATCCTCCGGAACGATCACCAGTCTGGCCCGTCCCTCCTTCACGGATTTCTCCGCGGAGAATTCACCGGACCGTACTCTTCCGGCCCGCATGGCGAGCCCCAAAAGTCCATAAAATCTATTCTGCAAGCTGTTCAAGCTCCTCCCGAAGCTGCTGGTAGATCTGACTGTCTACCTCTGCCTTAAAGGATCTCTGCAGCGCCTTCCGCTTCTCTGCCTTTCCGAGGCAGGCCGGATCCTTGCAAATGTAGGCGCCGCGGCCATTCTTTCTGCCACTGGGATCCAGAGAAAACTCCCCCTCCGGACTCCGCACAATGCGCAGCAGGTCACTTTTATCCTTTTTCAATCCACAGCCGATACAGCTTCTCTGTGGTATTTTCTTCATTCCTCTACTGTAGCCTCATCCTCTACAGTCTCATTTTCTTCTGCAGCGATTTCCTCATCAGCCTCGTCGTAAGCGGCCTCCTCATCGTAGGTCTCTTCCTCTGTCTCCTCGAAGCTGCCTTCGCCGTGATAGTCAATACCCATCTCGTCGAATACGCCCTGCTCCTGCGCCTGAGACTCGGACTTGATGTCGATCTTGTAACCGGTCAGCTTGGCTGCAAGACGGGCATTCTGGCCTTCCTTACCGATAGCAAGTGAAAGCTGCGTATCCGGCACGATGACCATGGCATCCTTGTTGTCCTGGTCTGCGATGACCGCAATCACCTTTGCCGGTGACAGCGCATTCTCAATGAGATAAGCCGGGTTCTCATCATAGTTAATGATGTCGATCTTCTCACCGCGAAGCTCCTCAACCACAGAGTTCACACGGGTACCGTTCAGACCCACGCAAGCGCCCACCGGATCCACATCCGAATCATGAGAAAGCACGGCCATCTTGGTTCTGGAACCGGCCTCACGGGCAATGGCCTTGATCTCTACGATGCCCTCACGCACCTCGGAAACCTCTTCCTCAAAAAGACGCTTCACCAGCTCCGGATGGGTTCTGGAAATCATCACGCGGGGACCTCTCTGGGAGTCACGAACCTCCACCACATATACCTTAATGCGGTCGTTGGGTTCCAGGGTCTCACCCCGAACCTGCTCGTTCTCGGAAAGATAGCCGTCCACCTTGCCAAGGTTCACGATTACGGACTTGCCGGTATCCCGCTCTACGGTACCGGTCACCACTTCCTTCTCCATGGAGTAGTACTCGTTATAGAGAAGCTTACGTTCTTCCTCACGGATCTTCTGTACGATAACGCCCTTGGCATTCTGCGCCGCGATACGGCTGAAGCTCTTGGAGTCGATGGGAACCTGTACGATCTCGCCCAGCTCATACTTGGGATCCAGCATCTTCGCCTCAATGAGGGAAATCTCTGCAATGGGATTGGTCACCTTCTCCACCACTGTCTTATCGGCGATCACCGCATAATCACAGGTGTCCGGGTTCATGTTCACACGCACATTGTCTGCTGTGCCGAAGTGGTTCTTGCAGGCTGTCTGCAGAGATACCTCGATGGCCTCGATCAGGGTCTGCTTGGAAATACCCTTTTCCATCTCCAGCAGCTCAAGTGCCTCCTTCAGTTCTGTATTCATCTTCTTTTGTCCTCCTCTATCTTATTCAGCCGTTTCTTCATCTTCGGCGTCGTCTTCATTATCCTCAAAAGCTTCTTCGTTCGCCGGATCCTTGAAGCCCAGAGAGCAAACCTCCAGCATATACTCTTCGTCAATGAAGTCTTCCTGATCCAGCCACTTGGAAAGACGTCGGGACACTGCCGCGCAGTCATTGACCGTCATGTCCGCTCCGTCGGCACGGAAAATGAAGGCACGCAGATAATGGATGCCGCTCTCCACCGTAAAGGTGACGCTGTCCAGCTCGTATCCCATATCCGGCAGGATCGAGCGCAAATAGGTTTCTACTCTCTCAGTATACATGGCAATCTCCCGGCGCAAGCTGTACTCACGCAATTCTTATGTAGATATCAAGCAAAAGGAGCAAGCGAATCGCCTGCTCCTCCAACTAGTCAATCAATAACATACACACTATAGCACGCAGCAAAGGTGAATGCAAGTGTTTTCGTGACTGATTAACTTTTATTCCGTTGTTACTTTTTAATGTTGAAGCCGATGTCGCTCCAGTTCATCGTACTAATTGCGTTTAGGTATTCCTGCGAAACCTCTTTGTTCGGAATGGAAACACGGCTGTTTTCGGAATCATAACTCAGGTATCCAAGATGCACCAGAAGCGTAAGGACATCGTCCTTTCCTGCAAAAGTCGTCATATCATTGGAGAAGGTGCCAATCTGAATTTCTACACTCTCACCGGCCAACATTGAAACAACAGCGTCCTTCAGGCCATCCATATTCATCTGAATATAAACCTTGAGCGCCTCATAGGTCTCCGTCTGATTCCAATAAGTACTGAATTTATGACGCAACATCGCTTCCACCACAGACTTCGGGCTGTACATCGCATAGTGTTCGTCTCGATCTCGCCCATGATTCACGAGATCATAGCCATCATACCAGGCCTGGGCTTCCTCAAAATTCATATTATATATCCCACACAGCGCCTTTACTTCCACTTCCGTTTGTCCGAGAATACACATCCATCATAGTCCAGACCAAATTTTCTTCATTTACAATTTCCGGATAGGCTATTTTTAAGTCCATTAAAATGCGTCTTTGCAAAGCATTCAACATTTTATCGACATCATGCGTGGAACTTAAAAACTCCTGCACATTAATCTTGATCACATCATATTGATTCAAGTGCTCCCGATACGATGTTTCTTTGCTGATTTTCAAATTTTCAAACAGCGAAGACGTATCTTCTCCCACGCTATAATACGCAAGCAACATGTCCGCCGCCATCGATTTGCCGAAGCGTCGCGGACGGCTGACGCAAACATACTTCTGCTCCGTTCTGATAAGTTTATTGATTGCGGCAATCAGCAACGACTTGTCTATATAGATCTGTGACCGTAAGCTTGTACGAAATCGTTCACTTCCGGGATTCAAATAGCTTCCCATATCCACGTCTCCTTAACATCCTGAATATGGATATTATAACACGAATGTCAATATTCCACCTCGTCACATACATCACAAAATCTCAGTCAAGCATCATTTGCCTTCATCCTTGTAGCGCAGAATTTCCCGCTTCACGGCTTGGTAGCGTTTTTCCGGCACCGGCAGGACAATGTTGTCGCAGAGCGTCACGACATAGCGACTGATCTTCACCACGTAATCCACATTCACGAGATAACTGCGGTGGATCTGACAGAAGCGCTTCGGCAGTCTGCCGACCAGTTCGGATATCTTGTTGTTCACCGTGATCTTTCTGTTCATGAGATGCAGCACGCAGTGGGTACTTTCCGCTTCTATATACAGGATCTCATCCGATTCCACAAATGCTGTCTCATTGTCCACGGTACGAAAGCGGATGATCTGTTCCTCAGCAGCATGCAATTGTTTGATATACTCGTAGGCCCGTCTGGCCGCCTGGTAAGGAAAAGGTTCATTCTCCTCCACCTGTTCCCAGGGATTCGACAGATGAATGTGTATGATCTGAGGACGATCATCTCTCCAGATCCACTGCAAGGTCACTCTCTGGCGCACCATGAGCAGCATCTCCGTTTCGGATGAAGTCGACGCCACATAGGTTCCCACCACCGTGCAGAAGCTGTCGTCCGATGCGGCAATGTAATATTCATCCTCCGATACCACGACCGGGGTATCCTGCTCCGGCGTGAGCTTTTCGGTGAACACCGCCTTGCCCACGGTATATTGCGCCTCTAAGGGACCGACCCAGGAAATGTCGTCAGCAATATGAGACAGCACGAAATCAAAATTTCGCGCATAATGCTCCCG
>CAVFNN010000030.1:0-28159 GCA_963623925.1 bacterium | reverse complement strand
CATTTATTTGTCAAGCACTTTTTCATTTTTTTGTCGCCGCTTGTGTCTCACTCGCGGCGACTTGATGTACTATACAGGACAGGAGCTGTTCTGTCAACGACTTTTTCAAATTTTTTCATCATCCAACGGACATCCGCTTTATGAAAACTTTGTGAACTCGTTGACGCTCCCGAAAATCTTACCTATACTCGTTTAAGAGGTGACAACTTGTCACCCCACGGTCGCTGTTCTGCGGCCAATCCGCTGCTATTCCTAATTAATAAAAGAAAAAGAATCTGCAGCGCTGAAACACTTTCCCTATTTATATAGAAGGAGTCGATATGATACGTACACTTGCAAAAGAAATCAAAGAATTCAAGCTCGTATCTCTCTTGACGCCGCTGATGATGATCGGTGAAGTCATCTGCGAAATGGTCATTCCCATCCTGATGGGTACTCTGGTGGATGACGGCGTATACAAGGGAAATATGCAGTACATTACCCACACCGGACTGCTCATGCTGCTGGTGGCCGTCTGCGGCCTCATCTTCGGCGTGCTGGGCGGTATTTTCGGTGCCAGGGCTTCCGCCGGATTTGCCCGAAACCTCCGGAAGGCCATGCATGACCAGATCCAGAAGTTCAGCTTCTCCAACATTGACAAATTCAGCCCCTCCAGCCTGGTGACCCGTCTCACCACCGACGTCACCAATGTGCAGAACGCCTATCAGATGACCCTGCGCATGACCATGCGGGCCCCCTCAACCATGGTGATCGCGATGATCATGTCCTTTATCATCAGTCCGAAGCTGGCCAGCATTTACCTCGTCGCCGTGATTTTCCTCGGCATCATTCTCGGACTTCTGATGAAGAAAGCCGGTACCTACTTCCGCCAGGTATTCCGTCGTTACGATGCCCTGAACGAAAGCGTGCAGGAAAATGTCTCCGCCATTCGTGTGGTGAAGGCTTATGTGCGCGAGGATCACGAAATCGACAAGTTCCATAAGGCGGCCTACAACATTTACCTGATGTTCATGAAGGCGGAGCTGACTCTGGCCACCGTTTCCCCCATTATGACGGCAGTGGTTTACGGCTGTATTCTCCTCATCAGCTGGCTGGGCGCCCATATGATCGTGGGATCCACCCTGAGCACCGGACAGCTCATGAGTCTCCTTACCTATTGCATGAATATCCTGATGAGCCTTATGATGCTCAGCATGATTGCCGTGATGCTCTCCATGTCTCAGGAAAGCGCCAACCGTATCGCCGAGGTACTGAGCGAACTGCCGGAGTTGCAGAACCCGAAGAACCCCGTCATGATGGTGCCGGACGGCTCCATTTCCTTCAAAAATGTGAACTTTTCCTATCAGGCCAATGCTGCCGAGCCCGTACTGAAGGACATCAACCTGGACATTCATCCCGGCGAAAGCATTGGTATCATCGGCAGCACCGGCTCTGCGAAATCCAGCCTGGTGAATCTGCTGTCCCGTCTCTATGACGTCAGCTCCGGCGAGCTTCTGGTGGGCGGCATCAATGTGAAAAACTACGACATGCATGCCCTGCGGAAGCAGGTGGCCGTGGTGCTTCAGAAGAATGTCCTCTTCAGCGGCACCATTTATGAGAACCTTCGCTGGGGCGATCCCGACGCCACGGATGAGGAATGTCAGCGGGCCTGCGAACTGGCCTGTGCGGACGAATTTATCCAGCGCTTCCCGGATCAGTACAATACCTATATTGAACAGGGCGGCAGCAATGTCTCCGGCGGCCAGAAGCAGCGTCTCTGCATTGCTCGGGCACTGCTCCGAAAACCGAAAATTCTCATTCTGGATGATTCCACCAGCGCCGTGGATACCGCAACGGATGCGAAGATCCGCCGGGCTTTCCGTGAGGAAATTCCCAATACCACAAAGTTGATCATTTCCCAGCGAATCTCCAGTGTGGCCGATTGCGACCGGATCATTGTCATGGACAACGGCAAGGTCAGCGGCTTCGACACCCCGGAGAATCTCTATCAGAACAACGCCATCTACCGGGAGGTATGCGACTCCCAGATCGGCAGCAATGCTGATTTTGATAAGGCAGAAAAATAAATTCAAATAGGAGGAAACCATGTCCAATCATAATACAAGGTCTATGCGTGGGCTGGGAGGACGCGCCAAGGGCCCCCGTGCCAAGGTACAGAACCCGGGAAAGCTTTTCCTGCGCCTTCTGCGCTATGTGATGCAGTACTACCGCCTGCGGCTTTTGCTGGTGGTCATCTGCATTATCGTATCCGTACTGGCCAGTGTGCAGGGAACCATGTTCACCAAATCCCTGATCGACAACTACATCACACCGCTGCTGGCTTCACCCGAACCGGATTTCGCGCCCTTAGGGGCTGCCATTCTCCGGGTGGCTTGCTTCTATGCCATCGGCGTCTGCGCCGTTTATCTGCAGTCCCGCATTATGGCCGAAGTCACCCAGGGCAGCATGATGCACCTCAGGGAGGATCTCTTTGATCATATGGAGACGCTGCCCATCAGCTTTTTCGATACCCATGCCCACGGCGACATCATGTCCATCTATACCAACGACATTGACACCCTGCGGCAGATGATCAGCCAGTCCCTTCCCCAGATGTTCAACTCCGCCATCACCATCCTCTGCATTCTGGCCATGATGCTGGTATTAAGTCCCATCCTCACGCTGGTGGCGGTTGCCATGGTGGTCCTGATGCTCTTCCTCTCCAGTCGGGCCAGCGCCGTTTCCGGCCGGAACTTCGTTCTGCAGCAGCGGAATCTCGGTGCACTGAACGGATTTATTGAGGAAACCATGAGCGGTGAGAAGGTGGTGAAGGTCTTCTGTCACGAAAAAGAGGCCATCGAAAATTTCGACCGTTTGAATGAAGAACTTTACCAGAGTGCCTGGAAGGCCAATGCCTATTCCAACATTTTGGGCCCCATCAACACCCAGCTCAGCAACGCAAGCTATGTCCTCTGTGCCCTGGTGGGAAGTCTCCTGGCGCTGAATCAGGGTCTCGGCTTCACGGTCGGCGCGCTGGCCAGCTTCCTGACCTTCAACAAGAGCTTCTCCATGCCCATCAATCAGGTCAGCATGCAATTCAACAACGTGATCATGGCGCTGGCCGGTGCCGAGCGTATCTTCCGTCTCCTGGATGCAGCGCCCGAGGCGGATGACGGCTATGTCACACTGGTGAATGCAGAAAGCAAAGGCGGCAGCCTGACAGAAGCCTCCGGCAGAACCGGCAGCTGGGCCTGGAAGCATTATCATAAAGATACCGGGAAGACCGATTACAAGGCCCTTCAGGGAGATGTGGTTTTTGAAAATGTGGATTTCGGGTATACCAAGGATAAGACCGTGCTGCATGACATTTCTATCCATGCAAAGCCCGGCGAAAAGGTTGCACTGGTGGGTTCCACCGGTGCCGGAAAGACCACCATTACGAACCTTATCAACCGTTTCTATGATATTTCCGACGGAAAGCTGCGTTATGACGGCATCAATGTGCAGAAGATTCACAAGCCGGATCTGCGGCGTTCCCTGGGCATCGTGCTGCAGGATACGCATCTCTTCACCGGCACGGTAAAGGAAAACATCCGTTATGGTCGTCTGGAGGCCACGGATGAAGAGGTTTATGCAGCGGCTCGTCTTGCCAATGCCGATGGCTTCATTCGCCGACTGCCCAAGGGCTATGACACCGAACTCACCGGTGACGGCGCGAACCTCTCCCAGGGCCAGCGGCAGCTCCTGAGCATTGCGAGAGCCGCCATTGCGGATCCGCCGGTGCTGATTCTCGATGAGGCCACCAGCTCCATTGACTCCCGCACAGAAAAGCTCGTGCAGGACGGCATGGATCGCCTGATGACCGGGCGCACCACCTTCGTCATCGCCCACCGTCTTTCCACCATCCGGAATTCGGACCAGATCGTGGTACTGGAGCAGGGCCACATCGTAGAGCATGGCACCCACGAGGAACTGCTGGCACTGAAGGGCCGCTACTATCAACTCTGGACCGGCAAGAACCCGGAGCTCGCGGAGTAAAGAACACAAAAAAGACATTCCTTAGCCGGGGGATCAGCGCAAGCTTGGCTTGCGGGGGTCCCCCGGCCGACTAATTGCCTATCTTACGTTATCTCTTGTGATTTCCGCGAGGCTGGCAACGCCGCACATGGACATGACATCCCGAAGCTCGCCGCCGATCTTCTCCACATAGGACTGCACGCCTTCCCGGCCGCCGCCGTATACCGCGGTCACGAAGGGACGGGCAATAACAACCGCGTCAGCGCCCAGGGCCAGAGCTTTGAAGACATCGGCACCGGAACGGATGCCACCATCCACCAGAATCTTCATCTCGCCCTTGACGGCGTCCACGATCTCCGGCAGTACCTCTGCGGTGGCCGGGCACTGGTCCAGCACACGTCCGCCATGGTTGGAAACAATGATGGCGCTGGCGCCGGCTTCCTTTGCCTTCAGGGCGCCCTTCACCGTCATGATGCCCTTCACGATAAAGGGAGCATTGGCGGCCACAACGATATCGTGCAACTCCGCCACGGACTTGGGGCCTGCCGGCGGATTCAGGTTCTGGAGGAAGGGAAGTCCTGCCGCATCCACATCCATGGCCACCGCGAAGGCACCAGATTCGTGCACCATGGCCATCTTCTCCTGAATGGTCTCCAGATTCCAGGGCTTCACCGTAGGAATGCCGAAACCGCCGGCCTTGCCGATGGCCTTGGTGGCCGCCACCATGACATTGGGGTCCGTGCCGTCACCGGTGAACGCCGCAATGCCGAATTCCGCACAGGCAGACACCAGGATGTCGTTGTAGGAAACATCGTTCAGCGAATCTCCGTAATGCAGGTTCACAGCACCCACAGGTCCTGCGAAGAAGGGATAGTCAAAGTGCTTTCCAAACAGGTCGATGGAGGTGTCGATGGGACGATTCTCCACCAGTGTATCCATGTTCAGCCGGATCTCCTTCCACTTGTCGTAGTTCCGGATGGCGGTGTCGCCGATGCCCTTCGATCCCGGCCCCGGCATGATATTCCGGCAGGCTCTGCCATTACACTCCGGGCAGGCCTTGCAGACCTTTCCCACCTTGCCTCTTGCCAGCTCAATGCATTCTGTATACTTCATTGTGTTCTCCTCCTCCTGAAACAGTTTGTGCTGTCTAAAAATAAGTTTAATACAAATTTCGCAGGAAACAAGTTATAATTCCGGTGAAAAGTATTGCATCATCCTGTGCCCGTCTGTCACGAAGCCCACAGGATTCAGGATAAAGGAGCAGAAACCATGTCAGCAGAAAAAGAAAGCATTACCCTACGTCCGGCAATGCCGGCGGATGCCGCAGCACTTCTGGCGATCTACGCCCCCTATGTGGAGAAAACCGCCATTACCTTTGAATATACCGTACCCAGTCTCGCAGAATTCCGGGACCGCATCACCACCACACTGGAGAAATATCCTTATATTGTGGCAGAGGATCAGGGCGAAGTTCTCGGCTATGCCTATGTCTCTTCCTTCCATGCCCGGGAGGCCTACGACTGGGCGGTGGAGACCTCCATCTATGTCGCAGAAAATGCCAGAGGACGGGGCATCGGCGGCCTGCTCCATGCCGCGCTGGAAAGCTGTCTCACTGCCCTCGGCTACCTCAATATGTATGCCTGCATCGCCTATCCGCCCACAGACGACGATCCCTATCTCACCAAAAACAGCGCCGACTTTCATGCCCACCTGGGCTATCGCCTCATCGGCACCTTCCTGTCCTGCGGCTGCAAATTCGAGCGCTGGTATGACATGATCTGGATGGAGAAGCATCTGGGAACGCACGAAAACGGGCAGCAGCCGCCGAAGCCGAAGTGCTTCCATGAACTTCTGGCAGAAGGCTATACGCTGGATCCCGCAGGCAAGTAAGGCGCGAAGACATTATCCTCCAAAAACCGGAATTTGTGCTATGATGGAGAAAAGCCCTCCGGCAGTCAGGTGCCGGAGCAAATTCTTCGCTTCGCGTCATGAACGACGGCGAAATTTTCAGGAGAAAAAGGAGAATACCATGGAAGAAAACAGACAAAACAGGAATCGTTTGCTGGCCGAAAAGGTCATTAAGGGACTCACTTCCCGGAACATGAGCGGCTATTATGCGGAGACCCGGGAGGAGGCGCTGAAGCTGGCCCTCTCTCTCATTCCGGAGCAGTCCGTCATCAGTTGGGGCGGCTCCGCTTCCGTCGCAGAAATCGGCCTCAAGCAGGCGGTCATTGACGGCAATTACCAGGTTCTGAACCGGGACACGGCTGAGAACAAGCGCGCTGTGGAACTGGCCGCCTTCGACGCGGACTGGTTCCTCTGCAGCAGCAATGCCATCACCGAGGACGGCATTCTGGTGAACATCGACGGCAACGGCAACCGGGTGGCCTGCATGGTTTACGGCCCGAAGCATGTCCTCTTCATCGTCGGCATGAACAAGGTAATGAAGGATGTGCCGGCGGCGATTTCCCGGGCACGAAATGAGGCAGCCCCCATCAATGCGGCGCGCTTCCCCATTACCACGCCCTGCAAGGTCACCGGCTCCTGCGCGGACTGCAAGTCCAAAGACACGATCTGTGACCAGTTCCTCATCACCCGCTACGAAAAGCATCCGGGACGCTATCACATCATCCTGGTGAATGATACATTGGGGTTCTAGGATACAAGGAAGGCTCTGCTGATGCAGAGCCTTTTATACGATTCATTTCGAGCTTGTAGCTCTCAATGAGGGCATCCGTCGCTCTGCCTGCCGGTATGCCCGCCGGAAGTACCAGGCCTCAGCGATGCCCGTGATTCCCCAGGAGAAAATATACAGAAGGTAGAGTGACGTGATGGTCCGGAAAATGGCGAATACCGTGAAGATCCAGAAGATACGGAAGACGCAGGAGCCCATAATGACAATGATGGTGGGCACCACGCCCTTGCCCAGTCCCCGGGATGCCGCGATGGAACCATCCATGAGTGCCGAGAAGCCATAGCACAACCCCATGATGGTGAGTCGGTAGCGGCCCGCCGCCAACACATCCGGATCGTTGGTGAAGAGGGACAGGAACTGTGTGCCGAAGAGCACCAGCGTTAGACCAATGCCCATACCGAAAGCAAAGGCATAGAACAGACTGATATAATAGGTTTTCTTCACACGCTTCATATCCCCGGCACCATAATTCTGTCCGATGAAGCTTCCACAGGCGGTATAGAAGGCGGCCATGACATCATAGGCCAGCCCATCTGCATTCTGGGCAGCTGCATTTCCCGCCACCACGGTGGCGCTGAAGCTGTTGATGCCCAGCTGCACGAAGAGATTGGCCGCCTGGAAGATGGCATTCTGCAGGCCGCCCGGAATACACAGCGCCAGCAAAGTCTTCGTCTTCCGCTTATCGAGACACAGATGGCGGAAGGAAAAGCCGTGGTCTCCCTTCATTTTCATCAGGGCCAGCATGATCGCAAAAGCCGACAGATACTGGGCGCTAATGCTGGCGATGGCCACACCCGCCACGTCAATCTTCATGACGACCACGAAGAATAGGTTCAAAATCACATTCAAAACACCGGCAATGGACAGGAACAGCAGCGGCTTCTTCGTGTCCCCGGCGGCACTGAATACCGCATTGCCGTAGTTGAAGATGGCCAGCGCCGGCATACCCAGAAAATAAATCCGAAGATAGAGAGAAGCCCCGTCGATCAATTCCGCCTTGGTCTTCAGCAGTGTCAGAATCAGCCGACTGCTGAGTTCTCCGAAGAGGAGTACGCCAATGCCTATGGCCAGACAAAGCAGAAAGGCCGTATGTACGGTTTTCCGCACATCCTCCCCTTCGCCCCGCCCGAAGGCCTGGGCGGTGACAACATTAACCCCGCCGCCGATGCCGATGAGAAAACTGGTGAAGAGATTCACCAAGGTGGTGGTGGAACCCACGGCCCCCAATGCAATGGAGCCCGCAAAGCGGCCCACCACCGCGATGTCCGACATGTTAAAAAGAATCTGCAGAAGATTCGACAAAATCAGCGGAAAGCTAAACAAAAAGATGCCTGACCAGAGCGAACCCCGGGTCAGATCCTTGACTGCGTTTTTCATTTTTTCCTCCCTAAAGTCAGCATGTTTACCATACTGTTCCAAGCATCATCTATAGCACATTTTAACAAAATCTGCTATAATTTTTGAGTTTAATACATAATTTTACTCAAGGGGGAGTATATGAGCAATCGAGAAAGCTTTAAATCACGCATTGGCTTTATTCTGGTCAGTGCCGGCTGTGCCATCGGCATCGGAAATGTCTGGAAATTTCCGTACCTCGCCGGACAGAACGGCGGCGGTTTCTTTGTTCTTTTCTATCTGATTTTCCTGATCATCATGGGCGTGCCCGTTCTGACCATGGAGCTCGCCACGGGACGTGCTTCCCGGCAGAGTGCGGTGAAGGCCTACGAAGCACTGGAGCCCAAGGGCAGTAAGTGGCACATTCACGGCTGGTTCGCTATCGCCGGTTCCTATATTCTGATGATGTACTACACCACCGTATCCGGCTGGATGCTTTCCTACTTCTTCAAATTTGCCTTCGGCACCTTTGAGGGTATCACTTCAGAAGCCGCGGACAATGTCTTCACCACCATGCTGAGTCACCCGGAGGAAATGTCGCTCTGCATGGCTGTGAACGTACTGGCCGGCTTTATGATCTGTTCCTTCGGTCTGCAAAAGGGTCTCGAAAAAGTCACAACCGTCATGATGACCCTGCTGCTGGCGCTGATCGTGATTCTGGCCATCCACAGTCTACTGCTGCCCGGGGCTGCGGAAGGCGTGGAGTTCTATCTCCTTCCCTCCCTGAGCCGCGTCAGTGATGTAGGCCTTCGAAACGTGATCTTGGCCGCCATGAACCAGTCCTTCTTCACATTGAGTCTGGGTGTCGCCGCCATGGAGATCTTCGGCTCCTACATGTCCAAGCAGTTCACGCTGACGGGAGAATCCATTCGCATCTGTATCCTAGATACCTTTGTGGCTATCATGTCCGGTCTCATCATCTTCCCGGCCTGCTTCTCCTTCGGGGTACAGCCGGATGCCGGACCTTCCCTCATTTTCCTGACCCTGCCGAAGGTATTCATGAACATGTCCGGCGGACGCATCTGGGGAACGCTCTTCTTCCTCTTCATGACCTTCGCCTCCTTCTCCACGGTCATCACCGTGTTTGAGAATCTGCTGGCCAGCACCATCGACAACTTCCACTGCATGCGGAAGCACGCTGTCATCGGCAACTGCCTCTTCATCCTGATCATGAGCATGCCCTGTGTCCTGGGCTACAACCTCTGGTCCGACCTGCACCTGATCGGCGCCCGGGATGTCCTGGATTCCGAGGACTTCATCGTCAGCAACCTCCTGCTGCCCGTCGGCTCCCTGATCTATCTCCTCTTCTGCGTCAGCAAGTGGGGCTGGGGCTTCGACAATTACCTTGCCGAATGCAACGAAGGCCAGGGCATCAAGCTGCCCCGGATCCTGAAACCGTATCTCCAGTATGTCCTGCCGGTACTGATCCTGATCATCCTGATTCAGGGACTGATTTGAGGCCCCCGATAGCCAAGCTGTCGCTGACCCCGGACAGAATACTCAACACCCCCTCCGAGCCTAGGCCCGGAGGGGGTGTTGTTTTCACCATATATCATGCATCTCTCGAAGTGGCAGCCTTACATCTCCATCTTCTCAATCACACAGCTATGCTTCTTATCCTGGTCGTAGTTAATCCCCACCAGCAAAAGGTTTCCTTTATACGACGCCAAGGCCTTTACATAGTTTTTCTGTTTGATTTGCGCAATTGCGCCCTCAGCATTTTTGTCTTTTTTTAGCTCGATGACCACTGCAGGTTTATCAAGATGAATCTGTCTTGGTATCAGGCAGATATCTGCAAAGCCCTTACCTGTCGGCAATTCTCGGATAATGGTGTAATATTCTCTTGCAAAATAGAACGCAAGATTGATGGTACAACTCAAGGAATTCTCATCATTATATTTGAGAATGGAAATTTCCTCATGGGCACGATCAATGCCTTCTGCCACAGCTTTTGCATCCATATCCCACAGTGATTCCAGCAGCTTCTTGGAGGCGGTTAAAGAACGCATCACCTCGCCCCAGCTCATGGTACTGATCGCATTGATGTACTCCTGTGAAACCTCTTTATTCGGAATACCTACTGTTTTGTCTGCTCGGCGATAGGAAAGGTAGCCCAAATGCACCAGGAGCGTCATAACATCATCTTTGCAGGAGAATGTCGTCATATCATTGGTGAATGTTCCGGTATTAATCTCAACCCATTCACCCGCCAGCATTTGAATGACCGCATCCTTCAGTCCATCCAGATTCATCTGAATATAAGCCTTCAGCGCCTCATAGGTCTCCGTCTGATTCCAGTATGTATCGTAAACATGGCTGAGCATCGCATCCACGACCGACTTCGGACTGTACATAGAATGAATTGTAGTATGTCCGCCTATCCTTAATTCAACCAGCTCATAACCATTGTACCAGGCCTTCGCTTCTTCGAAGCTCATGCAATACTGCGTGCAAAGATCCTTTACCTCATCCTCCGTAAATCCGAAATATGGCGCCAACTCTCTCGGATTTGTCATCGAATACTCCGAAAACATATTCAACGCAGAATGAGAACCATATTTCTTGATCGGCAGGATGCCGGTCATATAGGCCAGCGCTACATAAGTCTGGTCCTTCAGCCACATACGAAGAAAGTCCAGATACTTCTTCTGGGCGTCGGTATCGTGCGCATACTCCCGGAATAGACAGTCCCATTCATCAATCAATATCACAAACGGCCGACCTGTCTTCGCAAAAATATCCTTCATCACCTGAATGAAGTTATCTTCATCTCTGAAACGCACCTTTTCATATTGCTCGAACAAATCGTATGATATGTACTTTTTCAGCATCACAAGCATTTTATCCACATCATGTGTGGCGCTTAAGAATTCCTGCATATTGATCTTGATCACATCATACTGATTCAGATGTTCTCTGTAGGATGCCGCTTTGCAGATCTTCAAATTTTCAAACAGAGTAGAGGTATCCTCTCCGTTGCTGTAATAAGCCAGCAGCATATCTGCTGCCATTGATTTACCGAAACGACGCGGACGACTGACGCAGACATATTTCTGCTCCGTTCTGACAAGCTTGTTGATCTCCGCGATCAGCATGGATTTATCCACATATATCTGTGACCGCAGACTCGTACGGAAGCGCTCGCTTCCCGGATTTAAATAGTCTCCCATTTCCGCGCATCTCCTTCCCAGTTTTGAATTGATTATATTTTATTTACGCGCAAATAGCAAATACCGAGGCAAACGCACGCCTACCGACCCATCTGCTTTCCCCGTCTGTCAATCAAAAAACACAAGCATAAGTACCGATAGAAAGCCTGCACCTGCCAGCACCAGACCGTAAAGTCTCACTATCTTTTTGGCTTCCTGTTCCCCAAAAAGGTTCATATGACCACGGAAGGTAATCCTCCTGTCTCCAGCGTTTCCAACCAGCCTTCTGCTGCCATCATTTTCTATCCTGTAGAGGAAGGGATGATTGTAGACACCCTGCCGGTACATCGTGATATAAGTCAACGGAATCACGCCAAACATGAAAATCAGCCAGATCACGCCATTTCCAAAGTCCATCGTCATCAGCGCCGTCATGGGATGTTCCCACGCATCCAGGTAAAAGAGTCGGAGCAAAAAAGCCGGCGGATAAGGAAGAAAAAGCATGAACAAGGCCTTCCAGATGATTTCGAAAATTCTGACAGGCGGATAAAAGCGGATGTCCACCGTGGTTCGCACACCATCGATCCATTCGTAAAATGAGGGAATATTCGGGAAGGGATTCTGGAACACATCCTCTCCCTGCTGCAGCACCAGCTCTTTATTTTCTCTGCGCGCCTGGGAGCCTGCCGAGGACAAAATGATACGGCTCAGCTTTTTCCGGATCTCTGTGTACTTTGCCGTGAAAATAATCATGCCAAATATAAACGTAATCATCAGTGGCAGCAGAACACAATCTTTAAATGTGCCAAGTCCCCGACAGAACCAGAAGCTGGCGGCAAGACAGATCAGCGTCAGCACCGTCGGCTCCACCAGCTTGATGATCTGCGTCCGCTTACGTCCCAGAGATACCGCAAGCTTCCCGGTCTGACCGTTCACCACAGCAAACAGCTCTCCGACATGAATGAGATACATGGGGATCAGCACCGGTGCGCTCATCAGATTCTCGCCCTGCAGCACGAGCTCGCAGCCCTTGGTCTGCATGACCTTTTCCACATAGGGGCGATAGTCCTCGCTTACCTCTTCCATGACCCGTTGGTTGGTACTGTATGCCGAGATATCCTGCAGCCGTGCCTTATGGCCTGCAATATAGCCATGTTCAAAGGGCACAAGGCCGTTGGGATCAAAGGGTTCTGCTGCCTCCAGCACCATATTGTCCAGTTTTTCCGCCGTGCAGACCATACTCTGCTCCAGAAAGCCGTCACAGTGGTACACCCGCTGCGCGGCATCCCGGTGAATCGTCACATCCACAGGGCCCCGCACCATCTGATATGGCAGATACCAGCCATCCAGCGCATGCAGATTCTGCATCACCGCCTTCGCCTCCGGCGTCCTTTTATTTTCCCCGCACCATTTCTGCAGCTGCTCCCGGGCTTCCTCCTTGGTGAGCACAAAGGGAATGATCATCTCCGGGAAATTCTCCGACTGTTCGAACTCCTCCCGCACCAGGGCGCTGCCGCAGAACACGCAGCGGTTGGTGGCCTCACCCTCCGGAAACAGTACCACTGCACCGCAATTCGGACAATTGCGCTGCTGATTCGTGGTTTTCTCCGCCATGAGCGATTCTGCCTGCAGCCAGCGCCAGCGATGGAAGCCCTTCTGCGCTTCCTCTATGCCGGAGGTTTCGCCGCAGTGCGGACAGCGATAGCTCTGGCGCAATATGTCATATCCCGTTGGTGCGCCGCAGTTTTTGCAGTACACCACAAAGGGATTGCCGATTTTCCGCGTATTCATCATAGCTTCGTCCCTCGCCTTCTGTATGCTGTATTATTAACGCAGTCTAAATATTGCGACCCCGCCAAACAATATCCCAAGAGAGAATACGACCGCAAAGATACTGACAAAAACATTCTTTTTGTTAATGCTTTTCATGACCTCATCCTCACTTAACGCTCCCTCCAGCACAGTTCCTGCAAGTCCCTCAGCATTATGCAGATAGCTGCCATCCTGTCGAGCGATCACGGTTATCTTCTGTCCATCCACGAAATCTGGCACTGAATAGTAATATCGTCTCTCCCCTTCCGCATACAAACCATCGATGTCCTCTTTTCTTTGCACATAATATCCTTGGGCATAGTTTGCGTCATACACAGATCCGAGTCCTACACTTTCGAGAGACGTTTCATCGTAATCACTGTATGTTGTCACGGTTTGCAGCGCGGACAGGAAATCCTCTGCCAGATGATACTCACCCACATCGACCTCTCCTACAAATTCACCGTCCGCATTCCAATCTGTTTTCCATTCGACATATTTGGGATCACTCACCACACTCAAAGCCGGCATGTCCTTCCTGTCTATGTGCGCATAAAAACCGCTGCGTACTGCTCTTGCAGCATTGATATAAATATTCAGTTCATCATCATACGCAGGATTTTTTAGTTGGTATGTGCCTGTTACCACAACCACCTTGCCGTCATTTGCTGCATCGTATCCACTGTCCCCTACATAAACAGCTTGGCTCATGTTCTTCTTCGCTTCCGGCATGTCCTGGATAAACATCTTGGCTGCAGCGAAGCAAAAAAATGCGCCTGCTGCTATCATGAGTCCGCCACCCAGCTTTGTTCCTATACTCATTTTCAGCCTCCTTCTGTGTATTCACTTTCCATTCGCCCCTCTTCCCGCGTCTGAACCACCACCGGATTCTCCATCCCCAGGCCGCCGTCCATGATGCTGTCGACAACGAAGTGCTGATAGACGGCGCCGAGGACGATGACGGCAAGCAGCACCGCCAGCAAAACAACGTACATCCGGTGCCGCTTTCTATGCCGTCCCATATCAGCCGGGAAATGCAGCCAGCGCCGCATCGGCCTTCCGTATCCATTCACTGCGATCGCCGTAAATTGCCGCATCCAGAGAATGAATGGCCTGCTCCGCCTTCGTCTCCGCATTCGTGTCTCCTCTCACCGCAGCACTGAAGCCTGCTGCGAGATCCTTGGCCGCCGTCATCTGCTGCTTCCAGGTATTCACAGCATTGCCCAGCGTTTTCTGAATACCAAACAAAGTGTCGAAATATTTCTTCATCTTTTCATAGACGCTTCCGCTCTCCAGCGGCGCAATGGCCTCATACAGCCCCTCCGTATTGACAAAACAGAGCACGGCAACAGCTTTATTCTCGGTTTTCCCGTCCCTCTGCACAGCACGCTTCTCGTATTCATAGCTCCGAAGGTCTGCAATCCGGTAGACACAGGCTTTGATGCTCTTTCCAAAGAGGAAGAACTTGTAATCTGTCTGGATAAAAGCCATAAGGCCAATGTCCTCCGCCACATAAATTCTGGATCCAAAGCGCTTCAGCTTTTGGGTCTTATCCTTCGTTTTCTCACGCGGCACAAAATAGTGCTCCCACAGCTTCGTGCCTCTCTCCACCTGATCCAGGTGTGCCTTCACATTATGAAGCCCGTCATGCATATAATCGTAGTCCCTAAAGCCCTTCTTCCGGCAGTTTCTGCAAATGCAGTTGCCGTCTGCCAGCCTCTGTGTCTGCATCAGATTGATCTCTGCGCCGCAAATTCCACAAGTGTTTGCCATCTCTGTTCTCCCTTCCTGTTTGTCATCTTTTTACTATCCCATGTCCGTTCCGCACTCAACCTGCATACATAATACCGTCCAGCACCGTCTCCACATCCTCGCCGTTCAAGCGCTGTGGCCAGTCGTTGAGGTCCATAGAAACCTTCGCGTATTTGCCGCTGCCGTACGCAAAAATCATCAGGTTCTGATTGTCTGTCATATAGAAGCGCAGCTTCTCCGACACCGGAATGGTGACATCCCTGCCGGTTTCCCTTCCCTCTGCATCCGTTTCCCGGGCAGAAATGGGCTTCAGTGCCGTCAGATAAAGCTCGTCCGAATAGTGGAATACTTTGTACAGTTCATCACTCTCCGGTACACCGTTCTCACCGATCCGGTAGCTTCTGTTTGCACTGTATGTGCTCAGTGCATCCATGCCGGACCCGAGAAACATATTTTCCGGATCCGTCAGAACACCGTTTTCCTGATAAGAACCGGATATGTCATCGTCCGGATAGTCCTTCAGTTTGATATCTTCAAAATAATCACTCTTTGCTTCATAGGTACCCGGATAGCACTGCAGAACTCCGTTCTCTCGGATCTCTCCGTTTGTCAGTTCATATACCATGAGCTCGGTAACATCATTCTCATAGCTTCCGAAAATATAAAGAAAATGCCGATTTCCGTGCTTTACGTAATAGCTGACCATGCCGTAATAGTAGGCCGGGAAGCTTTCCGAAGCCCTGACACTATACTCGTCTGTCAAAACAATCTTTACCGCACTGGCCGCATAGCCGTTCTCCTGCGCGCTTGCATTCACCTCTGTTTCCACGCGGATCTGCACCGGCAATCCTGTGTTGTATACATCTGCCCGGAGCGGATCCTCCTCCGTACTCACAATCGGCACGATGAAGTCCTCCGGTGCCTCCGTATATTCCGGCTTTACAGCATCGGGATAGGTCTGAAAGTCCAGACATACCTTCTGCTGCCCCAGTGCATAACCGCCGAGACACGATGGATTGAAGCTCACATGGAGACCGGAATAATCGAGGGTCCAGGAGCATTCATCCGGCACATTCTCCCCGTTCAGCAGTGCTTCGATCTTCTCCGTCAGCCGCTGTCCGTCGATATTTCGGGCCGCATACTTCTTCTCTACCTCTTCACGAATCCCGTTTTCCACCACGGTTCTGTCCAGGATAATGTCTTCGAGCTTAAGCTGCCTGCCGGTTGCCGGGTCATAATTCTGCCCCACATCCCCTTCATAGCCATGGGCACCGCCGTAAAAATAGTTCTCGTGCACATTAACAGAGTACAGTCTGCTGTCTGCGCGGATCACCGTGTTTTCAAAGCGATGTTCCAGACTCACATAGCCTGACGCCCGGCTCGTATCTGCTGCCATTTTCTCCGCGGCATCCCGCAGATCCGCACAAATTTCGATATATTGCCCGTCATTTTCCGCATATGCTAGATCCAGCGCTGCCGCCAGATCCGGATATGCCTTCGCCTCTTCTTCATTCAGCATGGTACCCGAAGCGGTGTAGTGATAACCGATATAGGAGGCTTCATTCTGACTTATATAGCCGCTGTATCCGTTCGTCCGAATATGCGGATGCAGATGTTGCAGAACCGGAATATTGTCTGTTGCTTCCTTTTTCTCATCCTGCGTCTCCGTCTGCAGCACTGTCCATGCCGGATCTTCCGCATTTTCCATCGCCTCTGTCAGTCCCAGAGAACGCTTATGGGCTGTCAGCAGCGCCTCTTCCTCCTCCGCACTATGAATCTGCAGGCCGTTTTCCTGATAGAGGGTCAGGATCTCATCCTCCGGCATGGCATCATTTCCCGCTGCATCAGAGAAAACATAGTGCGCTTCCTGCAGGTAGGTATCCTCATCCGCTGCGTCCCCAAAATGATAGACATCCAGTCTGTAGCCGTCTCCGCCATCGGCCGCGCCGCTGTAGCTGATCTTCAGACTGTCCCGAAGATTTGTCGGCAGCAGTTCCGCCGGGATCAGATTGATCTCGAGGCCGTTCCGGATCTGGCGGCCGTAAACGCAAATCTCCTTCCCTTCTCTATCCAGAAAGTTTTCTTCTGTGCTATAGGCGCCGTAGCCATACATGCTAGTGCTGAAAATGACACCGGCGTTGTTCAACCAGGCCTCATTCCGATAGTAGCTGTTGAATTCCTTGATGCATTGCAGCTCGCCGTCATATGACTTAAAGACGAGATAATCCCTGGCGGATTCCCATCCATACGCATCCCGGAACAACAGCTGTAGTGCCAGCTCCGGCACACCGTCCTGCCCGCAGTCAATCATGGCATATTCCACGCTTTCCGGCGCCGAAGGCATTGACCAGTCCCGAAAGGCAGTCTCCACACAAGAAAGAATTTCTTGCAATGTATAGTCGCCGCCGGAAAAGGAAGTGATCGTTTCGCCGGCGGTCGCCGTTCCGGTTCCCTCCAGAAAACGTTGGTATATGTCCTCCGGCGCTGCCGCGTCACTGCTTTCTTCCCTGACTGCCTCCGACAGTTTTCCCGCTTTTCCACGTGGCGAGGATTGCACTGTTTCCCCGCTGCAGGCGGACAGAAGGCCCGCCAAAAGTGCCGCACAGGTCATAAGGGCAAGTCCCTTTTTCATTATTTTCTTCATGCTTCGTCCTTCCATCCTATGTATGCGTGCCCATAACCACCGGACACGCACAACGCGTCAGCTCCAGGGATCCGCGGAATGAGGCTTCCGGATATCCATCAGGAGATACTGCTCCCACAGGAACCATCTGCCGTCACCCTTCTGCCGAAGCTTGATGGGACGGGGGCTGTCTGCGCCGCCGCAGGGAATGAACAGCTTCATGTATCCCGCTTCCGCATCGGAGATCCGATTTCTCTCAATCACCAGCCGGAAGGGCTGTGAAGGTGTGTAGTCGTTTTCCGGCGAAGCGCCTGCAAAGTAAGAAAACGGAATATAGGTCCTGTCGCCCCGAAAGCGGTCATTCAGGAACGCAATATCCTGTCCGTTCAGGGGGCGCGGCCCCCGGAGCCAGTTCAGCATTTCCAAACCGGACGCTCTGTCCTTGCTGTAGGCACACAGGGCACACAGCGTCAGAGCCGCCGTCTTAAAAGGGCTATCCAGACTCGCCTCCGGCAGCGCCTGCATCTCCGCCAGATTTTTCGGCAGGGTCGTAAAGGCAAATCGTTCTCTCTCGTTTGAAGTGGTCATTTCCGTCCTCCTTTGTTGTCGGCATGCTGTCAGCCGGATGCCTGTGACAGTACTGTGGCAAGGGTGTTCTGGTTCATAAAAGGCAGACAAACGTTATTCAGCCCTTTTCCGATCACAATATCTGTACCTCTTTGGGAAATCAGGATGGGATAGGTTTCCGCAATATACCGGGGACCGTCCGTGCTGTTGTATTCCGTACCGCCCACCAGGGAAATGCTGATGCTGATATAGCTGGGCTGATCCTCAGCCGTCTGGATGGTCCAGAAACCGCTCCACTGCTCCGCATACTCCTCCTGTCCCTCATAGAGAAAATCAATATCCATAGTGCCGCTCTCCGCGTCTCCGGGGAAGAACCAAACATTGTAATAGGCATAGCGATCAGATTCCCAGGCATTGCCCTGCGTGCACCACATGGTGCCAAAGCGCGGGTCCTCTCCTGCGAGGCCTACCGCTGTGGGCCCCAGCCAGCCATCCACCAGCCAGTCCGTCATATCCCCGGCTACACTGTAGGGATAGTCGCTAAAATCCCAGGAATAGCAGACCCCGTCATTGATGCAGGGCACCAGATATCCTTCCTCAGCCATGGCCGGATACCATTCGCAGGTCGTCCCGCTGTTGTCGGTGATATAGAGCTGGGTATCCACATGGCAGGCATTGCCGTCCAGATTGGCAAAAAGCAACACCGGCTCTCCGGTCTCCTGCCGGTAAAGAACATCCTGTACCGTACCGGTCCGGCTGTTCTCATCCCAGTTCACACGATTCACGGAAACTGTGGCATTTTCATCTGTCGGAACAATGCAGTACAGATGCCCCGCACCGCCCAGGATATGATTCCGGTCCATTTCTGCGATGAAGGGATACTTCGCCAGCAGTTCAGGGTTATTTTCCCGGAGCCACTGGGGAAATTCCTCGGTAAATCCATCGTTGAAAAGGCCGCCCACATAGCCAAGATAGGCCACACCGAAGAGCGTATCCGGCGGACTGCCGATGTAGCTTAGAAGCTTCGTGAGAGAAGCCTCGCCCGCAGCAGTCCGCGTACCCGATTCCATCGGCTGCGCGGCCTCCGTCAGCAGCTCCTCCGCTCCCTCTGTTTCCACCGCGCTGACTTCCGTCTGTCTTGTCAACCCCTTCAGTGCCGTATTTTCTTTCGCTTCCGTTGCCGAAGCACTCTGACTTTTTCCGCCGCAGGCACAAAGACTCATCGGCACAGCCAGGACCATTCCCAGTATCGTCAGCTGCCGCCACGCTCTCCTTTTCATCATTCTGTCTCCTCCTAGAACTTTCCGCTGCGTCCGGAGCCGCCGCCACCGGATTCACTGCTGCTGCCGGAAGAACTGCTTCGTTCAATCTTCCGTCGACTCTCCGTCCTGTGGGAGAAGACATCGCTCTTTTCTGTCAGCTGCAGTGCGCCGGAAATATAGGGCTCTGCCGTGGTCTTTTTTGCCACCGACTTCATCTTTGCCCACAGCACGACCAGCACGATGCCCGCAATCAGAAGAGAAACACCGATCACGACCAGGATAGGAATGGTTCGACTGGCCCGTATCGGCTGACCGTTTGCCGCCAGCTCCAGACAGCCGGCGCAGGCCGCCACATAGTCCTCGAAGCCGCCGTACCAGTCATCCTCAGCAAAGTTATCCAGGAAAAGCTCCTCCACCTGCTGCTGTGCCGCATCGCTGAAGGCATATTCGGCCTCCTCGCCGTAGCAGAACAGGGCATAGTCCCGGTCCGCCATACTGAGCAGCAGCATGATGCCGTCCCGATTCTCGCCTTCTCCCATGCTGTAGTCATGATATATGGTATAGGTGGCTTCATAGACGCCCTCTGTATTGAAGTCCAGATAGTCATCCACGGTAACCACATAGACACCCACTCCGTATTGCTGTGAGACCGTCTCCGCCATGATTTCCAGTGCATAATCCTCCTCACTGCTGAGAAGAGATGCCGCATCTGTCACATAGTAAAGCTGTGCCCCCGTATCCGTCTCGGTCTCGGCCGCGATGCTGTTAAAGCAGAAGGAAAGCATGACTGCCAGCACAAGCAGGAAGCGCCTTAATGTTCTTTTCATCGTCTTTTCCTCCCCCCATCACATCAGCAGCATCACTGCCGTAAGTCCAATCGCCATGAGTGGCGCTGCCACCGCTGCGAAAATCGCGGCTGCCCGTTTCTTACTGACGGGAAGATCTCCCACCAGCCGGCCGGTCTGTCCGTTCATCGCGAAGAGATAGTCCTTGCCTGCCCACTTGGTGCTGAGCATCCATACCGGCAGCAGCGCATAATGCACCTTTCCCCTTGTCAGCTGAATATCCGCAGATTCCTTGTGACAGCTCTCGTAGCCCTGAACCGTATTCTTTAACGCCGCTTCCAAGGTACCCGCACAGCGCTTATCCGCCCGTTCCCGGCTGTCGTCCACACTGACATCGTACTTATCCGCCAGGAAGCCCGGCAGATATGCCGTGGAGAAAGGCTTCAACTCGCCGTAGTCAAAAGGCTCGATGGAATCCATGTAATCATCCGGCATCTTGCTGGAGGCATCCACGGGAATTTGTTCAAAGGCCAGAGAGCCGGAACGCCGTACATCGAAGTGGTCTGTTTCCGTAATCTCATAACCTCCGGACTTAAAGGTACGGCTGCGGGTCGCCACGAAGCTGGCGCTGCCGTTGGCCTCGCCGTCGAACATCCAGAAGGGCACATAGATACCCTTGATTTCTGCCAGATGGTTTTCCTTGGAAAATGTCTTCGGCAGAAGGGGCTTTCCCTTGTAGTGGATCTTCAACGCCTGAATGGCCTCTTCCTTGCTGACCTTAAACGGCAGCACGTAATCCGGTTTCAGGCCGCCGGAAAACTGTCCCGGCACCACGGTGGGATTTCCGCAGTACGGACAGGAGGTGGCTGCCGTGCTGGCATCGCAGATCAGCTCTGCACCGCAGTTCGGACAACTGTAGGCCTTCATTTCCTCTGCCTCCGTCCCCCAGTCTGACATCCCCGAGGTGTCCCATTCGCCGTCTCCTGCAGCAGTGTCCATACCGTCAGCAGCTGCCTGCGCTGTCTTTTCTGCCGCCTTGGCATTTTCTTTCTCCATCGCCGCTGCTGCCTTCTCATTCTTGTCGGCATACAGGGCCTCTATTTCCGCCACATCATAACTGGAACCGCAAAACTCACATTCCAGCTTTCCGCTTTGCCCGGAATAATGCAGGGGTCCGGTACAGGCCGGACATTGATAATTGGTGATCTGTGATGGCATCCTGATTCCTCCCCTTCTCTATTTTCCCTTGATTTGCTGCCCGCTCCGGTTCTAAGCGGGCAGCAGATATGTATTGTCCCTTACACCGAATCAAAAACCGCTAAGCTTGAAAGCAAGCAGCTCCTTGGCAGAGTCGTCTGCTCTGTCTTCTGTCATGACAATCAATATGCTGCCGTCATCCAGCTTTGTGGCGCCGCAGAACCAGGGATAGTCTGTACCGAACAGATTCTCATCCTTGGTTGCGCCGATATAGCCACCGTCCTTTGTCCAGAGCACCACCTCGCGCATATTTCCATCCAGTGCCAGATAGCCGTTGTCGGTTTCCTCCACGAAGGTAATGCTGCCGAGTCCGCTGCCGTCAGAATCTGCCAGTGTCAGCTGCAGATTGCCGTTCGGATCATAGATGAACACCTTGTGACCGCTGTCATCTGCTGCAGATCCGCAAACATAAATGTGATTCTCATCGATCATCAAATGATTGATCAGGCTTAGCTCCGAGAAGGTCATGGGTTCTGTCTTGATTGCACCATCGGAAAGCGTGATCTTCTCACACTCTGCAGAGGTAAACCAGCTGATGCCCCAGGTACCGGTGGGATCCATCGTCACATACTTCGTTCCCTCATAAGAGGCCGTCACTGCGCCATCCTTCCAGCTAATGAGCGGCTTCATAAAGTTGCCCATCCAGAGATTTCCGGAGGTATCTGCGGTGATATCCTTGTATTCATTTTCTAGCGGAATGTCTTCGGCGAAGGTCAGGCTTGTCCCGTCATAGTCGTAGCGCTTGAGTGCCCCGTCCTCCATAATGAAGGCTTGATTTCCGATCACGGCAACCGAGTAATCAAAGGTTTCGTGTGTGATATTGCTTTCCGCAAAGGGGATCCACTGGCTGTCCAAGGTATAGGTTCCCACCAGATACTGATGCGCTATCGTAGAGAAGGGCTCACCATCCCAGTACCAGGGGCCGTCAACATTACCCTTGTCCTTCAGATGGAAGGATAAGCCGGAAAGCAGCTTGTCCACCCGGGCATCTGTATAATCGCCCGTGACGGTCAGAAGAATGCTGACACCGGCGCTCTCGTCCCGGTTCAGATAACGAAGGCAGGACGATCCCCAGTAGTTTCCCTCTTGCTTCAGCAGGCCCAAGCCGCCGATGTCCGTCAGTTCATAGGACTGATTCACCTTATATTCATATTCATCAAATCCGTAGCTGACGAGATCGCTGCGAAAACTGCCGGGACCCTCTTCAGAAGCAGAGATGGAAACGTTCACCACACTGCCCTCTCCGCCTTCCTTCGGAATGTATATGTCAATCGCGGCATAATCCTCCCGGTTTGTAAAATTGTCTTCCTTATAGGTCCAGCCATCATCTTCCGCGTATGTCAGGTCCCACATGGAGGTAGAAAGTGTCGTGCCTTCGATCGCTTCTGCTGCCGTGGTGGTCTCCGCCTGCTCCGTGGCTGCTGCACTTGTCTCGGCAGCGCCGATCTTTCCCTGGCCCTCCGGCTTTTTACTGCCGCAGGCCGACAGACTGAGGACGGACAGTCCCGCAAGGGCAATGTAGGCAATTCTCATTTTTCTTTTCATATCGTCATCTCCCTGTTCGTTCTGTAATCCATGTCAAGGTCTCACTGCTTATCGCCCTCATCAAAGGGGTCGCCGCACTCCGGACAGAACTTCGGCGGATGGGTCGGATCCTCCGGCTCCCAGCCGCACTTGTTGCACTTATACCGCGGGGCCGCCTCGGGCTTTTTCGCGCCGCACTCAGCGCAGAACTTTCCCTTGTTGACTGCACCGCAGCTGCAGGTCCAGCTGTCGGTTTTTTCTTCTGGCTTCTTCGCACCGCATTCCGGACAAAATTTTCCAGTGACAGTGGCGCCGCAGGTACACTGCCAGCTGCCGGCCATCATCTTCGGCTCCGGCTTCTTGCTGCCGCAGTTCGGGCAGAACTTTCCGGTGATGCCGGTCTGTCCGCAAGAACAGTTCCAGCCATCCGCTGCTGGTTGTGCTGCCGGCTGCGGTGCAGGTGTCGGGGCTGTCGGAACCGGCTGCGATACGGGCTGTACTTGCTGTGCCTGTGCCTGCTGCGCTGCCCCCATCTGGAACAGATTCTGGGCGTTCATGCCACCGGCCTGTCCCGCCATATTCATGCCCATAAAGGCCATCGCCGGGCCCGCATTCTGGTTCGAAGCCGCCGACTGCATGGCAGAGGCCTGGGCGCCCACCAGATGCGCTGCGGCTCTTGTGGGATCCATGAAGGCTGCATTCCGCTGCATTTCCTTCAGCATGCTCTCGTCTTCCTCACTGGCCTTCACAGAGGAAACACCGAAGGACACGATTTCCAGACCGCGCAAATTCCGCCACTTGCCGGAAAGCACCTCATTCAGTGCATCCGCCATCTCCATGGTATGACCGGGCAGCGCAGAATACCGGATGCCCATATCGGAAATCTTCGCAAAGGCAGGCTGCAGCGCGGTCAAAAGCTCCGTCTTCAGCTGACCGTCCAGACGATCCCGGGTGTAGTCCTCACTGACGTTGCCGCAGACATTTGTATAGAAGAGAATCGGATCGCAGATCCGGTAGCTGTATTCACCGAAGCAGCGAATGGCGATGTCAATGTCGATGCCGGCCCGCTGGTCCACTACCCGGAAGGGAACCGGTGACGGCGTGCCGTACTTGTTGCCGATCAGCTCCTTCGTATTGAAGTAGTAAACCCGCTGGTCCTTCGGTGGTTCACCGCCGAAGGTGAAACGCTTGCCGATGTTCTTGAAGGTTTCCTTGATGCTGGTTCCCAACTCGCCGGAGAAGATCGTCGGCTCCGTGGAAGAGTCATAAACAAACTCGCCGGGCTCCGCACAGAGCTCTGTGACCTTGCCCTGGTCCACAATAATCATGCACTGGCCATCTGCCACGGCCACCACAGAGCCATTGGTGATAATGTTGTCGGATCCCTTGTAATTGCTGCTTCTGCCGGAGACCCGATGCACGCCCTTCACCGCCATCACATTCTCCGGAATGGATTCACAATAGAAGTATTCCTTCCACTGATCGGCCAACACGCCGCCTGCTGCTCCCAATACCGCTTTGATCAGTCCCATAATTTTCTCCTTTTCTCAATCACCACGCCCACAGCATTTGCCTGAATCACCGGCTCTGTGGTATAGTCAATATGGATGTTACTTGTCATTATAGAAATGCGAGAAAATTGCGCCCTACCCCTTTCCGCGAAAAAGGTAGGGTTTTGCAAAAAAATTTATCGTCTGACATTTTTTAAGAAAAAAAGGGTAGTAAAACGGGTAGTAAGGCCCCTGAAAAGGAGATTTTGACTATGAAAAGACTGACTGCGCTGCTGCTCACCGCGGCATTTTCTCTTTCCCTGCTGCTGACCGGCTGCGGGGAAAAGACAACATTAAATCCAAAGGATCCTGTGTCACTGACCCTCTGGCATGTCTATGGCGAACAGGCGGACTCGCCCATGAACCAGCTGATTGAGGAATTCAATGCGACAGAGGGCAAGGAAAAGGGCATCGTCATCAATGTGACGCTCATGTCCAGTGCCGCGCAGATCGGCGAAAAGCTGCTCTCTGCCCAGAAGGGCGATGCCGGGATGCCGGAGATGCCGGACCTTTTCTTCTGTCACAAAAGCAATGCGGAGGATCTGGGCACGGAGAATCTTCTAAACTGGAAGGATTTCTTTACAGAAGAGGAGTTAAATGCTTACGTGCCGGCGTTCCTGGCGGACGGCCTGGTGGATGACGCGCTTCTTGTCTTCCCGGTATCCAAATCCACCCAGGTGCTCTGCATCTGCGGCAGTCAGTTTGATCGTTTTTCCGAAGCCACCGGTGTCACCTACGAGGACCTGGCCACCTGGGAGGGCTTCTTCGATGCGGCAGAAAAATACTATGCATGGTCCAACGGCAAGGTGTTCTGTGCCCTGGACTATCCGATGCGCGCCATCGAACTGAACGCCATGGAAAAGGGTGCGGAAGACTTCTATACAGAAGACGGCTGGTATGATTTCGAAAACACAGCCCTGAAGGATTCTTATCTGGAATTTGCCGAGGCGCTGGCCAAGGGATATATTGCGGTTTCCGATCTCTATTCCAATACCCAGGTGATGACCGGTGAGGTGATGGCCGGTCTGGGCTCCTCCGCTTCCATTCTCTACTACAATGATACAGTGATCTATCCGGACAATACCTCTGAGCCCATGGATCTTCAGGTACTGCCCATGCCGAAGGCGGCCGGAACGGATCTGTTGATCACTCAGGCGGGTGTAGGACTCAGTGCGTATAAGAGCACGGAGCAGAAGGCCGAGGCGGCCAATGTCTTCGCACGCTGGCTCACGGAAAGCGAACGAAATCTCGCCTTCTGTGTCAGCGCCGGGTATATGCCGGTGACAGAGGAGGCCTTCAATCAGATCGAGGACTATGAATTCGACACAGATGCCTACAGAAATCTGTATACCACGCTGAATACCGTCAACAAAACCGCCACCGCCATACAGGAGCCGTCCTTTACCGGCTATTACGGCAAGCTCAACGTCCTTTATGACGCATTGCGTGCCGCCCAGAAGGAAATGCCGGCCCGCTGCCTGGATGGAGAAAGCGCGGAAGGCATGGCCAATGATCTCTGGGACCTGTTCCGGAACATCGCATGAAGGCGGGGGAATGGATGAAGCTGCCCAACAATCACGGAAAAACCTCTCTGCAGCGGAAGCTGTTTAAGTATATGTTCATTCTGGCTGCCCTGCTGCTGACGCTCCTCTTTGTGGGACTGTTTCTCATCGGCGGCTTTACCGGCACCAAACGACGTCTGGCAAATACCCTGCATTTTCAATGCGAGGTCTTCGAAAAGCAGATCAGCACCCACTATGACGGTCTCGCGGTGCTGAGTGTGCAGCTTTCGGAAAACACCGCCACACTGATCGACAATTATCTCCAGTCTCAGCATATGTCCTTTGCCGATCTCAACGGATCGGAAACCGACATCCACAGTCTGCAGGATCTGATGATGGAATCACTAAAGCGAAAGCTGTGGGAAGCAGACTGTACCGGTACCTTCATCCTGCTGGATGCGCAAGTGAACCCGGCGCAGGGAGAACGCGATTCCAGAACCGGGCTTTACCTGCAGCGAAATTCTCTGGATGCCTATGACAGCCGTGTCCTGATGTATCGTGGACTTTCTGATGTAGGAAAATCCCATGACTGTATGCTGCATCGGAAGTGGCGGCTGGAATTCAGCACCGACAGCTTCCCGAATTACGAGGAGCTGAAAGCCGCAGCCGCTCTTCCCCTCCGTTCTGCCTACCGCATCACGGATGTGTCCATCCTGCCGGGGACAGACCAGCGCGTCATGCTGATGACCATTCCCATCTTCGGCGCTGACGGCTGCTTTTACGGTCTCTGTGGCTTTGAGTTGAACGAAAGCTATTTCCGTTATCGCTTTTCCCAGCCTTCGGAGCTGAACCATGCCGTATTCTGCCTCGGCAGAAAAAGCGAAAGCCACCGGGATGCCGATGTGCTCCTGACTGCCGGTGTCACCGGCCTGTCCTATCAGAAGCCCACAGGCGTTTTCGATGCAGCAGACTTCGGCAGCGGACTGAAGAAGTGGGCCGGCGAGAACGAAAGCTACATCGGTCTTGCCAGGGAAATCCATCTGGATCCGGGAGACTGCGTCTCCACCATCAGTGTCCTGCTGTCCGAAGATGATTATGACCGTATCGCTGCCGGAGATCGCTCCCGGATTGCGCTTCTGGTGGTGGTGCTCACCGCGGCAGCAGCCGGTCTCTCCTTTTTCTTCATGTACCGCTATCTCAAGCCCCTGCGACAGGGGATTCAGCAGTTGAAGACCGGACATTATGATGCAGACGAGACCGGCATTGGCGAAATTGATGACCTCTTTGTCTTCTTTGCGGAGAAGCAGCGGGAAAAGGAGGCGCTCATCGGCTCCTATGATGAACAGCATACTGTGCTGCAGGATCGCCTGGATAAGCTCCAGGACGATTTTGACAGGACCTCCCGGGAACTGGAACGCATTGCCGACAAGGCCCACCGGGATGTGGATCAGGATTCCTATGCCATGTTCACGGAGCAGCTCATCACGCTCACGGCCAGAGAGCGGGAAGTTTTCAACTTGTATATGGAAGGAAAAACGTCTAAAGAAATCATGGCAATCATGGACATCAGCACCAACGGGCTGAAGTGGCACAACAAAAACATTTATGCAAAGCTTGGCGTGCCTTCCAGAAAAGAGCTTCTGCGCTATGCTGCCATCATGAAGCAAAAGGAAAGAAACGAAAGTGTCTGAGGAAAAAAACTTGCAATTTCAGAAAAAATCGGTACAATAGCGGATGGTAAAAATTTCATACAACAGTTTTGGTTATAATTGGAAACGACACAAGTCCCGGCTTGATAACGAACAACACAGCAATCTGTTATTCGCAAAAAGGAGAAAACAATTATGCCAAAGACACTGTTTCAAAACGTTATTTTCACAATCCTGATGGCCGGCCTGATGGTTTATTGCATGGTCTGCTACAACATTTCCCTGAACATCGGCGGTATGAGCAATGCCGTATTCCTCATGGCCCTTTCCGAGATGAAGATCATGTGGCCCCTGGCCTTCATTCTGGAGTTCTGCATCGTGGACAAGCTGGCGCATTTTCTGGCCTTCCGTCTGGTGACACCCCAGGATCGTCCCTTCTTCATCACCATGGCCATTTCCTGCATGATCATTGCCATTATGTGCCCTGTCATGAGCTTTGCTGCCACAATCCTGTTTAAGGGCGGCTTCAACAGCAATTGCATCGCTACCTGGCTGCAGACCTGCTTTTTCAACTTCCCGGCAGCCTGCTTCCTGCAGATCTTCTATGTAGGCCCCTTTATCCGCCTGATCTTCCGGACACT
>CAVFNN010000029.1:0-28662 GCA_963623925.1 bacterium | reverse complement strand
TAAGCTCCTTTGGCGCTTATGATATAAGTATCCCAGGTGCAGTTTGGATCTTCAAAGGGCAGAATTACTGTATTGGCATAGGGATGTGCCAAGGCACAAAAATCCACAGAAATGCCGATACCCTCGTTCAGGCTGGCAAAGCGATGTGTGGATTCGATTTCGCTTGTTTCCAGAACGATGGTTGGCTGCACATTATTTTTTAAAAAACGGTTCATATTATTATGAAATGGACAGAATTGTCGCCCTTCCAGAGCAATGGGAACATGGTCCAGATCTTTGTAGGATAACGCTTTCTTTCTCGAAAGAAGATTTTTCTTGTTGATGACAGCACAATGCTTATGGCTGGTAAAAGAAATGGCATCATACAGCGTTGTATCAATGGGACCGGCAATCACCGCGATTTCACAGGCCTTCTTTTGCATCATTTCATGAACGCCGGCGTCAGGCTTTTGGATAATATTCAGTGAAATATTTGGGAATGCCTTTTTAAAATCATAGATAAAATCAATTCCGAGATAGTCAACAACGCCAAAGGTAAAGGCCGTTGTCAAATCGGATTTTTTCTGTTGTCCAGTCAGCAAAATGTCCGATTTGATCGTATTCAGTGAATTTATGATATCATGAGATTTTTTATACAACACGTCTGCATATTCAGTGGGCAGGAGTCCGTTGGTATTGCGGATGAAAAGCACAACATCAAGCTCCTGTTCGAGTTTCTTGATTGCCTTGCTTAGTCCTTGCGGCGTTATAAATATCTTTTGTGCCGCATGAGAAATGTTTTTGCATTCGTATGCTGCTTGAAAATATCTTAAGTCTTTTTCATTCATGGTGAATTCTTAACAACTTCAGGTTTAAGAGCATCAACTCTTATCTGCTTTTCCTGGACATAATATAGATTACAATAAAACAAGAGAAAGCAAAGGTGCTTGAGGATTTTCCGAGCGCCTTTGCTTTCTTTGTTTATTATAAATTGGAGATGGAGGAATGACAATGAAAACTTATCCCAAACTGAAAGTAGCAGCTGTTCAGGCGGCACCGATCTTGCTGGATACGGATGCAACCATTGATAAGGTGTGTCATCTGGTTGATGAAGCGGCAGAAAATGGGGCCAAGGTAATTGCTTTTCCGGAAGCTTTTATTCCCGGATATCCCTGGTGGATATGGATGGGAAATGCCGATTATGGTATGAAATATTATATTGAGTTGTATAAGAATGCGATTGAAATTCCCAGCGAACAAATTTGCCGTTTAAGTGAGTGTGCGCGGAGAAACAAAGTTTATTATTGTGTCAGTGTGACAGAAAAGGATGGCGGAAGCCTGTACCTTACACAGCTTTGGTTTGATCCCAACGGAAATCTGATGGGCAAACACAGAAAACTGAAGGCTACCAATGCAGAAAAAACCATCTGGGGAGATGGCGACGGAAGCATGATGCCGGTTTTCGAGACGGAATATGGCAATCTCGGCGGATTGCAGTGCTGGGAGCATTTTATACCGCTTAATGTTGCCGCGATGGGGTCACAGAATGAGCAGATTCATGTGTCATCATGGCCTATCGGTATGGCGCAAGAAGGACATTTATTCGGTGACCGACAGTGCCGGATGGCAGCGCAGTACTATGCCATTTCAAATCAGGTTTTTTGTCTTGTGGCTTCCCAAATCTGGACAGAAGAGCAGAGAGACAGAATCTGTGAAACCGAGGAGCAGAAAAATTATATGCAGAATGGCCATGGTTTCAGTTGCATATTGGGACCGAACGGTGAAGAAATCGGCAATCACCTGGAACATGATGAAGAGGGTATCACTTATGCTGATATTGATCTGGCTGCAATTATTCCTGGCAAATTCCTGATTGATACTGCCGGACATTATTCTACGCCTGGCTATTTGCGGCTGTTATTCGATCAGTCCGTCCATATGCCGGTAATGAAGACTGGCCATCAGGCTGCAACCGGTATGACACATGAAGAAATCATACAGGCGGAAGGATAAGCACCTGAAAATAGTAAAGATAAACCTAGCGAAAGGCGGCAGGCGGAGGTGCGGGAAGTCCTTTGAGGAGGATGGAAACAGCTTCCAGAGGTCACGCTTAGTGCGCTCCACAGGGGCTTCAGGCCTCGGCGGTGTCGCAATGAGCTGTTTCCATCAGGGAAACAGCGAAACATGCGCACCGCTGATGAGCGCACTTAGTGGGAGCCTCGTTGAAGATGTCCAGACTCCGACCGGACTTCCCGTGCTTTGCTGCCGCCTGGCGCCGCTCCGAGTTCTGCTTGATGCAGAACTCTCCACGCAAACTTTACAAACTATTCAAAGACATTTTACGCAAGAAAGCTTATACTAGTACTCATAGTATGACCCAGCATGGGCCGGAAAAAAGTCAGGGACGGCGTTGCGTCCCGGGAAGTTGTGAATGGGTATGAAGGAAGAAAAAGTGAAAAAAGCGGACTATTTCAAGAATCGAGAGCTGTCCTGGCTGCAGTTCAATATGCGCGTATTGGCGGAGGCGGGGAATCCCAGAGTTCCCCTGGCGGAGCGCCTGACCTTCGCCTCCATTTACCAGACCAACCTGGACGAGTTCTTCATGGTCCGGGTGGGTACCCTGATGGTGCAGATCGAATCCGGCGAGAAGGTGCGGGAGAACAAGACCAACATGACCAGCACCGAGCAGGTTCAGGCCATTGTGAACCAGGTGAAGCTCCAGGAGAAGCGGAAGGCAGCCGTCTATGAGCAGCTGATGGGCGAGCTGGAGCCGGAGGGCATCCGCGTCATTAACTTCCAGAAGCTGTCCAAATTGGAGCAGGCACAGCTGGAAAGCTATTTCGATACGGCCATCCGTCCCTACCTGTCCCCGATGATCGTGGGCAAGCAGCAGCCCTTCCCCTTCCTGCACAACCGTGCCCTTTATGCGGTGGTGCTTCTGACCGGAAAGAACAAGAAGAAAAAGATCGGTATCGTGCCCTGCTTCAACCCGGTATTCAAGCGCCTCATCGAGATCCCGGACCGCAAGGGCTGCTTCATGCTGTCGGAGGAACTGATCCTGCACTTTGTATCCAAACTCTATCCCGGTTACCAGATCCGGGAGAAGTCTGTGATCCGGGTGACTCGAAATGCGGACATCGATGCCAATGACGTCTACGACGAGGATCTGGACTTCCGCGGCATCATGGAGGAACTCCTCAAGAAGCGGAACAAGCTGAACCCGGTGCGTCTGGAGCTGTCCCGCGACATCAACGAGGAGGAGCAGAAGGAACTCGCCAAGTACCTGAACATTCCGAAGGAACACATTATCCGGAGCGGAACGCCATTGGATCTTTCCTTCGTCTTCCAGCTGCAGAACTTCCTGCGGGACAAGACGAATCTCTTCTACCAGAAACGGAGTCCCCGTATGTCACCGGCACTTGTGAAGGGAGAATCCATTCTCGACCAGATCGAGCGCAAGGACGTGCTGCTGTCCTATCCTTTCGAGAGCATGAAGAGCTTCATCAGCATGCTGCGAGATGCGGCGGAGGATGAGACCGTGCAGTCCATCAAGATTACCCTCTACCGCGTGGCCGGACATTCCCAGATCGTGGATGCCCTCTGTGACGCCGCCGAAAACGGCAAAGAGGTGGTGGTGCTGGTGGAGCTCCGGGCCCGTTTTGATGAGGCCAACAACATTGAAATGTCCCACCGCCTCGAGGATGCCGGCTGCCAGATCATCTACGGCCTAGGCAGCTACAAGGTACACTCGAAACTCTGCCTCATTACGCGGAAGAAGGAAAGCGGCGTCGCCTACATTACCCAGGTGGGCACCGGCAACTACAACGAGAAAACCGCAAACCTCTACACCGATCTTTGTTTAATGACGGCGGATCAGGAAATCGGGCGCGATGCGGCCGAAGTGTTCCGTTGCCTGATGATGGGAGATACCGTCGAGAGCAACGGCGTGAAGCAGCTGTTGGTGGCACCCAACTGCCTGCAGAATCGTGTGCTGGAGATGATGGATGAGCAGATCGCGCTGGCGGAGGCCGGAAAGCCTGCCTATATCGGCGTGAAGATCAATTCCCTGACCGATAAGACCATCATCCAGAAGCTGGTGGCGGCTTCCCAGGTGGGCGTCCGCATTGAAATGGTGATCCGCGGCATCTGCTGTCTGATTCCGGGCATTCCGGGCGAAACCGACCGGATCCGCGTGGTCAGCATCGTGGGACGGTATCTGGAGCACTCCCGGATCTACCGCTTCGGCATTGGGGACGAGGAGAAGATGTATATCGCTTCCGCAGACTTCATGACCCGAAACACATTGCGCCGGGTAGAGGTGGCCGCACCCATCTGCGATCCGGATGCCCGGGCACGGATCCGGCACATCTTCGATACCCTCATGCAGGATGATGAGAAGGGCAAGGAGCTGCTGATGGACGGCGAATACCACGACCGGGATCTCCACGGCGAAAACGGCCGGGTCAATGCCCAGGAGCAGTTTTACCAGGAAGCTTATGATGCGATGCCGTGACGGGCTTCGCGACAGCTTGGCTGGCGGGTGCCCGTCACGGCGGGAACCGTTAGATGCGTTGCTCCATCACATTTTTTTTCTAATCCGATGTAGCTGGGGACGGAGGACCAGTTCATGCACCACGAGACCCGGCCGGGCGCTGAGGGCATAGCGAAGGGCCTCTGCCACCTCTGCCGGGGCCAGGCGGCTCTCCGTTTCCTCGCCCACGGTGAAATCTGCGTTTCGATAGAGGGCGGTTTCGGTCATGTCGGGCAGAATGGAGATGACCCGCAGTCCGTATTTCCGGGCCTCGTCAAAGAGACTTCGGGAAAAAGAAGAAAGACCGGCCTTTGTGGCGCCGTAGCAGGCGCCGTGGGGGTTCGAGGACAATGCCGTCACGGAGCTGATGTTGACCACGGTTCCGTGATTTTTTTTGAGTGTGCGAAGCATTGCCTGGGTCAGAATCAGAGGAAGCTCCAGATTGGTGCGTATCATTTCCCGAATCTTCCGGGGATTCAGCTCCTCATGGAGACCGTAGTAGGCCACGCCGGCATTGTTCACGAGGATGCTGACCTTTCCCCGCTTTTCAATGGCGCGGATTTCCTGTAGTGTCCGCTCGGTGTCCAGCAGGTCGCAGACGATGGGATGAAAGCTTCCTTCGGCGCTGCTGCTTTCAGATGTGACAGTTCCGGCAGTTCTGCGGTTTCCGCTTTCTGCGGCGTCTTCGTCTTCCTCTTTTTCCGCAGGGAAATGTCTGCCGAAGCCGTAGACCTCGTAGCCCAGCGACAGCAGCATTTCACTGATGGCCGCGCCGATGCCGGAGGAGGCACCGGTGACGATGGCGATTTTCTTTTCATTATCATTATCCTTATCCATGAAATTCTCCTTTTGTCATGTAGTATATCGCATGGACGCAACGATATCGGGATACCCGTGCGATGTCTGCTTCCCTTAAGTCTGCTGAATGGTAAAAATCTTCTCCGCCGGAATTTCCGGCAGGCCGTCTCGGAGAAACTGTTCCATTTCCCTGGCGAGAGCCGCCGGATACTGGTAAACCTGGCCCTGATTTTCGTAGGGATACTGAACAATGGCAGAGTCTGGCATGGCCCGCCGCATGGCCTTCAGATAGACCTCAGAAAGTCGGAAGGAGCCGATGCTGATGTCTCGAATTTCCGATAAGGGAAGTATTTCACGCACCTGTGACAGCATTTCCCCGTAGGCCTCGCGCCAGTGCGGAATTGCCAGCATGGGATCGAAGCAGAGCCGCAACGTGAAACCTAGATTGAGACCCCGTGCGATGCTCCGGAGCCGGGCCGCGAGACTGCCGGTGTCATGCTCGTAACGCGTCACCACCGCCTCCGGTGAGAGGGTAAAGGCAAAAATCAGCCGTTCCGAACGATAGGGGAGCAGGGCGTTCCAGAAGGTCGCGGAGCCTGTTTTCGTCCGGATTTCGATGGTGAGATCCGGCTCCCCGGCGACAAACGCGGCCCAGCGCTGTACCATACCTGTGATCCCTTCCAGCGCCAGCAGGTCCGTGTCATAGGAAATGCAGAGGTAGACCGGATGCTGCCGCAGCAGCGTCCGAAGCTCTGCAAAGGTGTCCTCGAGATTCAGGAACAGCACCAGATTTCCGGAGGGGTACATGCCCTTCAGATAACAGTACTCGCAGTCGTAAAGGCAGTTCATGACGCAGGAGGTGTAGTAAAAGTGCTGATTCCCAAAGCTCTGGCAGACCGGCGCCCCGGGATAGATGAGCGTTCCGTGCTTCTCCGCGAGGATCAGCTTCTGGCTGCGGTGCTGCAGCTGTACATTCTGCTGCCGCCGGTTGAACACATCCTTATAGTGTCGGATGGGGATCAACTGCGCCTTAGGGTAATGTCTTCGGATCTGCTCCGTCTCTGCCCGTCCGAGAAGATGCTCTTCCACATAAATATGGGAGAAGCGGGGCAGCAGTGCTGTTTCAGGACAGGAATTGCTTTCGGAATGCATCCAGTACCTCCTTTCCTCTTCGGCGGTCCCGGCAGGGCAGGGTACCGTTTTCGTACAAAGACGCCACCGCGGCCTGCCAGGGCTGTTCCGCCAGGCTGAGATAGCGCAGGAGCTGCCGCAATTGGGCGGCCATCACCACGGAGCAGTGCAGGTCCTGCTGGAGCCTTTCGCAGAGCGTTTCTGTCTCCGGTGAGAACAGGGGCGGCTTTTCCTTTTCCTGCCGGATCCGGGCGAGCATGTCGCTGATTTCCTGCAGGAGTCGCGGCATCTCTTTTTCCACTGCCCGGCTAATGTCTTCGGGCCTTACAGTCCGGCCTTCTCCGGGGTCACTGATGAGCCGCAGAAAATGCATCTGGTGCGGCCCCAGGAAAGGGCTGCCGGCTTGATAAACGGCAGCGGCTTCCATATCGTAGAGCTGGCAGTGTTCCTTTTTTATGGTGTCGAGAACCGCAGTTTGCCAATCGGCGCTTTCTGACTGGAGGTTCAGGACCCGGGGAAAGCTCAGGCAGCCTGCCTCCGGAAATTGCGAGGGATAGAGCAGATCGGGGTAGAAGCTCCGGAGACTGGCAAAGTCCAGAAGCTTCACCAGCCGGTAGATGCCATTTGGACGGTCACCGTCCCCGGCCAGGGGCGCGGCGCAGCTCCCGAAGCTCAGCAGAAGGTCTGCCGCAGAGGGCGGTTGCAGGGCCAAAACAGAAGCCACGGCAGCAGCGGCGCTAATGCCAGGGCCGGTCAGGGTCAGGCAGATCGAGTTGTCTTCATTGATGAACTGCTGGAAGGGGATGCGAGCACCAGAGGTAGCTTGCACCTTCTTCAGGGCGAGGGCCCGGAGCAGGGGCTGCACCTCGCAATACAGAGCAGAAAACAGATATAGCATAGGTTCTCCTGAATGTTAGCAGATATAGTGGCCGGTATCGTGGTTTGCCTCATATGTAGCGGCTGCCAGGAAAAGTGGCCTCGTTCAGTATAGCATAGACCGAAGACATTGCCCAGAGATGCATCGGCGTCAATAGACAAATGGGCGGAAAATGGAGTCCTGTTTTGTGGGACTTGAACAAAACAGAAGGGATGCGGCAATTTCCTCTTTCCTTTTCTCAGGGAAAGGCGTATATTAGTGTCCGGCGCAATATCTGGTGCACGAAAAAAAGTACACACCAGATTTAGCGATGAAATCCATCAATAATAGGTAGAAATACTACATATATGGGGTATCGGAGGGCTTGTACATGGAAAATGATATTCAGGTAAAGATCAACGTCATCAAGAGAAACGGTCAGGAGGTGAAGTTCGACCTCTCGAAGATCGCCAATGCGATTCGGAAGGCCAATAAGGAGGTGGAGCCCATCTACCGGATGAACGAGTATCAGATCCTGGGTGTTGCGGATACGGTGGCCAAGAAGGTGGCAAGCTCTACCCACGCGGTGAATGTCGAGGACATTCAGGATATGGTGGAGACCGGCATTATGGAGATGCGGGGCTACGAGGTGGCACAGAAGTATGTGCGTTATCGTTTCAAGCGGGAGATTGCCAGAAAGGCCAACACCACCGATGAGGACATCCTGTCCCTGATCAACCAGGCCAACGAGGAGCTGAAGCAGGAGAATTCCAACAAGAATCCGGTGATCAACTCCACCCAGCGTGACTACATGGCCGGCGAAGTGAGCCGGGATCTTACGAAGCGTCTGCTGCTGCCGGAGGACATCGTGAAGGCCCATGAGGAGGGCATCATTCACTTCCACGATTCGGACTATTTCGCCCAGAAGGAGCACAACTGCGACCTCATCAACCTGGAGGACATGTTGCAGAACGGCACCGTCATTTCCCAGACCATGATCGAGAAGCCCCACAGCTTCTTCACCGCCTGCAACGTCACCACCCAGATCGTGGCGCAGGTGGCCAGCAACCAGTACGGCGGACAGTCCTTCACACTGGCGCATCTCGCCCCCTTCGTGGACGTTTCCCGGAAGAAGATCCGGAAGCAGGTCATCGAGGAGCGGAAGGAGTGTGGTGAATCTCTGGATGAAGCCATCATTGACAAGGTGACGGAACGCCGCTTGTCGGAAGAAATCAAGAGCGGTATCCAGACCATCCAGTACCAGCTCATTACCCTCATGACCTGTAACGGACAGGCCCCCTTCGTGACCATGTTCATGTACCTCGATGAGGTGCCGGAGGGGCAGACAAGAGATGACCTCGCGGCCATTATCCGGGAGGTGCTGTTGCAGAGAATGCAGGGGGTAAAGAATGAGAAGGGCGTATGGATCACCCCGGCTTTCCCGAAGCTGATCTACGTGCTGGATGAGGACAATATCCATGAGGGCTCCAAGTACTGGAGTCTCACAGAGCTGGCCGCAAAGTGCACCGCCAAGCGTATGGTGCCCGACTACATTTCCGCAAAGATTATGCGGGAGTACAAGGGCGGGGATGTGTATCCCTGTATGGGCTGCCGTTCCTTCCTGACCCAGGATACTGTGGGCATGGGCGAGAACGGAAAGCACAAGTACTACGGCCGGTTCAACCAGGGCGTGGTGACCATTAACCTGGTGGATGTGGCCTGTTCTTCTCAGGGAGACATGGACCGCTTCTGGGAACTTCTGGAGGAGCGCCTGGAGCTCTGCCACCGGGCACTGCGGCTGCGGCATGAGCGGCTGCTGGGCACCGTCAGCGATGTGGCCCCGATCCTCTGGCAGTACGGCGCGCTGGCCCGGCTGAAGAAGGGTGAGGTCATCGACAAGCTCCTTTTCAACAACTATTCCACCATTTCTTTGGGCTATGCGGGACTCTACGAGATGTGCATGCGGATGCTGGGCGTCTCCCATACCACAGAGGAAGGCAAGACCTTCGCGCTTGCGGTGATGCAGAAGCTGAACGATAAGTGCAATGCATGGAAGGCGGCAGAGAACATCAGCTATTCTGTATATGGCACACCGCTGGAGTCCACCACCTACAAGTTTGCGAAGTGTCTGCAGAAGCGTTTCGGCGTCATCAAGGGGGTAACGGACAAGAACTACATCACCAACAGCTATCATGTGCATGTGACGGAGCAGATTGATGCCTTCACCAAGCTGAAGTTCGAGTCGGAGTTCCAGCGGCTGTCACCGGGCGGCGCCATCAGCTATGTGGAGGTGCCCAACATGCAGCAGAACATCCCGGCGGTGCTTTCCGTGATGCAGTTCATCTATGAGAACATCATGTACGCCGAGCTGAACACCAAGTCAGATTACTGCGAGTGCTGCGGCTATGACGGAGAGATCAAGATCGTAGAGGATACCCACGGCAAGCTGGTTTGGGAGTGCCCGAACTGCGGCAACCGTGACCAGTCAAAGATGTCTGTGGCGCGGCGGACCTGCGGCTACATCGGCACCCAGTACTGGAACCAGGGCCGTACCCAGGAGATCAAGGACAGAGTGTTGCATTTATAATCTGTATTTAATGTAGGTTGAGCCGACGCAGAGATGCGTCGGCTCTGTTTTCTTTATGCGTTTCATCTATTAATACTTTGGAAAGTTGAGCATATTCGTGGTAAGATATTAATGAGTTTGTGCCGCGTTCGATAAGGAATCAGATTGGATATAACGGTTGGGGTAAAGGGGGAATTTATGTTGACAAATATATCAGATATAAATCGTCATGTGGAATTTGAGCACCTGGACCGATTCTCCCAAGCCGTCCTCGAAAATATGCCGGGGGGATATCATATATGCGCCGCAGAGGAAGGGTATCCTTTGCTCTATGTCAGTGATCGTTTCTGTGAGATGTTTGGCTGGACGCGTGAAGAGATTGAGACGGAATTTGACAACAAGTTCATGAACATGCTGCATCCGGAAGACACGGAAACGACGAAGAAATATGTAGAACTGCTGCGTCAAAGCGCTGATAAAAATGTCGTAGATGCTATCTACAGGATGAGAGGGAAGCATGGCTATATCTGGGTTTCCGATGCCACATCTCTTGTTACTGTGGGGGATCAAAGGTTTTATCAGGGAACGTTAACGGATATCACGGGGTTCGTTGCGGAGAGTCAAAAGCGGGACGAATTGCTGAGGGAGCAATTGAGCATTTTTGATTCGCTTGCCCGGGGCTTTCAGAATGTATTTTGGATCAATCTTACCGATGGAACAGCCAAGATCTTAAAACTGGGTGGATATATCACCTCTGGTTTGGATAAAGAAGATCACAAATTCTTCGATTATCCAACTACCTTGAATACGTACATTTCAGAACGCGTTCATCCGGAAGACACACAGATGCTCTATGAGAAGCTTTGTCTCGAGCATCTGCGAAAAGTATTTGAAAAGCGGAGCGAATATACGGGCAATTATCGTGTCCTTATCGATGGGGAAGTGCACCATTATCAGTATAATCTTATCCGGACAGAAGGTGTTGAATTTGTTACTTGTGGATTTCAAAATATTGATGCGATCATCGAAGAGCATCTGGAAGCGGAGCGGATAGAAAAAGAAAAGGAAGCTGCCCATCAAAAAGAGGTGGCAGAGCAGATGGCAATTATCGATACCTTGTCTAAGAGCTTTAAAAATGTATTTGTTGCAAATTTAAACAGCGGAACGGCAAGAGTTGTACGGCTTGCGGAGGACTATGATGTCAATGCTGTTATCGCTGTCAAAGGAAGGGTATTTCCATTTGATTTTGTGATCAAGCAATGGATACAGGAAAATGTACATCTGGACGATAAGGAGAAAGTGGCCGAGGCGTTCAGCTTTGAAAACCTTCGCAGCGTATTTTCGGAAAGGGATGAATATAGCGGCACCTATCGCAGTACGGAAGGTGGAAAACTGCATCATTACCAGTTTGATTTTCGGAAATCAGATGATAATGGAAATGTTGTGGCCGGTTTTCAGATCATTGATGCCATTGTGGAAGAGCACGAGCAGCAGGCCAAACGAGAAAAGGAGCATCAGGAGGCACTGATGCATGCTTTGGCGGCAGCACAACAGGCCAACAGGGCAAAGACAACATTCCTAAATAGTATGTCGCACGATATCCGCACGCCGATGAATGCAATCATCGGCTTTACGGCATTGGCACAGACGCATAGTGACGACCGGGCGCAGGTGCAGGACTATCTTGCTAAGATCAGTACCTCAAGTACGCATCTCTTGAGCCTGATTAATGATATTTTGGATATGAGCCGCATAGAAAGCGGCACCGTAAAGCTTGAAGAAACAGCGGTTCATATTCCTGACCTGATGCATGATCTTCGCACTATGATCCAGGGGCTTATTAAGGCGAAAAATCAGAATCTTTTTATTGATACGCAGGATGTGGTGCATGAGGATGTACTCACGGACAAGCTACGCTTGAATCAGGTGCTGCTGAATATTGTGGGCAATGCGATCAAGTTCACGAAGCCGGGCGGGGATATCATGATTCGCTTGCGTGAAAAGCCTTGTCATCTGAAAAATTACACAACGTACGAGTTTTCGGTGAAGGATAATGGCATTGGCATGTCAAAGAAGTTTATAGGACATATCTTTGATACGTTCTCCAGAGAATATACTTCTACGGTCAGCGGCATTCAGGGCACAGGACTGGGCATGGCCATTACCAAGAATATCGTGGATATGATGGGCGGTGAGATAAAGGTTGAGAGCGAAGAAGGAAAGGGCTCCACGTTCACGGTGACCTTGAACATGAGGATAGGGAACGAATATATAAAGAATGAGCCGATTCCGGAACTGCTGGGGGCAAAAGTACTGATTGTGGATGACGATATGGATACCTGCAGAAGTGTCAGCAAAATGCTTCGGGACATACAGATGCGGCCGGATTGGACCACATCCGGCAAGGAGGCGGTTGTCCGTGCACAGGATGCGGCGGAGATGATGGATGAATACAAGGTATATATCATCGATTATTTAATGCCGGATATGAATGGTATCGAGACTGTCCGCCGGATACGAAAGGTCATTCGTGAAGAGGTACCGATTATCGTGCTTACAGCTTATGACTGGTCTGATTTTGAACATGAGGCCAGGGAAGCTGGCGTGACGGCCTTTGTGTCAAAACCGATCTTTGTGTCAGAACTTAGAAATGTGCTGGTACAGCCGGAAAACAAAGAGGGCAGAAAAAATGCAGAAGAGAAAATAGAAAAGAAGACGTATCATTACAGTGGCAAGAGAGTGCTTCTGGTGGAAGACAATGAGCTGAATCGGGAGATTGCCACCGCGATTTTGGAAGAAGCAGGTATGATCGTGGACAGTGTAAATGACGGTGATATTGCGGTTTCCACCATCAACAATGCGGCATCGGATCAATATGATCTGATTTTTATGGATGTGCAGATGCCGAAGATGGATGGGTATACCGCCACCAGAGAAATCCGAACACTGCCGGATAACCGGAAGGCAAACATCCCGATTGTTGCGATGACCGCCAATGCCTTTGAGGAGGACAAGCGAAAGTCCTATGAGTCGGGTATGAATGGGCATATCATAAAACCGATCAGCATGGAGGCGATTGCCAAGGTGCTGGATGAGATATTTGCGATAAAGAAAGTGTAAGCAGAATCAAGAGAACCCCGGGAGACTTTGTCTCCCGGGGTTCTTGCAGTCTTACGACTGCTCCATGATCGCGTACACCTCGGGATAGATTCCCGGGAGGCTGGCGGTCATCATTTCGGAGTGGACCACCACATAGGTCTGGCCTTTCACGAGGCCGTCTTCCGGCACGTTGGTGCTGTCCGAAATCTGTGCCACGAATTCAATGCCGTTTTCATCGGTGAAGAGGGCCTGGTCTTCGTCGACGAAGTCGGAATCGCCCTCATAGGTGCCGGTGGTCAGGAGAATGCCCGCGGCATCGATCGGAGGTACTTCGGAAGCATCTGCGCTTTCGCCGGATGTGTCCTTGACCGCTTCCTGATCCATAGCGGCCCCCGTGGCGGTCTGGTTTTCCGCAGCTGTCGTGTCTTCTGTTGCCGCAGCATTTACTGCTGTGCTGCTTTCTGCAGCACTTCCGGCAGAAGCTGCGCCGCAGCCCGTCATGCAAGCCGAAAACATTATCCCCATCAGACAAAGTCTTGTGATTTTCTTCATTATGAAACTCCTTTTCGTGTTATGTTTAAAATCCTGCCAGCAGAACAACTTTTCCGCTTTCCCGGGTCCTCGGCACATCGATGATCCGCTGGTTGGCGGAGCCGCGGAAGCGGAGGGTAATGTCTTTCTGCGCCAGTTCAAAGCGGCCGTCCACCAGCACATCTATATAAGAAAGAAGTCCTTCCGTGTATGCTGTATTTTTCCTGCCGCCGGGGAGAAGATCCTCATAGAGGTAGCCGGTGTAGCACCAGATGTTCTTTTCAGGATAGCGGACATGGAAGTCCTGCAGCAGCGGCAGCAGCGCTTCCTGGTTCTCCGGCTCCATGGGTTCGCCGCCCAGCAGCGACAGGCCCTCGATATAGGAAGGGCGGCAGAGATCGAGGATGCGGGTCTGCACCGCCGGTGTGTAGGGATCGCCGTATTGAAAGCTCTGGGGTCCCTGGTTGAAGCAGCCGGGGCAGTTGTTCCGGCAGCCGGAGACGAAGAGACTGACCCGGACACCGGTGCCGTTTGCAATGTCACATTCCTTGATGCTGGCGTAATTCATGGATTTTCCTCCCTGCATGCGGCGTTTCCGCCTGTCAGCCCATCATAGCGGAGTCTTTGGCTGGAGTCAAGTTACGAAAAGATTTACAAAACCCTATCATTACCCTTTACATAGACCCCTTACAATCGCGTTTGTGATGAAAGGGGTCTTTTCTATGGCAGATATCTCATTAAAACATGTTTCTAAGGTATATCCGGGCGGTTCCACGGCGGTTTCCGATTTTAATCTGGACATTCAGGACCGGGAGCTGGTCATGATCGTCGGACCCTCCGGCTGCGGCAAGTCTACCACACTGCGTATGCTGGCAGGGCTGGAAAGCGTCAGCGAGGGACAGATCCTCATTGACGGCAAGGATGTGACGAAGCTGGAGCCGCAGAAACGGGATCTCAGCATGGTGTTTCAGAGCTATGCCCTGTATCCCCATATGAGCGTCTATGACAATCTGGCCTTCGGTCTCCGGGTACGGGGATTCTCCAAGGCAGAGATCGACAGCCGTGTCCGGGATGCCGCCCGGATGCTGGAAATTGAGCAGCTTCTGGACCGCAAGCCTGCGGCACTCTCCGGCGGACAGAAGCAGCGTGTGGCCATTGGTGCCGCCATCGTGCGGAAGGCCAAGGCCTATCTCATGGATGAGCCTCTGTCCAATCTGGACGCAAAGCTGCGGGCGCAGATGCGGGTGGAAATCGCCAAGCTTCATGAAAATCTGGAGGCGGCCATTGTCTATGTGACCCACGACCAGGTGGAGGCGATGACATTGGCCACCCGGATCGTGGTTATGAACCACGGCGTGGTGCAGCAGGCGGCGAGTCCCGCGGAAATCTATCGGAATCCCATCAATCATTTCGTTGCCGGGTTCATCGGCTCCCCCCAGATGAACTTCATCCCGGTGGATGTGGTCAAGCTGAACGGCCAGGTTCAGCTGGTGGGTGACGGACTGTGTCTGGCATTGCCCGCGGAAGCGGCAGCGGTGACAGAGGAGTGGGGTTACGTGGAGCGGCAGCTGATTCTCGGCGTGCGGCCGGAGGACTTCTACACACCGCGGGAAGGCAGGACCAATGAGGTCTCCTTCGAGCTGGATGTAAAGGAGAATCTCGGCGCGGAGTATCTTCTCCATGGTCAGATCGGTCTCGACAAGTACCGGGGTATTTCCGAGGACATCACAAAGGATATGATTTCCATCCGCGTGAAGGATGGAAGGGACTACCAGGCCGGTGATCGGATTGCCTTCTCGATTCGGAAGGAACACATCCATCTCTTCGATCCGAAGACCGGCAACAACATATTGTACGAGACGAGAAAGGGGTAATCCATGAAAGGGATCAAAAGGACGGAGCCGTATCTGTATTTACTGCCCTCCGTCATTATCTTCAGCGTCTTCCTCTTTTTTCCCTTTGTGAAGACGATTTATCTCAGCTTTTTCAAAACCAATAAGCTGGGACAGGCCAAGCTCTTCGTGGGACTGGAAAACTACACCACGCTTCTGACATCAAAGTCCTTCCTGAACAGCTTGGCTGTCACCATCATTTTCGTGGTGATCGTCGTGTCCATCGGCATGTTTCTGGGCCTGGTGGGTGCGGTGCTCTGCAACAAGACCTTTCCGGGCATCCGCTTCTTCAGTACGGCCTACGCATTGCCCATGGCGATTGCGTCCAGCTCGGCAGCTATGATCTTCAAGATCATGCTCCACCCCTCCATCGGTATCGTGAACAAGCTGATGGGCACCCAGATCAATTTCTTCTCGGATCCGAAGTACGCCTTGATCTGTGTGGCGGTGCTGACGGGATGGCTCAACAGCGGTATCGACTTCCTGTACTTCTCCGCGGGCCTCGCCAACATTGACGAGACCATCTACGAGCGGGCTTCCGTGGACGGTGCCAGCGAGCGGCAGCAGTTCCTGCATCTGACATTGCCGGGACTTTCACCGATCCTGTTCTATACCATCGTGGTGAACATCATTCAGGCCTTCCAGTCCTTCGGCCAGGTGAAGATCCTGACCCAGGGCGGCCCCGGTGAGTCCACGAACCTCATTGTGTACTCCATTTACCGGGATGCCTTTTTCAACTATCGCTTCGGTTCCGCAGCAGCGGAGTCCGTGGTGCTGTTCCTCATCATCATGGCACTGACCCTGGTGATGTTCCGGGTGGAAAAGAAGGGAGGCAAGGGCTGATGCTCGTCTCAAAAAAGAAACAGAGAATTTTACTTCTCATCAATGTGATTTTCGCGCTGCTGATCCTGCTGCCGCTGCTCTATGCGGTGAGCATCGCGTTCATGCCCTCCGGCGAGCTCTTTTCCATGGACATGAACCTGCTCCCGAAGCATCCGACATTGCAGAACTTTGTGGACGCGCTCCACAAGGTGCCGCTGCTCCGCTTCGTGCTGAATTCCTTCATCGTGGCGGGCTTCATCACCTTCGGACAGATCATTTCCTGCTCCCTGGCAGCATTTGCCTTCTCCTTCCTGGAGTTCAAGGGCAAGGGCGTGCTCTTCATGCTGCTGATGGCCACCATGATGGTGCCCGGCGAGGCGACGATCATCTCCAACTATCTGACGGTGAGCTCTCTGGGCTGGCTCAACACCTACTACGTGCTGATCATCCCCTATCTCACCTCGGCCATGGGTATCTTCCTGTTTCGGCAGTTCTACCAGAGCTTCCCCATGTCGCTCTATGAATCGGCGAAGATCGACGGCTGCCCCAACATTGTCTTCATCTTCAAGATCCTGATCCCCCTGACCAAGTCGGGCATCGGCGCCATGGCGGTCTATACCTTCATCAACGCCTGGAACATGTACATGTGGCCCTTGCTGGTGACAGGTTCCGAGAGCATGCGGACTGTGCAGATCGGTATCTCCATGCTGAGCTCCGTGGACGCCCAGTCCATGACACTGATGATCGCCGGCGTGGTGCTCATCATCCTGCCCTCCATTTCTATCTTTATCATCGGTCAGAAACAGCTGATTAGGGGAATGTTTTCGGGCGCAGTGAAGGGCTGATCCCTTCGAAACGGTTATTCCCGCGGAAGCGGTTTAACATACAGGCACCGGGTGGACAAAGCGCGAAGTGCGCAATGATTCGGTGCCAAACAGAATCTGGATATCTCATCTCATATCAAGGAGGAATTATGAAACGTAAGGTAAATGCAGCGCTGGCGATGGCCATGGTGGGTTCCATGCTGGTAACCGGATGCGGCGCTTCTACAAGCACAAGTGAGAGCACAACTGCCGGTGCAGAAAGCAGCACAGAGGCAGCAGCGCAGGAGAGCAGTACAGAGGCTTCCGCGCAGAGCGGTGAGGGAACCACCATTACCTTCTGGCACTCCATGGGCGGCGTCAATGGTGAGGCCATGAACTACCTCATCGACAAGTTCAACAAGGAAAATGACCAGAACATTCATGTAGAGGCCGAGTACCAGGGCGAGTACGACGATGCCATCAACAAGCTGAAGAGTGCGCAGATCGGAAACATGGGCGCAGATCTGGTGCAGATCTACGACATCGGTACCCGCTTCATGATCGATTCCGGTTGGGTCATTCCGATGCAGGAGCTGATCGATGCCGATGGCTGGGATACCGCACAGCTGGAGCCGAACATTGCCGCTTACTATTCCGTGGACAACAAGCTCTACTCCATGCCCTTCAACTCTTCCACACCGATTCTCTACTATAATAAGGACATGTTTGAGAAGGCCGGCATCACCGAGGTACCGGATACCCTGGGCAAGATCGGTGAAGTCGCAGACAAGCTGGTGAATGAAGGCGGTGCCGGTGAGGCCATTTCCCTCGGCATCTACGGCTGGTTCTTCGAGCAGTTCACCTGCAAGCAGGGAAAGGACTATGTCGACAACGGCAACGGTCGTGAGACAGCAGCCACCAAGGTGGTATTCGATGAGAATGGTGCGGCAGCCGCTACACTGAAGGCATGGAAGGCACTCTATGATCAGGGCGCTGCACCCAATGTCGGCCGCGGCGGTGATGCAGGTCTTGTGGACTTCTCTTCCGGAAAGTCTGCCATGACCCTGGGGTCCACAGCATCTCTGAAGCAGGTGCTGGAGGATGTAAACGGCAAGTTTGAGGTAGGTACCGCTTACTTCCCGAAGGTGAACGACAGCGACGAGGGCGGTGTTTCCATCGGCGGTGCTTCTCTCTGGGCACTGAACAATGAGGATTCTGCCAAGGAGAAGGCCGTTTGGGAGTTCGTGAAGTTCCTGGTTTCTCCGGAGTCTCAGGCATACTGGAATGCCCAGACCGGTTACTTCCCCGTAACTGTAGCTGCCCATGACGAGCAGGTCTTCAAGGACAATATTGCGAAGTATCCGCAGTTCGAGACCGCCATCAACCAGCTGCACGATTCTACACCGCAGTCTGCAGGCGCACTCCTCAGTGTTTTCCCGGAGGCAAGAGCAGTGGTGGAGACCGAGATCGAGAATATGCTGAACAACGGCAGCAGTCCGGAAGATGCAGCAGCCGCTATGGCTGAGCAGATCAATTCCGCCATCACCGATTACAATGTGGTGAACGGCTAAGGATTGACCGGAAGCAAAGGAAAAAGGCCCGGGCGGCGAAGCCCGGGTCTTTTGGAGCGTCTGGCACAGGATTGCCGGACGCCGGAAAGGAGAAACAATGAAGAAGGAAAACAAGACCTTGATCTGGGCCCATCGCGGCGCTTCTGCTTATGCCCCGGAGAATACGCTGGCGGCTTTTCGGCTGGCGGAGGAAATGGGTGCCGACGGCGTGGAGCTGGACGTGCAGCGGACGAAGGACGGCGAGCTGGTGGTGATCCATGATGAGAAAATCGACCGGGTATCGGAGGGACATGGCTATGTGAAGGACATGACCCTTTCCGAACTTCGGCGTTTTCACTACAATCGTGCCCATGCGGAATTTGCGGAGACCTATCCCCAGACAGAAATCCCGACGCTGCGGGAGGTCTATACGCTGCTGAAGCCGGGGAAGCTCAGTATCAACGTGGAGCTGAAGACCGGTATCTTCCCCTATGAAGGGATCGAGAAAGAGGTGCTGGACCTGACTCGCGAGATGGGTATGGAGGACCGGGTGCTCTATTCCTCCTTCGGGCATAAGAGCCTTTGCCGACTGAAGGAACTGGATCCGGATGCGCAATTGGGACTTTTGTACAGTGACGCGCCCGTTCGGGTCCGCCATTATGCCCGGAAGGTGGTGGGCGTGGATGCTCTGCATCCGGCCATTTATCATTTGCTGGAGGCGGACTATACGGAAAAGGCCCATAAAAAAGGCTTGAAGGTACATGTCTGGACCGTCAACGAGAAGGACGAGATTGCACTTTGCCTCGCCCAGGGCGTCGATGCCATTATCACCAATAAACCGGATTATGTCCGGGAGTTTCTGGGCAATTTGTCGGCAAAAAAAGAATGAAGAATCTGGGCACTTTCAACAATCCGTCAAAATGCGTAGGAAAAGTTGAAGCAAAAGCACCTCCAAAAATACAAATCATTCGGCATATTTCCCAATTGTCAGCGGCAGACTGCGATAGTAGGATATAGCAAAGTCCGGCGAAACCGAACGAATGTATAGATGCTGTCTATGACTACGATAGGGGAATTCCATAGCGGCGTTTTTACGGGGAAGCGTTCCTGAAGAACAGGACTTTTGAAAGATTAAGGAGGTATGGAAATGAGTACATTTAACATCATGATTCCCAGTGCAGAGGCAGTGGATGATTTCTGTGCGAGAGCAGCAGCAATGCCCTTCGACCTGAATCTCGGCGCCGGCACACGCGTTGTGGATGCCAAGTCCATACTGGGCGTTCTGTATTTGGGAGTGGGCAGGATTCTGCGGCTGACAGTGCCGACAGATCATGCACCGGAAGTACACAGACATCTTCATGAATTTCTGGTATAAGTCTGGTACGAATTGACAGCTTAGTAGACTGATAGAGATAGACCTGAGAGAAGTATTTTTTGGGGAGTAACAAAACAGGGAGCCTCGCGTAAGCGAGACTCCCTGTTTTGATTCATAGGAAAGTGCATCCTATGAATCAAAAAACGCTGTCATTGGCGTTTTATTTCCGTCTCCGTTTTGCTTTTCGTTTATCGAGCATCATGTCCCGGCGGGCCTTCTGCTCCTGGGTGAGCTCCCTGGTGCGGCGGCGCAGCCGGTTCCGGCGAGATTTTTTGCGGGCATTCGGCAGCCAGGTGAAGAAGCGGATCAGCAGAAAGATCACTAGGGCGACAGCCCCTATGCCGGAAAGGATCACCAGGGCCAGCAGCAGGGGCCGCTGCACCACGATTCGCCCACTATCCCGATCCAGGAAGACAGGGCTATGTCCATGGGCGGCGGCTCCCGTGGCGGTGGCGCTGTCGCTGCCGTCACTCTGCTTTGTCTTGTTTACGGCGATGGTTTCCGGAATGCCCTCCTGCACCTTTGCTTCCACGGCTGCTGCGTCCCGGGCACCGGCTTCCCGTTCTTCACTTTTGTCCAGCAGCTGCACATAGGCATGCCCGACGTCTCTTCCGGCGAAGCGATAGTCGATGCGGGCGATGCTGCCGTCCGCCTTTTCTGCGTCGGTCAGATCATAGCTGAGGGTGGATTCTGCCGCGGAGAAGTCAGCATCCTTCGGCAGCGTCACATGGTACTTTTCATCAATGCTGAACTCCAGTGCGTCCACCAGGGAAATGCCGTCGACGGAGAAGTGATTGCCAATGGCGGTATAGGCCTCGTCTTTCTCAGAAACCGCGGGAGAGGAAAACTGAGCATAGCCAAAGTCAAAGAGGGCCTTGCTGTCCCGGTACTGCGAATTGTGGCCATTCAGGATCACGGCGATCAATGTCATGCCGTCCCGCTCGCAGGCCGTCACCAGCGTATTGCCGGCGGCCATGGTATAGCCGGTTTTTCCGGCGAAGACACCTGGGTAGTACTCACTGTAGCTCTTCCGCATCATGTGATGATGGGCATAGACGGTATTGTGACTGTCCCCCTCCGGGTATTTCGCAATGGGGCCGTGGGTATAGACCTGGGTGCTGTCAATCTGCCGGAAGGTGGGATTTTGAATGGCGTACTGTAGAATCTTCGCCATATCGGCACAGCTCGTGTAGTGCTCCGGGTCATTGAGACCCGAGGGATTCATGAAGTGGGAATCCGTACAGCCGATGGCGGCGGCCTTCTCGTTCATGAGTTCCGCAAAGGCGGCATTGGAGCCGGAAACATACTCTGCCAGGGCGTTCGCGCAGTCGTTGGCGGAATGCAGCAGAAGGGAGTAGAGACAGTCCCGGACGGAAAGCTGATCCCCGGCCACAGCGCCGATGACGGTGGAATTTGTGTCCAGATTGGTGTTGGTGGCCGCAAAGGAGAAACTCACCATGTCGTCCAACTGCGTGACATTTTCCAGTACCACAATGGCCGTCAGCACCTTCGTGATGGAGGCAGGATAATAGGCAGTGTGCTCGTTTTTTCCGTAGAGCACGGCGCCGGAGTCTGCGTCAATGAGAATGGCGCCCTCCGCTTCGATCGTTTCAGAGAGGCTGGGCCAGTCTGCCGCCCGGGCAGGCATTGCCGTCAGCAGGCAGAGGAGAAATGCGAGCAGCAGGCAGAGAAAACGCCGTAGGCAGGGCCGCTGCCCCTTTTTGTGTAGCTTATGTGTCATAGGCTGGTGTCCTTCCTGGGCGCAGCTTCGTTTTTCTGCTGTACCCGCGGGAAAATGACGGCGGCCTTATAGAGATCGCCGTCGATGGTGATTTCCAGACGTCCTTTCATCAGGGTGGTGAGGCTCTTCGCGATGGAGAGTCCCAGGCCGGAGCCCTCGGTGGTGCGGCTCACGTCTCCGCGGACGAAACGCTCTGTCAGCTCCTCCGGGGAAATGTTCAGCGGTGAGGAAGAGATGTTTTTGATGGTGCAGGCAACATTATCCTCCGTCTCGGTCACTTCCACATAGACCCGGCTGCCGCGAAGCGCATACTTGCAGCAGTTGTTCAAGAGATTTTCAATGACCCGCCAGAGACGCCGCCCGTCCGCCATGATGAGGGCCGGATTTTCCGGAAAACTGGGAATGATCTCGAGCTTTGCGGCCTGGAGCTTGTCCTCAAACTCGCCCAGGGCCTGCTGTACCATCTCGCTGTAGTCCAGTTGCATGAATTCAATGTTGACATTGCCGGAGCTTGCTTTGCTGGCTTCCACCAGGTCTTCGGTCAATGTCTTCAGGCGGTTGGATTTCTGGTCCAGCACGTCCAGATATTGCTGTAGCTTCGGATTCGTGATTTCTTCCCGCTTCATGAGATCCACATAGTTGATGATGGAGGTTAGCGGCGTCTTCAGGTCATGAGAGACGTTGGTGATGAGGTCCGCCTTCAGCCGTTCCGATTTCACCTGCTCGTTTACGGCCTGCTGCAGTCCCGCGGCGATGCGGTAGCTGTAGCAGTCGATGCAGATGAGGATGGCCAGCAGAAGCGTGGCGATCAGGAAGGAGAAGAGGCTCTGATGCCGGAAAAAGCGGATGTAGAGCATCACGATCATCAGAACGCCGGCGGCATTGGGCAGCAGGAACAGCAGGGTGCTGTAGAGCCGGGGCAGGGTCAATGCTGCCGCTTCGAGGTAGCGCTTCAGGGCCGTCAGCAGACGGCAGCAAAGTGCGTTCTCCCAGAGACTGTCATTCCGGTAGCTTCTTGCCAGAGAGAGGCAGAAGGGCAGGAACAGCAGATACTTAAGAAGAAAGGCCAGAATTCCCTCCCAAAAGCTGAAAGCATCGATGACACCGATGATTTCCGAAGCAGAGTCCAGCAGCGCAGCCGACAGGGCATCGGCAGCCCGGAGCCACAGCAGGAACAGAATGACCAGCAGCTCTGCCGGCAAACGGTCGATGGGATGGGGGTGCTCCGTGTCGGTGGTGCACAACATCAGCAACGCCGAGAAGCTGAGGCTGAAGAGCAGAACGCCAAGACCCAGCAGACACAGCGCCACCACCACATTCTGCCGGCGGTTCCGGTAGCTGGCGGAGGCAGCAGAAAAGCTGTCTCTGGCCGGGAAGCTCGTATCTACACCGACGGTCAGGGAATAGCTGCCCGACTCATAGGGATCGTGGGCCGTCAGCAGGGGCACCAGGTTTCCCGGCGGGGTACGCAGACTGGAACGGATTGCCAGCGTTTCGGCATCCGTGGCTAGGAAGCTGCCGAGTGCCAGGATGCTGTCGCTGTCCATATCCGCGGCGTTGGTGTAGACGGTTTCTTCCGTGCCGTCCGAATAGCTAATGTTGAACTTCAAGTTGCAGGGCTGGTCGAAGAACTGCGCCCGGGCGCTGTAGTACTTGGAAAGATAGCCCAGCATTTCATAGGAAAGCTTTCCGATGGTGGTCATGCCGTCGGTGGGGCTGGCGGGCTTGTAGTCCGGCATGTAGGAACGGTAGGTGACCCGAATGGAGGAATACAGAACATCCTCCGCCTCGCTGAAACTGGCCGTGCCGCCGGTGACTACCTCGTTCTTTTCATTTAAATAGTAGCCCATGGAGCGCGCGTAGCGGATCAGGGTATCCAGGCTGTAGGATACCGTGGTGCCATTGACCTCCGCCTTGGCGATCACCTTGTTGAGGTCGAGCTTTCCATTGGTTTCAAAGACGTCCCGCAGGTCAATGTATTCGAAGATATCCGTGATGGCCTCGCTGACCAGTCCCTCATAGCTCTGGGAGTCAATGAAATCCGTTTGCGTCAGGCATGCGAAGACATTACCCCCGGAGGCATTCCGGGAGAGAATAAAGAGGCTCACGGTGACCAGCACCAGGGCGCAGAGATTCACCGCTGCGGTGAGGAGCCGCTTCATGCCTTGTCCTCACTGCTCTGTTTTTCGATCTTGTAGCCGACGCCCCAGACCACCTTGAGATAGCGGGGTTCCCGGGGATTGATCTCGATCTTTTCCCGGATATGTCGGATGTGCACCGCCACGGTATTGTCCGCGCCGATGGCCTCCTCGTTCCAGATGGAGGTATAGATCTCATCGATGGAGAAGACCTTTCCGGCGTTCTTCACCAGGAGGAGAAGTATATTGTATTCAATGGGCGTCAGCTTCACTGCCTCGCCGTCTACCGTTACCTCCTTGGTGTCATCGTTGATGGTGAGGCCGCCGTTTCGGTAGATGTTGTCGCTGGCCGGTGTCGTTTCACCGAGCTTCCCGAGTTGGGTATAGCGGCGCAGCTGGGATTTTACCCGGGCCACCAGCTCCAGGGGATTGAAGGGCTTGGTCAGATAGTCGTCGGCACCGATGTTCAGGCCCAGGATCTTGTCATTGTCCTCGCTCTTTGCGGAGAGGATAATGATGGGCACCGAGCTTTTTTCCCGGATCTTCAGGGTGGTGCGGATGCCATCCAATCCCGGCATCATCACATCAATGATGAGCAGGTCCACCGCTTCCTTTTCCATGATATCCAGGGCGTCATAGCCGTCATAAGCCTTCAGCACCTGAAAGCCCTCGCCGGTCAGGTAAATGGAGATGGCCTCCACAATCTGTTTATCGTCATCACAAACCAGAATCGTCTGCATGTTGTCCTCCTTTGTGCATACTTCCCTACATTATACTGCGGATCAGGGGGCTTGTACAATTGAAAAACAAATGCTAATATCAAGCGGATAATAACAACAGGCTGCTAAAAGCAGCGGGAGAATAGAATGAGACTGAGACACATCACCGGCTCCGAGGATTTCGTGGCCAATTCAGAATTTGTGGTACATGCGCCCAGGGAATATCGCGGACGCTGGGCCACGGCATTTTTCGGCAACGACCATCCCATCCATGTGGAGATCGGCATGGGCAAGGGACAGTTCATCACGGAGCTCGCGCGCCGGAATCCGGCGATCAACTACATTGGTATCGAGCGCTATGATACGGTGCTCATGAAGGCGATCCACAAGCGGGAGCTGATGGAAGCAGAAGGAGAAGCGCTGCAGAACCTGACCTTCATCAGCATTGATGCCCGTTTATTGGGTGAGGTCTTTTCGGAAAATGAAGTCGAGCGCATCTATTTGAACTTTTCTGACCCTTGGCCGAAGGCCCGGCAGGCAAATCGTCGTCTCACCAGCCCGGTGTTCATGAAGATTTATGCACAGTTCCTGCAGGAGACCGGTGACCTTTGCTTCAAGACCGACAATATGGGACTTTTCGATTATTCTCTGGAGTCCATTCCGGAGGCTGGTTGGCAGCTCCTGGCGGTGACCCGGGATCTCCATCACGATCCGTCCATGAATGAAGGAAATGTGATGACCGAGTATGAGGAGAAGTTCTCCGCCAAGGGAAATCCCATTTACAAGCTCATTGCCCGGAGGCAGGCAGAGTAAAATTTTTGAAAACTTTTTTGAAATTTTTGTTGACAAGACTGCGGGTATCGAGTATTATAACGAAGTCGTCAAGCGGACGGCACAAAAATTTCAAAAATATGCGCCCTTAGCTCAGTTGGTAGAGCAGTAGACTCTTAATCTATTTGTCCAGGGTTCGAGTCCCTGAGGGCGCATGAAGTGAAGACCGGATGCTCATGAGAGTGTCCGGTTTTTGTTTATCCGTTATCCGCTCTGGGCTACGCGACAGCTTGGCTGGCGGGTGCCCATAGCGGATGCCTTAGCGGCGAGCGTATCAAAGGCTTTGCGAATGCAAAGCCTTCCCATCTGGGAGTGAAGAAGTTTGCATCAGGCAAACTTCGTAACGATCTGACATGCCCCAGAGGGGCATGCCTGCGAAGCAGGTTCGCTGAAAACGACAGGTTTGAAGCGAATCCTACGCGACAGCGTCGCTGTTAGTAATATTTAAGGAAAAATTTTCTGAAGCTGTGGTATACTGATACTGTATGATATCATTTGAGAATTTTGACAGGAGCTTATGAAGAAAAAGACTTTAGCAAAACGAGGAACGGCGCTGATGCTGACGCTGACCATGCTGACCCTGACGGGCTGTGAGGCGAAGCTGCAGGAAACGACAGTGCCGGAGGCCAGTTCAGAGATCGTGGTGACTACGGCAGAGGAGACAGAGGCCGTGGTGGGTGTAGCGGCCCTGGGCGTCAATGCCAATGTACTTCCTTCTATAGAAGGTGTGACCATTGATGAAAATGCCGAGGATCTCGCGCCGGTGAATCTGACCGTGGGCGTGATCAATTCTGTGGTTTCCGAGCTGCAGCAGCGACTGATGGATCTCGGCTATATGGATGCCGATGAACCCACCACCTACTACGGAGATGCGACATCCAAAGCCGTGCAGTATTTCCAGCGGCAGGCAGGTATGACGCAGGACGGCATTACCGGTGTGGATACCTGGGATGCTGTCATGGCGGACAATGCACCGAAGTATGCGGTGAAGCTGGGCTTCACCGGTGATGACGTCACCAATATACAGTATCGTTTGTACAACCTGGGCTATCTCACCAATGCCAGCGACATTAGCGGTACTTTTACGGAAGTCACGGAAGAAGCCGTGAAGAAGCTGCAGCAGCTGAACGGCTTGACAGCAGACGGCACTGTGGGCATTACCACTTCCAATCTTCTCTATTCCGATGAAGTGAAAGCCAATGTTGTGGCGCTGGGTGAGCAGAGTGATCTGGTGAAGAAGTACCAGGAGCGACTGATTGCCCTCGGCTATCTCACGGGAGAGGCAGACGGCAACTTCGGCAGCGGTACCCAGACTGCGATCCGTGCCTTCCAGTCCAGAAATGATCTGGTGGTGGATGGCTACCTGGGACCGGATACCCGGACAGCAATGGATTCCGATGCGGCCATTCCCTATGCGCTGCGTATCGGTGAGCAGAGTGATGATGTCAAGAATCTGCAGACATTGCTTGTGAAGTATGGATATCTTCCCTCCGGAAAGGATACCGGTTACTTCGGTGATTTGACGAAGCAGGCTGTGTCGGCTTTCCAGAGCAGAAATGGTCTGACGGCGGATGGACTTGCCGGTGCCCAGACACTGGAGAAGCTGAATTCCGGCAACGTGAAGAAGGCGGCCAGCGGTACGAGCAGCTCCGGCAAGAAGAATAGCAGTAGCTCCTCTTCGAGCAGCAGCTCCGGCAAGAACAGCAGCAGTGCCTCAGTGGGCAGCGGCGGTGCCACCGTATCCGGCTCCGCGGGAGCATTGATCTCCATTGCCTCTTCGAAGATCGGATGTCCTTATGTATGGGGATCCAAGGGACCGAATTCCTTCGACTGCTCCGGCTTTGTATACTGGTGTCTGAACCAGGCGGGTGTGGGCGTGTCCTATATGACCTCCTCCGGCTGGCGGAATCCGGGACGATTCAAGCGGGTATCCTATAATGAGCTGCAGGCCGGCGACATCATCGTGGTCAGCGGCCATGTGGGCATCTGCGCCGGCGGCGGCACTGTTATCGATGCATCCTCCTCCAACGGCCGGGTGGTACACAGAAGCCTGGGCAGCTGGTGGGCCAATAACTTTATCACCGGCTGGAGAATCTTCAGCTAAAAATTGACAAAATAATCAAAAACCGGGAGGTAAGAATTATGCCGTCACCAAGAGAAAAAAACATCTGGGGAAATATTCGTGTGCAGCTGAATGAGGTGCAGAACCTGATTCTCAACGGTCGTTATCAGAACGCCGTTATCTTGAACCGGGAGATTCTGAAGACAGTGGTGCGTCTGCAGGTGGACAGAGCCTGCCTCGTGGCAGACAATCTGTCTGCGGACATCCAGCAGCTTTTCAGTGCCCGGGCCATTGATGCCGCCTCCCGGGATCATTACAATGAGATCCGGAACTATGCGGAGCAGGCAGAGTCCGGGGTCAATCCGGGTGCTCAGGGCGCGAATCAGGCCTTTTCTTTAATGAAGGATGAGCTGGAGAAGTATATGAATTCGGCAAACCGGCAGGCTGCAGCCCCGGTGAGCCGGGCAGCAAATGCCGAGCGGGAGGAGCGCCCCCGGGTTCCGCTCAGCGGAAAAGCGGGCCGCAATGGCGCCGGTACGGAGCGTGTTCGGGAAATGAGCCGTCTCAGTGGCACCGGGAGATCCAGTGACAGGGCCGCCGGAAAAGCATCCGGAAGCAGCAACCGGACCAGATCTGTGGCTTCCGGCAGAAGCACAGCAAATCGCAGTGGAAGAAGCGGGAAGAGCAGTGGGAGCGCGCGTCGGAACGCCCGGAATGAGCAGCCCGTGGAGATCGATATTTATAGTGTATTGAAGATCGCCATCCCTGTGGCCTGTGTTCTTCTGGTGATCATTCTGATTCGGGTACTGACCATGGGCGGCGGCACCATCGAGACCACAGCGGTGCCCACCACACCGGCTGCTGTGGAAACCACAGCGGCACCGGAAACCACCGTAGAGGAAACCACCGTGGAAGAGACCACGGAGGCTGTGCCGGAGAAGATGGTGACCACCAGCGGCGTTCGTGTACGGACCAAGCCCTCCACAGAGGATTCTGAGGTGCTGGACGTACTGGATCCGGATACCGAGGTGACCTATAAGGGCGCCTATGACAATGAATGGGCCATCATTGACTACAATGGACAGGAGGCCTATGTCTCCAGCCAGTATCTGAAGGCGGCAAGCTAAAGAAAATAAGAGAATTTGAAAAAATCCGTATCTGTCGTGTAAACGATAGATACGGATTTTTTGATTCATAGGAAAGTGCATCCTATGAATCAAAAAACGCTCCGCGCGGAT
>CAVFNN010000028.1:0-28799 GCA_963623925.1 bacterium | reverse complement strand
CGCTCGCCGCTAAGGCATCATGCGGGCACCCGCCAGCCAAGCTGTCGCGAAGCCCTTTATACGCTCGCCGCTAAGGCATCATGCGGGCACCCGCCAGCCAAGCTGTCGCGAAGCCCGCATGATAAAATAGGAGGCAACAGGATCTCCTCCTGCTGCCTCCTTGTTCTCCGGATTAGAAGCTCAGCTTCTCCTCGAAATATGCCTTCAGCTCAGAAATCGGCATACGCACCTGCTCCATGCTGTCTCTTTCCCGGACAGTGACGCAGTGGTCATTCTCGGAATCGAAATCATAGGTCACGCAGTACGGCGTACCGATCTCATCCTGTCTTCTGTAACGCTTTCCGATATTTCCTCTGTCATCGTACTCACAGTACCAGTACTTGGACAGCTCGTCGTGAATCTCCGTCGCCGGTCCTGCCAGCTTCTTGGACAGCGGCAGAATGCCGATCTTCACCGGTGCGATGGCCGGATGGAAGTGCAGCACAGTTCTCTCATCGCCGCCCTCCAGGGTCTCCACGTCATAGGCCGCGCAGAGGAAAGCCAGGGTCACACGATCCGCGCCCAGAGACGGTTCAATGACGTAGGGCAGATAGTGCTCGTTTGTCTCATCATCGAAGTAGGTCATGTCCTGACCGGAAACCTCCTGGTGACGGGAAAGATCGTAGTTGGTACGATCGGCAATGCCCCAGAGCTCGCCCCAACCGAAGGGGAAGAGGAACTCCAGATCCGTTGTGGCCTTGGAATAGAAGGACAGCTCCTCCTGCTCGTGGTCTCTGGCCCGCAGCATATCCTGCGGAATGCCCAGATTCAGCAGCCAATCCTGACAGAACTGCTTCCAGTAGGCGAACCACTCAAGATCCGTATCCGGCTTGCAGAAGAACTCCAGCTCCATCTGCTCAAACTCTCTGGTACGGAAGGTGAAGTTACCCGGTGTGATCTCGTTACGGAAGGACTTTCCAATCTGACCGATACCGAAGGGCAGCTTCTTCCGGGAAGTTCTCTGCACGTTCTTGAAGTTCACAAAGATACCCTGGGCAGTCTCGGGACGAAGATATACCGCATCCTTAGCATCCTCGGTCACACCCTGGAAGGTCTTGAACATCAGGTTGAACTGACGAATACCGGTGAAATTGTGCTTGCCGCAGTCCGGGCAGGCCACCTGATGGTCCTCGATGAACTTCTCCATCTCCTCATGAGACCAGGCATCCACAGAACCGTTCAGCTCCATGGCATTCTCTGCCGCGAAGTCCTCGATAAGCTTGTCTGCACGGAAACGGGAATGGCACTCCTTACAATCCATGAGCGGATCGGAGAAAGAAGCCAGATGTCCGGAGGCGACCCAGGTCTGGGGATTCATCAGGATCGCACAGTCGATGCCGACATTATACTTCGATTCCTGAATGAACTTCTTCCACCAGGCCTTCTTCACATTGTTCTTCAGCTCTACGCCCAGATTTCCGTAATCCCAGGTGTTGGCGAGACCACCGTAGATCTCAGAACCCGGATATACGAAGCCTCTGGTCTTCGCCAGAGAAACGATAGTGTCCATAGTGTAGTTTTTAGCCATTGCATTATCCTCTTTTATAAAACTCCCGTGCCTGCATATTTGCAAGCACCACATTCTCTATACCATACCGCGCTTCTTCGGAAAAATCCAGAAGAAACTACGGAACGGTCCTCAGGACAGGCTTTCCAGCAGTCGTAGACTGCGAAGCTGTACCGGCACCGTCTCCCGGAGGAGCAGGTCAATGTTGCTGCCCAGTTCCGCCAGCACCGCCTCCGTCAACGTGAAGGTATAGAGCTTCGACAGCGGTGCCGTCAGAATGTAGCGCCAGGCATAGCAGCAGGCTTCACTGGCCTCCCGGGGCGGATTCTCCGTATATTCCCCGTTCAAAAGCAGCATGCGAAGCTCAAAGATCCGCCGCACCAGCACATCACTGATGTTGGGATTCAGAATCGCCTTCAGCGAAAGGTACAGAAGATTCACCGCTTCCCTGGCCGGCAATTTCTCCTGGCTCACAAAGTCCGCCAGCTCCAGGAGATAGGCCCCGCAGCAGGCATGGGTGAGGTCCAGCGCAATCTCTTCGAAATAATTGATCACCTTCACGCTGTGCAGGTTGTAGCCGCTGCGGCCGTTACCCACCTGAAAGGTACCGAAAACAAAGCTGCGGCAGGCAGCCATATAGGGACTTCCCGGCTTCTTCGCGCCGGCAGCCCATACCGTGGTCTTGCCCTCCTCCATGGTGAGCAAGGTGAGGCGCTTGTCATAGTCCCGTACCGGTGCGCCGGACAGCACCAGTCCGTGCAGCAGGATATCCTCCTTCATGCCGCCTCAGCGCTCCTCCTGGTAGCCGTACTCCTTGAGATAGGCAGTGTTCTCCCGCCAATCCTTCCGGACCTTCACGAAGAGGCTCAGATTCACCTTGTCCTGCACCAGATCCTCGATCTGGATCCGGGCACCGGTGCCGATGCGCTTCAGCATGCTGCCGCCCTTGCCGATGATGATGCCCTTGTGCGCATCCCGTTCACAGACAATGGTGGCCTTGATGTCCCAGAGCCCGCTGGAACGCTGCTTCATCTCATCCACCAGCACGGCGATACCGTGGGGCACCTCTTCATTGAGCTTGTACAGGGCCTGCTCCCGGATCAGCTCCGCTGCGATTTCCCGCATGGGCATATCCGTCACAGTTTCCTCATCGTAGTAGCGGGGGCCCTCCGGCAGGTAGCGAAAAATGGCCGCCTTCAGTTCCTCAATGCCCTGCTTCCGGTATGCGGACACCGTGATGACCTCCTCGAAGTTCACCAGCTCCCGATACCGAGCGATGATCTCCGGCAGCTTCTCCGGCTCCTTCAGGGTATCGATCTTGTTCAACACCAGCATCTTCCGCTTCCGGGTGTGGTTCAGAAGCTCTGCAATATGCTGCTCACCGGCACCGATGTAATCGGTGGGTTCCACCAGCCAGAGGCAGAGGTCCACATCACCCACGGATTTCTCCGCCACATGATCCATGTACTCGCCCAGCTTGTTGGCCGCCTTATGAATGCCCGGGGTATCGTGGAACACGATTTGTCCCCGCGCGTCATCATAAACCGCCATGATTTGGTTCCGGGTAGTCTGGGGCTTTTTCGAGGTGATGGCGATTTTTTGCCCGACAATCGCATTCATCAATGTTGATTTTCCAACATTTGGCCGACCCAGCAAGGCCACAAAGCCTGATTTTGTCTCTGCCATATCCTTACTCCTTTACACAAAATCGCTTACTGAAACAGCGCTTCTGTGCTGCCGAAGAGGTCAGACGCCTCTTCCACTGCACTGCTGCCGCCGATGGTGCAGACAGCGCCGCTCTGCAGCACCGCTTCCACATAGTCTGCCAGCCGACGGATAGAAGCCACGTCTGTCGACAGCACCTCATCTCTTTCCCGCTGCAGAACCTCATTCGTCACATGGGAATAGTAGGCGCTGAGGGACAGCAGCGACTGGGTACAGCAGGTTTTCGGCGTATCCAGTTCGGAGATGGCCCCGATGATGTACTTCGTCATATCCCGGTCAGAAACCTGGAAATTCCGAAGATACTCAGGCAGTGCCTCATAAACCGCCATGGTCTCCTTCAGATGCGGATCCCGGTAGGAGCAGAAATAGCCCTCGCCGGAGCGTCCGAAGCCCGCCATACAACCATAAGCACCGCCCTTTACCCGAAGCCGCTGCCAGAGGTACTCGTAGCAGAGGATCTTCTTCAGCACCTTAAGCGCACCGGTATAAGGAAGCTTTTCGGTATCAAAGCGTCCCACCCGGGCCACATAGTTAACCTGGGAAGGTGTACGGAAGCCCTCATTCCGGTTACCGGAAAGCAGCAGCTGCGCACCATCGTAGCTCTGCACCTGTACCGGATAAGTCCCGAAATCTGCCGTCCAGACAGGAAGTGCCGCCTCCAGTGCCCGGAAGCCCTCGGCCTCTGCACCGGCCGACAGCAGGAGATTGTCCAGACGGAACAGCTTCTCCGCCACCGCCGTGAGCTTCTCCGTCAGCTTTTCCGGTGCCGCCGCGTAGGTCTGGGCCTGCTGCTCCACAAAGCGGTAATAGCTGATACCGCCGCAGAGATCCTGGTACCGTCCCGTACCGGAGAAATAAGAAGTGCCCCGGTTGATGGCATAGGTATGGGCAGCGCCATCGATGCGCATTCTCTCCCGGGAGCGCGCCTCGTTCAGGATCTCCGTCATTCGCTTCACATCGCCGAAACGGGTGGTCTTCAAGATCTCCGTCAGCAGGGAAAGTCCCGTGGGAATCTGATTGTACAGCAGCTTCAGGTCCACGCTGAATACACCGGTATAATGATTGTACTTCTCAAGATCCGGATAGGCCGTCATATCGAAATTGATGCCGCCGGTCTCCAGATAGATTTCCGAGGACAGATCCTGGAAGCTGTGCTTCTCCGTATCCATATAGGCCAGCACGGTTTTCAGAAGTCCCGCATAGGAAAGCTCCTCCTCGGTGAGACAGGCCGTGTTGAAATTCAGTCGAAGATACAGGATGCCCCGGCTGGCAAGTTCTGTATACAGTGTACGAACGCCGTTTTTCTCCCCTTCGGTGAAGTGATAGCCTGACGCTTTTTTGCCAATGTCTTCGAGCGCCAGTAAGGGCAGGGTCTGCAGCTGGGACTCCGTCGAAGGCTCATCCTGGTAGGCCTTCAGCGCCGCCGTGTTCTCGATCATCGCCCGCTTCTCGGCCGAAGACATTGCCCCGAGAATACCGGCCAGACGATCCGCCAGTGCCTGGGCCTTCTTCTCCGTCAGTCCCCGCTCCGGCTTCACCACCAGCATTGCCGCATGGGGATTGTCCAGAAGAGAACGGCGGATCAGCTTCTCGAAATAGCCCTTGTCCAGTTCCTCCCGAAGCTCCCGGTAAATGGCCTCGCAGAGCAGATTCTCCCAGGGTTCGCCGTCGTAGAGCCAGCTATCGAGGGCTGTCAGGGCATACACAAGTCCCTTCGGTGTCCGGCCGTAATCTGCCTCCCGATACTGGAATTCGTCATGGTTGATGGCGGAGAGCAGGGTCTTGCGGTCCAGGCCCTCCTCAGAAAGCTTCAGCAGTGTGTCATGAATCAGCTGCCGGAAACGTTTCTCGTCCTTCTTGTCCGCGCCCTTCGCCACGATGGAGAAGTAGGGCTGCCGGATGCCTTCCTCAAAACCGCCGTAAACGTCCTCGCCGATGCCAGCCTCAAGGATCGCCTGTTTCAGGGGTGCGCCCGGTGCAGAAAGCAGGGCATAATCCAGCACGGAAAAGGCCATGCCTTCTTTCGCACTGAGACGGTCGCCCAGCACCATGCTACAGGAAAGATAGGTGTTCTTCCGCAAGGGCTCGTTGTCGCCCACCGCAAAGCTGATCTCCTCGCGCTTCGGCTTCCGGAAGGGCTTCTGTACCTGAATCTCGGAATCCGGATCGATGCTGTCAAAATCGCAAAGGTACTCCCGGTCCAGCCAGGCCAGCTTCTCCTCCATGTCCAGATCACCGTAGAGGATAATGTAGGAATTGGAAGGATGGTAATAGCGCTTGTGGAAAGCGCAGAAGGCCTCATAGCTCAAATTCGGGATTTCCTCCGGGTCGCCGCCAGATTCATTGCCGTAGGTGGTGTCCGGGAAGAGTGCATGCATGGTGTAGCGCTCCAGCACCGACTCCGGATTGGAGAAGGCGCCCTTCATCTCGTTATATACCACGCCGTTCAATGTCAGCGGTCCCTGCGCTTCGGTGAGCTCATAATGCCAGCCTTCCTGCAGGAAGGTGCGCTCGTCACGAATGCAATTGGGATACAGCACCGCATCCATGTATACATTCATGAGATTCTCGAAGTCCTTCTCATTGGTGGAGGCGATGGGATAAACCGTCTTGTCCGGATAAGTCATGGCGTTCAGGAAGGTATTGAGGGAACCCTTCACAAGCTCCACAAAGGGGTCCTTCAGCGGAAAGCGCTTCGATCCGCAGAGCACGGAATGCTCCGTGATATGTGCCACACCGGTGGAATCTGCCGCCGGTGTCCGGAAGGCGATGCAGAAAACCCGGTTCGGGTCTGCATTCTTCATGGTCAGTACCCGGGCGCCGGATTTCCGATGCCGGTACAGAACCGCGTCCGTTCCCAGCTCCTCGATTCTTCTGCTGTCCTTCACTTCATATTTGTCCATGTATTTTCTCCTTTGCTTCTGCCCTCTCACAGCCCGCTTTTCTTTCTCATTTTCTTTTCATTTTTTCTCGGGCCGCCGCACGCGGGCGCTGTCAGCAGTTTCCCATCAGCCGATCCTTAAAGATCGCCAGGGCCTCCCGCACTGCGAGGTGGGGAAGCAGCAGATCATCTGTCAGCACCGTCAGCGCCACCGGATTCTGCAGACCGAAATGCCGCGCCATGGCAATCGCCCGGTAAGCATTGATTTCCGAGGTCAGAATGCCGATCCGTAAGGGGCGGTTCTCCCCGTACACCAGCATGCCCTCTGCCCCCGGCGGCGGATCCTGGGAACGCGACCGGACTTCCTCCAGATCCTCTGCAATGGTGCGCAGTGAATAGCCGATTTTTTCCAGTGTAGAATCCGAATAGAATTCCATCAGCAGTCGGCCGGCCGGTATGCCATGCTCCACCATGTAATAATACATCACCGTGGCCTCGGTACTGGTGTCATGGTCTCCCCTGCCGCCGGACAGCACCAGCACCGTCCGGGGATTCAGCTGGGCATACTGCAGCGCCCTGTCCAGCCGCTTCTTCAGCGACGTCGACACCCGGTTGTGGTCCAGATCCGTTCCCATCACAATCAGATAATCCAGATTCTCTGCCTCCGTGCTGTGGGCATGGGTGAAGATCGTCAGCAGCAGTGCCGCCATACAGATGAGCCCCAACGCAAAGCTCGTGAAGCAGAACACATAGGCTCGCAGACAAATCGGCTGTCGTTTCTTATACCTTCGCCGCAGACGGCGCAGGAGGAAGAGCAGCAGAAAATTCATGGCCGCAAAGCAGGGCCAAAGCCATAAGAGCGCAGTGATGCCGTTGTAAATGAGAATCATGACGAAGTAGGCCAGGGACGCCACGCCCAGCACCATAAAAAGCAGCTCCATGGTTTTTTACCGTTCCTCTGACAGCTTCGCTGCCTCTTCCTTCGGCAGAGAACGTCGAAGCAGATCCCCCTCTGCCGGACACACACTGAGTCTCACCCGCAGACGCTGCTTCGAATGCGGACAGCTGTCCTGCGCTTCACCGCTTTCCCGGTCACGAATTTCCAGCACCGCAGCGTCGATGTCGCTGCCGTCCGGCTTCATGATGGTCAATGTCTCTCCCACAGAAAATTTATTCTTCTGGGTCAGGAAGCAGTCCTCTCCCTCGGTGCCTTCCACTGTGCCCAGATAGACCGAGCCGGTGACATAGGTATTCGAATCATAGATCTGATCCGCCGTCTGGGGCTTTCCGAAATAGAATCCGGTGGTGAATTCACGGTAGGTACACTGCGCAATCTCGTTTTTGTACCACTCCATGTTGGCGTGATATTTCTCCGGACTCTCCAGATAGTCGTCAATGGCCTTCCGGTAGGTACGGGCCACTGTGGCGACATAGAGCGCCGTCTTCATTCGCCCCTCGATCTTCAGCGAGTCAATGCCGGCTTCCAGCATCTCCGGGATATGCTCGATCATGCAAAGATCCTTGGAGTTGAAGATAAAGGTGCCTCGCTCGTTCTCGTACACCGGGAAATACTCTCCCGGCCGGGTCTCCTCCACCACGGAATACTTCCAGCGGCAGGGATGGGTGCAGGCACCCTGGTTGGCATCTCTTCCGGTGAAGAAATTGGACAGGAGGCAGCGTCCCGAATAGGAAATGCACATCGCACCATGCACGAAAGCCTCGATGTCCATCTCCTCCGGAATGTGCGCCCGCAGCTCCCGAATTTCCTGAAGGCTCAGCTCCCGGGCACAAACCACCCGCTTGGCGCCCAGTGCCCACCAGAAACGGAAGGTTTCATAATTGGTGTTATTGGCCTGGGTGGAAATGTGCAATTCCACCTCCGGCATCACTTCCTTCGCGATCATAAATACACCGGGATCCGCAATCAACACCGCGTCAATTCCCGTGTCCTTAAGCTCCGCAAAATATTCCCGCACACCTGCGAGATCCTGATTGTGGGCCAGAATATTGGCCGTGACATAGATTTTCACATTTCTGGCATGGGCATATTCCACCGCTTCCCGGATCTCCGGGATTGTGAAATTTTTAGCATTTGCCCGCAGGCCGAAGGCCTCGCCGCCGAGATAAACCGCGTCCGCCCCGTAGTTCACCGCTGTTTTCAAAACCTCCAGCGAACCCGCCGGAATCAAAAGCTCTGTTGCTCTCATGTATCTCCTTCCTACGCCTCGCCGGGCTCTGTCGTTACTGTTTCCGCCGTCAGCGTACCTTCCTTCCGCACACTGAGGGAAATGCCGTCGCCCACCGGTAATATGGATGTGGTCAAGAGCGGATGATGCTTCAGTGTAAAAAGGTATTCCCGCATCCGGCTGTGGATGGTCCGCTCCCGACGATCAATGAGGAAACGGCTCTCCGCGAGACTTCCCTCCTGCAGGATGTTGTCGGACACCAGCATACCGCCCGGCGTCAAAAGACGCAGAAGCTGCGGCAGCCAGACCGGATACTGGGCCTTCGCCGCATCCAGAAAAACAAAGTCAAACTGCCGGCCGGCGGCGAGCAGCTGTTCCAACGCCTCGCCCGCATCCATGTCCATGATGCGGATCCGACTGCCGTAGGGAGAATTCCACAGATTTTCTCTCGCCTGCATGACCCGGGGCGCATAGCTCTCAATGGTCACAAGCTCCGCCTCCTCCGGCATGGCTTCCGCCATCAGATACGCAGAATAGCCCACGGCAGTTCCCACCTCCAGGATCGCCTTGGGCTTCAGTGCTGCAATCAAACACTTAAGAAGCGCCGCAGTCTCATCCCGGATAATCGGGACTGCCGCTGTCAGCGCTTCTCTCCGTATTGCCTCCAGAGCCGGATTTCGTGCCGGCTCCAGAGAATGTATAAAATTGATCAGTCGTTCATTGGTAATCAAGCCAATCACTCCTCGCTGCCGCCGCCTACGATTTCCACACCGTCCTCTTCTGTGGCCGCTGCGCTTTCCTCGCCGGCAGTGCCTGCTTCATCCAACAGATTCTTATCCTTCAGCTCTGAGTTCTTCGCACCCTCTTCGGTCAGATACTTGATGATCTCTTCCCCCGTCATAGAGGTGTTCAAACTGTACTCACCGGGCTCAAAGTCCGCCTTATACAGCCGGGACTGCAGCAGAAAGGCCTGCTGGTTGTCGATGAGCCCGTCCTTTTCCAGATTTTCGGCGATATTCTTCCGGGTATCCCCCGTGAAAATCACAAAGTCCACATCGGTGCCGGGCTCTGCCTCCATGGCATGCTCATAGAGCAGACCGTGGCCGTAGCTGTAGGCCCGGGTGATGCCCTGCAGCAGCAGAAAAACGATAGCCGCCGTCAGCAGTACCCGCCAGGCCAGCCCTATGATGAAATCAGAAATGCTCCTTACCGAATCTCTGTCCGACATGCGCCGTCCTCCATCAGACCTCCATGATCACCGGCAGGATCACCGGATTCCGCTTGATCCGCTTCCAGAGGAAGTCTGCCAGACTGTCCTTAATGATGTTCTTGATCTTGCCCCAGTCGTTGACATGACGCACCAGACAGTCGTCCACTGCATCCTGTACCTGCACTCTGGCCTCTTCCATCAGATCCTCCGACTCCCGGACATACACAAAGCCCCGGGAAATGAGATCCGGTCCTGCCAGCAGGTGACCCGAATACTTCTCCAGCGTCAGTACCACGACGATAATGCCGTTCTGCGCCAGATTCTGACGATCCCGCAATACGATGTTGCCCACATCGCCGACACCGAGACCATCCACGAAGATACCGCCGGCAGATACGTGCTCCTTGAGCTCCGCCTTCATTTCGCCGTCCTTCGCGGCAAACTCCCAAACCTCGCCGTTCTCCAGCATGAGGCAGTTGTCCTTGGCAACGCCCACGGACTCTGCCAGCTTCGCTGCTGCCCGCCGCATATGATACTCGCCGTGCACCGGGATGGCATACTTGGGCTTCACCAGCGAATACAGCAGCTTCAGATCCTCGGCACAGGCATGACCCGATACATGGGTATCCTGCATGATGACCTCAGCATGCTGCTTGTACAGCTCGTTGATGACCTTATCCACTGCCAGCTCGTTGCCGGGAATCGGATGGGAGGACATGACAATGACATCGTTCGGTGTGATGCGTACCTTCCGGTGCATACCGCTGGCCATACGAGACAGCGCTGCCATGGACTCACCCTGGGAGCCGGTGGTGATGAGCACCGTCTGCTCATCCGGATAGTTCTTCAGGTTCTCGATGTCAATGAGTGTGCCTTCCGGGATGTTGATATACTGCAGCTCCGAAGCCACCTTGATGACGTTCACCATGGAACGGCCCTCGACCACCACCTTCCGTCCGTACTTGGCGGCGGTGTTGATGATCTGCTGCACACGGTCCACATTGGAAGCAAAAGTTGCCACCAGGATACGGTTGTGCTTATGCTCTCCGAAAATCATATCGAAGGTCCGGCCCACCGTGCGCTCCGACATGGTGAATCCGGGCTTTGTGGCATTGGTAGAATCTGACATCATGGCCAGCACGCCGTTCTTGCCCAGCTCTGCAAAGCGCTGCAGATCGATGGGATCTCCGAAAACCGGGGTATAATCCACCTTGAAGTCACCGGTGTGCACGATCACGCCCGCCGGTGTATGAATGGCCAGTGCCGCCGCATCCTGGATGGAGTGGTTGGTCTTGACGAACTCCACCTTCAGGTCGCCGAAGTTCACCATGGAGCCGAACTTCATTTCCTTCATGCGCACCATCTTGTCGATGCCCTTCTCCACCAGCTTGCCGCGGATCAGCGCCAGGGTCAGACGCGTACCGTATACCGGCACATTGATCTGCTGCAGCACGTAAGGCAGTGCGCCGATGTGGTCCTCGTGTCCGTGAGTGATGACGAAGCCCTTAACCTTTGTGATATGTTCCTTCAGATAGCTGATATCCGGGATCACCAGATCGATGCCCAGCATATCATCAGAGGGGAAGGCAAGACCGCAGTCCACCACGACGATACTGTCGTCGGTTTCGATTGCTGTAATGTTCATGCCGACCTGATCCAATCCGCCCAGCGGAATGATTCTGACACTGCCCTTCTGCTTCATTTTGTCTGCTCTGCTCCTATGCTGTCTCGTTTTTGCCGGTTCTCTGCTTTCTGCCATATTCTCTGCTGCAGAGGCCAATGTCGGCTGCTCCGACACTGCGGCTGCCGCCTGCTCCATGCGGGGTGCTCTGTGCTCTACTGCTCCCCCGTGCTCCGGACGTCTTCTCCGGGAATTTCCGTTTCTCTGCCGTCCTCTGCTGTTCCCCTCGCCGTGCTCACGGTTCTCCCGCTGGGGATGTCTCTCTGCTCTCTCCCGGCTGTTCTCCTTCACGTGCTCCTTTGTGGCTTCTCTGGCTGCCTCCTTGGCACTGCCTGCCGGGTTCCGATAATGATGATTATTATTTCTCAATCGTGATACCTTCTCCTTCCAGAAGTTTGGAGAAAACATCCATGATGGTGTCGGACTCTTCCTCATCGGTGAACTCATAATCGGCTTCCTCATCGTAGGGGCCTGAAATGTCCTTCATGACATAGCACTCACCGTCCTCGCCCTCCGGGGCATCCGTCACCAGAATGTAATGTACACCTGCCACTGTGGTTTCCTCCAGGATCTCCAGCTCCAGGCTTCCGTCCTCTGATACCATTCTGATTCTGTTGTTCTCTGTCATATTTTCTCCGTTCCTCATACCTGTATCTTTTGTCAACTGTTCCGCTGTGATTCTTCGCGAGACCTTTTCTGCATATACTCTTCCAGAATCAGCTGGGCCGCCACCTGATCGATCATCTGCTTCTGCATAGACCGCGGCACGCCGCTTTCGTCCAGAATCTCCTGCGCCGCCATCGTGGTCAAACGTTCATCCACAAATTCGATGGGCACGGAAACCCGCTGTGCCAGCTTCTCCCGAAAAGCCCGGGTTTTCTCTGCCCGTTCTCCCTCAGAATCATCCATATTAAAAGGAAGTCCCAGAACAATCATTTCGACCTGATATTCCGAAACCATGTTTTCGATCTCCTGCAGCGTTTTCCGGAGCTTCGCCTCCCGATCCCGCGTCAGGGTACAGTGGGGCTGTGCAATCAGCCCGGTGGGATCCGTCAGGGCAACGCCCACCGTCCTGGATCCGTAGTCCAATCCCATAATACGCATAATTTATATGTCTCCCGCAAACAAGGAAGGCTTTGCTGACGGCAAAGCCTTCGATACGCTCGCCGCTAAGGCATCGAATGGGCGCCCCGCAAGCCAAGCTTGCGCTATGCCCATTCGATAAAAAAGGGTCCATCTGGACTTTCGTCCGGACAGACCCGCATTGATATCACTTACTCAGCTTGGACTCCACATAGGTGCTCATCAGCTCCTCGAGGATCTCATCCCGTTCCACCTTCATAATGAGGCTTCGCGCCCCCTTATGGCTGGTAATGTAGGTGGGATCACCTGACATGATGTAGCCAACGATCTGGTTGATCGGATTGTAGCCCTTCTCGGTCAGCGCCTCGTATACGCGCCGCAGAACCTCTGTCACATTGAGGCTCGTATCCTGCATCGGTCTGATGATCTGCGTATTGGTAAAATCACTGTTCATGCCGTCACGTCCTTTTAATAACTTATCCTAGTTTATAACATTTCAGGGGTCTCCGCAAGTACATAAGTATCACAGATTTTCACACCCCGCACCGGAATAATTTCGCCGATTTTACCGAGAGCTGCTTCCCGGCTGCGGAAGGGAATCAGGTACTTCACATAGGTCTTGCTGAAGCCCGTCAGATAGCTTTCGCCCTCATATTCCAGAATCTCCTCCAGCAGCACCGATTCCGTTCGATCCAGGAAACGTCGCCGGAAGTCTGCCGACTTCTCTCGATCCAGCCGGATCAGTGCCTCCGAACGGACACTCTTCTCCTTATCCGTCAACTGCCCGGGCATGCGGTCCGCCACCGTGCCCTGCCGCCGGGAATACTTGAAGACATGGAGCTCGTAGAATCCGATTTCTGAAATGAAATCGAAGGATGCCTGAAAATCCGTCTCCGTCTCTCCCGGAAAGCCCACGATCACATCCGTGGTGATGGCCACATCCGGAAAGGCCGCCCGCAGAAGCTGTACGCTCTCCCGGAAGGCTGCCGTATCATAATGCCGGTTCATAGCCTTCAGGGTCCGGTCGCAGCCGCTCTGCAGCGACAGATGGAAATGCGGGCAGATCTCCGGCACCGCTGCCAGCCGTTCCGTAAAGGCCTTTGTGATGATCCGGGGTTCCAGACTGCCGAGCCGCACCCGTTCGATCCCCGGTACTGCCGCAACGCTCTCGATAAGCGTCAGCAGCTGCTCTGATGGAATCTCATGGTTCATGGCATATTCATAGTTCTGGTTCTCGAAGTCCAGTCCGTAGGAAGAGAGGTGGATGCCCGTCAGTACGACCTCGTGGAAGCCTTTGGCCGCCAACATTTGCACCTCCTGCAGGGTGTCCGCCAGGCTCCGGCTCCGAATCCGCCCCCGCACATAGGGGATAATGCAGTAGCTGCAGAACTGATTGCAGCCGTCCTGTACCTTCAGGAAAGCCCGCTGATGCTCCGTGCTTTCTCCTGCCTGCAGGGTCTCATAGCCCGTCTCCGAGCGGATGTCCGGCACGTAGTGGAGGGCGTCATTTTCCTCCTTCGCCCGGAGATACTCCCGGATCACCTCCACGATACTGCCCTTTCGATTGTTGCCCACCAGGATATCCACGGCGCTGTCCTTCTCCAGCTCCGCCGCCCGGGCCTGCACATAACAACCGGCGCCGATGACGATGCCGTCCGGATTTTTGAGCTTCGCCTTGTGCAACATCTGCCGGGATTTCCGGTCCGCGATATTGGTCACCGAACAGGTATTGATGATGTAAATGTCGGCGAATTCTTCCCAGGGAACAATCGCTGCACCGGCCGTCCGCAGCTCCTGCACCATGGCCTCCGCCTCATAGTAGTTCACCTTGCATCCCAGGTTGTGCATGGCCACTCTCAGATTTTTAAATTCCATCCTTCTCTCCTGTTCCGTAAATCCTTCGTCAACTGTCCGACGGCTCTTGACTTTGATTTTGGATGTTGCTAAATTGTAAGTAATCGGTGCGAGACGGCAAGTCTGCGCCAGATTTCACATTACACACAAACAAAACCTAAAGGAGGTTTCACCGTGAAAACAGTTCGTATCTCACTGAATTCTATCGATAAAGTAAAGTCTTTCGTCAATGAGCTGGTAAAGTTCGCCGATGTTGACTTCGACCTTGTGTCCGGCCGTTATGTGATCGACGCCAAGTCCATCATGGGTATCTTCTCTCTGGATCTGTCCAAGCCCATCGACCTGAACATTCATGCCGATGCCAACCGTATGGACGAGATCATGACTGCTCTGAAGCCCTACGTTATCGCTGAATAAGCATTGTACCCTAAATAAGAGCTGGAAGCAACATTAAAGGCTTTGCGACAAGCAAAGCCTTTAATGTTTTGTTGTCATTTATAAGGAGTTTTATGCAGTATCAAAGCTTTCTGATCAAGTATTCCGAGATCGGCACCAAGGGCAAGAACCGCTATGTTTTTGAAGACGCCCTGGTGCACGACATCCGCATGAAGCTGAAGCATGTGGAGGGAGAATTCAGCGTGACCCGGGAGCGGGGACGCATCTATGTGAACGCAAAGTCCGAAACCTACGATTATGACGAGACCGTAGACGCCCTGCAGCATGTTTTCGGCATCGTCGGCATTTGCCCGATGGTACAGCTGCCCAATGACTACGACTTCGAGACCCTTTCGAAGGCTGTGCTGGACTACTGGACCGCACTGTACAATGGCCGGAAGTGTACTTTCAAGGTACAGACCCGCCGGGCCGATAAGAATTTCCCCATGAATTCCACGGAAATCGATGCGGAGTTGGGCTACCGTATCCTGACCGCCTTCCCGGAGACCACCGTCAATGTACATACGCCGGATATCCGTCTCACTGTGGAGATTCGTCAGTATATCAACATTTTCTCCGAGACCATCCCCGGTGCCGGCGGCATGCCTCTGGGCACCAACGGCAAGGCCATGCTGCTGCTTTCCGGCGGCATTGACTCCCCGGTGGCAGGCTACATGATTGCAAAGCGCGGCGCCCTGATCGAGGCCACCTACTTCCATGCGCCGCCCTATACCTCAGAGCGTGCCAAGCAGAAGGTTGTGGATCTGGCCAAGGCCGTTTCGAAGTATTCCGGCCCTGTGGCACTCCATGTGGTGAACTTCACCGAGATCCAGCTGGCGATTTATGAGAAGTGCCCCCATGAGGAGCTGACCATCATCATGCGCCGCTACATGATGCGGATTGCAGAGGCCATCGCGAAGAAGCGGGGCTGTATCGGTCTCATCACCGGCGAGTCCATCGGTCAGGTGGCCAGCCAAACCATGCAGAGTCTGGTCTGCACCAACGAAGTCTGCACATTGCCGGTTTATCGTCCGGTGATTGCCTTCGACAAGCAGGAAATCGTCAACATTTCCCAGAAGATCGGCACCTACGAGACTTCCATCGAGCCCTTCGAGGACTGCTGCACCATCTTTGTGGCAAAGCATCCCGTCACGAAGCCTCTGCCGGAGCCCATTCGGGAGCACGAGAAGAATCTGCTGCCGGAGATCGACGAAATGGTGGCCCGGGCCGTGGATACCGCGGAGCTGATTCAGGTTCAGTAAAACTGGAAAAGAAAAAGAGGAGACCTCGTAGAGAGGTTTCCTCTTTTTTAGGTTTAGCGGCAGCCGAGCTGCCGCTGTCCCCAATCGCAAAGAAGCTTTGCTCCCGCAAAGCTTTGTTACGCTCGCCGCTAAGGCATCATGCCTGGGGCCCCCGGCAGCCGAGCTGCCGCTGACCCCAGGCATGATATTATTTAATCACTCGAATCCAGCCTTCCGGCGCGGTGATCTTGCCGTTCTGGATACCGGTCAGTGTGTTGTACAGCTCTCCGATAACTTCACCGGCATGCTCCATACCGCTCGGGAAGCTGATGGTCTGGTCGTGGTTCACGATCTTGCCCACCGGAGAAATCACGGCAGCAGTACCGCAAAGACCGCACTCCTTGAAGCTCGGCAGCTCCTCGTACTTCACCGGACGCTCATCCACAGTCAGGTGGAGATAGTGCTCAGCCACATACACGATGGAACGTCTCGTGATGGACGGAAGGATGGAGTTGGACTTCGGTACCACCAGTGTACCCTTCTCATCTACGAAGATGGTGTTGGATCCGCCGGTCTCCTCCACATAGCTTCTGGTGGCTGCATCGAGATACAGGTTCTCGGCATAGCCCTGGGAATGTGCCAGTACGGAAGCATGCAAGCTCATGGCATAGTTCAGGCCGGCCTTCACTGCACCGGTACCGTGGGGTGCCGCACGGTCAAAGTCTGATACCTGCAGTGCCACGGGTGTTGCGCCGCCCTTGTAGTAGGGGCCAACCGGTGTGGCAAAAACACGGAACTGGTACTCGTCTGACGGTTTCACACCGATAACCGGGCCGGTAGCGAACTCATAGGGGCGAAGATAAAGGCTGGCGCCGGAGCCATAGGGCGGAACCCAGTCCTCATTGGCCAGAACCGTCGCATCAATGGCCTCCAAGAACTGCTCCTTCGGGAAAGGCGGCATCTCCAGTCTCTGCGCAGACTCATATATACGCTCTGCGTTGAGATCCGGGCGGAAGCAAACGATGCTGCCGTCCTCCCAGGTATAGGCCTTCATGCCCTCGAATACCTGCTGGCAGTACTGCAGAATGCCTGCAGACTCATTCAGAACCACGTTGGCGTCATCGGTCAGCGCGCCCTCATCCCACTTTCCATCCTTATAGTTGGAAATGTATCTCTTGTCTGTCACATGATAATTGAATCCGATATTGGACCAGTCCAGATTCTTCTTTGCCATAACTTTACAGCCTCTTTTCTTATAAGTTTAGAACTTCACTTAGTATATTCCCATGGTATTCCGAATTCAAGGAGATTTGAAAAGTTTTTATTCATGGGAGTTATAACTCTTTTTATCTTTATTCCTCGTCCAGCTTCAGTACGCTCATGAAGGCGCTCTGAGGGATTTCTACATTACCGAACTGACGCATCCGGCGCTTTCCTTCCTTCTGCTTTTCCAAAAGCTTCTTCTTTCGGGAAACGTCACCGCCGTAGCACTTCGCCAGCACATCCTTCCGCAGGGCCTTGATGGTCTCCCGGGCCATGATATGTCCGCCGATGGCCGCCTGAATGGGGATCTCGAAGAGCTGACGGGGAATTTCCTTCTTCAGCTTCTCGCACATCTTCTTGCCCCGCTCGTAGGCAGAGTCCGCATGGACAATGAAGGACAGCGCATCGATCTGCTGCTTGTTCACCAAAATGTCCAGCTTCACCATCTTGCTGGTCTGGTAACCCTTCAGGTCATAGTCGAAGCTGGCGTAGCCGCGGCTCCGGGACTTCAGCGCATCGAAGAAGTCGTAGATGATCTCATTCAGCGGCAGGTCATACTTCAGGATAGCCCGGGTTGCCTCGATGTACTCGGTACTCTTGTAAACGCCGCGCCGCTCCTGACAGAGGGTCATGATGGAACCGAGGTATTCGGAGGTCACCATGATCTCCGCCTCAACGATGGGTTCCTCGATATGATCGATTTCCGCCGGATCCGGCAGGTTTGAAGGATTGGTGAGCTCCAGCATGGTCCCGTCGGTTTTGTATACATGGTACACAACAGAGGGTGCCGTGGTCACCAGATCCAGGTCATACTCCCGTTCCAGACGCTCCTGCACCACATCGAGATGCAGAAGTCCCAGGAAACCGCAGCGGAAGCCAAAGCCCAGGGCCGCCGAGGTCTCCGGCTCATAATGAAGTGCTGCATCATTCAATTGCAGCTTCTCCAAAGCATCCCTGAGATCCGGATACTTGGTGGAATCCGCCGGATAGATGCCACAGAACACCATGCTCTGCACCTTCTTGTATCCCGGCAACGGTGCTGCGGCGGGATTCTCCGCCGAGGTCACGGTATCACCCACCCGGGTGTCCCGGATGTTCTTGATGGAGGCTGTGATATAGCCCACCATACCGGCCGAAAGCTCCTCGCAGGGGATGAACTGTCCCGGTGCGAAATAGCCCACCTCCGTCACGGTAAATTCCGCGCCGGTGGCCATCAGGCGGATGGGTGTACCCTTTCGAACGCTGCCCTCCTGTACCCGGCAGAAAATAATGACGCCGCGGTAGGAGTCGTACAGAGAGTCGAAGATCAAGGCCTGCAGCGGATTCTCCTTCGAACCGCCCGGTGCCGGGAGACGCTCAACAATAGCCTCCAACACCTCTTCTACATTAAGACCTGTCTTCGCCGAAATGCGAGGCGCATCCATGGCCTCGATGCCGATGACATCCTCAATTTCCTGGGCCGTTCCCTCCGGATTCGCCGACGGCAGATCAATCTTGTTGATCACCGGCAGGATTTCAAGATCATGGTCCAGCGCCAGATAGGTGTTGGCCAAGGTCTGGGCCTGAATGCCCTGGGTGCAGTCCACCACCAGGATAGCACCATCGCAGGCCGCCAGGGCCCGGGACACCTCATAGTTAAAGTCCACATGGCCCGGGGTATCGATGAGGTTAAAAATATACTCCTCGCCATCCTTCGCCTTGTAGACAATGCGGGTGGTCTGGGACTTGATGGTGATGCCCCGCTCCCGTTCAATATCCATATTGTCCAGCACCTGAGACTGCATTTCCCGCTCCGTCAGGGTACCGGTCAGCTCAATGATCCGGTCCGCCAGCGTAGACTTGCCGTGGTCAATATGCGCAATGATGCAAAAATTTCTGATTCTGCTCTGATCGATTTCTGTTTTTTCCATTTGCACTCCCAAATTCTGTCATTTTTATCAATGCCTAATCATAACATGGCTTTCTGCATTTTTCCACCATCAGCCCGACAGCTCCGACGAATTTCCAGGCTTTTACCCTGATTTTTGTGCGTTTTTTCGGGCTTTTTTCCTTGACAAGGGGCCAGTCCTTTATATATTATAGGGAAGCATGTTTTCAAACTGTCCGTGTCCAGGTTTTTGAAAACACCTGAGAAAAATACATTTCATATTTGAAGAAAGGTGATCACTATGGCAAACATCAAGTCCGCAAAGAAGAGAATTTTGGTAGCACAGGACAGAAATGCCCGCAACAAGGCTATCCGTTCCGAGGTTAAGACCTACATCAAGAAGGTTTACGCAGCTGTTGAGGCTGGTGACAAGGAAGCTGCTCAGGCTGCTCTGAAGATCGCACAGAAGAAGATCTGCATGGCACACAGCAAGGGCATCTACAAGGCCAACAACGCTTCCCGTAAGGTTGCTCACATCTCCAAGGCTGTCGCTTCCATGAACTAATACATTCCATTTCTGTTTTCGCCTGACAGAGATGTTGGTCCGCATGAAAATCATGCGGACTTTTTTTGTGCCCGGAATGCGTCAGCGCGTAGCATTCGTACTTTTATTATATATCAAAAGAACATATTTTTGTTTTAAGTATTGCACATCACTCGCAATTGTGCTATGCTTCTTTTAAGTTTTATTCCAATGTCTTCGGCACGGGATCGTTTCATCGCCGTGCTTTCCATTCACCGCTGCTCTAGCGACGGATTCCCTTTCTTTCAAGCATCACAATCTGACTCTCCGCAATGGGTCCGCTGCGTCCATTTCTTCCATCCCGGCATCAAACAATTCCTCATTTCGCAAAAAGGAGGCACCATGAACTACCGCCGTCCTCTCTTCTCGCTAGCCCTGCTCTGCCTGTTGGCGGAGCTTATCACCGCGAAACTGGATTTCCGGCTTCGCCTCACTGCCGCCGCACTGCTGCTGGTCTTCTTTGCGCTGAGCCTATGGCAGAAGCGCCTGCATTATCCTGCACTGCTCCTCCTGCTGGCCCTGTCGTCCGGCTTCGCCCTGCATTTTTGCCACACCCGAACTGTGCTGCTCGGCAACCGGAAGCGGATCGCCGCCTTCGGCGAGTTGAACGTGGCGTTGCGCGGCACGATTTCGGAATATCATGACACCGAGGAGCAGAGCCGCATTCGCCTGAAGAGTGCCATGCTTTCCAGTGCCTATGGCACTTCGGCAGATCTTCCGGATGACGCGCCGGAAAATCTCCGCAATCGTTATGACCAACCGGTGGGAGATATCCTCGTCTATCTCTCCCCGCCCTGCACGGTCTACCCCGGCCAGAAAGTGGCGATCTACGGAAAAATGGCCGCCCTGTCCCCGCCCCGGAACGAAGGCAGCTTTGATTATCCCCTCTATGCCGCGGGGCTAGGGCTCAGCGGTTCCATGTACGGAGATCGACTGGAAGTCATTGGCGGCGAGGCCATCCCCTATCAGGTCCTGCTGCAGAAAATCCGACGTCGGGTGCAGGAGATTTTTTATCGTCTCGCGCCGGAGGAGGATGCCGGGGTGCTCCAGGCCCTGCTGCTGGGCGACAAGTCCAATCTGGATGACGATCTTCTCTCCCTCTATCAAGAAAACGGCATCGCCCATATCCTGGCCGTGTCCGGCCTGCATCTCTCCATTCTCGGCATGGGCTTTTACCAGCTACTCCGGCGGCTGCAGCTGGCGCACAATCCGGCCACCTTCATCAGCACCCTGCTGATTCTGAGCTACGGTATCCTCACCGGCTGCTCCGGCTCTGCACTGCGGGCCGTGATCATGCTGCTCCTGCAGTTTCTGGCCCGCTCCCTGGGCCGCACCTATGACATGCTCTCGGCCCTGTCCGCCGCCTGTCTTCTTCTGCTGCTCTCCCAACCCTACCTCCTCTTCAGTGCCGGCTTTCAGCTGAGCTTCGGCGCTGTATTCTCTCTGGCGCTGGCGGCCGAACTGCCTATGCCCGCCCATCCGCTCCTATCCGGTCTCAGCCAGTCCCTTTTTCTGCAGCTCTTCACCCTGCCCATCCTCCTCTATCACTATTTTCAGCTTCCTGTATACAGCATACTTCTGAACCTTCTGGTGTTGCCGCTTCTCAGCTTCCTGGTCTATGCCGCCCTGCTGGCCATCCTCAGCAGCTTCTTTTCCATCCCCATCGCCCTGATCTGCATCGGCAGCGCCCACGGCATTCTCCGGCTCTATGCGCTGCTCTGCGGCTTTACCGCCACACTTCCCGGGGCCCGCTTCCTGCCGGGACGGCCCCATCTCTTTGGCATTTTCGGCTATTATGCCCTCTTTTTTCTCTTCTGCGCCCTCCTCAAACATCGACAAATATCTGCCGCGAAGCAGAAGCAAATCCTGACGCATCCGCAGCCTGGGTCGAACAAAGCTGTAACATGCAGGCAACGCTCTCTCCCGCTCATTTTGCTTCCCCTGTTGCTCGGCCTCTTTGTCCTGTTGCCCCGTCCCTCCCGGGATCTCACGATCACCGCATTGGACGTGGGACAGGGCGATGGCTTTGTGCTGCGCCGGGGTAATTCCGTCATCACCATCGACATGGGCTCCACCTCCTCCAGCAGTCTCGGAAAAAATGTCTGTCTGCCCTATCTCAAATCCCAGGGCATCGCCGACATTGACCTCGCCATCCTGTCCCACTGCGACCAGGATCATATCAGCGGTCTCCTCTACCTCCTGACCGAAACCGTCGCTATCGACGTCCACCGCCTGCTCCTGCCTGCCGCCGGGGAAACGGATTCTCGTTATGACGCGCTCCGGGAAGCCGCCGAAGCCCGGCAAATACCCGTGTCCTATCTCCAGGCCGGGGACATGTTAACACTACAGGACCTTTCCCTGCTCTGCCTTTATCCGGAGGGCAACGGCTATATCGAGGACGCCAATACCCATTCCGATGCGCTGTTGCTGCGCTTCGGCGACTTCCACATGCTCTTCACCGGGGATCTGCCGCTGGAGCAGGAGCCGCTGCTGCTGGAAAATCTCGTCCGTTATACCGGCACCTATCCGAAACTGGACATCCTGAAGGCCGGGCACCACGGCAGCCACACCAGTACCTCCGCGGAAATGCTTTCGGCCCTACAGCCGGACTACGCCCTCCTTTCCTACGGCGCCGGAAATCGCTACGGGCATCCCCACCAGGAAACGCTCGACAGACTGGCGGCGCAGCAGATGAAGAAACTGGAAACCGCAGTGCAGGGAGAAATCCGGATTCGGGCAAACAAAAAGAGCTATGAGATACAGTATCCCATGGCGGATACCGTCTTCCCATAGCTCCGATACGTAGGCATGGAGTTTTACTTGTAATTGCCTAGCATCATTAGCGATGTGATGCTAAATTCGCGGTTTCAGTCCTGCAGCTCCTTCGGCCGTTCGATGACCGCAGCGCCCAGACCATTCTGTCCGACATGACAGGAAATCAGAAGAGACAGGGGATCCACCACAATCTCCGGATTCAGACGATTGGGGAATTCTGCCGCCAGCTCCTCGGCAAATTTCTGCGCCTGATCAGGATTGTCCGTATAGGCAATGGCCACATAGCAGTTCTTTCCCTCCGGATCCTGCAGCTTTCCTGCCAAATCCGCCTTCAGACCGGTCACGATGGCTTCCTTCACCTGCTTGGTGGTGCGCACCTTGGTGTAGGAATCCAGCTTGCCACCCTTCACAATGGAGAGCACCGGCTTGATGTGCAGGAGCGTTCCGATGGCCGCTGCCACCGGTGTGATTCTGCCACCCTTTTTCAGGTACTTCAGGGTATCCACTCCGATGTAAATGCTGTTGCAGGCCGCATCCCGATTCAGAATGTCCCGAATTTCTTCTGCACCGAAGCCCTTCTCCGCCAGCTCCTTGGCAAAAATGCACTGCTGCCGCTGTACCACGGAAACGCCGCGGCTGTCCGACACGAAAACCTTGCCCTCGTACTTGTCATCCTGGGACAGCATGATGGCGGTCTGGGTACTGCCGGAAAGTCCGGATGTCAGGGGCACATGCACCACCGCATCATTTTCCTCCAGCAGCGCGTCCCAGGTCTTCATCACATCCTCCGGAGAGGGCTGGGATGTGGCTATGTCACAATCCGTCTTCAGCTTTTCGAAGAACTCCTCTCGGCTCAGATTGATGCCCTCGAAGTACTCTTCGCCGTCAATCCGGAAGGGCATGGGCACCACGCGAATGCCCAGCGCCCGGCTCTCCTCCTGGGAGATGCCGGAGCCGGAATCAGTTGAAACGCCTATTCTCATTCTCATTCCTCCACCAGCAGAGACTTGCCGGTCATTTCTGCAGGCTGCGGTACCTCCAGCAGCTGCAGCAGGGTCGGTGCCACGTCAGCAAGGCAGCCGCCCTCACGAAGCTTGTACTTCGGATCCGCATTCACCAAAATGAAGGGCACCGGATTGGTGGTATGCGCGGTAAAGGGCTCACCGGTCTCCGGATCGATCATCTGGTCCGCATTGCCGTGGTCTGCCAGAATGAAGAGCTGTCCGCCAACTTCCTTCACAGCTTCCACAACCTTGCCTACGGCCTCATCCACCACCTCAATGGCCTTGATGGCAGCCGGAATCACGCCGGTATGACCCACCATGTCCGGGTTCGCGAAGTTGGTGATCACCAGCTCATACTTACCGGAACGGATGGCCGCACAAAGCTTCTCGCAAACCTCGGGGCAGCTCATCTGGGGCTTCAGATCATAGGTCGGCACATCCTTCGGTGACGGCACCAGAATTCTGTCCTCATTCTCATTGGGCTCCTCTACGCCACCGTTGAAGAAGAAGGTAACATGCGCATACTTCTCGGTCTCGGCGATACGTACCTGATGCAGGCCAAGAGAAGCGGCATACTCACCCAGGGTGTTGGTGAGCTTCTGGTCCTTGAAGGCCACCAGCTTGTTGGGGATGGTGGTGTCATAATCGGTGAATACCACGAAGGTGGTATCCAGTCTTGCACCTCTCTCGAAGAAGCTGAATTCGTCATCGCAGAAGCAATGGGTCATTTCCCGAGCACGGTCCGGACGGAAGTTGAAGAAGACGCAGGAATCGCCGTCCTGAATGGTGGCTGTGGGCTTGCCGTCCTTCGTGATCACGCAGGGCACCACGAACTCATCATAGACTTCCTGGGCATAGGATGCCGCGATGGCTTCCTTTACAGAAGCAGCCTGAACGCCGCTTCCTTTGGTCATGGCATCATAGGCCTTCACCACGCGGTCATAGTTCTTGTCCCGGTCCATGGCATAATAACGACCGGAAATGGTGGCAATGCTGCCGACGCCCAACTCTGCCATCTTCTGCTCAACCTCCTCCAGGAAGGCCTTGCCGGAATCGGGCGGTGTATCACGACCATCCAGGAAGGCATGAAGATAAACCTTCTCAAGGCCGTTCCGCTTTGCCAGCTCCAGAAGTCCGTAGATGTGCTCGATATGGGAATGCACACCGCCGCTGGACACAAGACCCATGAGATGCAGGGCGGAATCCTTCTCCTTGCAGTTCTTCACTGCCTTCAGCAGCTCTTCATTAGAATAGAAATCCCCGTCCGCAATGGACTTGGAAATGCGGGTCAGGTTCTGGTAAACGATGCGTCCGGCGCCCATGTTCATATGGCCAACCTCGGAGTTGCCCATCTGTCCGTCCGGCAGACCTACCGCGAGACCGGAAGCATAGCCCTTCACAAAGGGATACTCGGCCTCGAGCTTATCCATCACCGGCGTATTCGCCATAGCGACAGCATTGCCCTCCTGATGAGTATTCAGGCCATAGCCGTCAAGAATCAAAAGCACCACTGGTTTTTTTTCTGTCATAATGACCACCTTTTATGTATGTGTCACATTCGTGACTGTTTCTTAAGAGACATTGTCTAGTTTATAACAAAGTACAGTGGGCGTCAATGAATCTTCAATCTGCATTTTTGTTCGCCCGATGCCACGATTTTAAGTATAATGCATAATATGAAAGGATGGGCCAAGCTATGAATCTGAAAGAACAACTCTATGTCTGTACGCTGGCACGGCACCAAACGATTTCCAGGGCAGCAGAGGCACTCTACATATCCCCGCCGGCGCTCAGCAGCTATATCAGCAACATGGAACGTGCACTGGGTATTCCGCTTTTTGACCGGAGCGGTAAATCCTTCACGTTGACGCCGCTCGGAGAGGAGTATGTCCGTCGCGCAGAGAAAATGCTGGAAATGAAGGCTGAATTCGACAGTCTGGTGGAACGCAGCAAAACAGACGGCCATGAGATCATCCGGATCGGTGTGCAGCAGCGGCGTGCAATTGCGCTGGTTCCTCAGGTCTTAAAGCGCTTTCATCATGAATATCCGAAGCAGGAAGTGATCTTTCGTGACGGAATTTGCGCAGAGCTGGAGCAGCTGTATCATACCGGCATGGTGGATTATATTCTGTCCAGCTTTGAGGAACCCATTGCAGACGCTGCCTGCCGGGTACTGGCGGAGGAACAGGTTCTGCTGGTCCTTCCCAAGGGACATCCCGCGGAAATGCAGGCGTTTCAAGTACCCGGTGATGACTATCCGCATCTTGAGCTCAGTCAGCTTGACGGAGAAACCTTCATTATCCCGACAGAGGGTCAAAGCATGGGACAAACCGCGCGTAAAATCATTGCCGCATCCGGCATTCGGCCTTCCAGAACCATCGAAATCAGCCATTTTGATATCATACTCAGCATGATTGAACAGGAAATGGGCGTAGGCTTCAATCGAATCGGCTATGTACGAGAGATGCGGGCAAATTATCCGGGTGTATCCTACTATCATATCGGAAAAAAGGGCTGGAGTTCCAGAATTTATCTGATGTGGCGAAAGGGACGGCAGCCGACGGAGGCGGAGGAACGTCTGCTGCAGATTATCGGAAAATGCCTGCAGCAGGATGTATCCGGTGCGGCGGAGTAAGATTTTCTTAATCTCCGATTAAGTTTTTAATAATGGGACGTTGAATAAATATGCTCTATTATACTCGTAAATGCATAATTATAATGCATTTGGGCCTGTTTCGTATCGGGAAGGAGAGTAAAATGAGCGAAAAGAAAAAGGAGTTTCCCCATAGTTTTGTGATCGTGTTTGCGATCATTTTGTTTGCCGTACTGCTGACGTGGATCATCCCGGCAGGAGAATATGTACGCCTGGAAAACGCGGACGGCATCAAGGTTGTGGATCCCAACCAGTTTCAGTATGTCGGAAGAGCACCGGTAAATCCTCTGTTGATTCCCACATACATCGTGAAGGGTTTCACGAAGCGTATTGATATCATGCTGGTCATTCTGTTTTCCGGCGGCGCCTTTCACATGCTGACGGAAGCCGGTGCCCTGCAGTCACTGATTGCCAAAATCGCGAAGAAAACAGCAGGAAATCTGTACATCTTTATACCGATTCTGACGCTGATTTTCGCCTTTATCTGCATCACACAGGCGGTGAATACCTTTATTGCCTTCGCACCGGTCATGGTGATGCTGAGCTTTGCCATCGGACTGGATTCCATTACCGGCGCAGCCATCATCCTGTTGGGCGGTGCCATTGGCTTTTCAACGGGAACATTGAATCCCAGCACCACTTTGGTAGCGCAAAAAATTGCAGAGCTGCCGATCTATTCCGGCATTGAATATCGCTGGATATGTTTTGCCGTATATTATGTCGTCACCAACATTTTCCTGATCCGCTATGCGAAAAAAATCCAGAAAAATCCGGCGCTGAGCCCGATGTATGATCTGGACCAGAAAAATGAACTGAACAGCACCGATCTGGATTCCTTCGGAGACCTTTCTCCGCGGAAGGCATTGTGCATACTGGCACTGTTTGTTTCACTGGTCATCGTGATCTATGGTTCCGTTAAACTGGATTGGGATATGCCGGAAATGGCAGCTATGTTTATCTGGCTCGGCATCATCACCGGAATCTGTGCGGGCTTCTCACTGAATAAAATTGCTAGAACCTTTTCGGTCGGATGTCAGAAAATGATGGGCGCCATGATCATCATCGGTCTCGCGCAATCCATCAGTCTGATCATGTCGGACGGAAAAATCATCGACACGGTTGTCCATTCATTGGCAGGCGGCCTCGGTGCTGTACCGACACTGCTGCAGGCACCGGCCATGCTGCTGGCCAATACCGTCATTAATGTCTTCATCACATCCGGTTCCGGTCAGGCGGCCGCTGTGATGCCGATCATGACACCGTTGGCTGATCTTATCGGAATCACCCGGCAGACGGCCATTCTCGCGTTCAACTTCGGTGACGGCTTCTGCAACTATATTCTGCCAACCTCTACCGCATTGATGGGCATTATCAGCGCCTGCAACATTCCTTATGACCGTTGGATGCGTTTTATGTGGAAGATGTTTGCGATCTGGTTTGTGACCGGCATTGTGCTGCTCATCATTGCGCAGCTGATAAACTACGGCCCGATGTAAAAGGAGAAAATGACGAAATGAACGATAAAGAAGCACTCTTCCATGCTGTGGATACACAGAAAGAAGAACTCTGGTCTATGAACGATCAGATTCACGACAATCCGGAATATGAGGGAAATGAAGTTTTTGCGGCAGGACTGCTCACCGGCTACCTGAAGACCCATGGTTTTTCTGTGGAAATGGGTGTGGGCGGATACAAAACCGCCTTCCGCGCAACATTTCAGCATGGTGAAGGCGGTCCTGTCATCGGTATTCTCACAGAATATGATGCCCTGCGGGGACTGGGACATGGCTGCGGTCATAACCTGCAGGGCCCCGGCTGTCTCGGTGCTGCAGTTGCCCTCAGTCAGCTGGATATTCCAGAAAGCTTTCAGCTGGTGGTCTATGGAACACCGGCTGAGGAAACCCTGGGTGCAAAGGCCGACATGATCAAAAATGGCTGTTTTCATGAGCTGGATGTGGCATTGATGATGCATGGCGGTCCCAATACCTGCACGGATGTGAAGTGCCTGGCGCAGAAGAGCTATGTGGTGTATTTCCACGGAAAGGGAGCCCATGCGGCACTGGCGCCGGAGAAGGGAAGAAGCGCCTTTGATGCCATGCTGGCAGCTTTTAACGGTGTAGAATTTCTGCGGGAGCATGTGCCGGATGATGTACGTCTGCATTACACAATGAAGGAACTGCCGGGTCCCAGTAATGTGGTGCCTGCCCGGGCCGTCGGTGAATTTTCTGCCCGTTCTTTCTCCCGTGTCACGCTGGAATCCGTGTGCGAACGCCTTCTGGACATTTTCAAAGGCGCAGCCCTGATTGCCGGTGTGGATTATCAGGCAGAAGAAGGAACATTCTTCTATAATAAAATACCGGTCCTGAAGCTCAACAGCCTGTTGATGGAGAATGCAGAACTTGCCGGAGCACCGCAGCTGGCGCCTCCCAGAGAAAAGACCGGCTCTACAGATTTCGGCAATGTCATGTACGAAATTCCCGGATGCTGCATCCGCGTGGCCTTTGTGCCGGAGGGTACACCGTCCCACTCCCAGGCATTTGTTGATGCAGGAAAGACAGAAGCCGGCCATAATGCAATCCTTTATGGTGCCAAAGCAATCGCCGGGGCTTCCTATGATCTTATCCGGAGTTCGGCGCTTCTGCAGGCTGTGAAGGATGAATTCGCAGAGAACAAAAAAAAGTTCAGCTAATCGATGGCTGAATAAATCAAAAGCCCTTGACATTCACTCTTTTTTAAGGTAAGATTCTCTCGAAATCGAAAATAGTAACAATTCTTGTTTTTGATTTTAGCATTGCATTCAAAGAGGAAAGGA